>NZ_JAOTOA010000010.1:0-218548 GCF_036346535.1 Pseudomonas sp. Z18(2022)
CTGGGTGAGGGTGCACTGCTGATCGACCAGGGCCCGGTAACCGGCGACAGCGTATTGCTGCCGATCCATCAGGCATTTTTCGACACGGCAATTCCTGAGCGGCACCACTGGAACCAGTCGGTACTGCTCAAGACCACGCAGCCGCTGAACCCTGAACATCTGGAACACGCCCTGCACGCCCTGCTGGTGCAGCACGATGCCTTGCGCGTGAGCTTCGTCCAGCAGGCCGATGGCTGGCGAGCGACTTACCAGGCGGTCAGCGAGCAACCTCTGCTGTGGCAACGCAGCATCAGTGACGCTTCGGCGCTGGAGCAACTGGGCGACGAAGCCCAGCGCAGCCTGGACCTGAGCAATGGCCCACTGCTGCGCGCGGTGCTGGCGACCCTGGCCGACGGCAGTCAGCGGCTGCTGCTGGTGATCCATCACCTGGCGGTGGACGGTGTGTCGTGGCGCATCCTGTTTGAAGACCTGCAAACCGCCTACGAGCAACTGCAGCAGGGCCGCGTTGTGGCATTGCCGGCCAAGACTTCGTCGATCAAGGCCTGGGGCGAGCGGCTGGCTCGCTTTGCCCGGGAGGAGGCGCTGGAGCAATTGCCTTACTGGCAAATGCAGTTGCGGGATGTTCAAGCCCAATTGCCCTCGGACCATTCGGGTGGTCGACAAACCAACCAGGACGGCCTCACGGTGTACAGCCGTCTGGACTCGGTGCAGACCCGCCGCCTGTTGCAGGACGCCCCGGCGGCCTATCGCACGCAAATCAACGACCTGTTGCTGACGGCCCTGGCGCGGGTGATTTGCCGCTGGACCGGCCAGGCGAGCACCTTGATCCAATTGGAAGGGCATGGCCGTGAAGACCTGTTTGATGAAGTTGACCTGACCCGCAGCGTCGGTTGGTTCACCAGTGCTTTTCCGGTCAAGCTGACCCCGGCCGGTGACCCGGCGAGTTCGCTGAAAAACATCAAGGAACAACTGCGCGCCATCCCCGACAAAGGCCTGGGTTTTGGTGTGTTGTCTACCTTTGCCGAGACAGCGACGCGTGAGGCTATGGCGCAGTTGCCTGCACCGCAGATCACCTTCAACTACCTGGGCCAGTTCGACAGCAGTTTTGACGATGGCGATGTACCGCTCTGGGCACCTTGCGACGAGGCCCGTGGGCCGGAGCAAAACGCAGAGGCACCGTTGGCCAACGGCCTGATCCTCAATGGCCAGGTGTACGCCGGCGAACTCAGCCTGGGTTGGGCCTTCAGTGCCCAACGTTTCGATGAGTCGACCATCCAGCGCCTGGCCGATGACTACGCCCGTGAGTTGGCTGGCCTGGTGGAGCATTGCTGCCTGCCGGGCGCCGGAGCGGTGACGCCGTCGGATTTCCCGCTGGCGACCCTGAGCCAATCCGCGCTGGACGGCTTGCCGATGACGGCACACAGCATCGAAGACATTTACCCGTTGTCACCGATGCAGCAAGGCATGCTGTTCCACACGCTATATGAACAGGCCTCTGGCGATTACATCAACCAGATGTGCCTGGACGTCGAAGGGCTGGACCCGGACAAGTTCCGCCAGGCCTGGCAGGCCACCCTGGACGCCCATGACATCCTGCGCACCGGCTTCGTGTGGTTGGCTGAACAGGATCAGCCGCTGCAGATCGTGCGCAAGCAGGTGACCCTGCCTTACGCGTTGCACGATTGGCGCGGGCGTGCCGGGCAGGCGCAGGCCTTGCGCCAACTGGCCGAGGCCGAACAAGCCAGGGGCTTCGAGCTTCAAGAGGCACCGTTGCTCAGGTTGACCCTGGTGGCGCTGGATGATCGTCGCCATCACCTGATCCTGACTCATCACCATATCCTGATGGATGGGTGGAGCCACTCGCAGATGCTCGGTGAGGTGTTGCAACGCTACAGCGGTCATAACCCGTCGGTGTCGACCGGGCGCTATCGTGATTACATTGCCTGGCTGCAAGGTCAGGACCAGACGCTACGGGAAGCGTTCTGGAAACAGCAGCTGGCATCGCTGCAAGCACCGACGCGCCTGGCCCAGGCGGTCGTTGCGCCACGTGTCCAGGGTACGGGCTATGCCAGCCACTTCGAGGTACTGGATGCTACTCAGGCGCGCCTTCTGAACGAGTTTGCCCGCCAGCAGAAAGTCACCCTCAATACCTTGCTGCAAGCCGCCTGGCTCCTGCTTTTGCAGCGTTATACCGGGCAGTCGACGGTGTGCTTTGGTGCCACCGTGGCTGGGCGTCCGGCCGATCTCAAAGGGGTCGAGCAGCAGATCGGGTTGTTCATCAACACCTTGCCAGTGGTTGCCAGCCCGCTCGCCGGGCAGAGCGTCAGTCATTGGTTGCAGGCGGTCCAGGCGCAAAACCTGGGGCTGCGTGAGCATGAACACACGCCGCTGTTCGAGATTCAGCGCTGGGCCGAACACGGTTCCGAGTCGTTGTTTGACACCCTGTTGGTGTTCGAGAACTTCCCGATCGCCGAAGCGTTGGTCCAGGGCAGTGACAATGGCCTGGTGTTTGGCGCGGTTGCCGTCCAGGAGCAGAGCAACTATCCGCTGACATTGTTGGTCAATGCCGGGCAGACGTTGGCCCTGCACTATCACTATGACTGCAGCGTGTTTGGTTCAGAGGCGATGGCAGGTATCGCTGGCCACCTCAACCGGTTGCTGGTCGAGTTGACGACCTCAAGTGAGCGGGTGCTGGCTGATGTGGTGATGCTCGGTGGCGACGAACGTCAACTGATTGAACAGACCTGGAACGCCAATGCCCTGGACTTCCCGCGTGAGCGGTGTATCCATCAGCAGATTCAGGATCAGGTGCAGCGTACTCCCGATGCCCTGGCGGTTATCTGGGGTGATGAACACCTGACCTACCGCCAGTTGAACGGCCGGGCGAATGCCCTGGCCCACAAGCTGGTGGCGTTGGGTGTTGGCCCTGAAGTGCGGGTTGGCGTGGCCATGCCGCGCAGTGCGCAGATGGTTGTGGCATTGCTCGCGGTGCTCAAGGCGGGTGGTGCGTATGTGCCGCTGGACCCGGATTACCCGGCCGAGCGCGTGGCGTACATGCTCAAGGACAGCCAGGCGCGGGTGTTGTTGACGCAATCTGATGTGCTGGCGGCGGTGGAGGTGAATGCATCCATCGAAGTCCTGCTGGTTGAGGCTCAGGACACCGATGACCAGGACCCGGCCGTTGTGGTCAGTGCGAATAACCTGGCCTATGTGATCTACACCTCCGGCTCCACCGGCTTGCCCAAGGGCGTGGCCATTACTCACCGCAACGTGGCGGCTCTGACGCAGTGGTCGCAGCAGGTTTACAGCCCTGAAGACATTCAAGGTGTGTTGGCCTCAACGTCGATCTGCTTCGACTTGTCGGTGTGGGAGCTGTTTGTGACCCTGGCCGGCGGCGGTTTTATCGTCGGTGCCCGCAATGCCCTGGAGCTGCCGGAGCTGGCGGCCCGAGACCGGGTGCGCCTGATCAACAGCGTGCCTTCGGCGATGGGAGCCTTGCAGCGTGCCGGGCAAATCCCGGAAAGCGTGCGCATCATCAATCTGGCGGGCGAACCGTTGAAGCAGTCGCTGGTGGATGCGTTGTATGGCCGTGGGCATGTGCAGCATGTCTACGACCTGTATGGCCCATCGGAAGACACCACTTACTCCACCTGGACCCGCCGCGAAGCCGGTGGCCAGGCCAATATCGGCAAGCCGTTGGCCAACACGGCCAGCTACCTGCTGGACGCTGAATTGCACTCAGTGCCCGTCGGCGTGGCGGCGGAGCTTTACCTGGCGGGCGAGGGCATCACCCGTGGCTACCTCTTGCGTCCGGGGTTGACCGCCGAGAAGTTTGTGCCGAACCCGTTCTCGACCACCGGCGAGCGTTTGTACCGTACCGGCGACCTGACCCGTTATCGCCCGGAGGGGGTGATCGAGTACGTCGGGCGTATCGACCATCAAGTGAAAATCCGCGGTTTCCGAATTGAGATGGGCGAAATCGAAGCTCAATTGATGGCCCAGGGCTCGGTACGCGAGGCCGTGGTGCTGGCGGTGGAAGGTGTGAGTGGCTTGCAACTCGTGGGTTATGTGGTGCCTAGCCAGCCGGGCCTTATCGACGCCGACGCGCAAGCAGACTTGCAAGACGACCTCAAGCGCCGTCTGCATGAAGTGTTGCCTGCCTACATGGTGCCGGCGCAGTTGCTGTTGCTTGATTACATGCCGCTGACCCCCAACGGCAAGCTTGATCGCAAGGCCTTGCCGGCCCCTGGCGCGGTACAGCGTCGTGACCAATACACACCACCGCAGACCGACACCGAGCAGCAATTGGCGCAAATCTGGAGTGAGGTGCTTAACGTCGAGCAGGTCGGCCTGGAGGATGACTTCTTTGCATTGGGCGGGCATTCGTTGCTGGCCACCCAACTCATCGTGCGTATCCGTGAGCGAATGGACCTGCAAGTGCAGCTCAAGACGCTGTTCGCTGCCAGCAACTTGCGCACCTTCAGTGCCGAAGTGGCGCAGTTGGGATCGGCCAGTGAACCGCTGATGGATGAATTGGCTAAATCTTTGGAGGCCCTCAAACGTTTAACAGGGGATGAGCTTGAAAAGCTAATTTCAGAGTGAAGGGGATAGGTGTGAAAGAGTTGATCGGAGCAGTGGGCGAGCTTTCGCCAAAGGAACGCAAAGCCTTGGCGGTGCTGCTTAAACACAAGGGCATCAATCTCTTCAGTGTCGCGCCTGTTTTCAAGAGAAACGCCAGTGAACCGTTGTTGCTGTCCTACGCTCAGGAGCGGCAGTGGTTCTTGTGGCAGATGGATCCGGACAGTACGGCTTACCACATCTCCAGTGCCTTGAGTTTGCGTGGGGCGCTGGACGTGGCAGCTCTGGAGCGCAGCTTTTCGACGCTGATCGAGCGTCATGAATCGCTGCGTACCCATTTTGTCCAGGACGGTTCACAGCGGCTGCAGGTCATCAGCCCGGCGGCGGGCGCCAGCATCGACTTGCACACGTTGGCGCCGGCGCACGCGCTACAGCGTGACGCTCAGATCAAGGCGTTCGTGGAGGATGAAACCCGACAGTTGTTCGATTTGCAGCAAGGCCCGCTATTGCGGGTCAAGCTGCTGCGAGTCAGTGCCGATGAGCATGTGCTGGTGCTCACTCAGCACCATATTGTTTCCGATGGCTGGTCGATGCAGGTGATGGTCGACGAGCTGGTGCAGTGCTATGCCGCCTACAGCGAGGGACGCTCGGTCGAGTTGGCGCCGTTGCCGGTGCAGTATGCCGACTATGGATTGTGGCAGCGCCAATGGATGGAGGCGGGGGAGCTGGAGCGCCAGTTGGGCTACTGGACCGAACGCCTCGGTGGCGAGCAGCCGGTACTGGAGTTGCCGTTCGACCATCCGCGTCCCGCCGAGCAGAGCTTTCGCGGCAACACCCACACCCTCAACCTGGGCGCGGAACTGGTTGCCGGCCTCAAGCGGCTGGCCCAGCGCGAAAACGTCACCCCATTTATGTTGTTGCTGGCCTCGTTCCAGGTGCTGTTGTACCGCTACAGCGGCCAGGGCGATATTCGGGTCGGGGTGCCGGTGGCTAACCGGAACCGTGCCGAAACCGAACGGTTGATCGGATTCTTCGTCAACACGCAGATTCACAAGGCAGACGTCGACGGGCGCACGTCCTTCCGCGAGTTCCTGCAGCAGGTCAAGCAAAATGCCGTGGGCGCGCAGGCACATCAGGACCTGCCGTTCGAACAACTGGTGGAAGCCCTGCGGCCCGAGCGGACGTTGAGCCACAACCCGCTGTTCCAGGTGATGTTCAACCACCAAAGTGAAGACACTCGCGGGCGGGTCGAGGTGACAGGCCAGGCCTCGCGCCTGGAGATCGAACGCCTGAGTTGGGAAACCCATACATCGCAGTTCGACTTGACCCTCAATACGGTTGAACACAGCGAGGGCCTGTCGGCGCAATTGACCTATGCCACTGACCTGTTCGAGCCGGCCACAGTCGAGCGCATGGCGGGGCACTGGCAGGCTTTGTTGCAAGGGATTATCGCGCAGCCTTCCCGGGCAATCGCCGAGCTGCCGATGCTCGACACGGTGCAGTTGCGCACGCTGTTGCAGGACTGGAATGCCACCCAGGCCGCTTACCCGTTGGACCAAAGCGTACAGGCGCTGATTCAGGCCCAGGTGGACTCGACGCCGGAGGCCATCGCCCTGGTGTTTGCCGGCCAGCAACTGAGCTATCGCCAGCTGGATACGCTGGCCAACCAATGGGCGCACAAGTTGATCGAGGCGGGTGTCGGCCCGGACGTGCTGGTGGGCGTGGCGGTCGAGCGCAGTATCGAGATGGTGGTGGGGTTGCTGGCGGTGCTCAAGGCCGGCGGTGCTTATGTTCCGCTGGACCCGGACTATCCCGAGGAGCGCCTGGCCTACATGATCGAGGACAGTGGCATTGGTTTGCTGCTGACCCAGCAGGCGCTGCGTGAGCGCTTGCCGATCCCGGCGCAGGTGGTTTGCCTGCTGCTGGATCAGCCGCTGGCCGGGTACGCTTCGACCTGCCCGCCGATCAGCGTGCAGCCGGAAAACCTGGCGTATGTGATTTACACCTCCGGTTCCACCGGCAAGCCCAAGGGGGCCGGCAATCGTCACTCGGCGCTGACCAACCGCCTGTGCTGGATGCAGCAGGCCTATGGCTTGAGTGAAGTGGACACGGTGTTGCAGAAAACCCCCTTCAGCTTCGACGTGTCGGTGTGGGAGTTCTTCTGGCCTTTGATGACGGGCGCGCGCCTGGTGGTTGCAGCGCCCGGCATTCACCGCGAGCCGGCAAAGTTGATTGAACTGATCAACCTTGAGCACGTCACCACGCTGCACTTTGTACCGTCGATGCTGCAAGCGTTTGTCGCCGATGTAGCGGTCAACCGTTGCACCGGCTTGCAGCGCATTATCTGCAGCGGCGAGGCCTTGCCGGTGGACGCGCAGCAGCAAGTGTTCGCCAAGCTGCCTCAAGCCCGGCTTTACAACCTGTACGGCCCGACCGAGGCTGCTATCGATGTCACCCACTGGACCTGCCGTGAAGAAGGGCGCGACAGCGTGCCTATCGGCCAGCCCATTGCCAACCTGGGTACCTACATTCTTGATGCGGGCCTGGGGCCGGTAGCCGTCGGGGTGGTGGGTGAGTTGTACCTCGGCGGTGAAGGACTGGCGCGGGGTTATCACCGTCGTCCGGCGTTGACCGCCGAACGCTTTGTAGCCAGCCCGTTTGGCGGCGGCCAGAGGCTGTACCGCACGGGCGACCTGGCGCGTCACCGGGCAGACGGCGTGATCGAATACGTCGGGCGTATTGACCACCAGGTGAAGATCCGCGGCCTGCGGATCGAGTTGGGGGAAATCGAAGCACGCCTGATGGAGCAGGACGCGGTGCGCGAAGCGGTAGTGTTGGCGGTAGACGGCGCGAGCGGCCAGCAACTGGTGGGCTATGTGGTACCTGCCCAAGGCGATGTGGACGAAGCGTCGCTGCGCGAAGTACTCAAGGCCCGTTTGCGCGAGGTATTGCCGGACTACATGGTGCCGGTGCACCTGTTGTTCCTTGAGCAACTGCCCCTGAGCCCCAACGGCAAACTGGAGCGCAAGGCGTTGCCCAAGCCGGATGTACGCCAGGCTCAACAAAATTTCATTGCGCCGCAAAGCCCGCTGGAGCAGCAGATTGCCGCGATCTGGCAAGACGTGCTCAAGCTTGAGCGGGTCGGTTTGTCGGATAACTTTTTCGAGCTGGGCGGCGACTCGATCATTTCGATCCAGGTGGTGGGGCGTGCCCGCCAGGCAGGCATTTTCTTCACGCCCAAAGAGTTGTTCCAGCACCAGACCGTACAGGGGCTGGCAGGCGTCGCGCGCATTGATGCCGTCGGGCTTGAAGTCGAGCAAGGCGCAGTAACGGGCAACCTGCCGTTGTTGCCGATTCATCAGGGATTCTTTGAAGAACCTATCGCCGAGCGTCATCACTGGAACCAGTCGGTGCTGCTCAAGCCGACACAGGCTATCGAGGCTGCGCTGTTGGAGCAGGCGTTGCGTGCGCTGCTGGTGCATCACGATTCGCTGCGCCTGGTGTTCAGTCAGGGCGAAGAGGGCTGGGCCGCTACTTACCGCAGTGTCGAGGCACTGTTGCAGGGCCGGAACGTGTTGCAGGAGGTGCAACTGCCCGATACGCAAGCGTTGCAGGCGTTTGGCGAGCAACTCCAGCAGAGTCTCGACCTGCTGAACGGGCCGCTGCTACGGGTGGCGCTGGTCGCGTTGGCGGATGGTTCGCAGCGTGTGTTACTGGTGCTTCACCATCTGGTGGTGGACGGTGTTTCCTGGCGCATCCTGTTTGACGACTTGCAGCTTGCCTATCGCCAGTTGGCGAGCGGGCAGGCGCTCAAGCTGGCGCCCAAGACTCATTCTGTCCGGGCTTGGGCCGAGCACTTGCAGGCTTATGCGCAGCGCCCCGAAGCGCAAGCCGAAGTGCAGTACTGGCAGCAGCAGTTGCAGGATACCCGCCCGGACTTGCCGGTGGATCATCCGAGCGGTGGCCTGCAAAACAAACATGGCCTCACGGTCCATTCACAGTTGAGCAAGGATCTGACGCAGTTGCTGCTGCAGGAAGCGCCCGCAGCTTACCGGACCCAGGTCAATGACCTGTTGCTGACGGCGCTGGCCCGGGTCATGGTGCGCTGGACCGGCCACGACCAGGCACTGATTCAACTTGAAGGGCATGGCCGTGAAGATCTGTTTGCCAGCATCGACCTGACCCGCACGGTCGGTTGGTTCACCAGCCTGTTTGCGGTGAAACTCACGCCGGCAGCGGGTATTGGTGAGTCAATCAAGCAGGTCAAGGAGCAGCTGCGAGGCGTTCCGCAGCGGGGTATCGGCTTTGGAGTGCTGCGCTACATGGGCAGCCCCGTGCACCGCAAGGTACTGGGGCAATTGCCCGCGCCGCGTGTGACCTTCAACTACCTGGGGCAGTTTGACGGCAGTTTTGATGTGGATGCCGGTGCGCTGTTTGTGCCTTCCGGCGAATCCATCGGCCTGGAACAAAGCCCGCAAGCACCGCTGGGCAACTGGTTGACCATCAATGGCCAAGTGTACGGCGGCCAATTGAGCCTGAACTGGGTGTTCAGTCGGGAGATGTTCAATGAAGCGACGATCGAGCATCTGGCGCAGGCGTACATCGCCGAACTCCAGGCGCTGGTTGAACACTGCAGCCAGTCGCAAAACCTCGGCGCGACGCCCTCGGACTTTGCCCTCTGCACCTTGACCCAGCAACAGCTGGACAGCCTGCCCGTGCCGCTGGAGCAGGTCGAAGACCTCTATCCGCTGTCACCGACGCAACAAGGCATGTTGTTCCATACGCTGGACCCGTCGGCGGCGCACCTTTATATCAACCAGACCTGTGTGCCTGTCGACGGGCTGGACGTACCGGCGTTTATCGCCGCCTGGGATCAGGTGGTCGCGCGCCATGAGATTCTGCGCACTGGCTTCTGGTCATCCAGCGACCTGAGCGAACCGTTGCAGGTGGTGTACAAGGCCGCCCAGGTCTCGGTGCAAATCGTCGATTGGCGCGATCGCCAGGTTGATGCTGACGCCTTGCAAGCGTTGGCGCAGGACGATTGCGCCAGGGGCTTTGACATGTTGGCGGCCCCTCTGACGCGCCTGACTCTGGTGCACCTGGATGAACACCGCCACCAACTGATCTGGACCAGCCACCATATCCTGATGGATGGCTGGAGCAACTCACGCTTGATGGGTGAAGTCTTCGAGGTGTACGCCGGCCGCGCCTTGCCTGCGCGCAAAGGGCATTACCGCGATTACATCGCCTGGCTGCGCCAGCAGTCCGCGGAAACGGCGTCGCTGTTCTGGAAGCCGCAACTGCAAGCCCTTGAAGGTCCCACCAGCCTGGCGGCGAGCATTCATCCCCAGCCCGAGCCTGGCTTGGAGGGGCATGCGGCGCTGTACCTGAATTGGGATGTCAACCAGACCCGGCGCTTGCGCGAATTTGCCCAGCACTGGCGTATCACCCCGAATACTTTGATCCAGGCGGTGTGGTTGTTGCTGTTGCAGCGCTATACCGGGCAAGCCAGTGTGTGTTTCGGTGCCACCGTGGCCGGACGTCCGGCCAGCCTGCCGGGTGCGGACGAAATGCTCGGGTTGTTCATCAATACATTGCCGATCGTCCAGCAACCGGATCCGGCCAAGGCGCTGTGCCAGTGGCTGCTTGAGTTGCAGGCGCTCAACCTGGAAGTGCGCGACTACGAACACGCTGCGCTGGCCGATATCCAGCGCTGGTCGGGGCAGGGCGGCACGCCGTTGTTTGACAGCATTATTGTGTTCGAAAACTACCCGGTGGATGAGCGCCTGGCCGAGGTCGGCAATCAACACCTGCAGTTTGGCCAGGTCAGTACCCGTGATGTGACCAACTACGCGATGGACCTGGCGATCAACCTGGGCCAGACCCTGAAGATCGAGTTCCTGTATTTGCGCAACGCGTTCACCGAACAGGCGTGCGACCAGGTTCGACGCAGTTTCGAGACGCTGTTGTTGGCCATGCTCGATTCGCCTCAGGCCCGGGTGGGCAGCTTGCCGACCCTGGCGTGCGACGAATACGCCAGCTTGCTCGCCGCGAACCCGCTGCGCCAGGTGCCGGCCACACCACCCTTGTTGCCGCAACTGATCCAGCAACAGGCCCAGGCGCGAGCCGAGGCCGTGGCGCTGGTGTGTGACGGCGTGCAACTGACCTATGGGCAATTGGAGCGGCGTGCCAATCGCCTGGCCCATTACCTGATCGGCCTGGGCGTGGGTCCGGAGGTGTGCGTCGGAGTCGCCCTGCAGCGCAGCGTCGAGGTGATTGTCGCGTTCTACGCGGTCATGAAGGCGGGGGGAGCCTATGTGCCGCTGGACATCGATTACCCTCGGGAGCGCCTGGACTGGATCGTCAAGGATGCGAATGTCTCGGTGTTGTTGACCCAGAGTGGCGTCAGCGAAGGCTTTGGGGCGTTGGACGCGACCACCCGGGTGTTGCTGGACCGCGTGTCTCTCGACAGCTTCCCGGATGCATGCCCGCCATCGCGCCTGCAACCGGATAACCTCGCTTACCTGATCTACACCTCAGGCTCCACGGGGCAACCCAAGGGCGTGGCGGTGAGTCACGGCCCCATTGGCATGCACTGCGCCGCGATTGCCGAGCGCTACGAAATGGATGTGGCGACGCGCGAGTTGTTGTTCATGTCGTTCGCCTTCGACGGTGCCCAGGAGCGGTGGCTGTCGACCCTGCGCAGTGGCGGGTGCCTGGTGATTCGCGACAATAACCTGTGGACCCCGCAGGAAACCTGGCAGGCGCTGCACGAGCAGCGCATCAGTATTGCCTGTTTCCCGCCAGCGTATCTCCAGCAACTGGCGGAGTATGCCGAAGGCCGGGAAGCCCCGCCGGTGCAGGTCTACTGCTTTGGTGGCGATGCCGTGGCGCAGGCCAGTTTCGAACTGGTCAAACGCACCCTCAAGCCGCGCTATCTGACCAATGGTTATGGCCCAACGGAAACGGTGGTCACGCCCCTGTTGTGGAAAGCCACCGCGAGCGAAACCTGCGACGCTGTGTATGCGCCGATCGGCAGTCGAGTTGGCGAGCGCAGCCTGTATGTGTTGGATGCGTGCCTCAACCCCGTGCCGCAGGGCGTTGCCGGTGAGTTGTACATCGGTGGTGAGGGGCTGGCACGCGGGTATCGCCAGCGTCCGGGAATGACGGCCGAGCGTTTTGTCGCGGACCCGTTTTCCACGGAAGGCGGACGGCTCTACCGCACCGGCGACCTGGTGCGTCAGCGGGCGGACGGGGTGTTCGATTACCTCGGACGCCTGGATCATCAAGTGAAGATCCGTGGCTTTCGTATTGAGCTTGGCGAAATCGAATCAAGGCTGCGTGACATGGCCGAGGTGCGTGATGCGGTAGTGGTCGCACGTGACACCAGCGCCGGCAAGCAGTTGATCGGGTATGTGGTTGCCGATGAGCATCCGGCGCTTGCCGAGCGTTTGCGCCAGGACTTGCAGGCGCAACTGCCCGATTACATGGTGCCGTCGCAGATTCTGGTGGTGCCAGCGTTTCCCGTCAGCCCCAATGGCAAGCTGGATCGCAAGGCATTGCCAGACCCCGAATTCAAGGGGCGCCATTACGTTGCGCCACGCAACCCGGTCGAACAGGCGCTGGCCGCGATCTGGCAAGAGGTGCTGGAGGTCGAGCAGGTGGGTGTCACCGACAACTTCTTCGAGATGGGCGGCGATTCGCTGCGCGTGCTCAAGGTGCTGGGCAAGGTTCGCGGCAACACGCAGCTTGGCTTGGACCTGAAATTGCGCGACATGATGAGCAAGCCGACCATCGCCCAGCTCAGTGGCCATGAAGAGGTCGGGGCTCCGCTTGATCCGTTGTTACTGCTCAACAGTAACGTGGCGAACCGCCGTCCACTGTTCTGCCTGCATGCCGGTTTCGGCACCGTATTTGACTATGAGCCACTGGCACGCCTGCTGGAAGGGAAGTGCAGCGTCTATGGGGTGCAGTGCCGCATGCTGCTGGACCGCCAATGGCAGGATGAATCATTGCCGGCGATGGCGATCGATTACGCTCAGTACATTCGCCAGAAGCAGGCCTACGGACCGTATCGTTTACTGGGATGGTCACTCGGTGGACCCTTGGCGCTGCTGGTGGCCAAAGAGCTTCAGGAGCAAGGCCAGGCAGTGGAATTTGTCGGGCTGGTAGACAGCTACATTCCCACCTCAACGCCCGCCACCTCGGATTGGCGCGATGACCTGCAGGATTTCCTCGCAGCCACCCTGGGCCAGACCTGGCCGCAGGCATTGCCGGTCACCCTGCAGCCAGCTGCCGTGGAAGTGATCATCAATAGTTTGCAAGCCAGTCAACCGGCCGGCGGGCGTTATGGCCAACTGGAGGCGACCGACCTGGCACAGGCGTTTATGGTCGGCATGCAACTCAAGGCCCTGGCGCAGGCGTTCAGCGTCTTGCCGTGGGTGGCAGTCGACACGTGCTGCTGGTGGGGTAATGGCGTGAGCACGCTGGAGCGTCAAGCCTTCGAGCGGCTGCTGCCACAACTCACCGGCGCCGAGCAGATCGACGCCGGCCACTACGACCTGCTGCGCAACCCTCTGTTGTTGCAGCGCCTGGCGGGCTTGCTCCACAGCGCCGAGCTGATTACCGATTGACCCTGGCGCCGGCCCTGGGGACGGGGCCGGCGTCGTACCTCACTACTTTCCAAGGAAAACATGATGCCCTTGCACCCCGACCTGGCTGCGTTTCTGGAGCTTGTGGAAATGGGCCGTTGGAGCGGAAAAAGCCAACCCCTGCATGATTTGTCCGTGGCGCAGGCCCGTCGCGAATTCGAAAATACCTCGCTGATTCTCGACCCCAGCCCTCCTGACGCTATTGAAGTGCAGCCGTTGACCTTTACCGGCGCCGACGGCAATCCGCTGCCGGCACGCCTGTATCGCAAGCCTGGACGCGGCCACGGAGCGCAGCCGGTGATTTTGTACTTCCACGGCGGCGGCTATGTGGTCGGTAGCCTGGACTCACACGACTCGGTGTGCCGACGCCTGGCGGGCACCAGTGACTATGCGGTGCTGGCCCCGGCTTATCGCCTGGCGCCCGAGGCACCGTTCCCGGCGGCGGTGGATGATGCACTGGCGGCAGCCAACTGGCTGGTCGAGCAGGCGTCGCAGTTGCAACTCGATGCCAGTCAGGTGGTCGTCAGCGGTGACAGTGTCGGCGCTACGCTGGCGATGATTGTCGCCATGACCGCCGTGCAGGAACCCCAGCGGCTGGCCTTGCGGCCTGCGGCGCAATTGCTGTTTTATCCGGTCACCGATATCACGCGGCTGCGCGATTCCCACCGGGCTTATGCAGAGGGATATCTGCTGGAAACCAAGACACTGGAGTGGTTCTACCAGCACTACATGGGCACTGCCGGTAACCGCCATGACTGGCGCGCTTCGCCGCTGTTGAGCACGACGTTGCCCGCACTGGCGCCGGCCTGCGTGATGCTGGCCGAATTTGACCCGTTGCTGGATGAGGGGCGTGAGTGGATCGCGCGTCTTGAGGCGAGCGGCACACCGGTGACCGCAGTCATCCAGCCGGGGCTGACCCATGACTTCCTGCGCATGCAGGGCCTGGTGGCGGAGGTTGAGGGGATTTACCTTGAGGTGGGCCGGTGGTTGGCCAGTCGCTGAGACCTTGCGTCCCGGTTGCTGTCTTGCTGTGTTGACAACACCCTGCCGTGGCAGGGTGTTGTTGTTTCAGGGGCTGTGTTTTACATGCTCCACTTCATGGTCACGGCCACGTTACGCGGGTCGCCGAAGATGTTTGCGCCTGCCGGGTTACTGATGCTCTGGTAGTAGTGCTTGTCGAACACGTTGTTCAGGTTGGCTTGCACCTTGAGGTTTTTGTTCACGTTATAGCCGGTCATCAGGTCGACGATGCTGTAGCCGCCCTGAGACACGCCGTAGGTTGTGTATGTGCTGCTCTGGCTACGGAATGAACCGCCGATCGACCATTTTTCGAGATCGCCCGGCAATTGATAAGTGGTGGACAGCTTGAGCAGGTTGTATGGCGTGTCGCTGTCGAAGCGACCGCTGCCGCCCTTGACGTTTTTGGCACCGGCATAGGTGTAGCCGGCCGAGGCCTGCCAGCCACGGGCAAGCATGCCTTGCAGTTCAAGGTCGACGCCTTTGGTTTCCACTTCGCCGGAGGCCACGGAGCAGGAAGCAACACCCGGTGCACAGGCATCAAGCCCTTGGGCGAGGTTTTCCTGGTTCAACTGGAAGTAGGCCAGGCTGGCGTTCAACGCGCCGTCAAAGTACTCGCCCTTGATCCCGACTTCACGGTTGGTACCGGTGACTGGCGGCAGCAGGCTGCCCTGGAAGTCCACGTTGGCTTGCGGCTGGAAGATTCTGGTCCAGCTGGTGTACACCGAGTAGGTATCGTTGATGTCGTAGATCAGGCCGGCATAGGGGGTGTATTCCCGCGTCGCCTTGTAGTCGGCGCCGAATGTGTATTCGCCGGAAATAGTGTTCTGTTCGTATTCGTACCAGTCCAGGCGTGAACCGAGGATCAGTTTCAGGTCGTCGCGCAGATGGAAGCGTACGGTGGCGTAGGTGCTGTATTGATCGACCTTGCCCTTGCGCGACCAGTTGTAGTTGATGGCCGGTTTCTCTACGCCGTGATAGTCGAAGTTTGACGGGTCGAGCACGATGTTCGGGTCGTTGAGGAAACCACCGCCGGGGCCATCGTCGGTTTTATCGTTGCGATAACTGCCACCGAGCACCAGTTCGTGGGTCGCACCAAACAGGGTGAAGGGGCCGGACACGTAGCCGTCGACGCTTTTTTGCGTGTGCTGGTAGGTGTAGCGGCCCACGTTCAGGTTCAACTGATCCGCACTGGAGTCCAGTCGATAGAAACTGGTGCCCAGCATGTCCAGGTCGCCTCGCAGCCACGTGGTATTCAGGCGCAGTTTCCAGTCGTTGTCGAAGCGGTGCTCAATTTCGGCAAATGCGCTGGTGTTTTTCTTGTTCCAGTAGGTCCAGTTCGGGCTCATGCGCGTCGAACGGGATATCGGCAGGAACGTGCCATCGGCGCGGGTCGGAATGCCCGACCAGTCGGCACCCGGGTTGTCCTCACGGTTGTAATACGCTCCGAGGGTCAGGGTGGTGGCTTCGCTCAGGTCAAATTCGGTGATGCCGTACAGCAACTGTCGCTTGCTGCTGTAGCCATCGGTAAAGCTGTCTTTGTCCTGGAAGGCACCGACCACGCGGCCCCTGATCGAACCGCTGGAGTTGAGGGCGCTGCTGGCATCGATTTCAGTGCGGTAGTTGTCCCACGAGCCGGCACCCAGGGTGACCGACACTTGCGGCTCGACGGTGGGGCGTTTGCGGATCAGGTTGAGGGTGCCGGACGGGTTGCCGGCACCGATCATCAGGCCCGATGCACCGCGTACCACTTCCACCCGGTCGAACATCGCCAGTGTCGAGGTGCCGAGGGTGTCGCTGTCATACGCGACGGGCAGGCCGTCGATCATGATGTTGTCGATGGCGGAGCCGCGGGAGTAGAACTCCGGGCGTTCACCGCCGGTCTTGCGCATGGTCAGGCCTGGGGTATACGTCGAAATGTCCTCCAGGGACTGCATGTTCTGGTCATCCATGCGCTGGCGGGTGATCACCGTGACCGACTGCGGCGTCTCGCGCATGGAGGTCGCCAGTTTGGTCGCGGTGCTCATGGAGGCGGTGGTGTAGGAGCCGGTGCCTTCGGTGGTCTCACCCAGTTGTTGGCCGGTAACGCTGGTGGCCCCCAGCTCCAGGGCGCCGCCTTCGCTGCGGCCGGTGATCGTGATGGTGTTGCCGGAAACTCCGTACGCCACGCCGCTGCTCCCCAGCAGCTTCTGCAGCGCCACGGTGGGCTCCATGGAGCCGCGCACAGCGATGCTTTTCAGGCCCTTGAGCTGGTCAGGCGAATACAGCACCTGCAATTTGCTTTGTTGGCCAAAGGCCTGAAGTGCGCTGGTCAAGGACTGGGCGGGAATCTGGAAGCTGATTTCCTGGGCTTGTACCTGGCACGCCAGCGGTAGCGCAACCATCAGCCCGAGCAGGCTGGGTGCCAGTCGGGGCTTGAGCAGGTGGCGCATCCAGATGGCTTTTGAAAGGGGTGTCAACGTTGTCGGCGCGGGCATTGGCTGGGCTCTTATGTTGGCGATGCTAATGGTAATGATTGTTATTAATGAAAGTGAGACGCAGCAACACACCAGAACCGGAAAAAATCTTCCGGTTAATTTCAGGTATCAGGCCGGAACCTGTTCGATTGCGACTTTTCCAGCTTCCAGCCGTACCAGTTGATCGGCGACATCGAAGTAGCGGTCGTCGTGGGAGATAACGATGATGGTCTTGCCCAGGCGCTTCAGGTCGGGCAGCAACTCGGTGTAGAAAATTCGTCGGAAGGTCGGGTCCTGGTCGGCGGCCCATTCGTCGAACACCAGTACTGGACGCTCCTCCAGCCAGGCATTGACCAGGGCCAGTCGCTTGCGCTGGCCGGTCGACAGGTCGGTGGTGGTGAACTTGCCGTCACGCACGCTGACCTTGTGGGCGATCTCCAGGCGCTGCAGGTATTTTTGCGCGTCTTGTGGCAAGTGGCTGTCACCCTGGACGACGTCATCGAACAGGTAATAATCGGCAAAAATGGTGGTGAACAACTGGCGGTATTCATCGCGACCCTGGGCGGTAACCGCTTGCCCATTGAGGCTGACGTCACCTTGCTGCGGTGCATACAGGCCCAGCAGCAGCTTGATCAGCGTGGTTTTGCCACAGCCGTTTTCACCCACGATAAACACGATGTCGCCTTGCTTGATCTGCAGGTTGACCGGGCCGAGGCGGAAAGGATCCGCGCCTTCAACCGGAGGGAATGCATACGACACATCCCGCAGTTCGATGCTCTGGATGCTGCGCTTTTGCTGTTCGGTATCACTGAGCAACAGGTGCGGCTCGGGGGAGGAGAACTGATCCGACAGTTCCGAGATCCGGCGAAACGCGATCTTCGCGCGGCTGACAATCGGTAATGTGCCTACCAGATGTTCCAGCGGGCCTTTCATGTACAGCAACACCAGTACGAACCCGCTCATTACGGCCTTGTCATGGCTTGGCCACACGGTTTGCAGCACCAGCGCCAAGCCGATCACAATGAAAAACAACATGGAGCCGAAGGTCTTGGCGATCACGAACGTGTTGATCGAGCGAATCTGCGTCTTGCAGATAAAGTCGGCGGTCGCCTGGATCCCGTGCACAAACATGCGGTGGCGGCGCGGGCGATGGATGCGCAGTTCCTTGGCGCCATCAGCAATCGCGTTGTAATGACGCTGCAAATCGTCCTCGGCTTCCCGCGCAGCCTCGAAGCCCTTGACCCCGCTGGACTGCGCGATGAACTGGGCGCCGGTACCGATGGCAATCGCCACCAGCATCAACAGGAACATCGGCCATGACAGCAGCGCCAGGTAGCCCAGGCAGCCCAGTGTGACGGTCATCGAAATGGCCAGGGGCGCAAAGGCGAAGGCGAAGTCGCTGATGGTGTCGACGTCGTGGGTCAGTACCGGGATCAGTCGGTGGCTGCGATAGCGCTCGATCTGATCGATGGGCGCGGCGAGAACCTTCTCCCCCAGGGTCTTGCGCAACGTGGCAATGATGTTCTGGCCGACGAAGTTGGTGCCGATGTCGGAAAAAATCGAGCTGAGCAGGGCCAGCAGGCACAGGCCGGCAAACAGGGCCACCACACTGCTGGTGGGGCTGCTGTCGGCGTGCAGGGCATTGTTGATGGTCGCCAGCAATACCGTCACGCTCAAGCCGCCGATCATGCCCAGCAGGATGGAAAGGGCGACGATTAACCTGAAGGGTTTGAGCAGGGTAAACAATTCATGAATGGCGCCGCGCGTTGGCTGGGTCATGAGGGGACGGTTCCTTGGGTGGAATAGGCAGATACCCTTTAGAACGTCTGGTCACGCGCTTAATTTAGACGGTCGCCGATTGACGGCGACCTTGCTTGCGCGGGAGGTTGCGGCAGGCCTCAGAGATCGCGCACCACCCGAAATCCAATCCAGTCACCGCGGGTTTGCGGGTAGATATTGTTACGGTTGCCCGAGCGGGAAAACACCGGAGCTTCGCCCCAGTCATTGCCACGAATCTGGCGGGACTCGCAGCCCGGTTCCACCCAGGCGCTGCCATCGGTCGGCGCCCCGATGTAGTTGGTGTGTTCGCAGTCGGCCAGCCACTCGTAGACGTTGCCGTGCATGTCGTACATGCCAAAGGCGTTGGGTGGGTAGCTGCCCACCGGCGATGAATAGCTATAACCATCCGCCGGGCCGTAGGTGTTGGCGTGCTCGGCGATGCTGTAGCCCTTGCCCGCGTCAAACGGGAACGGGAATGGTCCGGTGGAGCCGGCGCGGGCAGCGTATTCGCGTTGGGCTTCGCTGACCATCTGGTAGGTGTGGCCGGTTTTTTTCGACAGCCAGGCGACGTAGTTCTTCACGTCGTCAAAGTCCATGCACACCGCAGGCTGGCGCGGGCCCTGGGGGTAGCGCGGCTTGCTGGCGATGCATTCGCGGCCTGGGCGCTCGTCGCCGTTGGCGATCTTGACCCCGGTCTGGCGCACGTAGCTGTCCCACTCACCGGCGGTGACGTGGAAGCGGCTCATGGCGAAGGGTTTGGCGAACGTGACATCGTGCATGGGGCCTTCGTCGGGCTCGCGGCCGACTTCATCTTCCGGCGTGCCCATGGTGAAGGTGCCGGCGGGCAGCACGACCATCTCCGGGCAGTCCTTGCAGTCCTTGAACACCTTGCCCGGCTGTGGCGCGGCGGCTGCCTGGGCGAGGCCTGGCAGCAGGGCGCCGCATAGCATCGTCAGGGCCAGAGCGGCCAGTGGTTTGAGGCGGGATGGAGCGGGAGTGTCACTGTTCATGGGGCGTCTCGATCAAAAGGAAAAAGGGGCGTCAAAACCGTTGGCTGAGCAAGGTCATGAAGCGCTGGATCTCGGTTGATGTGTTGAGCAGGCCCGGAGAGGTACGCACCACCGGGCCCACGTCGCGGTCCACGGCATCGATCACCACGCGGTTCTTCATCATGTGCGCCGCGACCTCGCCGCTGTCCTGGCCCTTGACCCGAAAGAACGTAAAGCCGGCCGACAGCTCGGGGCTGCGCGGCGTCACCAGCTCGATTTGCGAGTGGGCCAGCAGTTGGCTTTTCAGTTCGTCGTTGAGCTGGTGAATGCGCGCCTGCACCTGCGCCTTGCCCAGTTGCAAGTGCAGCTTGAAGGCCTCGTCTGCCGCCCACCGATGTTCGAAGGCGTGATAGCCGCCCGGTGTCATGATGGTGGCGAAGTTATTGTCTTCGGAGAAGGTGGGCACCATCGGCGTCACGTAGCTGTTCTGCTCTGATCGGGCACACACGATTCCAGTGCCGCGTGGGCCGAACATCCACTTGTGAGTGCCAGCGATAAAGAAATCACAATGCATGTCGGGGAAGTCGAGGTTTTCCACGCCGAAGCCGTGCACGCCGTCGACCACGTAAAGGATGCGGTCCTTGTCGTCACGGTTGCGGTTGTGTTCGTCCACCAGCGTGCCGATTTCGCCAATCGGCAATTTGACGCCGCTGCCGGACTGCACCCAGGTCATGCCAAGTACACGGGTGTTGGGGCGGATATTGCGCTTGATCGAGCCGAGCACTTCGTCGGCGGACACGCGGTTGGCATCCTCGAACAGCTTGATCTTGCGCACCTGGGTGCCTTGTTTGCGCACCCGGAAGTCGAGGCTGTACTCAGTGGCGTAATGTTCGTGGACGGTGGTGAGGATCTCCTGGTCAGGGCGCACCTGGATTCCGCCATAGATCATCGCCAGGCCTTCGGACGTGCTGCCGGTCAGGGCGATCTGGCCAGGTTTGGCGTTCAGGTAGCGGCCGGCCCATTCGCGCACCTGGCCTTCACGTTTCCAGGTTTCCTGCAGGTCCCAATCCATGGCCAGGCCGGGGTTGCGGTCGATCTGCGCGCGGTAGCGGTCAATCGCATCGCGCACCGGTTTGGGGTGCGAGGTCACCAGGAAATTGGAAAAATGCAGGTAGTCCGGGTCTTGGGTGAACAGCTGGCGAAAGCCTGCCCATGAGTCGCCGGGTGACGCCGGATTGCCTGCCAGGGCCTGGGGAATGATGGCGGTGCCCAGCGGCAGGCTCGCGGCGAGAAGCCCGGCCTGCTTGAGAAACGTACGGCGGTCGGTCATGAATTCACTTCATTCATTGGGGGTGGTTCAGCGATTGGCCAAGGGCTTGGCGGCTTTTTGTACCTGGTCCCAGACCCGCAGGAAGTTACCGCCCCACAGTTTGGCGATATCGGCTTCGGAGTAGCCGCGCTGGATCAGTTCGGCGGTGACATTGCGCACCTCGCCGACGTTCTCCCAGCCCTGAACCCCGCCGCCTTCGTTAAAGTCTGAAGCGATGCCGACATGATCGATGCCGATCTTGCGCACGGTGTAATCGATGGCGTCGCCCAGGTCCTTGAGTGTGGCTTTGGGTTCCTCGTCGAGAATCGCGTACAGGGCGCTGGCGTACTGGCCGAATTTTTGCTCGGACCAGGCCGAGATGATCGGATCGCCAGGCATCAAGGCCATGGCCAGGTTGGGTAGCGGCGGTAGATCAAAGCGTGCACGCAGGGCGTTAAGCTTGTCTTGGGTGGGCTGGCTGAGCGGGCGCAGGTAAGCGGAGAAACCGACGACCTGGACCACGCCGCCGCTGTTTTTGATCAGTTGCATTTCCTTGTCGCTGAGGTTACGCGGGATGTCCACCGAGGCGCGCGGTGCCGAGTGCGAGGCAACCATCGGCGTGCGACTCAGTTGGGCGACTTGCTCCAGGGCCTTGGTCGACATTTGCGAAACATCGATGATCACCCCCAGGTCATTGAGGCGGTGTACCGCTTGTTTGCCAATGTCCGAGAGACCGTCGAGGGCATCGGGCGAATCATTGAAAAACGGCAGTGGGCGTGACGAATCGGCCCAGGCGTTATTGCCAATGTAGCTGAAGCCGAACATACGCATGCCGCGTGCGGTCCACAGGTCCAGTTGGTTCAGGTCGTTGCCCAGCGGGTAGGCGTTGAGCATGCTGATAAAGACCGCAAACTTGCCTTCGCCGTGCAGGCGTCGGAAGTCATCCGGGGTATAGGCAATGCCCACCTGATTGGGAAAATCGCGGACCATGCCGGTGATGATCTTGTAGCGGACTTCCTGTTGGTGTCGGGCTTCTTCGACAAAACCTTCGGTGGGCTTGTGCGGGGCATTCGGACCGTTCCACATTTCCGGCCAGCCGAAAATCGTCAGTGCAGCACCGGACAGCCGGCCACGGCTGGCCTTGGCCAGGTCGAACTGACCGGCACCGTCCTTGTCCGCCTCGTTGCCGGTGGCGCCGAAGTCGAGCATCACCGTGATGTGACTGTCGAACGACAGCAGGCGGTCCTGCAACTCATCGGCTTGCTTGATGACCTCCAGCGGGTAGCCGGCGTTGCCCTTGAACCAGTGATCCCAGACCAGGAAGCCAGCACCTGCGCCAATGGCCAGGACCAGCGGCAGGCCCAGGTACAGCGCCTTTTTCGAACGTGGTTTTGTCATTGCCATCTCAGTCAGTTGAGGCCTTTGCTATCAGGGAAGAACGAGTGATGGCGGGACAAATTTAGGCGGGTGGCCATTGGCGGTAAATTTCCCCTTGCCGGGAACGTTCTAGCTTGGATAAAGCCTGCTTGATGGCTGACACAGGTAAAGCAATGACGATTTCTCGACGAGGGTTCATCGCAGGCTTGGCACTGACGGGCGCCGTAGTGCCTGCGGCCTATTACGCCCATCGCGAGTTGACGCGTGAAGAAGAGTTTCCGATCACGCCGGGCGAGGCCACGGTCGACCTTGCGGACACCGCTGGCCAGCAGTTGGCGAACAGCCTGAGGGGTGTCTGGAGCCTGCGGTTCAAGGGTCGGGATGCCGGGCTTGCGGGCTTGCCGCTCAGCGGGCTGGAGCTGCTGCTCGACGTCGCTCCCCGTGGTCGTGGCCTGCGGGGCTATCTGGACACCGCCGAACAACTGCGCTTGGACGAAGAGCCACGCTATCGGGTGATCGGTGACCTGGCGCCTGGCAATGGCGCTCGACTGTACGTGCGGTTGATCGACCGTGATGCGCCGGACGCCGCGCCGACCCATGAACTCACAATGATCCTTGATGAAGTGTGGGGCGAGTTCGGTAATGCCGGTGGTGGAACCCTCAGCGGGCAAATCCTGCGCCTGGATCGGCCATTGGCGTTGCTTGAGCTGGACAACCATTTTGTCGCCAGCAAGCAGCTGTTTCCCGAAGCCCGGGAGCGTATCGGCCTGCACCCGACATTGCTGGCCTGGTTGATTGCTCCCGAACATCGCCTGTTTCACCAACTCTGGCACGCCTCCCGTGATCAGTGGCACAAACTCTCCGAAGAGAAGCGCAACGCGCTGCGCGGGATTGGCTGGCAACCCGGGCCACGGGACAAGGAGCGCGACGCCCGTGGTCCGCACAAGGATCGCAATGGCTCGGGCATCGATTTCTTTTTCATGCACCGGCATATGCTGGGCACTGCGCGGTCCATGCAGGACTTGCCCTCGTGGCCGTACTTTCCCCAGCCGCAGCCTGCACTTGAGCGTGACCGGCAAGGGTTTATCCGGTATTTCGACAACCATGACGGCTTCGCGCTGCCGCCGACCTGGATGGCCAGTGACGATGCCGAATACACCCAGTGGGTCAGCGATATCAAGGCGGCCGAGACCTACCACAGCAACTTTGAGGTATGGGAGTCGCAGTACCGCGACCCGCGCTACCTGGCCAAGTTGACGTTGGGGCAGTTCGGTTCAGAAGTCGAGCTGGGCCTGCATGACTGGTTGCACATGCGCTGGGCGTCGGTACCGCGGGACCCGTCCAACGGCGCACCCGTGCCGTTTGCCCGTGACCCTGCGGACTTCGCTGCGCGCTGGTACACGGCGCAGAACGACTTCCTCGGTGATCCGTTTTCATCCCACGTGAACCCGGTGTTCTGGCACTTTCATGGGTGGATTGATGATCGGGTCGAGGATTGGTTTCGGGCCCATGAGCGTTTTCATCCTGGTGAAGTGAGCCGGCTGGAGGTCAACGGCGTGCCATGGTTTGCGCCGGGGCGCTGGGTTGAGGTGGATGACCCCTGGTTGGGGCCGGACACCCACGGTTGCAGCACTGTGCCGGGTTTGCAGATGGGCAAGTCGATGGAGATGGACCCGGAAACCATGAAGCTGGCGCTGCGGATTACCTTCGGGGCGGATGAGGACAAGCTGGCCGAGCTGTTTCGCAAGGTGCCAAAGCGTCCCTGGTATGCGCGGCATTTGAAGGTCAAGGAGCGGGCGCTCTAAAGGGCGCCGTTCAACGGTGGTGGCCGGGAAAGCCCGGCTTTCATTCAGTTGATCGTGCCTGGCACCTGCCATCCGCCACCCAGCGCCTTATACAACGCAATGCTTGCGTTCAGCCGCGACCGGCGCAATTGCACATTCAAATCCTGCGCAGCATATAACGTACGCTGCGTCTCCAGCACCGTCAGCAAGTCCTCCGCCCCGGCTTCATAGCGGCTCTGGGCAATCTCGAAGGCGGTCTGCGCCTCACTCAACTCCACGCTCTGCCATTGGCGCTGTGCATCCAGCCCGCGAATGCTGCTCAGGGCTTTTTCCACATCGGCAAAGCCATTGATGATCGCCCCTCGGTAAGTCTGCAGCAGCTCATCCTGGCGTGCGCGGGCCTTGTCCCGTTCGGCGCTCAGGCGGCCATTGTTGAAGATCGGTGCGACCAGCCCGGAAGTGAGGTTGTAGAACGGGCTGCGTAACACGTCGCCGAGCTTGTCAGCGCCCGAGCCAAGGTCGGCACTGAGGGTGATGGTGGGCAGCATGGCTGCCCGGGCCACGGTGACGTCTGCCTGGGCTGCTGCCAGCCGGGCCTCGGCGCTGGCGATGTCGGGCCGGCGGCTGAGCAGTTGGCTGGGAACACCGGCGGCGATGCTCGGCCAGTTCAATTGGGCAAAGGGTTGCGGGGCCAGGTGCAGGTCCTGCACCGGTGTGCCCAGCAGTGCCGCGAGGCTTATCAAGGCCTCGTCGGCCTGTTGCTGTGCCAGCGGCAGTTGGCGTTGCTGTGCGGCCACGAGGCTTTTTTGCTGGGCCAGTTCCAGGGCGGTGGCGGAGCCTGCATCGTGGCGAGTCTGCACCAGCTTCAACACGTTTTGGGCGTTGTCCAGGTTGAGTTGGGCGATGCGCAGTTGCTCACGCAATGACAGCCACTGGGTATAGCTGGTCGCAACACCGCTGAGCAGGGTCAGCTCAACGGTGGCCTGGTCGAATTCGCTGGCGCGCACCTCTTCCACGGCGCTGTCCCGGGCGGCGCGTTTGCCACCCCAGAAATCAATTTCGTAAGTGGCGCTCAGGCGCGCATCAAAGTAATCCACGGCCTTGTTGCTGCTGTCGGCATCCAGCTGGCTGTAGCCCTTGCCCCGCAGCAGCTTCTGGCGGTTTGCATTGAGCGCGCCGGTGAGTTCAGGCAGCAACGGTGCGCCGGCTATCACTGCGCTGGCCTGGGCCTGGCGCACCCGGGCCATGGCGCTGGCCAAGTCGTAACTGCCGCTGCGGGCCTGTTCGATCAGTTGGTTGAGCTGGGGGCTGTCAAAGCGTGTCCACCATTGCTGGTTGGCCTGCAGCGCCGTTGCGTCGCGTGCGCTGTGCCAGGCGAGCGGTGTTTGCATGCCTGCGTCGGGACGCGGTGCGGGGGTGCTGCAGGCGGCCAGCAGCAGGCTGGCGGCGAGGAGGGTCAGGGGCACTTTCATAGGGCGATCATTCACTGGTAAGGGCCTTGACCGGGTCAAGTCGGGCGGCTTTGCGGGCCGGCATGAAACCGAAGATAACGCCGGTGACGAGGGCGCAGAAGAAGGCTCCCAACGCGGCCGGAATCGAGAAAGCGACGGCCACGTTGCTCAGGATCAGCACACCGCCCACCAGCAGGGCGAGGCCAATGCCGGTGACGCCGCCGACCACCGAGAGCATCACCGCTTCAGTGAGGAACTGGCGCAGGATGTCCCGCTGCCGTGCGCCGGTGGCCATGCGAATGCCGATTTCCCGGGTGCGTTCGCGCACGGTCATCAGCATGATATTCATCACCCCGATACCGCCTACCAGCAACGAGATCGCGGCAATCGAGCCGAGCATCAGTGACAAGGTATTCTGGGTGCGTGCCTCGGCCTGGATCATCGCGGCATTGTTGGTCAGTTCAAAGTCGTGCTTGCCGTTGTGCAGGCGCAGCAACAACTGATTGATAGCCTGTTCGGCGTCGTGCACGTTGCGCGCGTCGGCGGCGGCAATCACTACGTATTCGGGGTTATAGCTGCCGAACAAGCGCACGCTGGCGGCAGAGTAGGGGATGGCGATACGGTCGTCGCTGTCTTTGTCGCCGGAGCTGGCGCCTTTTTCGGCGAGCACACCGACCACCTGGAATGGAACGTTTTCGATCAGGATGTATTGCCCGATCGGGTCGGCCACATCCTTGAACAGCTTGTCGCGTACCCGTTTGCCGATCACTGCCACCGTGGCTCCGGCGCGCTCGTCGGCCTCGGTGAAGTAACTCCCCTCGACCACTGGCCAGTTGAAAATGGCCGGGAAATTGGTGTCATTGCCACCGACATACGCCATATGGTCGACGTTGCCAAAGCGAACGCCGGCCTCTGCGCCGTTAACCGGCATGATGCGCTTGAGCTGAGGCAGGGCCGCCAGGGCGGCCACGTCGTTGAGGGTGATCACGCCGGGTGGTGTGCGCGGGTTGGGCGCCGACCCGCTGACGTAGAGGATATTGGAGCCGAAAGCGCCCATCTGCGCCATCACCTGGCGCTTGCTGCCTTCGCCCACCGCCAGCATCACCACCACCGACGCCACGCCGATGATGATCCCCAGCAGCGTCAGCGCCGTGCGAAAACGGTTGATCCACATCACCCGCCACGCGGCTTGCACGGCATCCAGCAGCTCGGCTTTCCAGGCGCCGTTGTGCTCGGCGCCATCGGCCAGGCGCTGGCGCAGGTCCACGGCTTGCAAGGCGCCCGAGATGGCCACGGGGGGCGTCTCGCTGGTGTCGGCAGAGTCGCTGATGATCAGCCCGTCGCGGATCTCGATGATGCGATTGGCCCGCGCCGCGACTTCGCGGTCGTGGGTGATCAGGATGACCACGTGGCCCTGGCTGGCCAGTTCGTCCAGCAGGGTCATGACCTCGGCGCCGCTGTGGCTGTCGAGGGCGCCGGTGGGTTCGTCGGCGAGGATGATATGCCCGCCGTTCATCAACGCCCGGGCAATCGACACCCGCTGTTGCTGGCCGCCGGAAAGCTGGTGCGGGCGGTTGCCGGTGCGCTCGGCCAGGCCCAGGCGCGTGAGCAGGGCCTTGGCGCGGGCATGGCGTTCGGCGGCGCTGATGCCGGCATAGATCGCCGGCATCTCGACGTTTTCCTGGGCCGAGCCGGATGGGATCAGGTGATAGCCCTGGAACACGAAACCGAAGGCCTCGCGGCGCAGCCAGGCGAGTTCGTCGCTGTCGAGCCGGGCGACGTTTTCCCCGGCGAACAGGTAATCGCCCTCGGTGGGGCGGTCGAGGCAGCCGAGGATATTCATCAGCGTGGATTTGCCGGAGCCGGAGGCGCCGACAATCGCCACGAATTCCCCGGCATGGATCGCCAGGTCGATGCCGCGCAGCACATCAACCTGCGGCGTGTCGCCGCCGCCGTAGGATTTGCGGATGCCCTTGAGTTCGATCAGTGGGGTCGACATTCAACCTCCGCTGCCATCGGCCGGGCCGATCAGCAGGTGATCGCCTTCGTTCAGGCCTTCCAGCACCTGGACCCGCAGGCGGTCGCTGAGGCCCAGGCGGATTTCGCGTTGCTCGATGCTGCCGTTTTTCGTCACCACACGGGCGATCTGTTTGTCGCCGCCGACGTGACCTTGCAGGGCAGCGACCGGTGCGGTCAGGGTGTCCCGGGCCTGGCCGGCGACGAAGAATACCTGGGTGGTCATTTCCGCCATCAACGCGTTGTCGGTGTTGTCGACATCCAGCAGCACCGTGTAAAGCACCACTCGCCCGGTGCCGCTTTTGCTGGCGCTGCTCGGGCTGCCACCGCCCTGGCTGGTTTCGTTGAGCGGCTTGGGCGGGATTGGCAAAATCTGACGCACGGTGCTGGTCCAGCGTCGGCTGCCGCCGCTCAGGGTGGTGAAGTAGGCCGTCATGCCGGGTTTGACATGGCCTATATCGGCTTCCGAGACTTCGGCCCATACGGTCATCGGCGAAAGCTTGGCGATCCTCAGAATCAGCGGGGTTTGTTGCTGGGCGTTGAGGGTCTGGCCCTCGCGGGCGTCAACGGCGACCACAGTGCCGCTCATTGGCGCATAGATGCGCGTATACCCCAGCTCGGCCTCGTCACTGCGCAGGCTCGCCTTGGCCTGGCGAATCTGCGCCTGGAACATCTCGACCCGAGCCTGGGTGGCACTCAGTTCGGCCTTGGCGGTTTGCACGTCTTCTTCCCGGGTGGCGTTACCGGCCTCCAGGCGCTGCTGGCGCTGGTACTTCTGGCGGGCCAGTTCGTGTTGGGCCCGTTGCTCCTGCAACTGGGCCTGCAGGTTTTCGATGGCATAGCGGCTGGCATCGAGCTTGGCTTTTTGTGTCGAAGGGTCGATCTCTACCAGCAATTGGCCTTCCTTGACCTCGGCACCGGCCTCTACGTGAATCTTCTGGATTTGCCCGGACGCCTGCGCGCCCACGTCGACATAACGCCGGGGTTGCAGAGTGCCCAGGGCCGTGACGCTGCTTTCGATATCGCCACGCGTCACGGTGACGGTCGCCAGCTTGTCCCGGCCCGGCGGCAGGACCTGCCAGGCAGCTAAAGCGATGACGGGGATCAGGCACGCGACCACAAGCAGGGCGCGTCGGGCAGGTCGAGGACGTTTCATGCAGAGTTCCAGCCAGGAAAGATCGGCCCGCAGGAGCGGGAAGCTGACAGGTAGACGAGGAAATTGCCCCGGGATTTAGGCCATTACATATGCGGTTACAGGTGTGGGCAGACAAAATAATTGCCTGGCGACGCAAGTCTTGTTTAAAACTAGATGAGAATTACTATAAATTACACGTGCCTCAAACTGCCATCATCGGGCTGCATCACCGAATCGGCCGTTATCTTCGTACTCAAAGGACCTAATGCCGCCTCCAGGCGGTCGGGAGTCATGTTGGAAAACTACTATCGCGAGCTGGTGTGTTTCCTCAACGCCAAGCTGGGCAACCGTCAGGTGGCCGAAGATGTGGTGCATGACGCTTATGTGCGGGTGCTGGGGCGTGCCAGCGAGGTCCCGATCGAGCAGCCCCGGGCGTTTCTCTATCGCACGGCGCTGAACCTGGTGATCGACGGTCATCGACGCAACGCCCTGCGCCAGGATGAACCCCTGGAAGTACTCGACAGCGAGGAGCGTTTTTCGCTGTCTTCGCCCCATCACTGCCTGGACCACGGCCAGCGCCTGGAAATGCTTGAGCGCGCGCTGGCCGAGTTGCCGCCGCTCTGCCGTGACAGTTTCCTGCTGCGCAAGCTCGACGGCCTGTCCCACCTGCAAATCGCCGGGCGCCTTGGTATTTCCCGCGCGCTGGTGGAAAAACACATCGTCAATGCCATGAAGCATTGCCGAGCGCGCATGCGTGAGTGGGATGCGCACTGATTCCAGCGCCAGCTAAATTTTTTTTCATTGTCCTCGTCTCCTATCAACACACGACCTGTTGCTGTGCCTTCAGGTCTCTGAGGCTTTCCCGCCCCACTGCCACGGGGCTTATCCAGAGGACACTGGAATGACACAGGCAATTGCATCGCCCGCCGTTCACGACCTGATCGGTATCGGGTTCGGCCCCTCGAACCTGGCGCTGGCCATCGCCCTGCAGGAACGCGAGAAAGCCCAGGGCAAGCTGGACGTGCTGTTTCTCGACAAGCAGGCCGACTACCGCTGGCATGGCAACACCCTGGTGACCCAGAGCGAATTGCAGATTTCCTTCCTCAAGGACCTGGTGACCCTGCGCAACCCCACCAGCCCGTATTCCTTCGTCAATTACCTGAAAGCCCACGGCCGCCTGGTGGATTTCATCAACCTGGGTACCTTCTATCCGTGCCGCATGGAGTACAACGACTACCTGCGCTGGGTTTCCGGGCAGTTCCAGGCGCAGAGCCGTTATGGTGAGGAAGTGCTGGCCATCGAGCCGATCCTGCATCAGCAGCAGGTCGAGGCGCTGCGGGTGATTTCCCGGGATGGGCAGGGCGAGCAGCATGTGCGCACCACCCGTTCGGTGGTGGTCAGCGCCGGCGGCACGCCGCGTATTCCCGAGTCCTTCAAGGCGCTCAAGGAGGATGGGCGGGTGTTCCATCATTCCCAGTACCTGGAGCGCATGGCCCAGCAGCCGTGTGTGGACGGCAAGCCGATGCGCATTGCGATCATCGGTGGCGGCCAGAGCGCGGCCGAGGCCTTCATTGATCTGAACGACAGCTTCCCGTCGGTGCAGGTGGACATGATCCTGCGTGGCTCGGCCCTCAAGCCTGCGGACGACAGCCCGTTCGTCAACGAAGTGTTCTCGCCGGAATTCACCGACCTGGTGTTCCAACAGAACGGCAGCGAGCGCGAGCGCCTGGTCAACGAGTACCACAACACCAACTATTCGGTGGTGGACCTGGACTTGATCGAGCGCATCTACGGGATCTTCTACCGCCAGAAAGTCTCCGGCATTGCCCGTCACGCGTTCCGCACCCTGACCACCGTGGAAAAAGCCACGGCCGGGCCGCTGGGCGTCGAGTTGGCGTTGCGCAACAACGCCACTGGCGAGACCAGCCTCAACCACTACGACGCCGTGGTGCTGGCCACCGGTTACGAACGCCAGATGCACCGTCAGTTGCTGGCGCCGTTGGCCGACTATATGGGCGACTTCGAAGTCAGCCGCGACTATCGCATCGTCACCGACGAGCGCTGCAAGGCCGGCATCTACATGCAGGGCTTCAGCCAGGCCAGCCATGGTTTGAGCGACACCTTGCTGTCGATCCTGCCGATCCGTGCCGACGAAATTGCCGCGTCGCTGTACGAGCACGACCGCAACCGCGGCAAGAGCCGTTCGGTGCAGGACCTCTTACTGGCGACCGCTAGCTGAGGACCGCCCACTGCCCACTGTAGGAGCGAGCTTGCTCGCGAAGGTCGCCAACGATAACGCTGGCATCCTGATTCAACGCGGCGCTCTCAGGTTTTTCGCGAGCAAGCTCGCTCCTACAGACGGCACTGGAATTGGCGCGCAGCTGCTGATACTGTACAAAAAACCAGTATCGGTAGAAGCCCCATGCAGTTGATCGAAAAGCTCAGCATCCTCGCCGACGCCGCCAAGTACGACGCGTCCTGCGCCAGCAGCGGCGCGCCCAAGCGCAGCTCGGAGGGCAAGGCGGGGCTGGGTTCCACCGATGGCATGGGCATCTGCCACAGCTACACGCCCGACGGTCGCTGCGTATCCTTGCTCAAGGTATTGCTGACCAACTTCTGCCTCTACGACTGCCAATACTGCGTCAACCGCCGCTCCAGCGACGTGCCCCGTGCACGCTTCAGCCCGGAGGAGGTGGTGACCCTGACCCTCGATTTCTACCGGCGCAACTGCGTCAGCGGGCTGTTTCTCAGCTCCGGCATCATCCGTTCGGCCGACTACACCATGGAGCAGTTGGTGCGGGTGGCCAAACTGCTGCGCGAAGAGCATGACTTTCGCGGCTATATCCACCTCAAGACCATTCCCGAAGCTGACCCGGCGCTGATTGCCGAGGCGGGGCGCTATGCCGATCGCCTGAGCGTGAACATCGAGTTGCCGACCGACAAGAGCCTGCAGATCCTGGCGCCCGAGAAGCAGATTTTCTCGATCAAACAGGCGATGCAAACCATCTACACCGGTGAACAGACCGTACTCAACGAACCCCGCGCACCACGTTTTGCGCCGGCGGGGCAGAGCACGCAGATGATCGTCGGCGCCGATGACACCGACGACAGCACCATCCTCCACAGCGCCGAGGCGTTGTACGGCAACTTCAAGTTGCGCCGGGTGTATTACTCGGCGTTCAGCCCGATTCCCAACAGCCCGAAAAGCGTGCCCCTGGCCGCGCCACCGTTGATGCGCGAGCACCGCTTGTACCAGGCGGACTTCCTGCTGCGCAGCTACGGGTTCAGCGCCAATGAACTGTTCGAAGGGCCAGGTGACCTGGCCCTGGATATCGACCCGAAACTGGCCTGGGCTCTGGAGCACCGCGAGGTGTTCCCGCTGGACCTGAACCGCGCCGAGGCGACGCTGATTGCGCGTATTCCCGGGATCGGCCTGCGCACCACCCAGCGGCTGGTGGACCTGCGCCGCCAGCGCAAGATCCGCTTCGAAGACCTGGCGCGCATGCGTTGTGTGCTGACCAAGGCCAAGCCGTTTTTCATCACCAGCGACTACCACCCGCAGCAGGCGGAAAGCACCAGCGTGCTGCTGCGTGAGCAACTGCGGGATCGCCCGCAGCCGCAGCAGATGGGGCTTTGGGGATGATCAGCCTGGAGTGCGACAACCTTTTCAGCACTTGGCGCGAACAGGCGCGCTGGTTGCTCAGCCATCAGATTGACCCAAGCCATGTGAGTTGGGGCATGGCCGAGGTGGCGGACCTGTTTGCCACCGACGAGCAGTACCCGGCCGAGTGCGGGCCGTTCCAGGCGCGGATTCCCAAGGCGCTGCTGGAGCTGCTGGAGTCTGCCGCGTGTTATCACGGTGAGCAGCGCTGGAGCCTGCTGTATGAGGTGTTATGGCGCGTGAGCCATGGTGATCGCACGGCGATGATGTCGGGTGACAAGCTGGGCAGCGAGTTGCAGCGGCGGATCAAGCAGGTGCAGCGCGAGGCCCATCACCTGCATGCGTTTGTGCGGTTTATCGCATTGCCGGCGGGGGCGGGGATGGAGTTGCCGGAGTATGTGGCCTGGCATGAGCCGGCTCACGATATCTTGAAGGTGGCCAGTCAGCATTTTGTCGGGCGCATGGGGCGCCATCGCTGGATGATCGCTACACCGCTGGATGGGGTTTATTACGATGGGGAGCAGTTGATTCACCAGCGGCAATGCCCGGTGGAATGGCAGGCGTTGGCGCAGAATGTCGAGGATCCCCACAGTGCGATGTGGTTGACGTATTACAGCCATATCTTTAACCCGGCACGGTTGAATCCCAAGGTGATGGAAGGGCACTTGCCGAGCCGGTTCTGGAAGAATCTGCCGGAGGGCAAGCTGATTCCGGGGTTGATCAGCGAAGCGCGTACGGGCAAGCAGCGGGATGGGCAGGCGAAGATGATTGGGGCCAGGCCGGGCAAGAGAATCTCAAGCGGGCACGGTTAATGTAGGAGCTGGCTTGCCAGCGATGCAGGCGGCTCGGTATTTCAGTTAGACCGAGGTGATGCTATCGCCGGCAAGCCAGCTCCTACAGTTGATCTTCGGTGTTTCGGGGTAGGTTCAGGCCAGTTCAGTCGCGGTGTTTTTTACGACCGCTAACTCCGGATGTGCCACCAATTTATCAATGTGCAATTCGTCGTTGTTCAACCAGGTTTCCGTCAGCACCCGATAGTGCTCCATGTCCCGGCAGCGCATGCGCAGGCTGTAGTCGAACGGCCCGCTGATCAACTGGCATTCGAACACTTGCGGGCAGGCTTTGACGCAGGCCTCGAAGGCCTTCTGCGCCGAGCGCCCGCTCTGGTTGGAGAGGGCCACCAGCACCAGCAGTGACAACCCCGGCGAAACCATCTGTACATCGATGATTGCCCCATACCCCCGGATCACCCCGCGTCGCTCCAGTTTACGCACCCGTTCCAGGCACGGCCTGGGTGTCAGGTGCACCAGCGACGAGAGTTTTTCGTAGGTGATGCGCCCCTGGTGCCGCAACACGTCGATGATGGCTTCATCGATGCGGTCCAGCACAGGGGAGGCGTTCGATCCGGTGGCCTTGGTATCCATGGTGTGTGGTGTTCACTTCAATCGGTTGGAAAGAAATTGCTGCAGGCGTTCGCTGTTCGGCTGGTCGAGGATTTCCGCTGCGCCTTGTTCCTCGACGCGCCCCTGGTGCAGAAACAGCACTTGGCTGGACACCTGCCGGGCAAAGCCCATTTCGTGGGTGACCATGAGCATGGTACGACCTTCCTCAGCCAACGTCTGTATGACTTTAAGGACTTCTCCTACAAGTTCAGGGTCGAGGGCCGAGGTGGGTTCGTCGAACAGAATGATCTCCGGTTCCATCGCCAGGGCCCGGGCGATGGCCACCCGCTGTTGCTGGCCGCCAGACAGGAATGCCGGGTATTGATCCGCCACGCGGCCCGGCAGGCCGACCTTGTCGAGGTACATCCGTGCGCGTTTTTCCGCTTCGGCGGCGCTCACCCCCAGCACCCGGCGCGGGGCCATGGTGATGTTTTCCAGCACGGTCATGTGGCTCCACAGGTTGAAGTGCTGGAACACCATGGCCAGGCGGGTGCGCAGGTTCTGCAGTTGCGCCTGGTGCGGCGCGCGGGTGCCGGCGCGGCCTTGCTGCATTTCGATGCTGATGCCGTCCAGGGTGATGACCCCGGCGTCCGGCTGTTCGAGGAAGTTGATGCAGCGCAGCATCGTGCTTTTGCCGGAGCCGCTGGCGCCGATCAGGCTGATCACATCGCCATTGCGTGCGTTGAGGGAGACGCCCTTGAGCACCTCATGGTCGCCATAGCGTTTGTGCAGGCCTTCGACCTGGAGTTTGACGTTGGCGTTTTCGGCCACGGCCACCGGTTTGGCGGCCGGGCGTACATCGGTGGGATAAGCGGCCAGGGCCTGCGCGGACTGAGTCATGGGTTAGCCTCGGGTAGGAACAAGAAAACGCATCCAGCGACGTTCGGCCAGTCGAAACAGGCCCACCAGTGCAAAGGACAGCAGCATGTACAGCAGGGCCGCGATGCCGAAGGCCTGGAACGTCAGGAACGTCTCGGCGTTGGCGTCGCGGGCCACCTTGAGGATGTCGGCGATGGTGGCGGTGAACGCCAGGGAGGTGGCGTGCAGCATCAGGATCATTTCGTTGCTGTAGGCCGGTAATGCGCGACGCAGCGCGGCGGGCACCACCACGAACAGGTTCAGGCGCCAGCCGTGCAGGCCGTAGGCCTTGGCCGCTTCAATCTCGCCGTGGGGGATGTTGCGAATCGCCCCGGCAAAGATTTCCACGGTGTAGGCGCAGGTGTTCAGCACAAACGCCAGCAGCGTGCAGTTCAGCGCATTGCGGAAAAACTGGTTGAGCAGGGCGTTGTCCTGCACCACGTCCAGGCCATAGAGGCCGGTGTAGCAAATCAGCAACTGGATATACAGCGGCGTGCCGCGAAACAGGTAGGTGTAGACCTCCACCGGCCAGCGAATCCAGAAGTGCTCCGACACCCGCGCGATGGCCAGCGGGATCGACAGGAAGAAGCCCAGCACCACCGAGATAATGAACAGCCACAGGGTCATGGCCACCCCGGAAAAGCCGTTGCCGTCGGTGAACAGGTAGGCCAGGCCGTATTGCTGGATCAGTTCGATCATCGCGCCATCCCCTTGATGCCCACGTTGTAGCGCCGTTCCAGGCGCTTGAAGATGCGGTTGGAGAGAGTGGTGATCACCAGGTACACCAGGCCCGCGAGGATCAGGAAATACAACGGGTCGTTGGTGGTCTTGCCGGCGTTCTGTGCGGCCTTGACCAGGTCCGACAGGCCGATGATCGACACCAGTGCCGTGGACTTGAGCAGCACCAGCCAGTTATTGCCCAGGCCCGGCAGGGCAAAGCGCATCAACTGCGGGAACAGCACCAGGCGAAAGCGCTGCCAGCGGCTCAGGCCGTAGGCGGTGGCGGCTTCCAGCTGGCCGGCGGGCACGCTGAGGATCGCCCCGCGAAAGTTCTCGGTGAAATACGCCCCGTAGATAAATCCGAGGGTGATGACGCCGGCGGTGAACGGGTCGATTTCGAAGTAGGCCCAGCCGAGCATTTCGCTCAGGTCGTTCAGCCACAGTTGCAGGCTGTAGAAAATCAGCAGGATCAGCACCAGGTCCGGCACGCTGCGAATCAGCGTGGTGTAGAGCGTGGCCGGAACCCGCAGCAGCTTGACGCTGGACAGCTTGGCGCCGGCGGCGATCAGGCCCAGGGACAGGCTCAGCACCAGCGCCAGGAACGCCAGCTTGACCGTCATCCAGGCACCCTGAGCCAGCAGCGGGCCGAAGCCTTGCAAGTTGAGGAATTCATTCATGGAGGGGAGATCTCTGTGGGGTGAAACAACGCATCTCTAACTACCCCCCCCGTAGCAGCTGTCGAGCGCCAGCGAGGCTGCGTCAGGCGCGCCTCGGTACCTTGCTTGGCTCGAGGGCTGCAGTGCGGCCAACGCAGCCTCGCTGGCGCTCGACAGCTGCTACGGGGGGGGGCGTTGTTTTTACTCGTTGTAGATGTCCTGATCGCCGAAGTATTTCTTCTGGATCTGTGCGTAGGTGCCATCGGCCTGGACGGCGGCGATGCCTTTGTTGATCAGCTCCACCAGGTCCTTGTCGTTCTTGCGCAGGCCCATGGCGATGTCGAGCGGCAGGGTCGGGTCCTTGAACGCCGGGCCGGTCTTGAAGTCGGCACCTTCAGGCTTGGACAGGAAGTTGAGCTGGGCTTCGAGCTTGTCGGTCAGGGTGGCGTCGAGCCGGCCGTTTTGCAGGTCGGCGTAGTTCTGTTCCTGGGACTGGTACGCCTTGATCTGCGCGCCAAGCTTGGCCAGGTGCGCACGGGCGTAGGCTTCCTGCAGCGAGCCTTGCAGCACGCCGACCTGTTTGCCTTTCAGGGATTCGGGGGTGTCGCCGAAGTCGGCGCTTTTGCGGGTGATCACCGAGGTCGGGCTGAGGAACAGGCGGTCGCTGAAGTCGATGACTTTCTGGCGGGCCGGGGTCACGGCCATGGAGGACATGATGGCGTCGAACTTGCGCGCGCGCAGGGCCGGGATCATGCCGTCGAATTCGTTGTGGACCCATACGCATTTGACTTCAAGCTTGGCGCAGATGGCGTTGCCCAGGTCGATGTCGAAGCCTTGCAGGCTGCCGTCGGCGGCGACCGATTCAAACGGTGGGTATTCGGGGAAGACCCCAAAGCGGATTTCTTTCCATTCCTGGGCCTGGGCAGCGGTGGCGGCCAATGGCAGGAGCAGCGCAGCGAAAAGTGATCGGAGCGGAGTCATGTGTATTCCCTATATTTTGTAATTGATGTCAGGGCAGTAGAAGGTGCTGCTGGTGCATTCATTTGCTGACTCTTGGGTCGCGCTCAGAATGCTTCATGATGGTGCGTTTTTTGTGTCGTTTACCCCCGCTGCGGCGCGCGGTATGTGCTGTTAAAACGCGGGCCGCAGCAGAAACGGCTGCGGAACCCGCTGAATCGGCTTGTCAGTCGACTTTTTCCGGCCTGCCCCTCACGCAAAGCGGCAGGCCAGAGCGGTCTCAGGCGCGCTTTTTCTGCTGTGCAGCCGGCGCTTGGGCCAGGCGGGCAAACAGGTCTTTGGGGTCGGCGAGGTCCGGCACCAGTTCCAGTTCGCTGCCCACGTCCAGCGCCTTGGCCACGTCCAGCACGTAACGCAGGGCGGAGTAGTCTTCGATGGCAAAACCCACCGAGTCGAACAGGGTGACCTGGCGCGCATTTTCGCGGCCCGGGGCCTGGCCGTTGATCACTTGCCACAGCTCGGTGACCGGCGAATCTTCCGGCATGTGCTGGATCTCGCCTTCAATGCGGCTTTGCGGTTCGTACTCGACGATCACCCGCGCACGTTCGACGATTCGTCGGTCCAGCTCGGTCTTGCCCGGGCAGTCGCCGCCCACGGCATTCAGGTGCATGCCGGGTTCGATCATTTCGTCGGTGAGGATGGTGGCGTAGGCCTTGTCGGCGGTCACGGTGGTGACGATGTCGGCACCTTTCACGGCTTCGGCCACGCTGGCGGCCAGGATCACCTTGATCGCCGGGAAGGCTTTCAGGTTGGCGGCCAGCTTGGCGGTGGCCTTGGCGTCGATGTCGAACAGGCGGATTTCATTGATGCCCAGCATCGCGTGGAAGGCCAGGGCCTGGAATTCGCTCTGGGAGCCGTTGCCGATCAGCGCCATGCTGCGGCTGTTGTCCCGGGCCAGGTAGCGCGCCACCAGGGCCGAGGTGGCGGCGGTGCGGATCGCGGTGGTCAGGGTCATTTCCGCCAGCAGCACCGGTTTGCCGGTGTCCACATCGCCCAGGGCGCCGAAGGCCATCACGGTGAGCATGCCGCTCTGGGTGTTTTTCGGGTGGCCGTTGACGTATTTGAAGGCGTAGAGCGACGCGTCGGACACCGGCATCAACTCGATCACGCCCTCGGGGGAATGGTTGGCCAGGCGCGCGCACTTTTCAAAGTCCTGCCAGCGCAGGTAGTCGGCGCGGATGTACTCGGCCATCTCGGTGATGCAGGTTTGCAGGCCTTTTTGCGAAACCAGGTAGCTCAAGTCGTTGACGTCGATATAGCGGGTCATGGGAAGACTCCTTATTGAAATGAGGGGCGGGCGGGCAGGTGCACTTCCGCCAACATGCAGCGGGCACTGCCGCCGCCGATGCGTTCGATGTTGTCGATGTTCACCACCACCGGCCGGGTATGGCGCTCCACGTGCCGGCGCTGGGCCGGCTTGAGCGAGCCCCAGGCGCTGGCCGACATCACCAGCAGCGGCTGGCCGTCGCGGTCGTGGACTTCCAGCATGTTGCCGGCGAAGGCTTCCAGCTGGTCGAAGTCCAGGGCAACGATGTCTTTGCCGGTGTCGCGCAGGGAGCGTTCCAGGGCCTGGCGCTCGTGGTCGTCGGGCAGGGCTTGCAGGCACACCACGGAGAGGTCGCGGCCGACGCTCATCATCACGTTGCTGTGGTAGATCGGCGCTTGGTGGCGGTCGACGGCGTGGAACACGCACACCTGGTAGTCCAGGCGTTCGGCGAACTGGCGCAGGGCGTCCTGATGGGTACGCCCGGAATGGCAGGCGTAGCTGATGCGGTGCTGGCGGTCGAGGACCATGCTGCCGGTGCCTTCCAGGAACATGTTCTGTTGTTCGAGGTGGCTGAAGTCGATGGTGTTGTGGATCGCGAAGCGTTGCTCCAGCACTTGCAGCACGCCTTTGTCGCGTTCAAGTCGTCGGTTCTGGCCTTCCATCGGGTAGAGCACCAGGCTGCCGTCGGCGTGGCTGCTCCACCAGTTGTTGGGGAAGATCGAATCCGGGGTGTGGGGCGCGGGAGTGTCCTGGACCACCAGCACTTCAACGCCGTGATGGCGCAGGGTGTCGACGTAGCCGTCGAATTCTTCCAGCGCTTTCTGCTGTGCGGCCAACGGGTCGAGGGGCGCGCGCTGGAAGCGGTTGTTGATCGCGGTGTCCGGGTTGAAGGCGAAGTGCGCCGGGCGGATCATCAGGACGGTGTTGGTGGTTTGCATGGGGGCACGGGTCCATGGGGTTGGGCAGTGAGGCTATTTTGTGCGGTGTGAAGGAAGAATCCCGGCTGAAGTGAGGGGGTGGCTCAGCCGGGAAAGCTGAAGAGTGGGGTGGGGCAGCCGAATCGGCTGTCGGGCGCGATTGAAGGAACAAAGCTGATCAACTGTGGGAGCTGGCTTGCCTGCGATAGCGGTCTGTCATTCAATCAAGTATCGACTGACAGACCGCTATCGCAGGCAAGCCAGCTCCCACATTAGTATGGGGGGGCTGCAGGAATTGAGTCCGTCATTAAGGAGTGCCCATGCCCACTGAAGTCCGTCTCGCCCAAACCACCGATGCCGAGGGCATCAGCCAGGTCATCCTGGCGGCCCTGCATGACAGCAACGCGCGGGATTACCCGGCGGATGTGATTGCGCGGGTGGCGAGCAACTTTACCCCTGAGGCGGTGGTGGGATTGCTGGCGCGTCGAACGGTGTTGGTGGCCGTCCAGGATGAGGTGATCGTTGCCACTGCCGCGCTGGATGCCAACGTAGTGCGCTCGGTGTTCGTCAATCCGGCGCTGCAAGGGCAGGGCATCGGGCGCTTGCTGATGATTGAGCTCGAGTTGCGCGCCCGGGAGGCAGGCGTGACGACGCTGCATGTGCCGTCTTCACTCACGGCCGAGCCGTTCTACACCAAGCTGGGTTTTCACACGGTGCGCGATGTCTACCATGGCAATGAGCGCACGCTGGTGATGGAGAAGGGGTTGTCGTCCCGCCATCCCATCGGCGGCTATCGCGACCGGGCGCATAGGGCACAGGTGGTGGCGCTGTGGCAGGCGGCGTTTGGTTATGACGCGGCGCACAACCTGCCGAACCTGGCGATCGACAAGAAGCTGGCGGTCAATGATGGGCTGTTTTTCGTGGCTACCGATAAGAAGGCAGTGATAGGCACCATCCTCGCCGGCTACGACGGGCATCGTGGCTGGCTGTATTCGGTGGCAGTGCATAACGACTATCGCCGTCAGGGCCTGGGCGCCTCGCTGGTGCGGCATGCGGAGCAGGCGTTGACTGCGTTGGGTTGCATGAAGATCAATTTGCAGATCACCAGCGGCAATGATGCGGTGATGGGGTTTTATGAGGCGCTGGGTTATGGCGCCGAGCCGCGGATCAGCATGGGCAAGAAGATTCTGGAAAATATCCCGGCGGGTAAGGCCTGAAGCCCGATTTTTCCAAACGCTGGAAACTCGATGTGGGAGCGGGCTTGCCTGCGATGGCGGTGGGTCAGTCAATAAACATGTCGACTGATACTCCGCTATCGCAGGCAAGCCAGCTCCCACATTGGTTTTGTGGTGTTGCTGGTGTTGCTGGTGTTGCGGTGTTGCTTAGACTTTTACGATCCAGCCTGCAGGCGCTTCGACGTCGCCGGATTGCACGCCAGTCAGCTCTTTGTAGAGCTTCTGGGTGACCGGGCCGACTTCTTTTTCGCTGTAGAACACGTGCAGTTTGTCTTTGTATTCGATGCCGCCGATCGGGGTGATCACGGCCGCGGTGCCGCAGGCGCCGGCTTCCTTGAAGTCCGACAACTTGTCGATCAGCACGTCGCCTTCAACCACTTCCAGGCCCAGGCGGGATTTGGCCAACTCGATCAGCGACAGGCGGGTGATGCCTGGCAACACCGACGGCGAGTTCGGGGTGACGAACTTGTTGTCGTGGGTGATCCCGAAGAAGTTGGCCGAGCCGACTTCTTCGATTTTCGAATGGGTGGCCGGGTCGAGGTAGATGCAGTCGGCGAAGTTGGCTTTTTTGGCCAGGGAGCCGGGCATCAGGCTGGCGGCGTAGTTGCCACCGACCTTGGCTGCGCCGGTGCCGTTTGGCGCCGCACGGTCGTAACCGGAGATCAGGAAGTTGTGCGGGGTCAGGCCGCCCTTGAAGTAGGCGCCTACCGGGATGCAGAAGATCGAGAAGATGAACTCTGGCGCGGTACGCACGCCGATGTTGTCACCGGTGCCGATCACGAACGGGCGCAGGTACAGCGCGCCGCCGGTGCCGTACGGTGGGATGAAGCGTTCGTTGGCGCGGACGACTTCCTTGCAGGCTTCGATAAAGGTATCGGTCGGCACTTGTGGCATCAGCAGGCGGCCACAGCTGCGCTGCATGCGCGCGGCGTTCTGGTCCGGGCGGAACAGGTTGATCGAGCCGTCCTTGCAGCGGTAGGCCTTGAGGCCTTCGAAGCATTGCTGGCCGTAGTGCAGGGCGGTGGAGCCCTCGCTGATGTGCAGCACGTTGTCGTCGGTCAGGGTGCCTTCTTGCCAGGCGCCGTCTTTCCAGGTCTGGAGGAAACGCTTGTCGGTCTTGATGTAGTCAAAACCCAGCTTGTCCCAATTGATGCTTTCGTTACCCATGACACCCTCTATCTTTGGTCAACCGCCTGGTCGAAGGCAGGCTTATGGTTTATTTCTGGATGGGCGCAACAATACTTCATTCTTGGCTTGTGTGGGAGCGGGGTAGGTGGACCATTCGACATCCTGGTTGGCCGATCCACCGTCATCGCGGCCAAGCCCGGCTCCCACATTCGACCGAGTTGCCCTGTCGAATGTCGATCCCTTGTGGGAGCTGGCTTGCCTGCGATGGCGCCACCGCGGTCTCAAAGGTGCAATGCATGCCCCAGGGCCCGCAGCGCCGCTTCCTGTACCGCTTCGCCGAGGGTTGGGTGGGCGTGGATGGTGCCCGCCACGTCTTCCAGGCGTGAGCCCATTTCCAGGCTCAGGCCGAAGGCCGTGGACAATTCCGAGACGCCAACGCCCACCGCCTGCCAGCCGACGATCAGGTGATTGTCGCGGCGCGCCACCACCCGAACGAAGCCGGTTTTCGACTCCAGGGTCATGGCCCGGCCATTGGCCGCGAACGGGAAGCTCGACACGATGCAGTCCAGCCCGGCGGCCTTGGCCTCGTCCGGGGTCTTGCCGACCACCACCAGTTCCGGGTCGGTGAAGCACACGGCCGGGATCGCTGCCGGGTTGAATTCGCGGGTTTTACCGCTGATCAGTTCGGCCACCATTTCACCCTGGGCCATGGCGCGGTGGGCGAGCATCGGTTCACCACTCAGGTCGCCGATCGCCCACACATTGCGCATGCTGGTCTGGCAACGGCTGTCGATTTTGATCGCAGAGCCGTTCATGTCCAGGTTCAGCGCTTCGAGGTTCCAGCCCTGGGTGTTGGGTTTGCGACCAACGGCAACCAAGACCTGGTCGGTTTCCAGCGACAGCGTATCCCCGCTGGGGTCACGCACTTGCAGGGTGCTGTTCTCAAAGCCGGTGACGCTGTGCTTCAGGAATACCTTCACCCCGAGCTGTTTCAGGGACTCGGCCACCGGCTGGGTCAGTTCGGCGTCGTAGGCCGGCAGGATCCGGTCCTGCGCCTCCACCACGCTGACCTCGGCACCGAGCTTGCGATAGGCAATCCCCAGCTCCAGGCCAATATAGCCGCCACCCACCACGATCAGGCGTTTAGGGATGCGTTTCGGCGCCAGGGCTTCGGTGGAGGAGATGATCGGCCCGCCAATCGGCAGCATCGGCAGGTTGACGCTTTTCGAACCGGTGGCCAGCAGCAGGTGCTCGCACTGGATGCGCTGGTCGCCGACGTCGACGGTCTTGCCATCGACGACCTTGGCCCAGCCTTGAATGACCTGCACCTTGTGCTTTTTCAGCAGCGCCGCAACGCCGGTGGTCAGGCGGTCGACGATGCCGTCTTTCCATTCCACGCTTTTGCCGATATTCAGGGTCGGCACATCAACTTCGATGCCCAACGGTGAACCCAGGCTGTGGTGCACGGTTTGCTGGAACTGTTCGGCCACATGAATCAGCGCTTTCGAGGGAATGCAGCCGATGTTCAGGCAGGTGCCGCCCAGGGACTGGCCTTCCACGAGGATGGTCGGGATGCCCAGTTGGCCAGCGCGAATCGCCGCCACATAACCGCCAGGCCCGCCGCCGATAATCAGCAGCGTGGTGTGCAATGTTTGAGACATGTGTTACTCCAGGAACAGGCTGGCGGGTTGTTCGAGCAGGCCACGGATGGCCTGGATGAATTGCGCCGCGTCCATGCCATCGACCACCCGGTGATCGAAGGAGCTGGAGAGGTTCATCATCTTGCGAATCACGATCTGGCCCTTGATCACCATCGGCCGTTCGACAATCCGGTTGACCCCCACGATGGCCACTTCCGGCAGGTTCAGCACCGGTGTGCTGACAATCCCGCCCAAGGCACCCAGGCTGGTCAGGGTAATGCTCGAGCCCGACAGCTCATCGCGACTGGCCTTGCCATTGCGCGCAGCGTTGGCCAAACGGTTGATTTCTTGCGCCGTGCCCCACAGGTTGCGGGCTTCGGCATGCCGCACCACCGGCACCATCAGGCCGACATCGCTCTGGGTGGCGACGCCCACATGCACCGCGCCGAGGCGGGTGATCACCTGGGCTTCGTCGTCATAACGCGCGTTGATCTGCGGGAAGTCCCGCAGCGCCACAACCATGGCCCGTACCAGGAACGGCAGCAGGGTCAGCTTGCCGCGGGTGGCGCCGTGCTTCTCGTTGAGGTGCACGCGTAACTCGTCGAGGGCGGTGACGTCGATCTCTTCCACATAGCTGAAATGCGCGGCGCGCCGGGTGGCGTCCTGCATGCGCTGGGCGATCTTGCGGCGCATGCCGATCACCGGGATTTGCTGTTCGTCGTTGCGTTCGGCGTAAGGGTTGGAGGCATTGGCATTTTGCGCCGGACCCTGGAGCAAGTAAGCGTCCAGATCTTCATGCAGAATCCGGCCGGCCGGGCCGGAACCCTGGACCAGTCGTAGCTGGATGCCAGCATCCAGCGCATGTTTGCGCACGGCCGGGGAGGCCAGTGGGCGGTCATCGGCCTCGCGGGCCACGGGGGCTTGTGCAGCCGCCACCGCGGGCTTGGCTGCCGGCTTGGGCTCAACCACTGGCGCGGCCTTGGCTTCAACTTTCGCAGCAGGAGCGGGCGCGACGTCTTCAACCACCGCTGACAACGCCGACTCCCGGGTATTGCCGGCGCCTTCCACTTCAATGCTGATCAGGATACTGCCCACTGCCATGACTTCGCCGGGCTCGCCGCCGAGGGAAATCACCTTGCCGTGCACCGGCGAAGGAATGTCCACCATGGCCTTGTCGGTCATCACATCCGCCAGCACCTGGTCTTCTACCACCAGGTCGCCGACCTTGACGTGCCACACCGACAATTCAACTTCTGCGATGCCTTCGCCGATGTCCGGCATCTTGATAACGTGCGTGCCCATTCAGACCTCCATAACCCGATGCAAAGCCGCGCCCACTCGGGTCGGGCCAGGGAAATACGCCCACTCTTGCGCGTGGGGATACGGGGTATCCCAACCGGTAACGCGCTCGATCGGCGCTTCCAGGTAGTGGAAGCAATGCTCCTGCACCAGCGCCACCAGCTCGGCGCCGAACCCGCAGGTACGGGTGGCTTCGTGAACGATCACGCAGCGACGGGTTTTCTTCACGGAGTTGACGATGGTTTCCAGGTCCAGCGGCCACAGGCTGCGCAGGTCGATGACTTCGGCATCGATGCCGGTTTCTTCAGCGGCGACTTGCGACACATACACCGTGGTGCCGTAGGTGAGAATGGTCACATCCTTGCCTGGGCGGGCGATGGCGGCCACATCCAGCGGCACGGTGTAATAACCGTCCGGCACTTGCGCTTGGGGGTGTTTCGACCACGGGGTTACCGGGCGGTCGTGGTGGCCGTCGAACGGGCCGTTATACAGGCGCTTGGGTTCGAGGAAGATCACCGGGTCATCGTTTTCGATGGAGGCGATCAGCAAGCCCTTGGCGTCGTAAGGGTTGGACGGCATCACTGTGCGCAGGCCGCAGACCTGGGTGAACACCGCTTCGATACTCTGGCTGTGGGTCTGGCCGCCGTAGATGCCGCCGCCGCAGGGCATGCGCATGGTCAACGGTGCGGTGAACTGGCCGGCCGAGCGATAACGCAGGCGGGCGGCTTCGGAAATGATCTGGTCAGTGGCCGGGTACACGTAGTCGGCGAACTGAATCTCGGCCACCGGGCGCAGGCCGTAGGCGCCCATGCCGACCGCCACGCCGACGATCCCGCTTTCGGAGATCGGTGCGTCGAACACCCGGGAGGTGCCGTACTTGTTCTGCAAGCCTTCGGTGCAACGGAACACGCCGCCGAAGTAACCGACGTCCTGGCCGAACACCACCACGTTGTCGTCTCGCTCAAGCATCACATCCATGGCCGAGCGCAAGGCTTGGATCATGGTCATGGTCGTGGTGGTCATGGCGGTTTCCAGCTGGATATTGTTGTTGTGATCGTTCATGTCAGATCCCCAACTCTTGACGCTGGCGCTTCAAGTGCTCCGGCATCTCTTTATAAACGTCCTCGAATATGGTCGCGGCGCTTGGAATCTGGCCACCGGCCAGGGTGCCGTACTGTTCGGCTTCTTTCTGCGCCTTGAGCACTTCGGCTTCAAGCTCGGCACTGACCGCCGCGTGCTCCTCTTCGGACCACTGGCCAATCTTGATCAGGTGCTGCTTGAGGCGCGCAATCGGGTCGCCCAACGGGAAGTGGCTCCAGTCGTCGGCGGGACGGTATTTGGACGGGTCATCGGAGGTGGAGTGAGGGCCGGCGCGGTAGGTCACCCACTCGATCAGGGTCGGCCCCAGGTTGCGGCGGGCGCGTTCGGCGGCCCAGGCAGAGGCGGCGTACACCGCGACAAAGTCGTTGCCGTCCACCCGCAGGGAAGCGATGCCGCAACCTACGCCGCGTCCGGCAAAGGTCGTGGCTTCACCGCCGGCGATGGCCTGGAAGGTGGAGATCGCCCACTGGTTGTTCACAACGTTAAGGATCACCGGCGCCCGGTACACGTGGGCGAAGGTGAGGGCGGTGTGGAAGTCGGATTCGGCGGTGGCGCCGTCGCCGATCCAGGCCGAGGCAATCTTGGTATCGCCCTTGATCGCCGAGGCCATGCCCCAGCCCACGCCCTGTACGAATTGGGTGGCGAGGTTGCCGGAAATGGTGAAGAAACCGAAGTCTTTTACCGAGTACATGATCGGCAACTGGCGACCCTTGAGCGGATCACGCTCGTTGGACAGCAGTTGGCAGATCAGGTCGACCAGCGGCACTTCCCGGGCCATCAGGATGCTTTGCTGGCGGTAGGTGGGGAAGCACATGTCGTCGATGTTCAAGGCCAGGGCCTGGGCGCTGCCGATGGCTTCTTCGCCAAGGCTTTGCATGTAGAACGACATCTTTTTCTGACGCTGGGCGACCACCATGCGGTTGTCGAAGATCCGCGTCTTGAGCATGGCACGCATGCCCTTGCGCAGAATCTCCACCGGTACGCCTTCGGCCCACGGGCCGAGGGCCTGGCCCTGATCGTCGAGCACGCGAATCAGGCCTTTGGCCAGGTCGGCGGTGTCGGCCGGTTCTACGTCGATAGGGGGTTTGCGCACGGTGCCTGCGTCAGTCAGGCGCAGGTAGGTAAAGTCGGTCTTGCAGCCTGGGCGGCCCGAGGGTTCGGGAACGTGCAGGCGCAGTGGTTCATACTGCTGAGTCATGGCTTTCTACGCTCTATCTTGTGAATTTCTTGTAGTGGGCGCGGTAGCTGACAGTCCTTCTTCGGGTAGAAGAAATCTTGTCCTACAACAATCATAGGCTCGGCTCAGGAGAATATTTATCTCTGTTTCGTTGCGTTGGAGATCATTTGGGGATAAAAAAACTGCATAAACATAATAAACAGGTGGTTTTGTCTCATGCGCAAACTGGACCGTATCGATATCGGCATTCTGAACGCTCTTCAGGAGAACGCCCGCATCACCAACGCCGACCTGGCCCGCTCGGTCAACCTGTCGCCCACCCCGTGTTTCAACCGGGTAAAGGCCATGGAAGAGCTGGGGCTGATACGCGACCAGGTGACGCTGCTGGACGCCGACCTGCTGGGGTTGCACGTCAATGTGTTCATCCATGTCAGCCTGGAAAAACAGAACGAACTGGCATTGCAGCAATTTGAAGGGGCGATTTCGGACCGCCCCGAAGTGATGGAGTGCTACCTGATGGCCGGCGACCCGGATTATTTGATCCGGGTGCTGGTGCCGACCATCCAGTCTTTGGAGCGCTTCATGATGGATTTTTTGACCAAAGTCCCGGGCGTCGCCAACATCCGCTCCAGCTTCGCCCTCAAGCAAGTGCGCTACAAAACCGCGCTGCCGCTGCCGGCCAACGGCATCAACCTTGGTTAAAGAGCCCTGTTCCTAAACAACAACACAGCCCAACTGTGGGAGCTGGCTTGCCTGCGATAGCGGAGTACCAGCCGCCAGATGGGGTGTCTGACACACCGCTATCGCAGGCAAGCCAGCTCCCACAGTTGTCAATAATGCATTTCAGAGCTGGTTGAGCGGAATCTTCAGATACACCACTCCATTCTCTTCCGCCGGCGGCATCACCCCGGCCCGCACATTCACCTGGATCGCCGGCAGCAACAACGTCGGCATGCCCAACCCGGCATCCCGCGTGGTGCGCATTTCTACAAACGCCGCCTCATCCACCCCGTCATGCACATGAATATTCCCCGCCCGCTGTTCCGCCACCGTGGTCAGGCACTTGGCCGCGCGGCCTTCAGGCGGATAGTCATGGCACACATAAAGGCGGGTTTCAGGCGGGAAGGCCAACAACTTGCGCATCGACGCAAAGAGCTGTCGCGCATCCCCACCAGGAAAGTCGCAACGTGCCGTTCCCACATCCGGCATGAACAGCGTATCGCCCACCAGAATCAGCGAGTCTTCAATCAGGTAAGCCATATCCGCCGGCGTATGCCCCGGCACATGCAGCGCCTGGGCCTTCAGCTTGCCGATGTGAAAAACCTCATCCGGCGCAAACAGATGATCGAACTGCGACCCGTCCACCCGAAATTCCGGCTCCAGGTTGAACAGGTTCTTGAACACCCCCTGCACCTTGCTGATGGACTCGCCAATCGCGATCTTGCCGCCCAGCTGCCGACGCAGGTACGGCGCAGCCGACAAGTGATCCGCATGGGCGTGGGTCTCCAGCAACCACTGCACCTGCAAGCCATGCTCGCGCACAAACGCGATCACCTGGTCTGCCTGGCCGGTGCCGGTGCGCCCGGAGGCCGGGTCGTAGTTGAGCACCGAATCAACGATGGCGCACGGGCCACCGTCCGTTTCATAGACGACGTAGGTGTAGGTCGACGACGCCTCGTCCAGAAAGGATTGAATCAACGCTGACATGACGGGTTTCCCAGATAGCTAATGGCGACTTACATTCAGTTAGGTTTCCACATAACCTTGTGAGCTTAAGTGAATTAAAGGACCCGAGGCAAAGGATGGCATCGTGGTGGCAAACAGCTAGGGCGTGGTGCCATACGGCAACGACCCTTGCGTGCATTAACTGAAAAAGGCCATAGACCATGAACGACCAACACTGGGGCCCTACCATCAGTGGCGATATCGTAGTCATCGGTGGCGGCTCGGCGGGCATCGGCCTGCTGGCCAGCCTGCTCAAGCGCGACCCGCACCTGAACCTCATCCTGATCGAACCCAGCGACCATCACTACTACCAGCCGGCCTGGACCCTGGTGGGCGGCGGCGCTTATGACGTTGCCAAGACCGTGCGCCCCATGGCCGACGTGCTGCCCAACGGCGTCACCTGGATCCAGGCGGCGGTCAGCGAATTGCTGCCCGACGAGCAAACCCTGGTGCTCGACAGCGGCCAGCGCGTCAGCTGGAAAAACCTCATCGTGTGCCCGGGCCTGCGCCTGGCCTGGGAAAAAATCGAAGGCCTGCCGGAGACCCTCGGCCAACACGGTGTGACCTCCAACTACAGCTACCAACATGCCGCCTACACCTGGCAACTGGTGCAGCAACTCAAGCAGGGCAAGGCGATCTTTACCCAGCCGGCCATGCCGATCAAATGCGCCGGTGCCCCGCAAAAGGCCATGTACTTGTCGTGCGATCACTGGCTCAGGCAGGGTGACCTGAAAAACATCAAGGTCGAATTCAACCTGGCCGGCGCTGCCCTGTTTGGCGTGGCGACCTTCGTGCCGCCGCTGATGAAGTACGTTGAAAAGTACTCGGCGCAACTGGCCTTCAACTCCAACCTGGTCAAAGTCGACGGCCCGGCGCGCAAGGCCTGGTTTGAAATCAAGGACGCCGATGGCAACGTGCGCGTCGAAGAGAAAACCTTCGACCTGCTGCACGTGGTCCCGCCGCAGGTCTCCCCGGACTTTATCCGCAACAGCCCACTGGCCGATGCCGCCGGCTGGTGCGAAGTGAATCCCCAGAGCCTGCAACACCTGCGCTACCCGCACATCTTCGGCCTGGGCGATGTGTGCTCCACCACCAACGCGAAAACCGCCGCGGCGGTGCGCAAGCAAATCGTGGTGGTGGCGGAAAACCTGCTGGCCCTGCGCAAACAGGCGCCTTTGCCTCTCAAGTACGACGGCTATGGTTCCTGCCCGCTGACGGTGGAGAAGGGCAAGGTGGTGCTGGCCGAGTTCGGCTACGGCGGCAAGCTGCTGCCGACCTTTCCCCTCGACCCGACCGTGGCGCGGCGTTCGGCGTGGTTCCTCAAGGCGAGCTTCCTGCCGTGGTTCTACTGGAACGGCATGCTCAAGGGCCGCGAGTGGCTGACCCGTCTGGCCAAGGTGGATTGAGGCAACCCTATGCTGCTGGCAAGTTTGCTGGGTGTGTTGATGGGCTTGGTCATGGGTTTGACCGGTGCCGGAGGCGGTATTCTTGGCGTCCCGGCGCTGGTGTTGGGGCTGGGTCTGACCATGACCCAGGCCGCACCGGTGTCGTTATTCGCCGTGGGTGCGGCTGCGGCCGTGGGTGCAGCCGACGGCTTGCGCCATGGCCTGGTGCGTTACCGCGCGGCGCTGCTGATTGCGCTGCTCGGCGCGCTGTTTTCGCCGCTTGGGGTGTTCTTCGCCCACCAGATGCCGGAGAAGGTCCTGATGGGCCTGTTCAGCGCGCTGATGGTGCTGGTGGCCTGGCGCATGCTGCAGCGGGAGAAGATTGAGGCCGGGCCAAGCGACCACGGTACCGCGTCCTGGGGCCAGAAGAACTGCATGCTCGACCAGCAGACCGGGCGCTTTTCCTGGACCGCCAAGTGCACCGCCACCCTGGCGGCCCTTGGCGCAGTGACCGGTGCGGTGTCGGGCCTGCTCGGCGTGGGCGGCGGCTTTCTGATTGTGCCGGCGTTCAAGCAACTGACCGATGTGCAGATGCGCGGCATCGTCGCCACCTCCCTGATGGTGATCAGCCTGATCTCGTTGGTCGGCGTGGTCGGGGCGTTTCATGCCGGGGTCCGTATCGAGCCGATGGGCTGGGTGTTTATCGGCTCGAGCATCGTCGGCATGTTGGCGGGGCGGCGCCTGTGCTCGGTGATCAAGGCGCGCACCCTGCAGGTGGGCTTCGCCACCCTGTGTGTGCTGGTGGCGGTGGGCATGTTGGCGCGGGCCCTCATCCAGGCGCCTTGAAAAAGGCTCAACTTCCAGGTACTGCGGTATCAGCGCCGCAGATAGGCGCTGAAGTCGATATCCCCGGCACTGAGAATCGCCTGCACCCGGTTGTGCACATTCAACTTGCGCAAGATCGCCGAGACATGGGCCTTCACCGTGGTCTCGGCAATTTCCAGGCTATAGGCAATTTGCTTGTTCGAGTCGCCCTTGGTCATCCGCTCCAGCACCAGCAATTGCTTGCGGGTCAGCGCTTGCAGCAGTTCCGGCGCAAGCCTCAGGCAATCATTCATGCGCCGCTGCCCGCCGATTTTCTGACTGCGAATGATGTCCGGCGGCAAATACACATTGCCGTTGAGAATCTGTTGGATCGCCTCGGTCATTTGCAGCCTGGGCGAGGACTTGGTGATAAACCCCACCGCGCCATAGGTGATGGCTTGCAGGACGATCTGCTTGTCCTGCTCGGCAGACACGATCACCACCGGAATCGTCGGCGCCTCGTTGCGCAGGTTGATCAGGCCATTGAGGCCGTGCATGCCGGGCATGTTCAGGTCCAGCAGGATCAGGTCCAGGTCATCGTGCTCCTGGGTCAGGGCCAGGGCGCTGTCCAGGTCGGCGGTCTCCATCACTTCGCTGCCCGGGAACCCGTCGCTGATGACGTTGTGGATCGCTTCGCGAAACAGCGGGTGATCGTCGGCAATCAGAATTTTGTACATGGCCGTTCACCTTATTTTTTTGCTTATTCAAGCCGGTCCAATCCATAGGGGCATGCGGCTATTACATGCCAGTCTCGATCCCTTGGGAATGCGACGATAGAGAGGGAAACCAGTACCAAAGTAGTAGATCGTGCCGTGGGTCGCGGGTCCAGCGCTACCCATTGGTCTGATTGCATTCAGTGCCGGATGGGTTAGTGTGGGGTGCATTCTCCAAAATAATAAAAACAGGCTTACCAATGAGCCCGAACCTGAGTCTCCTGCGTAAATTCGTTTCCCCTGAAATCATCTTTGGCGCCGGCTGCCGGCACAACGTAGGCAATTACGCCAAGACCTTTGGCGCGCGCAAGGTGCTGGTGGTCAGCGACCCCGGTGTGGTCGCCGTCGGCTGGGTGGCCGATGTCGAAGCCAGCCTGCAAGCCATCGGCATTGACTACTGCCTGTACACCGCCGTCTCGCCCAACCCCCGGGTTGAAGAGGTGATGCTCGGCGCCGAGGTCTACCGCGAAAACCATTGCGACGTGATCGTCGCCGTCGGCGGCGGCAGCCCGATGGACTGCGGCAAGGCCATCGGCATCGTGGTCGCCCACGGCCGCAGCATCCTGGAGTTCGAAGGCGTCGACACCATCCGCGTGCCGAGCCCGCCGCTGATCCTGATCCCGACCACCGCCGGCAGCTCGGCGGATGTCTCGCAGTTCGTGATCATTTCCGACCAGCAGGAGCGCATGAAGTTTTCCATCGTCAGCAAGGCGGTGGTGCCCGATGTGTCGCTGATCGACCCGGAAACCACGGCGAGCATGGACCCGTTCCTTTCGGCCTGTACCGGCATCGATGCGCTGGTGCACGCCATCGAAGCGTTCGTGTCTACCGGCCACGGCCCGTTGACCGATCCCCACGCCCTGGAAGCCATGCGGCTGATCAACGGCAACCTGGTGCAGATGATCGCCAACCCCGGCGACATCGCCCTGCGGGAAAAAATCATGCTCGGCAGCATGCAGGCCGGGCTGGCGTTTTCCAATGCGATTCTCGGCGCGGTGCATGCCATGTCCCACAGCCTCGGCGGGTTTCTCGACCTGCCTCATGGCCTGTGCAACGCGGTGCTGGTGGAACACGTGGTGGCGTTCAACTACAACTCGGCGCCGGAGCGCTTCAAGGTGATTGCCGAGACCTTCGGCATCGATTGCCGGGGCCTCAACCATCGGCAAATCTGCGGCCGGCTGGTGGAGCATCTGATCGCGCTCAAGCACGCGATCGGCTTCCACGAAACCCTCGGCCTGCATGGCGTGCGGGTGGCGGACATTCCGTTTTTGTCGCAGCACGCGATGCACGACCCGTGCATCCTCACCAACCCGCGCGAATCCAGCCAGCGTGACGTCGAGGTCGTCTATGGCGAAGCTCTCTGACGATCAGCAACGGGCCCTCGCCGGGCTGCTGGGGCTGGGCAACCATTCGGCGCGCAAGAGTCATTACCCGGAACTGACCGCGCGCCTCGATGAACTGGAGGCCGAGCGCAAACGCTACATTCGCCTCAACGATGAACTGGAGCAGCGCGTTGCGGCACGCACCGACGAGTTGCTGGAAGCCAACCACAATCTGCAACAGCAGATCGCCCAACGCGAGCGGATCGAGCAAGACCTGCGCGATGCCCGGGACGCCGCCCAGGCGGCCAACCGCAGCAAGGACAAATACCTCGCCGCTGCCAGCCATGACCTGCTGCAACCCCTCAATGCCGCGCGCCTGCTGATCTCCACCCTGCGCGAGCGCAACTTGCCCAGTGTCGAACAGGTGCTGGTGGAGCGCACCCACCAGGCCCTGGAAGGCGCCGAGGATTTGCTCACCGACCTGCTGGACATCTCCCGTCTCGACCAGGCGGCGGTCAAGCCGGACATCGCCCTGTACCGCCTCGACGAACTGTTCGCGCCGCTGGTCTCGGAATTCCAGTCGGTCGCCGCAGCAAAGGGGCTGAACCTGCGAGCGCACACCGGCCGCTACGCGATCAACACCGACCTGCGGCTGATGACCCGCATCCTGCGCAACTTCCTCAGCAACGCCTGCCGCTACACCAGCGCGGGCTGCATCCTGCTGGGGGCGCGGCGCCGGGGCGATCGCCTGCGCCTGGAAGTGTGGGACACCGGCCGCGGGATTGCGGCGGACCGTCTGGATTCGATCTTCCTGGAGTTCAATCAACTGGACGTGGGCCGCGCTGCCGACCGCAAAGGCGTCGGGCTGGGGCTGGCGATTGTCGAGCGCATCGCCGAGATCCTCGGGTATCCGGTGGCGGTGCGTTCGTGGCCGGGGCGCGGCTCGATGTTCAGCATCGAAGTGCCCATCAGCGAGGAAATGCCGTTGCCCATCAGCGTGGTGGCGGCGCAACCGGGCGCCGGCAATCCGTTGCCGGGCCGCCGCCTGCTGGTGCTCGACAACGAAGTCAGCATCCTCGACAGCATGAGCGCGTTGCTGGGGCAGTGGGGCTGCGAGGTGGTCACCGCCACCGACCAGGCGGACGCGCTGGTGGCGTTGCAGGGCAGGGCGCCGGAGCTGATCCTGGCCGACTATCACCTGGACCATGGTGTGGTGGGCTGCGAGGTCGTGCGCGAGTTACGCGAGCATTTTGGCTGCCGTATCCCGGCGGTGATCATCACCGCCGACCGCACTGACCAGTGCCGCCGCGCCTTGCAGCGCCTGGGCGCGCCGTTGCTGAACAAACCGGTCAAGCCCGGCAAGTTGCGAGCGGTGTTGAGCCAGTTATTGGCCCAGGGCCTTGATACCCGTCAACACCGGACGTGACGCTTTGCCTCATGCTGTCGGCCTGATTTAAAGGTCGACGGAGAACCCCATGAGCGCCCCCGCAACAACTGCTGCTTCCTTCAAGTTGCCCTTGGGCCTGGTGGTCGGCGTGCTGGTGATGGCCGGCGTGCTGCTGTTGCCGCTGCCGGCTGACTTGCCGGTGGCCGGGCACCGGATGCTGGCGATCCTCGCGTTTGCCGTGGTGGTGTGGATCACCGAAGCGGTCTCCTATGAGGCCAGCGCGATCATGATTACCTCCCTGATGGCGTTTTTGCTTGGCACTGCGCCGTCGCTGCAAGACCCGACGCACCTGATCGGTTCCAGCCCGGCCATCAGTATGGCGTTGACCGGGTTCTCCAACCCGGCGTTGGCATTGGTGGCGGGGGCGCTGTTTATCGCGGCGGCCATGACCCACACCGGCCTGGACCGGCGCATCGCGCTGGTCACCTTGACCCGCGTGGGCACCAGCACCCGGGGGATTCTTGTCGGGGCGATTGCGGTGACCGTCCTTCTCAGCCTGGTGGTGCCCAGTGCCACAGCCCGCAGCGCGTGCGTGGTGCCGATCATGATGGGGGTGATTGCGGCGTTTGGTGTGGACAAGCGTTCCAACATCGCGGCCGGGATCATGATCGTCGTGGCCCAGGGCACCAGCATCTGGAACGTCGGCATCCAGACCGCGGCGGCGCAGAACCTGCTGACGGTGGGTTTCATGGACAAGATGCTGGGGCAGCGGGTGTCGTGGATCGACTGGTTGATCGCGGGGGCGCCGTGGGCGCTGATCATGTCGGCGGTGTTGCTGTTTCTGGTATTGAAGCTGTTGCCGCCGGAGAGTGACAGCATTCCTGGGGGCAAGGAGGCGGTGGCGCAGTCGCTGGCGGACATCGGGCCGATGACCGGGCCGCAGAAGCGCTTGCTGACGGTGTCGGTGTTGCTGTTGCTGGCGTGGGCCACGGAGGGCCGGTTGCACAGCTTTGATACGACCTCCACGACGTATGCCGGGTTGGTGTTTTTGCTGATGCCGGGGATTGGGGTGATGACCTGGAAGGATGTGCAGTCGCGGATTCCGTGGGGCACGGTGATTGTGTTTGGGGTTGGCATCAGCCTGGGCACGGCGTTGCTGACTACCCAGGCGGGACAGTGGCTGGGATCTCAGGTGGTGGCGCACACCGGGTTGGATCAGGTGGGGCCGCTTGGGGTGTTTGCGATTCTGGGGGCGTTTCTGATTGTGATTCACCTGGGGTTTGCCAGTGCCACGGCGTTGACCTCGGCGTTGTTGCCGATTTTGATTGCGGTGTTGCAGACGTTGCCTGGGGAGTTCAGTCGGCTGGGGATGACGATGTTGTTGGGGTTTGTGATGAGCTACGGGTTTATCCTGCCGATCAATGCGCCGCAGAACATGGTGTGTTTGGGGACGGGGACGTTTACGGCGCGGCAGTTTGCCAAGGTTGGGATTTTGGTGACGTTGATTGGGTATGGGTTGATGTTGGTGTTTGCGGCTACGTATTGGAGTTGGTTGGGGTGGATTTGAGGGGGTGGGTGTACATATCCGTTATTCAGGTAACGGCCGCCTATGGTTTCGCTCTTACAGCGACTCACTTTGCAAAAGCGGCAAAGTAACCAAAACGCTCTGCCCCGCCTGTCGGCACCTCGCCTAGGCTCGGTGTTCCTCACTCCGGGCTGAATGGGGCAGTCAGATCAAAATCAAAATCAAAAGCACGGCGGCCTGAAAGCCGACCTGAGTGGTAGAAGCAAAGGCAAAAGCCGCTTTTCTGTAGGAGCTGGCTTGCCGGCGATGCAGACAACTCGGTACATCAGATACACCGAGGTGATGCCATCGCCGGCAAGCCAGCTCCTACAGTGGACCGTGGTCGCTTTAGATTTGATGTTGCTTTTGCTTCACCACACTCAAGCCGGCCTGTAGGCCGCTGTGCTGTGCTGTTGATCTGCTTTTGATCTTGATCTTAGGCGCCCCGTTAAACCACGCTGGCCGAACGCAGGTAGTACGGAGCGGGTAAACCGGCAGGACGCCGGTTTAGCCGCGACGGGGCAGGGACGCCCCGTCGCGGCGGCCCGCGGAGTAATACCGGAGCTGAGGGCACACCGAGCCCAAGCGAGGTGCCGAGTGGTGGGGCAAGAGCGTTTTGCTTACTTTTGCGCTTTTCAAAAGTGAGCCGCCGTAAGGGCGGAACCCATAGCGGCCCTGACCGCAGCAACGGATATACACACCAACCCATCCCCCATCCCAAGATGGCAAGATGAACCGGACTCAGGTTAACTACTCTATGAGTAATGGTTTCACCGACCTTGCACGTCGGTTCATCAAGGTCACCGAATGGACAAATACACCCCCCACACCTGGCAGCCCCACGAACGCCCGAGCCTGCCGGGCTCGCCGTCGACGCCGCTGCATTCCACCCGCAAGCGCTGGGCCTATGCCCTGGTCGGCGTGCTGGTGGCAATCACCGGCGGCCTCGGCAACTCGCTGGTGATCGCCAACCTGGTGTACCTGCAAGGCGCCTTGGGCGCCACCACCGCAGAAATGGCCTGGCTCCCCGCCGCCTACGTGATGACCAACGTCTCGATGAACCTGCTGCTGGTGAAGTTCCGCCAGCAATTCGGCCTGCGGGCCTTCACCGAAGTGTTCCTGGTGCTCTACGCCCTGGTCACCTTCGGCCACCTGTTCGTCAACGACCTCAGCTCCGCCATCGCCGTACGGGCCGCCCATGGCATGGTCGGCGCCGCCCTCAGTTCCCTGGGCCTGTACTATATGATCCAGGCCTTCCCCGCAAAATGGCGGATGAAAGCCCTGGTACTCGGCCTGGGCACCGCACAGCTCGCGTTACCCCTGGCCCGGTTATTCTCCGAAGACCTGCTGCAAATCGCCGAATGGCGCGGCCTGTATCTGTTCGAACTGGGCATGGCCCTGACCTGCCTGGGCTGTGTGTTCCTGCTCAAGCTGCCCCCAGGCGACCGCTTCAAGACCTTCGAAAAACTCGACTTCCTCACCTTCGCGATCCTCGCCACCGGCGTCGCCTTGCTCTGCGCTGTGCTGTCCCTGGGGCGAATCGACTGGTGGCTGGAGGCGCCGTGGATCGGTATCGCCTCGGCCTGCTCGCTGGTGCTGATCATGGCCGGCCTGGCCATCGAGCATAACCGCGCCAACCCGTTGCTGATGACCCGCTGGCTGGGCAGCGGGGCGATGATTCGCCTGGCGCTGGCGGTAATCCTGATTCGCATGGTGCTCTCGGAGCAGTCCACCGGCGCCGTGGGCTTCATGCAGATGCTGAACATGAGCAACGAGCAGATGCGCACGCTGTATTGGGTGATGCTGGCGGGGGCGATTGCCGGCCTGGCCGTCAGCGCGCTGACCATCAACCCCTCGCACTTGCTGATGCCGCTGATCATCTCCCTGGCCTTCATGGCCACAGGCTCGGTGATGGACAGTTTCTCCAGCAACCTCACGCGCCCGCAAAACATGTACATCAGCCAGTTCCTGCTAGGCTTTGGCGGCACGTTTTTCCTCGGGCCGACCATGGTGTTGGGCACGAAAAACGTGCTGACCAACCCCAGGAACCTGGTGAGCTTCTCGGTGCTGTTCGGGATCTGCCAGAACCTCGGTGGCCTGATCGGTGCGGCATTGCTGGGGACGTTCCAGATCGTGCGGGAGAAATTCCATTCCAGCATGATCGTCGAACACCTGACCTTGCTCGACCCACGTGTGGCGGCGCGGGTGGCCAGCGGCGGCTCGGCCTATGGCGGGGTGATTGCCGACCCCGAGTTGCGTAACCTGATGGGCATTCGCAGCCTGGCCACGGCGGCCACCCGTGAGGCGAATGTGATGGCCTATAACGATGTGTTCATGCTGATCGCGATCATCGCCATCCTCACCATGATCTGGATTTTTATCCGCAGCCTCTGGCTGATGAGTACCACTAAAGCTGCCGCCAGTGCAGCGCCTCCCGTTCAACCCAGCGGCGCACTTTCTTCATGACCGAACCGACGACGACTACCACCAACGCCATCGCTTCCACGCCGGAAGGCACCGCGCCACCGAGCATGCCGGCCACCGAACCCCGCTCGTTGCGGGTGCGCATCATCTCTTCCATGGGCTTTGCCGCGATTGCGATTGTCGGCGTGCTGATCGTGCTCTACGCCTGGCAGTTGCCGCCCTTCAGCAGCGCCGTGGAAACCACCGAGAACGCCCTGGTGCGTGGCCAGGTGACGATCATCGGGCCGCAGCTCAGCGGCTACGTGTATGAAGTGCCGGTGACGGACTTCCAGTACGTCAAGGCAGGGGATTTGCTGGTGCGCCTCGATGACCGCATCTACAAGCAGCGCCTCGACCAGGCCCTGGCGCAACTGGCGGTGCAGCAGGCGTCGCTGGCCAATGTGGTGCAGCAACGCAACAGCGCCGAGGCGACCATCAAGCTGCGCCAGGCGGCCTTGATGGACAGCCAGGCCCAGGCCCGCAAGAGCACCGCAGATTTGCGCCGCAACGAAGAGTTGATCAGCGACGGTTCGGTGTCCAAGCGCGAGCTGGACGTGACCCGCGCCGCCAACGCGCAGACCATTGCGGCCGTGGCCCAGGCCCAGGCCAACCTGGAAATCGCCCGGCAGGATTTGCAGACGGTGATCGTCAATCGTGGTTCGCTGGAAGCGGCGGTGGCCAGTGCCGATGCGGCGGTGGAACTGGCGCGTATCGACCTGTCGAACACCCGGATCATCGCCCCGCGTGACGGGCAACTGGGGCAGATTGGCGTGCGCCTCGGGGCCTACGTCAACAGCGGTGCGCAGTTGATGGCGCTGGTGCCGAACCAGCTGTGGGTGATCGCCAACATGAAAGAAACCCAGATGGACAACGTGCAGGTAGGCCAGCCGGTGACCTTCACCGTGGATGCCCTGGACCACCGCAAGTTTCATGGCACGGTGCAGCGTGTTTCGCCAGCGACCGGTTCCGAGTTCAGCTTGTTGCAGGCGGATAACGCGACCGGCAACTTCGTGAAGATCGCCCAGCGGGTGCCGGTGCGGATCACCGTGGACCCGGGGCAGGAACAGAGTGAGCGGCTGCGGCCGGGGTTGTCGGTGGTGGTGAGTATCGACACGGCGGGGCGCCTGAAAAACACCCCGCCCTGACACACCGCAAGTCTCCATTGTGGAATGCAATCAATGTAGGAGCTGGCTTGCCTGCGATAGCATCACCTCGGTGTGCCTGAAAGACCGAGTTGCCTGCATCGCAGGCAAGCCAGCTCCCACATGGGTTTTGTGTGGTTAGAGAGGGTTGTATTGCAGGCTGAAACCCAGCTCTGCCGATTGACCTTTCTCCAGCAATTTCAAGCCCGGCCTTTCCGACAGGTGATGGGCATTTACCGGATGACTCACCGGTTCGAAGCAGAAAAAGTCCAACCCCGGCGGGCAGTACAGCAGGAAGTAGTCGCTGCCGGTGGCCTGGCATTCCAGGGTGTAACCCAGCTGCGGCTGCTGGATCAGGCAACGCCCGTCCCATTGGCAAAAACCATTGTCCACCAGCGCCTCGGGTAGCGATTTCAGCTGCTGAAAATCCCACTCGGCGGGCACGGCAGCCAGGCCCGTCGCCAGTTTCGTTGCATCACTCATCCACACCTGCGAAGCCTTGGCCTGCAACCGCGTGCCCGGCCTGCGTGGCAGATACGGATGCAACCCCAGCCCATGCCACGCCGCCTGCTCCGCCAGATGGGTGACCCGCAGGTTGATGCTCAACCTGCCGTCCCTCAACTGAAAGCGCTGCTCGGCGCGATAGGCAAACGGTGTGGTGCTGTCCAGTTGCAGCAGCACCTCGTCTGCCGACTGGCTGATGACCTGCCACGCCTGTTGCCAGGCGCTGCCATGAATTGGCAGTGGGTCGAGCGGGCTGTTGGCTTCAAGGGCCAGCCATCCGGAGGGATTATCGAAGCCACCCTCGGCAATCCGGTTCGACCAGGGCGCCAGCGGGAAACACCCCAGCTTGCCCGGCAGGCCGCTGGCCAAGGCTGGTTCATCAGTGTGGCGCAGCAAGGATTGGCCGCTGCTGCGTACTGTCCAGTTGACGATACTCCCACCCAACTCCGGTGAGAGCGTCAGGCGGGTGAGGTTATCTTCGAGTTCAAGCATCATGAGTGTCAGCAGACCTATTGGATGATGAATGCTTCTGTGGCAGGTGAGCTTGTTGTTGTGAGGGGGGGCTTGCTGTGGCGAGGGAGCTTGCTCCCGCTGGAGTGCGAAGCGCTCCCAAGATTTTGGGGCCGCTGCGCAGCCCAGCGGGAGCAAGCTCCCTTGCCACAACAGCTCCCTTGCCACAGCAGCTCCCTCATCACAACCGCTCCCTCGCCACACGCAGTGCGGGGGTTATAGCACCAACCCAGGCAACCACAACGATAACGCCGGAATGTAGGTCACGGCCATCAGCACCAAAAACAGCACGCCATAAAACGGCAGCAGCGCCTTCACGGTTTTCTCGATGCTGACCTTGCCCACCGCCGCCCCCACAAACAGCACCGCGCCCACCGGCGGGGTGATCAGGCCGATGCCGAGGTTCACCAGCATGATCATGCCGAAGTGCACCGGGTCGACGCCAATGCCCAGGACCACCGGCAGCAAGATCGGCGTGAGGATCAGAATCAGCGGCGCCATGTCCATCACCGTGCCGAGCAACAACAGCATGGCGTTGATGCACATCAGGATCACGTAGCGGTTGTCCGACAGGGTCAGGAACATCGTGGTGATCTTGGCCGGGATCTGCATCAGGGTCATGATGTAGCCGAAGCTGGCGGCGAATGCGATCAGGATCATCACGATGGAAATCGTGCGCACCGTGCGGTGCATCAGCTTGGGCAGTTCGCTCCACTTGTAGTCGCGGTAGATGAACATGGTCACGAAGAACGCCCACAGCACCGCAATCGCCGCCGACTCGGTGGCGGTGAAGATGCCCGACAGAATCCCGCCGAGGATGATCACCATCGCCATCAAGCCCCACAGGGCGTCGGCGCAGATTTTCAGTGCCTGTTTCAGGGGAATCACTTCGCCCTTGGGGTAGTTGCGCTTTTTCGCGAAGATCAGGCACAGCACCATCAGGCAGGCGCTCATCAGCAGGCCCGGAACCACGCCGGCCATGAACAGCGAGGCGATGGACACCGTGCCGCCGGCCGCCAGGGAGTAGAGCACCGAGTTGTGGCTGGGTGGCGTCAGCAAGGCTTGCACCGAACCGCTCACGGTGACGGCGGTGGCGAATTCACGGGGATACCCCTGGCGTTCCATTTCCGGAATCAGCACCGAACCCACCGACGCGGTATCGGCCACCGACGAGCCGGAGATCGCCCCGAAAAACGTCGAGGCCATGATGTTCACCAGGGACAAACCACCGCGCACAAACCCCACCAGCACCCCGGCAAACGCCACCAGCCGGCGGGACATGCCGCCCTCGGCCATGATCGCCCCGGCCAGCACGAAGAACGGGATCGCCATCAGCGAAAACTTGTTCACCCCGCCGGCCACCTGAATCATCAGGGCCTGGAACGGAATGTCGATCCACCATGCGCCGATCAGCGCAGAAAGCCCCAGGGCGTAGGCCACCGGCATGCCGATCAGGATCAAGGCGATAAAGCTGCCCAACAGAATCAATGCGTCCATTCAGGCAGCCCCTTCACTTTCTTCAACCAGGTCGAAGCGCACGACCCGACGGTTGCTCTGGTCACCGAGCAGGAGTTTTTCCAGCACAAAAATCAGCGTCAGCAGGCCGCCAACCGGGATCGGCATATAGGTGATGCCCACCCGCAAGGTCGGCATGGCGCTCATGAACTGGTTCCAGGTGGACAGGCACAGCTTGGTGCCCCAGATCGCCATGAACAGGCAGATGGTGCCCATCAACAATTGCGAGACGATACCCACGACTTTGCGTTGGCCCGGCGGCAGGCGGTCGGTGACCATGGCCACCGACATGTGCGCCCCGGCACGGTAACTGGCGGCGGCGCCGACAAAGGTGAACACCAGCATCAGCAGGATGGCAGTGGGCTCGGGCCAGCTGGAGCCGGTGCCGAGGACATAGCGGGCGAAGATGCCCCAGGGGATGATCAGGGCGACACCGAGGACGGCGAGGCCGGCGACCCAGATGCAGCTCATGTAGATGCGGTCGTTGATGCGCAGCAGTAAATTCTTCATGGCGTTCACCGTGACCGGGCGCGTCGGTGCTGACCGCGCCGGGCCTTGTCTATAAGGGGAGGGCGGATTACTCGACGGCTTCGATGCGCTTGATCAGGTCGGCGTAAGGTGCGCCGTACTTGTCGCGGATCGAGGCGGTGGCCTCATAGAACGGTTTTTTGTCGATGTCGATGAACTCCACGCCGGCGGCCTTGAGCTTGGCTTCACTGCTGGCGGACTTGGCGTCCCACAGTTCACGCTCCTGGATCTGCGCGGCCTTGGCGGTGTTTTTCACCAGCACCTGTTGCTCCGGGGTGAGCTTGTTCCAGGTGATTTTCGACATCACGATGGGCTCGGGCAGGATCAGGTGGCCGGTGAGGCTGTAGAACTTGGCGTTCTGGTAGTGGTTGTGTTCCAGCAGGGTGGGCGGGTTGTTTTCGGCGCCGTCGATCACCCCGGTCTGCAGGGCGCTGAAGATCTCGCCGGTGTCCATGGCAATGCCGTTGCCGCCCATGGCGTTGATGGTTTCGATGAAGATCGGGTTGCCCTGCACGCGGATCTTCATGCCTTTGAGATCTTCGATCTTGCGCACCGGTTTCTTGGTGTAGATGTTGCGCGTGCCGCCGTCCATCCAGGCCAGTGCCACCAGGTTGAATTCCGAGTCGGTGATCTTGGCGAGGATTTCATCGCCGATCTCGCCGTCGATGACCTTGCGCATGTGCACCTGGTCACGGAACACGAACGGCATGTTGAACACGTTCACGTCCGGCACCACCGGCCCGACGATGCCGAGGCTGACCCGGGCCATCTGGATCGCGCCGACCTGGGCCTGCTCGACCACTTCCTTTTCCGAGCCCAGCACGCCGCCGGGGAACATCTTGAAGGTCAGGCCGCCCTTGCTTTCGGCGACCAGGGTTTTGCCCAGTTGCTCTTCGGCGACAACGGTGGGGTAGCCGGCGGGGTGGATGTCGGCGAATTTGATTTCCAGCGCGTGGGCGGCGCCGGCGAATACGAAGGTGAAGGGGAGTGCAGCAAGGAGCAAGGTGCGTTTGAAGTCCATGGGGTGTCTCTCCAGTCTTGTTATTGTTTTATTCAAGGCACAGCGATGCAGCTAGAGGATGAAGGTGGGCTCCGGCAATCCGGTAACCCCGGGGTTGAGGGCAAACACGCCACCGGCCAGCGACTGGACACTGTGATCGTCACGGATCGAGGTGACGAACAAAGTGTCCAGGCGGCTGCCACCGAAGGCGCACATGGTGGGCTTTTTCACCGGCACGGCCAGTGAGCGGTCGAGGCGGCCATCGGGGGTAAAACGGTGGACCAGCCCGGCATCGTTGGCGCAGATCCAGTAGCAGCCTTCGGCATCCACGGCGGCACCGTCGGGGCGGCCGAGGAACTGGTGCATGTCCACAAACAGCCGGCGATTGGACGGCGTGCCGCTGTCGATGTCGTAGTCGAAGGCCCAGACCTGCTGGATCAGCGGGTGTGAATCCGAAAGGTACATCGTGCGCCCGTCGGGGCTGAAGGCCAGGCCGTTGGGCGTGATGAAACCGTTGAGTGCGGTGTGCACGGGTTGCCCGGTTTCATAGCGATACAGCGCGCCCTCGGCAGCATTGGCGCCCATGTTCAGCACCATGCTGCCGGCCCAGAACCGGCCCTGGCGATCACAGCGACCGTCGTTCAGGCGCATGTCCGGGCGGGCGTGCTCGACGCTGGCCAAAAGCGTGGTGTCGAGCCTGCCGTCGTTATGGGGCGTGAGCTGGAAAAAACCGGTTTCCATGCCCGCGACCCAACTGCCGGCGCGGGTACGCGCAATGCAGGCCAGCATCTGCGGGGTTTTCCAGGCCTGCACCTGGCCGCTGGCAGCGCTCCAGCGCTGCAGCTCGGCGTTGGGAATATCCACCCAGTACAGGGCGTTTTCCTCGGGCACCCATACCGGGCATTCACCCACGGCATTGCGGGCGTCGACAATCAGTTCTGCTTGCATGGCCACTCATTCCCTTGGGTTGGTCTGTGGTCAGTCACCGAACGGGCCGGCGGCACAAAACGCGCCGCCCTGGTACACCCGCGCCGGGTCGTCGGCAGCGGGCATCGGTTGGGCTTCCACCTGTTTGCGGAACACTTCGGAGGTGTCCCGCGGCGTGAAGCCCAGGTGCGCGGCGAAGCGGTTGTCCCACCACACATCGAGGTTATCCGACATGCCGTAGACCACGGTGTGGCCGACGTTTGGGGTGTACAGCGCGCGTTCGAGCAGTTGGGTCAGGTCATCGAAGCTCAGCCAGGTGTGCATCATCCGGCGGTTCTGCGGTTCCGGGAACGAAGAGCCAATGCGGATGCTGACGGTCTCGATGCCGTAGCGGTCGAAGTAGAAACTGGCCATGTCCTCGCCATAGGATTTGGACAGGCCGTAGTAGCTGTCCGGGCGACGCGGGGAGTGGGCGTCGAGGGCTTCGTCCTGTTTGTAGAAGCCGATGACGTGGTTGGAACTGGCGAAGATCACCCGCTTGACCCCATGACGGCGGGCAGCCTCATAGATGTGGAAGATCCCGCAGATATTCGCCCCCAGCACTTCCTCGAAGGAACGCTCCACCGACACGCCGCCGAAATGCAGGATTGCGTCGACGCCTTCCACCAGGTGGTGCACCGCTTGTTTGTCGGAAAGATCGCAGGGCAATACTTCTTCTCTGTCGTCAGCAGCCGGGGCCATGTCGGCAATGTCCGACAGGCGCAGCACCTTGGCGTAAGGGCGCAGGCGTTCGCGCAGGACTTTGCCCAGGCCACCGGCGGCGCCAGTGAGCAGCAGGCGGTTGAACGGGGTAGGAGCGTTTGTGGTGGTCATGGTGGTCCCGTTATTGTTGTAGGTTGTCGTATGACTAGTCCGAAGTATCGTTAGGGTTTCCTGTACTTGTCAACGCGCTATTGGTCGAAGTTGGTTGAGGTTCATCGCTTTCCTGTGGTGAGGGAGCTTGATGTGGTGGGGCAGCTTGCTTTGGTGGGGGGAGCTTGCTGTGGCGAGGGAGCTTGCTCCCGCTGGGCTGCGTAGCGGCCCCAAAATCTCGGGAGCGCTTCGCACTCCAGCGGGAGCAAGCTCCCTCGCCACAGCAAGCTCCCTTGCCACAGCAAGCTCCCTTGCCACAGCAAGCTCCCTCGCCACAGCAAGCTCCCTTGCCACAGCAAGCTCCCTCGCCACAGCAAGCTCCCTTGCCACAGCAAGCTCCCTCGCCACAACAAGCTGCCCCACCCACATCAAGCTCCCTCACCACAAAAGCCTTTCCTGTTGTTTGTAAACCGCTACAACAACGACAGCGGGTAACTGATGAATATCCGGTTCTCATCAAACTCGTTGGTGCTGAAATCCCGACGCATCGTCGCATTGCGCCACCGCACATTCAGGTCCTTCAGCGCGCCGCTCTGCACCGTGTAGGCCAGTTCCGACTCGCGGCCCCATTCCTTGCCATTGGTGATCGCCCCGGTGTGCACGTTATCGCCGCTGATGTAGCGGTTCATCATGGTCAGCCCGGGAATGCCCAGCACCACGAAGTTGAAGTCGTGCCGTACCTGCCAGGATTTTTCCTTGGCGTTGTCATAGCTGGCGTTGTAGCTGTCGTTGGCCAGGGTGCCGCCGCTGGTGCCGTTGACCCGCATCCAGGCGCTGTCGCCGGTGAGTTTCTGCAGGCCGATATAGAAGCTGTTGCCTTTGTATTTGGCCGACAGCAGGGCGAACGCGGTCTTGTTGTCGAGATCGCCGGCCAGGGCCTTGCCGTCTTCCTTGCCGGTGAAGAACCCGAGGTTGGCGCCCAGGGTCCAGTCGCCCACCGGCTGGCTGTGAGTCAGGTTGAAATACTGCTGTTGGTAGATGTCGCTGAGTTCGGCGTACCACACGCCCACCTGGGTGCGTTTGTCGTTGAAGGTGTATTCGCCGCCGCCGAAGTTGAAGCGGTCGGAGGTGAACGCGGCTCTGCCGTTGAGGAACATGTCATCCATGCTCGCGTCGTTGCGCGGGCTGTTGCCGCGGAACTGGCCGCCGTACAGGGTCAGGCCGGCAATCTCGCTGGAAGTGACCTGGCCGCCACGGAAGGTTTGCGGCAGTGAGCGGCCGTCATCCGAACGCAGGATCGGGAGCACTGGCATCCATTCGCCGACTTTCAGTTCGGTCTTCGACAATCGGGTTTTCAACGCCACGCCCAGGCGGCCGAAATTGTCCACGGGGCGGCCATCGCTGCCGGTCGGCAACAACTGGGTACCGGCGGTGCCTTTGCCGCCGTCGAGTTTCTGTGAGTACAGGCCCAGCACGTCCAGGCCGAAACCGACAGTGCCTTGGGTGAAGCCGGACTTGGCATCAAGGATAAAACTTTGCGTCCACTCTTCGGCCTTGGCCTGGGGATGGGCGGAGTTGGTGAAGTTGCGATTGAAGTAAGCGTTGCGCAGGTTCAGCGTGGCTTTGGTGTCGTCGATAAAGCCTTCCGCCGAGGCGGTGACGGGAAGGGTGAAGGCCAGGCCGCTCAAGCCGATGGCGGCGAAGCGGGTGGTGCAGGAGAAAGTGCGGACGAGTTGACTCACAGTGACGCTCCCTTGTCTTTCTTGTTGTTTTTATTTTTCTGTCATACGTTGTCGTACAACATTGGGGGCGATATTTGCGGGGTTTAAGGGGGTTGTCAAGGAGAGGTTGTGCGATGACTTGGGTGGCGCCACCGATCAAATGTAGGAGCTGGCTTGCCTGCGATGGCATCACCTCGGTGTACCTGAGAGACCGAGTTGCCAGTATCGCAGGCAAGCCAGCTCCTACGTTGAGCGTGCCCGCGCTATTTTTTTCAGCCGTTCAGAACCATGGGCGGCAAGGTGCCAAGCAACGAAACCGCAGCTACCGCTGAAACACCTAGTAACAGTTCTAGTCTCACACTGGCCTTCAACGCCGGCAGTCGCTGCTCGCAGTTATGGATCCGCAGGCGATTCAACAGCGCCAGTGCGAGCATGCCGAACACCAGCAGCACCTTGATCAGCAGGATCAGGGCGAACCCGCTGAACAATGGCGTTGGCCAGAGCTGCCCGGTGAGTACCCGCACGTTGATCAGGCCGGTCACCAGCAAACCGGTGACCAGGCCATAACCGACGCCGCTGAAACGCTGCAGGATCGGTTCCAATGCAGGGCGGGGCGATTGCCGGAGGATCAACACCAGCATGAGCAAGCCGCCGAGCCAGGCGCCGACACACAGCAGGTGCACCACCTGGTTGAGGATCAGCAATTGCCCGGCCAGGCCATTGAGCATTGCGCCATGGCCCACCGGTGCCAGCGTCGCCAGCAGCAGTGCGCAAAGCGGCAGGCGCACGGCTTTCCACGGGGTCAGCAGGCCGAGCACCAGCAGCACATTCAACACCAGGTGCCAGGTCCAGACCTGGCCGAAGAAGGTTTTACCCAGCACCAACTGCACCGTCGACCACTCCAGCGCGCCCAGCCCAACCCCGGCCATGCTCGCGCTGATCAACAGCAACCACGTCACCCCCGACACCAGTGCCAGCCACGCCAACCCTTGGGTGATGCGCGACAGTTGACGGTCGAGCACCGGTTGCGGCCCCGCGCCCAGCAGCCAGGGCCTGAACACACAGGCCCCGAACATCAACAGCACCACGATGAAATGCAGGAAGCGGCACAGCACCAGCAGGGTGGCCATGGATTATTGGCCGACCTTGAAGCTGTATTCACCGTTGCTCTTATGGGTATCAACCGAGACCGCGTTCCACACGACCTTGTAGTTGCCGGCGGCCAGTGGTGCGGCGGGTGTCACCACCAGGACTTTCTTGTCGGCGTCCGGGGTCTCGAGGCCCTTGATCGCCACTTCGGTGCCGTCCTTGCTCAGGGACACCTTGGTGAAGGTCGCTTCAACGCCTTCGCTGAACGTCAGGCGCAGGTCTTTGGGAGCTGCGACGCTGCTGTCGGCGGCAGGCTCCGAGCTTTTCAGATGGGCGTGGGCAAACGCGGCCGAGGCGCCCAGCAGGGAGGCCAGCAGGGCGACAGTGGTAACGGTCTTCTTGATCAACATTGTTCAATACCTTCAGGTGAGAGTCAGTCGTTCGGTAGAGCCATGTGCAACAAGGGGAAGGGTTTGCCTTCGCCATCGACGGGCGAGCGGCCGGTCTGGATAAAACCATAGTGCAGGTAGAAACCCACGGCCTGTGGATTCTGTTCGTTTACATCGACGCGCAGGGTGTCGTGGCGGGCGCGCACGAAGTCCAGCAACTGGCGGCCGATGCCCTGGCCGCGGCGGCTCGGGTCGATAAACAACATCTCGACATTATTGCCGCCGGTGCCGACAAAGCCGGCAATCCCTTCGGCGTCTTCGTACACCCACACTTCAAGGGCGGGCATCGGCAGGTAGCAGTCGCGCACCAGGGGCAGCAGGCGCTGGATATCGTCTTCGCTGAGGAAGTCATGGGTGGCGCGCACCGAGCGTTCCCACAGTGCACCCAGCACCGGGTCGTCGCACGCGTCTCGCTGTCGAATAGTCATTGGAATGATCCTTCGAGGGGATGGCGATGCTAACCAATCCGCTTTCCACGGGGAAGGTGCTTGTACGAAGTTTCACAGTGGCGTGTCGCCGCGGTCTAGAGCGGATGTTAGTCTTGAGGCAATGTTGTTGTCAGGGAGCCCGTATGGGCAATCACAAGATCGGTATTCGTCGGGTCAACGTCGAAAAGATTCTGCTGGCGGCTGAAAAAGTCTTCGCCGAGAAGGGCTATGGCAGCACCGCCATGGCCGACATCGCTGAAGAAGTGCAACTGCCGCGCTCCAACCTGCATTACTACTTCAGCACCAAGAGCGAGCTGTACAGCGCGGTGTTGTTCGACCTGCTGGAAGTGTGGAAGCAGGACGCCCTGTGCTTCGAGATGTTCGACGACCCGCGGGTGGTGCTCAGCAGCTACATCCGCGCCAAGATGCAACATTCGCGCAGCCGGCCGTATGGCTCCAAAGTCTGGGCCAATGAAATCATCCACGGCGCGCCGACCCTGGGTGAGGCGCTGGACGTCAGCCTGTACGACTGGGCCAAGATGAAAGAGGCGAAGATTCGCCAGTGGGTGGAGGACAAGCGGATTTTGCCGGTGGAGCCGTCGAGCCTGCTGTACATGATCTGGGCGTCGACCCAGCACTATGCCGACTTTGATCATCAGGTGAACATCCTGAATGACCATCAGCCGTTGTCGGACATGCAGTTTGAGCGGGCGGTGCAGACGGTGACGAGTGTGATTTTGCGGGGGATCGGGTTGGAGCCTTGAGCACACGAGGCAAAACCCTATCGTGCGTTAACCTCCCCCCGTAGCAGCTGTCGAGCCCAAGCGAGGCTGCGTGGGGCGCGACTCAGTCTCGGACCGTGGTGCGCCCTACGCAGCCTCGCTTAAGCTCGACAGCTGCTACGGTCATTGGGAGTGTTACACCGCTTCCCGGTAGGGATTACGTGGATCCTGCGTCCAGTTCAAAAACGGCTTCCCGGTATCCACCGGCACCATCTCGATACAGTCCGCCACCGGGCAGGTGATCTGGCACAGGTTGCACCCCACGCACTCATCATCGATCACCTCGTACTTATGCGTCCCATCTGCCTGCTTCAAGCTGGCAATCGCCTGGTGCGACGTATCCTCGCAAGCAATATGGCAGCGCCCACAGCCAATGCACGCTTCCTGATCGATCTTGGCGATCACCTGATAGTTGATATCCAGGTACTTCCAATCCGTCGTATTGCCCACCGCCCGCCCGGAAAACTCCTGCAGGCTGCTGTAACCCTGGCTATCCATCCACCGCGAGAGCCCGTCCTTCATCTCTTCGACAATCCGAAACCCGTGCAGCATCGCCGCCGTGCACACCTGCACCGCGCCGCAGCCCAGGGCCACGAATTCCGCCGCATCGCGCCAGTTGCCGATCCCGCCGATCCCGCAGATCGGCAAGCCTTGTGTCTGCGGATCCCGGGCAATTTCCGCCACCATGTTCAACGCAATCGGTTTCACCGCCGAGCCGCAGTAGCCACCGTGAGTGCTTTGGGTGCCCACCATCGGCAGGGCGACCATGCGCTCCAGGTCGACACTGGTGATGGAGTTGATGGTGTTGATCAGCGACACCGCATCCGCACCGCCGCGATAAGCCGCCCGGGCCGCGACGCGAATGTCGGTGATGTTTGGTGTGAGCTTGACGATCACCGGCAGCGAGCAATAGGTCTTGCACCAGCGCGTCACCTGTTCCACGTACTCCGGCACCTGGCCCACGGCCGCGCCCATGCCGCGTTCCGGCATGCCGTGGGGGCAGCCGAAATTCAGCTCGATACCGTCACAGCCGGTGGCTTCCACCAAGGGCAGGATATGTTTCCAGGACTCTTCAACACACGGCACCATCAGCGACACAATCAGCGCGCGGTCCGGCCAGTCCTTCTTCACCTGGGTGATTTCCCGCAGGTTGATCTCCAGGGACCGGTCGGTAATCAGCTCGATATTGTTGATGCCGAGCACTTCACGGTTGGCGCCAAAGTGTGCCGAATAACGTGACGAGACGTTGACCGCGGCCGGGTCTTCGCCGAGGGTTTTCCAGACCACGCCACCCCAGCCGGCTTCAAAGGCGCGGACCACGTTGTAGGCCTTGTCGGTGGGCGGCGCGGAGGCCAGCCAGAACGGATTGGGGGCTTTGATACCGGCGAACACAATCGAGAGATCGGCCATTACGCAGCCTCCACATTCAGCATGAGTTGGGCGTGCATGGCTTCAGCGGCCAGCTTGCCGTGTTGCACGGCCTGGACGGTGAGGTCCTGGCCGAGGCTGACGCAATCGCCGCCGGCATACACACCGGGGATGCTGGTGCGCAGTTGTTCGTTGACGAAGATGCGATCGCCCTGGCGTTGCAGCTGGTGGGCCAGCGGGTCGTGCAGGGCCTCGTCATCGAAGCCCTGGCCGATGGCCTTGAAGATGGCGTCGGCGGCCAGTTCGAAGGTCTCACCGGTGGCTTGCAGGCGGCCATCCACCATGCGGGTGCGGGCGAAGCGCATGCCGCGCACATGGCCCTGGTCGTCGAGCAGCACTTCTTCGGGCTGGGCCCAGGTCAGCAGACGCACCTGGTTGGCTTTGGCGATGTCCTGTTCGTGGCCAGTGGCGCCCATTTCGGTCAGGCCACGGCGGTACACCAGATTCACGTCGCGGGCACCGAGGCGGGCCATTTGCACGGCCATGTCGATGGCGGTGTTGCCGGCGCCAAGGACGATGCAGCGGTCGGCCAGGGGCAGTTGGCTGAGGTCGTCGGCCTGGCGCAGTTCGCGGATGTAGTCGGTGGCGGCGAGCAGGCCGGGGGCGTCCTCGTGCGGCAGGCCGAGCTGTTTGCTGGCGGCCAGGCCGAGGCCGAGGAACACCGCGTCGAATTGCTGGTGCAGCTCGCTCAAGGTCAGGTTGTCGCCCAGGCGCTGGCCGTGGCGGATTTCGATGCCGCCGATCTGCAGCAGGAAATCCAGTTCCTTTTGCGCGAAGTCATCCACCAGTTTGTACTTGGCGATCCCGTATTCATTCAGGCCGCCGGCTTTTTCCCGGGCTTCGAAAATCACCACGTCGTGGCCGTGCAGGGCGCTGCGATGGGCACAGGACAACCCCGCCGGCCCGGCGCCGACCACGGCGATGCGCTTGCCGGTGGGCGTGGCGCGCTGGAATGGGTGTTCGCTGAAGTGAGCGTTATCCACCGCGTAACGCTGTAGCAAACCGATCAGCACCGGGGCGCATTCCTCGGCGTTGTTGCGCACGCAGGCTTGCTGGCAAAGGATTTCCGTTGGGCAGACCCGGGCGCAACTGCCGCCGAGGATGTTTGCCGAGAGAATCTTCTGCGCGGCGCCCTGGACGTTCTCCGTGTGGATATTGCGGATGAACGAGGGGATGTCGATCTCGCTGGGGCATGCGTTGACGCAGGGTGCGTCGTAGCAGTACAGGCAGCGCGAGGCTTCCAGTTGGGCTTGCCGGGCATTGAGCGGCGGCGCCAGGTCGGTGAAATGCGCGGCGAGTGCGGCCGCATCTTCAGGGGGGTGTGGAAGATGGTTCAGGGTCTGGATCACGGTAGTGGCCTCACGGTTTTTTTGCCTCTGACGGGCATTGATTTTTATGTCTGCGTAGCAGCTGTCGAGCCTTGGCGAGGCTGCGTCGGGCGCGACTCGGTCTTGTGCCCGGCTCGTTGACGGCGGGGCTGCCAACGCAGCCTCGCTGGGGCTCGACAGCTGCTACGCAGAGTTCAGCGCTTTACGGCAACCGGCCTCGACTGTTCGGCCCGCTTGCTCAACTGCTCGAACACCGCCGGATACGCCGGCCGTTCGATGTACCGCCCCGCACCACGCTCGGCGCGCAAATCCCCATCGGCCCAGACCAGCTTGCCCTGGCTGATGGTGTAGCTCGGCACGCCGCGCACGGTCTTGCCTTCGAAGATGTTGAAGTCGACTTTCTGATGGTGGGTCTTCGCGGAAATGGTCCGGGTGCCTTCCGGGTCCCACAGCACCAGGTCTGCATCGGCACCCACGCGGATCGCCCCTTTGCGCGGGTACAGGTTGAAGATCTTCGCCGTGTTGGTGGACGTCAGCGCCACAAACTCCTGCATCGACAAGCGCCCGGTGTTCACGCCTTCATCCCACAGCAGCGCCATGCGGTCTTCGATACCGGCAGTGCCATTGGGGATCTTGCTGAAGTCATCACGCCCGGCGGCTTTCTGCTCGGCGCAGAAGCAGCAATGGTCGGTGGCGGTGGTGTGCAGGTTGCCCGATTGCAGGCCATGCCACAGCGCCTCCTGATGCCCGCGCGGGCGGAAGGGCGGGCTCATCACGTAGCCGGCAGCGGTCTGCCAGTCGGGGTGTTGATACACGCTGTCGTCCAGCAGCAGATGCCCGGCCAAGACTTCGCCGTACACCGGCTGGCCCTTGCTGCGGGCGTAGGTGATTTCATCCAGCGCTTCCTTGGTGGAAACGTGCACCAGGTACAACGGCGTGCCGATGGTCTCGGCAATCCGGATCGCCCGGCTGGCGGCTTCGCCTTCCACTTGCGAAGGCCGCGATAACGGATGTGCTTCAGGCCCGGTAATACCCTGGGCCATCAGCTTGCGTTGCAGGTGATACACCAGCTCGCCGTTTTCGGCATGCACTGTCGGCACCGCGCCCAGTTCCAGGCAGCGCTCGAAGCTCGCCACCAGGGTGTCGTCGGCGGCCATGATCGCGTTCTTGTACGCCATGAAGTGCTTGAAGCTGTTGATGCCGTGGTGGCTGACCAGCTCGGCCATTTCCTCGCGAACCTGCTCGCTCCACCAGGTAATGGCCACGTGAAAACCGTAGTCCGACGCCGACTTCTCGGCCCAGCCGCGCCACTGATGGAAAGCTTCCAGCAGGGATTGCTGCGGGTTGGGAATCACAAAGTCGATGATCGAGGTGGTGCCGCCCGCCAACCCCGCCGCCGTGCCGCTGAAAAAGTCTTCACTGGCCACCGTGCCCATGAAGGGCAGTTGCATATGGGTATGGGGATCGATGCCGCCGGGCATCAGGTATTGGCCGCTGCCATCGAGTATCTCGGTGCCGGCGGGAATATCCAGGTCGGTGCCAATGGCGCGGATTAGACCGCCTGCGCATAAAACATCGGCTCGATAACTTTCATCATGGGTAATAACGGTAGCGCCACGGATCAACAGCGACATGTCGAGTTCCTCACAGGCTTGACCGGCTTGTGCCAGTTCTAAGTGTTGTAATGCATCGCGCCGCCGGGAAGTTAATTCCTGTCAGCGGTGACAGGAATAGAAACTAGCCCGAGTTTTTCGAATGAGCAAGAATATTTTTTATAAGCTTATATCTGTATTAACTTGTTGAATTTAAACGATAAAAAATCAAAATCACCAAAATGTAGCGGCCTCTCACCATTTTGACGCACTTGACAGGTTCCCAATATGAGCAACATTTCTTATTGCAAATCAGACGCTTGAGACATGCCTCTTGACGGGGGCAGGAAATAAAAATAATTGTGTTGCACCAGATTGAGTCCTGATGGTTCGGACAACTTCTGCGTTATTTGGCCTGAGTAACGCTGAAAGTAACGAAGGGCTTTTCGGTCGAGACAATAAAGCTGATAAACATCAGCGAGTTATATAAGCGGTGCGGGCAGGGCGACGGTTTACGGCACGGTTATTGAGTGCGGTGGCGGTTGGCCGGGTCCTGGATGTCATGTTGTCAACGAGGTACTCCGGCCATCCTGTGCGTGTCACGGGATGAGCAAAAATAATTCGAAAAAACCGTGGAGCGGCCATGCAACAGAACAGATCGCAAGTCATTGAGCGCAACGGCCTGTACGAACTCGACGCCGGCCCCGACGTCCTCGACAGCCCCCGCTACAACCACGACATGGCACCGACCAAGGTGCGCGAACGCACCTGGAACAAGTGGCACATCACCGCGCTGTGGATCGGCATGTCGGTGTGCGTGCCGACCTACACCCTGGGTGGCGTGCTCACCGCGTACTTCGGGTTGTCGGTGGGCGAGGCGCTGATGGCGATCTTGCTGGCCAATATCGTGGTGCTGGTCCCGCTGACCCTCAACGCTTTCCCCGGCACCAAGTACGGCATTCCGTTCCCGGTGTTGCTGCGCTCGTCCTTCGGCGTGCTGGGCTCCAACGTGCCATGCCTGATCCGTGCCCTGGTGGCGTGCGGCTGGTTTGGTATCCAGACGATGTTTGGCGGCCTGGCCATTCACCTGTTCCTGGGTTCGATTTTCGAGGGCTGGAAATCCCTCGGCGGCACCGGTGAAGTGATCGGTTTCATGATCTTCTGGACGCTGAACCTGTGGGTGGTATTGCGCGGCGCCGAATCGATCAAATGGCTGGAAACCCTGTCGGCACCGTTGCTGGTGGCAGTGGGTATCGGGCTGCTGGTGTGGGCATTGCCGAATGTCTCGCTGACCGAGCTGATGGCGATCCCGCCCAAACGCCCCGAAGGCGCGAGCCTTACCGGCTACTTCATGGCGGGCCTCACGGCGATGGTGGGTTTCTGGGCCACCTTGTCGTTGAACATTCCCGACTTCAGCCGCTACGCCAAGAGCCAGAAAGACCAGATCCTCGGGCAGATTTTCGGCCTGCCGCTGACCATGTTCCTGTTCGCCGCCCTCGGCGTGATCATGACCGCCGCCTCGGTAAAACTGGTGGGCGTCAGCGTCTCCGACCCGGTGACCCTGATCGGCCATATCCAGAGCCCGGTGTGGGTGGCCGTGGCCATGGCGCTGATCATCATCGCCACCTTGTCCACCAACACCGCGGCGAACATCGTCTCGCCCACCAACGACTTTCAGAACATCGCGCCCAAGCTGATCAACCGCACCACGGCGGTGGTGTTGACCGGTCTGGTAGGCCTTGCATTGATGGCCCATGAACTGCTGAAAAAGCTCGGGCTGATCATCTCCGACGTGAGCCTGGAAACGGTGTATTCCAACTGGCTGCTGGGTTACTCAAGCCTGCTGGGGCCGATTGCCGGGATCATGGTGGTGGACTATTTCATCATCAAGAAACAGCAACTGGACCTCGCAGGCTTGTACCGCGATGACGTGTACCCGGCGTGGAACTGGCATGGCTTCCTCGCGTTTGGGGTGCCGGTGGTGCTGACACTGTTGTCGCTGGGCAGCGATGCATTCAGCTGGTTCTACAGCTATGGCTGGTTCACCGGCTCGGCATTGGGCGGGTTGTTGTATTACGCCCTGTGCATGAAGCGCGGCGCCCGCGTAGTCGCCGTAAAGACACCTTTGTGAACACGGTCAATGTGGGAGCTGGCTTGCCTGCGATGGCATCGACCCGGTGTAACTGAAAGACCGCGTCGCCCGCATCGCAGGCAAGCCAGCTCCCACAGTTGACCGAGTCGACTCATATAAAAAAGTAGCCTGAGGAGATCCCCATGAACGCTGCCGTAGACGTTCTGCAATCCACCCATCAGCACATCAACCGCGACCGTTTGTGGCTGTCCCTGATGGAACTCGCCAAGCTCGGCGCTACGCCCAAGGGCGGCGTGTGCCGCCTGGCCCTCACCGACCTCGACCGCCAGGCCCGCGACCTGTTTGTGAAGTGGTGCGAGGAGGCTGGCTGCACCGTGACCATCGATGGCGTGGGCAATATCTTCGCCCGCCGGCCGGGGCGCAATCCCAAGCTACCGCCGGTGATGACCGGCAGCCATATCGACACCCAGCCAACCGGCGGCAAGTTTGATGGCTGTTTTGGTGTGCTGGCAGGCGTTGAGGTGTTGCGAACCCTCAATGACCTGAAAGTGGAAACCGAAGCGCCGCTGGAAGTGGTGGTGTGGACCAACGAAGAAGGCTCGCGCTTTGCGCCCTGCATGATGGGCTCCGGCGTGTTTGCCGAGAAATTTACCCTGGCAGATACACTGGCCAAGACCGACGCCGACGGCGTGACGGTAGGCGATGCGCTGAACGCCATTGGCTACGCCGGCTCCCGCCCGGTGAGTGGGCACAAGGTGGGCGCGTATTTCGAGGCACACATCGAGCAAGGTCCGATTCTTGAGGATGAAAAGAAAACCATCGGCGTGGTGCTGGGCGCCCTTGGGCAGAAATGGTTCGACCTGAAACTGCGCGGGGTTGAGGCACATGCGGGACCGACGCCAATGCACTTGCGCAAGGATGCCTTGGTGGGCGCTGCTGCCGTGGTGGCTGCGGTTAACGCCGCTGCGTTGGGCCATCAGCCACACGCCTGTGGCACCGTCGGTTGCCTGCAAGCGTATCCGGGGTCGCGCAACGTGATTCCCGGCGAAGTGCGCATGACCCTGGACTTCCGTCATCTGGAACCGGCGCGGCTGGACTCGATGATTGCGCAGGTAAGCAAAGTGATCGACGAGACCTGTGCCAAGCACGGCCTCACGTTCGAGATGACACCCACCGCTGACTTCCCGCCGTTGTACTTCGACAAAGGCTGCGTGGATGCCGTGCGGGATGCGGCCAATGGCTTGGGCCTGTCGAACATGGACATTGTGAGCGGGGCAGGGCATGACGCGATTTTCGTCGCGGAACTGGGGCCGGCGGGGATGATCTTTGTGCCGTGTGAGGGTGGCATCAGCCATAACGAAATCGAGAACGCCGCGCCGGATGATCTGGCGGCGGGGTGTGCGGTGTTGTTGCGCGCGATGGTGGCGGCATCACAGGCGATTGCCAGCGGCAAGCTCGCCGCCTGAGCCATCCGGCTTCACTCCTCTCAACTGTGGGAGCCGGGCTTGCCCGCGATAGCAGTGTTTCAGACACAGTAGCGGTGCCTGACACTCCGTCATCGCGGGCAAGCCCGGCTCCCACAGTTAAAAGGTCAGCTCACGGCTACCGTCACATCCACCACCCGATCTACAAGCAATTGCACGCCTTCCACATTGAAGGTGGCAGCTGTACGCGGAGTGAGAAAACCAAGACCCCAGGAGCTTGGCCACGCCGAAGCGTGCCCGCGCACAGCCGCCATAACAGCGAGCACAGAAAAAGCGCCTGCACTGTATACGGCGGGCGCTTTTGCGCCAATGGAGTCATTCGGATTTCTCACGTCCGGTCGCTGAATTGGCAGCGACCGACGAAGACTAGTGGGCCCCGTTCCGACCAGCAATCCGAAAGAAACGTAGGAAATATGTCGTTTCGAGGGTGCGTTGTAAGGTGTGTCCTGCTCTTTTGTAAGACATCTCTTTTGTTCCTTGATCTCTCATCATCCCGGCCTTTCAGTGTTAGGTTCCGCCACGCGAGTATCTAAGTGCGGGGAAATCGCTCGATGAGCGTCGACCAATATTGGATCAAGGAAGGAATCAGGTATGCCAGGTTCAGGAACTACTAGAAAGTCGGTTTACTCCGTTGTCACTACGATCCTGCTGGCGCTGTGCCTGGTGTATATCGGCGGTGAATGGCTGCTTTCTCCGGGGCGCCCGCAATTGACAGAGGTTGTGCTGCGACTGCCACTTGGCGGTGACGGGGCCGTTTATGGCGTCAAGGATGATCGTGGAGGTGCAACTGTTCCGTTCAGCTATCGATATTACGTTTACCGCAACCTGGAGGACGATAGTGAAATATTGGCTGCGTTGAGGGATGCCAGTCCATTTCTCGTTACGAGTGACGCAGCGGCAAAGATTGATGTTCAGGGCGCTGCGATTACTGTGTCCGTGGCGGGAGAGGTATCTGACTATCACAGCAGTACGCTGTATCGACATGCCAATGGCAGTGATTACACCGTGGTGAGTGTTTTTTTGAATAGTTGGCCGGAAGGCTGAAATGGGCGGTGGCTCAGTCTAGATATGTTTGACTGATCCACCGTCATCGCAGGCAAGCCAGCTCCCACATTTGATCCAGGGTGGGCTCGAGACTTGTATCAGGCGTCGGGCTTCCAGCCGCCGCCCAGCGCCGTCACCAACCCCACACTCGCCTGCAACTGCCGCGTCTGCACTGCCTGCAACGTCCTCTGTGCCTGCAACGCCGCTGTCTGCGCCGTCACCACATCCAGGTAACTCACGGCACCCGCCTGATAACTGTTCATCGCCAGCGCCTGCGTGTGCTCGGCGGCGTTCGCGGCGGCCTGTTCGTCCATCGCTTCCTGCTGCAAATCACGCAGTTGCCCAAGGTTGTCTTCCACCTCACGCACCGCCCTTAAAACCTGGCTGCGGTAATGCGCCGAAGCCTCTTCAAACTCGGCCTTGGCCTGGCGCTCATTGGCGCTCAACCGCCCGCCATCAAAGATCGGCAGATTAACCAAAGGCCCCAGCGCCCAGTACCGATTGGCCGCCGAGAACAGGTTGCCGACGCCTTGGGTCTGCCCGCCAATCAACCCGGTCAAGCTGAAGTCGGGGTACCACGCGGCCTTCGCCACGCCGATGTTCGCGTTGGCCGCAAACACCCGCCGCTCCGCCGCCGCAATATCCGGGCGACGTTGCAGCAGGTGGCTGGGCAGCTGTTGCGGAATCCCTGGCAACGCGATCAATTGTTTGCTCGGCGGCAGTTGGAATTCGCTGGCGGACACGCCCACCAGTTCACCAATCGCATGCTCGGTAAGGTTGCGCTGACCGCGTACATCATCCAGCTGTGCCTCGGCTTCAGCCAGTTGGTTCTGCGCGCGGGTCAGGTCGAGTTCCGAGGCGATCTGCCCTTCATACCGGCTACGGGTCAGTTGCAGCGCCTGGCCAAAATCATCCAGCGAACTGCTGAGGATCCGGCTCTGGGCATCCAGCCCGTTGAGCTGTACGTACAGCGTCGCCAACTGATGCTGCAGGCTCAGGCGTGCCACCGCCAAATCGTCCCCGGAGGCTTGTGCCTGGGCGTCACCCGCTGCCACCTGGTTGCGGATTTTGCCCCACAGGTCCAGATCAAAACTCAGGGCAAAACCGGCCGTGTTGCTGTTGTACACCGAAGGCTGGGTATCACCCCGCAGCGGCCGGCTGTCCGATTGCCGCTGGCGCAACGGTTGTGCACTGGCGGTGATTTGCGGGAACAACCCGGCATGCAACTGGCTGGCATAGGCCTGGGACGCATCGAAATGCGCCAGCGCCGCCGCCAGGTCCGGGTTGGCCTTGAGCAGTTGTTCCTGCAGGTCATCCAGGCGCTGGTCCTGATACAGCTGCCACCATTTGGGCGCCAGTTGGTCGGACGGCTGTGCGCTGTGCCACGGGCCGTCGCTGGTCTGTTCGCGGTACTTGGCAGGCAGGTCGATGGTCGGCGCCTTGTAGGTGGGCGCCAGCGAGCAACCGTGCAGTGCCACCAATAGCAAGGCCGCGAGGGGTTTAAGCCTTGGGCGCATGGGCACCTCCGGCGTCGGCCATTTGCACGGCGTCGCCTTCGCGCAGGGCGTCGGGCGGGTTGTCGACCACGCGGTCGGCGGGTTTCAGGCCCTGGTCGATCACCAGGCGCTCGCCGAGGTCGAGACCGATGTGGATGTCTTGCAGGTGCACGTGGTTCTGCGCATCCAGGACCGCGACCTGGGTGCCTTGGGCCCGGAAGATCAGGGCGCTGGCCGGGATGCTGACGCCGTGGGTGTCCGCCGGAATCGCCAGGGTGGCTTCGGCGTAGTCGCCGGGCAGCAACTTGCCGTCGGGATTGTCGGCCACGAACTGCGCGAGCAGGGTGCCGGAGCGGCGGTCGATGGCGGTGGAGTCGCCCATCAGTTTCGCGCTGAAGTGTTCGCCGGGATGCTCGGGCACCGTCAGTTGGGCGGCCAGCCCCGGATGAATCACCGCCGCGTAGTTCTGCGGCACTGGCACGTAGAGGCGCAGTTGGTGGGTGTCGGCGATGTCGAACAGTTCCGGATCGCTGTCGCTGTCGGCCTTGATCAACTGGCCGATGTCGGTGTTGCGCGCGGTGATCACACCGGCGAACGGTGCGCGGATGGTCTTGTAGTCTTCCAGCGCCGAGAGCCGCGCATAGTCGGCCTCGGCGGCCTGGGCGTTGGCCTTGGCGGCCAGGGCGTTGGAGGTTTTTTCATCGGCCTCCTGGCGCGATACCGAATGGCTGTCCAGCAGGTTTTTCCAGCGGTTGGCGGTGGTTTCCGCCAGGCGTGCGTTGGCCTGTTCCTGCACCATGCGGGCGTGGGTTTGTGCCACTTGCTGGTCGAGGTCAGGGCTGTCGATTTCGGCCAGGATCTGCCCGGCCTTGACCTGGCTGCCGATGTCGACTTTCCAGTCTTTCAGATAACCGCTGACCCGCGCATGAATCGGTGCCTTGCTCCAGGCTTCCAGGTGCGCGGGCAGGCGCAGGGTGTCGCCGGCTGCGTTCTGTTTTGGCTGGAATACCAGCACTTGCGGCACAGCGGCGGTTTCGGTCCAGGCAGTGACGGATTTTTCATGCATCGTACGGGCGTGCAGGCCGTTGGCGACCAACAGGGCGGCCAGTGTCAGGCCGCCGACACCCATGAGCATCAGACGCTTGCGCGAGGGTTTGTGATCAGACGACATGTGGGGTTTCTCCAGCAGCAGCGCGAGTAGGGTGACGACCGTGGACCAGGCTGAAGACCACGGGTACAAACAGCAAAGTGGCAGTGGTGGCAAGGATCAGGCCGCCGATCACGGCACGTCCCAGCGGCGCGTTTTGTTCTTCGGACAAGGCCAGCGGCAACATGCCGATGATCATCGCCAGGGCGGTCATGCACACCGGGCGGAAGCGGGTGTAGCCGGCTTCCAGTGCGGCCTTGAGGGCATCGCCGTGTTCGGCCAGGCGCTCTCGGCAGAAGCTCACCACCAGGATCGAGTTGGCGGTGGCCACGCCCATACAGAGGATGGCCCCCGTGAGTGCCGGCACTGATAACGAGGTGCCGCTGAGGAACAGCATCCACACGATGCCCGCCAGGGCCGCCGGCAGTGCGGTGATGATCACGAACGGGTCGGTCCAGGACTGGAAGTTGACCACGATCAGCAGGTAGATCAGCACCACTGCGCCGAGCAGGCCGAAGCTCAAACCGTTGAACGCTTCATGCAGCGCATCGATCTGCCCGTGCAGGCTGATGGTCGCGCCTTTGGGGCGCATCGGGGCCATGTCATTCAGCACCTTCTGCACGTCACTGGCGACGCCGCCGAGGTCGCGGCCTTGCACGTTGGCGTACAGGTCCAGGGTCGGTTCGATGTTGTAGTGGGTCACCACCGCCGGGCTTTGCACACGGGAGATGGTCGCTACGCCGCCGAGGATCTGCGACTGGCCATCGGCACCGGTCACCGGCAGCGCTTCCAGGGACGGCAGGCTGTCGAGACGGTATTGCGGGGTTGCAGCCACGATCGAATACGACACGCCGTTGGCCGGGTTGAGCCAGAAGGTCGGCGCGGTTTGCGAGCTGCCGGCCAGGGACGCGACCATGCTGTTGGTCACGTCACGCTCGGTGATGCCCAGGCCGTTGGCGCGCATCCGGTCCACGTTGACTTGCAGCGACGGGTAGCCGGTGGACTGCTGGATACGCAGGTCGGCGATGCCAGGTATGTGTTTCAGGCGACGTTCCAGTTCGATGGCGTACGCGCGGTTTTCTTCATCGCTGCGCCCGGAGATTTTCACGTCCAGCGGCGCCGGTGAACCGAAGTTGAGGATCTGGCTGCTGATGTCGGCCGGCAGGAACGCGAACTGGCTGCCGGGGAAACTTTCCGGCAGGGCTTCACGCAGTTTTTTCACGTAGTCGGCGGTGGGCGCATGGTCTTTTTTCAGGGTGACCTGGATATCGCCGTCCTGTGGGCCGATGGTGCCGCTGCTGCTGTAGGCCATGTCGATGCCGCTCAGCGGAATGCCGATGTTGTCGACGATGGTGTCCAGCTCGTCTGCCGGCACGATCTCGCGAATCCGCGCTTCAATCCGGTCAAACGCCGCGGCGCTTTCTTCAATCCGCGTGCCCAATGGCAAGCGTACGTGCAGCGCCATGGCGCCTGCGTCGGTGGCCGGAAAGAAGTCCTGGCCCAGGCTTGGCAGCAGCAGGAACGAGGCCAGGATGCACGCCAGGAAGCCCACGATGAAACGCTTGCGCGCACCCAGGGCCAGGGTCAGCAGGCCGTGGTAAACGTCCCGCACGTTGGAGAAGTGACGCTCGAAACCCTGCTGGAAATTCAGTACCGATTGCAGCACGGCATTGCGCTGGGGTTTGTGCTGGTCGCCCTCGTGGTGGTTGATGAATTCATCTTCCGGGTGATGACCTTCGCCTTGCTCCGGCACGTGCGGCTTGAGCAGGAACATCGCCAGGGTCGGCACCAGGGTGCGCGAAAGGATGAACGAGCTGGCCATGGCGAAAATCACCGCCAACGCCATCGGGCGGAACAGGTAGCCGGCGATACCTTGCAGCATGAACATCGGCACAAACACGATGCAGATGCACAGCAGGGACACGAACGCCGGGCCGACGATTTGCTTGGCGCCGTCGAGGATCGCGTCCTTCACCGCCTTGCCTTGTTCCAGGTGCCAGTTGATGTTCTCGATGGTCACTGTGGCGTCGTCCACCAGGATCCCCACCGCCAACGCCAGCCCGCCGAGGGTCATGACATTGAGGGTTTGCCCGGTGGCTGCCAGCAGCGCGATGGCCGACAGCACCGCCAGGGGAATCGAGGCGGCAATGATGATGGTCGAGCGCCAGCTGCCGAGGAACAGCAGGATCATCGCACTGGTCAGCAGGGCCGCAATGATGCCTTCCTGGGCCACGCTGCCCACCGACTGTTTGACGAACACCGAGGCGTCGCCCAGCAGCGAGGTCTTCAGCGAAGGCGGCAGGGTTTCATTGATGCGCGGCAGCATCTGGCGGATGCCGTCGATGATCGACAGGGTGGAGATGCTGCCGTTTTTCAGGGCCGGCATCAGCACTGCACGGTGGCCGTCGACGCGCACGATGTTGGTCTGCGGCGGCGAGCCGTCACGCACGTGGGCCACCTGGCCGATGGTGATGATCGCACCGTCGACCGTCTTGATCGGCAGATCGTTGAGCTCATCAATCGCCTTGGGGCTGTTGTTGAGCAAAATCGTGTATTCGTTGGGGCCGAGTTTGGCGGTACCCACGGGGATGATCTGGTTCTGCAAGGCCAGGGCGTTGCCCACGTCTTGCGCCGACAGGCCTTTGGCGGCCAGCGCCTGCGGGTCAAGGTCGAGGGTGATCTGGCGTTGCTTGCCGCCCATTGGCGTGGGCATGGCCAGGCCGGGCAGGGCGCTCAAAGGCAGGCGGATATTGTTCTGCACCAGGTCGCGGATCTTCGCTTCCGACAGGCTGGGGCTGGAGAACGCCATCTGCAGGATCGGCACCGTGGAGGCGCTGTAGTTGAGGATCAGCGGTGGGGTGATGCCCGGTGGCATCTGCTTGAGCACGGTTTGTGACACCGCTGTTACCTGGGCGTTGGCGGTGCGGATATCCACGCCGGGCTGGAAGAAAATCTTCACGATGCCCATGCCGGGTAACGACTGCGATTCAATGTGTTCGATGTCGTTGACGGTGGTACTCAGGGAGCGTTCGTAGGTGTAGATCACGCGACCGGCCATGGCGTCCGGAGACAGGCCGTTGTACTGCCAAACCACCGCGACGACGGGGATGCCAATATCGGGAAATACGTCAGTGGGGGTACGCAAGGCCGCCATGGGCCCAATGATGCAGATGAAAATTGCCAGCACGATAAACGTGTAGGGCTTGAGCAGTGCGGTCTTTACCAGCCCGAGCATGCCGTAACCTCCAAAGGAGTTGGATTGCAAACGCTCGCAGTCTTGACGGACCCACCTAACACGCACCTTTCAGCCAGGTGAAGGAAGATTTAGTTAACGGCTGAAGATCCTTTCATATGTATTCATTTGTTCAATAATGGTGACAGTACCAAGCTGGATACCGATCGAACGGAAGTCGTTTTTCCGCTCACTCTTTATCCATTTGGAGTTCTGCCATGTCTCTTAAACCCTTGTTGTTGATCCCGGCCTTGAGTGCGGTCCTGCTGTTGTCGGCGTGCGCCGGCCCGATTCCGAAAGCGGACCCGAGCGAAGCCTGGATCGGCCTGCAAGAAGAGGCGCCCAACGACCTGATGGCCGAGCGGGTAGACGGGAAAAACATTGATGATGGTCGCTACTTCGAAGTGAAACCCGGCGCTCATCGCCTGGATGTCACCTTGTTTGAAGAAGAGGCGGGGGATGACAACCAGCAGGATTGTCGCGGGCATGTCACCTACGGCAACTTCAAGGCGGGCGAGCATTACACTCTGGTGGAGTCCAGCCTTGGTACCACGGTACGCGCCGAGTTGAAGGACAGCCACGGCAAGGAACTGGCGCAGACCGAAGACTTCAGTTGCATGCCTGGCTAAGGCCTCAGGCGTGATGCCCGGCGGGTTTGTGCAGCTTGCCGGGTGCTGCGGGTTTTACCTGTGGGTGATGGTGCCGGCGGGTCACGCGCATCACGCCCCAGAGCATGGCGGCGGCCACTGCCAGCCAGCCACAGATCAAAAGCAGAATCGTTGTTGTCAGGCTCATAAGTGCCTCCTTTCGCCCGGTACAGGGCAAACACTGTCTTCTCAATGGACAGTCTAGCTATCCGCAGGTTGCCTGCTATTGACCAATGGTCGTGTGCGTCCAACTTGTTTGCTCTATGGCGGGCCTTTTACTGCGCTGCAAGGCTATACCCGCGCCCCGGAGCATCCTATGATCAGGGCCCACGTTGGCCGTTGATCAAGTGAGTGACGAAGTTGCGGTTTCCCTCGAACATTAAAACCTCCTGGTGGGTCGCAGCCTGTTTCATGGGGCTGGCGGCCTGCTCCTCGCATCCAAAACCCACGAGCATCCCGGGCCTGCCGGAGAGCGTCGAGCTCAAGGGCGTGCCGGCTTTTCGCGGTGAGACCTACCTCGGTGGCCCGGCCGCTCTGGCCAGCATGCTGTCCCAACAAGGCATTGTGATTACACCGGGCCTGTTGGATAAGCCGCTGCATCTGCCGGGCGCCGAAGCAGACCTTGAGCGCAACATGCAGGTGTTGGCCCGTGAATACGGGATGCTGGTGTACCCGCTGGACGACCAGTTGCCGGCGATGCTGGCGCAGGTCGCCGCCGGCTACCCGGTGATGGCGCGCATCACCCAGGGCTCGACCTTCTGGGCCGGGGCGCGGTATGTCGTGGTGGTGGGCTACAACAAGCAGAAGAGCATGGTGCTGTTGCGTACGGGGTTGGCGCGACGCATGCCGATGGATTTCGGCGCCTTTGAGTCGGCGTGGAAAGACGGCGGCAAGTGGGCCGTGCTGATTCAGCGGCCTACCCAGTTACCGGTCAAGGTCGACGCCCAGCGCTGGCAGCAGGCGGCCAGTGCCACGGCCCGGGCGGGCCAGGAGCAGGCGGCGGCCCAGGCGGTCAAGGCCCTGGCCAGTCAGGCCAAATAAAAAAACGGCGCACAAGGGCGCCGTTTTTTCATGTCGCTGTTCAGCGGGACTCGGTCACCTGAACATTCGCCCGTGGGCGGTTCTTCAGGTTCTTGTCAGCCTTGTAGCGCAATGCGACGTCTGGCACCGAACCGCTCTTGCCGGTCTCGACCCAGCTGCGGATGCGGCCGGCATCGGCAAAGTGGGTGAATTTGCCGAAGGCGTCGAGGATCACCAGCGACACCGGGCGATTGCCCATGCTGGTCACCAGCACCAGGCAGTGGCCGGCCTGGTTGGTAAAGCCGGTCTTGGTCAGCTTGATGTCCCAGTTGGCGCGGTTGATCAGGTGGTCCGTGTTGGAGAAGCCCAGGGTGTAGTTGGGTTTGCGGAACGATACGGTCTTTTCCTTGGTGGTACTCAACTGGCTGAGCATCGGGTATTTGCGCGCGGCGGCCAGCAGCTTGCTCAAGTCGCGGGCGGTGGACACGTTGTGGATCGACAGGCCGGTGGGTTCAACGTAATGCGTGCTGGTCATGCCCAGCGCCTTGGCCTTGGCGTTCATTGCCGCGATAAATGCCGGGTAGCCGCCCGGGTAGTGGTGGGCCAGGCTGGCGGCGGCGCGGTTTTCCGAGGACATGAGGGCAATCAGCAGCATCTCTTTGCGCGGCATTTCGCTGCCGATCTTGACCCGGGAGAACACGCCTTTCATCTCCGGCGTGTCGTTGATGTTGATGTCGATGTATTCATCCATGTTCTGCTTGGCCTCCAGCACGATCAGGCCGGTCATCAGTTTGCTCACTGAGGCGATCGGCACGATGACATCCGGGTTGCTGGCATAGATGATCTTGTTGGTCTGCAGGTCTACCACCATCGCACTGCCGGAGGCGATGTGCAGGGTGGACATGTCGCGGGGAGCGGTAGTGGTTTCGCTTGCGCTCGCGAAGGTGCCTGTAAATGCAAAAAATAGGCTGACAATGGAAAGATGAATTTTCACGCGGATGAACTCGCTAAAAAAGTAGGGATATACCGTTCTGCACGGACTTTCTGATAAATGCCGTTACATTTTAGGAGTATGGATCAGAAACTGTCGAATGTTCTTCTGAAAACAGATGAAACCCCTTAAAAACAAAGAAAAAAGTACTTTTTATCCGGCCAATAAAAAGCCCTGCGATAAGGCAGGGCTTTTTCAGAGCGGCTGGTTATTAGCTGTGCAGGGTTTCGGCTGCGTACAGGGTATTTTCCAGCAGGCAGGCGCGGGTCATCGGGCCGACGCCGCCTGGTACCGGGGTAATCCAGCCGGCACGGGGCAGGGCGGTTTCGTACACCACGTCGCCTACCAGTTTGCCGTCGTCCTGGCGGTTGATGCCCACGTCGATCACGATGGCGCCTTCCTTGATCCACTCACCTTTGACCAGACCCGGCTTGCCGGCGGCGACTACCACCAGGTCGGCGCGGCCGACGTGGCCAGCCAGGTCCTTGGTGAAGCGGTGGGTGACGGTGACGGTGCAGCCGGCCAGCAGCAGTTCCATGGCCATCGGGCGACCAACGATGTTCGATGCGCCGACGATGACTGCATCAAGGCCGTACAGGTCGACGCCGGTGCTTTCCAGCAGGGTCATGATGCCCTTCGGCGTGCACGGGCGCAGCAGCGGGATGCGCTGGGCCAGGCGGCCGACGTTATAAGGGTGGAAACCGTCGACGTCTTTGTCCGGGCGGATGCGTTCGAGCAATTTGGACGCGTCCAGGTGCTCGGGCAGCGGCAGTTGCAGCAGGATGCCGTCGATGGCCGGATCGTCGTTGAGGCTGTCGATCAGGTCGGTGAGGGCTTGCTGGGTGGTGTCAGAAGGCAAGTCGTAGGCTTTGGAAATAAAGCCGACCTCTTCACAGTCTTTACGCTTGTGCGAGACATAAACCTGAGAGGCAGGATCGCTGCCGACCAGGATCACCGCGAGACCCGGCGTGCGCAGGCCTTGTTGGCTGCGCTCGGCGACTCGTTTGGCGATCTGCTGGCGCAGGCTGGCGGCGATTGATTTGCCGTCGATAAGTTGTGCAGTCATTACGCGTGATTAACCATCGAGAGGGGGAAGAAAAGTGCGCGCATTCTCGCATGTCGTGGCGTGAGGGCAAAGGCGCTTGGTCTGCAAATTCCCCTAACCCCTTAAATAAAATGAATTTTTTATAAAAAGGATTTGACGGGTTTCGGGTGCGTCTATACTATTCGTCGCACTTGTCGGGCACAGCCTAGCACTGGTTAGTTTGTAATCCTCCAAGAGTACAGATTAATAAGGCGCCCGTAGCTCAGCTGGATAGAGCATCCGCCTTCTAAGCGGATGGTCGCAGGTTCGAGTCCTGCCGGGTGCGCCATTAGGCAGCTTTGGCACAAGTAGCGCAATATGGTGGGCGTAGCTCAGTTGGTAGAGCACGGGATTGTGACTCCCGTTGTCGAGGGTTCGATCCCCTTCGTCCACCCCATATTCAAAGGGCGCCAGATTAACAGTCTGGCGCCTTTGCTTTAAGAGCTTCATGCGGATGTGGTGGAATTGGTAGACACACTGGATTTAGGTTCCAGCGCCGCGAGGCGTAAGAGTTCGAGTCTCTTCATCCGCACCAAATAAAGTTTCGAGAAGGCCGGCTGGTCGTCACGAAGCTCAACAAATAGCCGTTTTGACAGGCTTTTTGGTCACGCAATATGGTGGGCGTAGCTCAGTTGGTAGAGCACGGGATTGTGACTCCCGTTGTCGAGGGTTCGATCCCCTTCGTCCACCCCATATTTCGAAAGGCGCCAGATTAATAGTCTGGCGCCTTTTTTGTTTCAGCGGTTTGAAGTTTCAACGCAGTCGCAGGTGCTGGGCTGCAAGGGCGGGGCGTTTCGTCGTATTTATGTTGCTCGATGATGCTGCGCTGCCCACCGGCCTTGCTCGCAAGGTCGGTTGTCAGGGAGATGATTGGCAGCCTCTTCTATATATAGAAGGGTTGGCGCAGAGCCCTGGCGTGATGGGATGTATTTGCTACCGGGGTGAGGTGCATTCGTGCATTCGCACCTATAAATTGCCTGCTGCTTTTTTACCCGTTTTCAGTAGGGTGACTTCTTGAGTTTGACCCACTAGAATGCATGCCCTTGATTCTGGGGTCGGAAACGGCCGGCTAACGTCTGTGCAACGAGGAATATCCATGCAAGTTTCTGTTGAAAATACTTCTGCTCTTGAGCGCCGCATGAGCATCACCGTGCCGGCTGAGCGCATCGAGACTCAGGTCAACAAGCGTCTGCAGCAGACTGCCCAAAAGGCCAAGATTGCCGGCTTCCGTCCGGGCAAAGTGCCAATGAGCGTGATTCGTCAGCGTTATGAAGCTGATGCGCGCCAGGAAGCGGTAGGCGACGTTATCCAGTCTTCCTTCTACGAAGCTGTGGTTGAGCAGAAGCTGAACCCGGCCGGCGCTCCTTCGGTTGAGCCGAAAGTGCTGGAAAAAGGCAAGGACCTGGAATACGTCGCAACCTTCGAAGTGTTCCCTGAGTTCACCGTTGCCGGTTTCGAATCCATCGCTATCGAGCGCCTGAGCGCTGATGTAGCTGATTCGGACCTGGACAACATGCTGGAAATCCTGCGCAAGCAGAACACTCGTTTTGAAGTGGCCGACCGCGCTGCCCAGAACGAAGACCAGCTGAACATCGATTTTGTTGGCAAGGTTGACGGCGAAGCATTCGCTGGCGGCTCCGCCAAGGGTACTCAGCTGGTGCTGGGCTCCAACCGTATGATCCCTGGTTTCGAAGACGGCCTGGTTGGCGCTAAAGCCGGCGAAGAGCGCGTTCTGAACCTGACCTTCCCGGCTGACTATCAGAACCTGGACCTGGCTGGCAAAACCGCCGAGTTCACCGTGACCGTCAACACCGTTTCCGAGCCTAAGCTGCCAGAACTGAACGAAGAATTCTTCAACCAGTTCGGCATCAAGGAAACCGGCATCGAAGGTTTCCGCACCGAAGTTCGCAAGAATATGGAGCGTGAGCTGCGTCAGGCCATCAAATCCAAGGTCAAGAACCAGGTGATGGACGGTCTGCTGGCCGCCAACCCGATCGAAGTGCCGAAGGCCCTGCTGTCCAACGAAGTGGATCGTCTGCGCGTGCAGGCTGTTCAGCAGTTCGGTGGCAACATCAAGCCTGACCAACTGCCGGCCGAGCTGTTCGAAGAACAAGCCAAGCGCCGCGTTGTGCTGGGCCTGATCGTGGCTGAAGTGGTCAAGCAATTCGACCTCAAGCCTGACGAAAGCCGCGTTCGCGAAATGATCCAGGAAATGGCTTCGGCCTACCAGGAGCCTGAGGCTGTTGTGTCCTGGTACTACAAGAACGACCAGCAGCTGAACGAAGTGCGTTCGGTTGTGCTGGAAGAGCAAGTTGTGGATACTGTTCTGCAGAAGGCTAAGGTGACCGATAAAGCGGTCTCTTACGAAGAAGCAGTCAAGCCGGCTGAAGCAGCACAAGCCGACTGATCGCTCAACTCGTTTGAAAATACACCCATAAGCCAGCCTCGCGCTGGCTTATGCGTATTCAAGACATGACTATTTGGGAGTAACTGCAGAGCATGTTCCGTAATTCGTATATTCAGCAGAACTCTGATATCCAGGCCGCTGGCGGCCTGGTCCCGATGGTTGTCGAGCAATCTGCTCGTGGCGAACGCGCCTATGACATCTACTCGCGCCTGCTCAAGGAGCGAGTGATCTTTCTGGTTGGTCCGGTAGAGGACTACATGGCCAACCTGATCTGTGCGCAGCTGCTGTTCCTTGAAGCGGAAAACCCGGACAAGGACATCCATCTCTACATCAACTCCCCGGGCGGTTCGGTAACGGCTGGCATGTCGATCTACGACACCATGCAGTTCATCAAGCCGAACGTATCGACCACCTGTATCGGTCAGGCGTGCAGCATGGGTGCTTTCCTGCTGACCGCTGGTGCTGAGGGCAAGCGTTACTGCCTGCCGAACTCGCGCGTGATGATTCACCAGCCACTGGGCGGTTTCCAGGGCCAGGCATCGGACATCGAAATCCATGCCAAGGAAATCCTCTTCATTCGCGAGCGTCTCAACACGCTGATGGCCAAACATAGCGGGCACACCCTGGAAGAGATCGAGCGCGACACCAACCGTGACAACTTCATGAGCGCCGAAGCCGCGCGTGAATACGGGTTGATCGACGCAGTGATCGAAAAGCGCCCCGCTTAATATAAGCAGCTCAAAATAGGGCAGGTCGGCACGTCCGACCACCAGTGGGCTTGAAAAAGCCCTCAATAGCCTTCATCTTGTGTTGCAAGCCTATCGGATTTGGATCGAACGAATGACTGACACCCGCAACGGCGAGGACAACGGCAAGCTGCTCTATTGCTCCTTCTGTGGCAAAAGCCAGCATGAAGTGCGCAAGTTGATTGCCGGCCCCTCGGTGTTTATCTGCGACGAGTGCGTCGACCTGTGCAATGACATCATCCGCGAGGAGGTGCAGGAAGCCCAGGCCGAAAGCAGCGCGCATAAATTGCCTTCGCCTAAAGAAATCAGCGGCATCCTTGATCAGTATGTGATTGGTCAAGAGCGTGCAAAGAAGGTTCTGGCCGTAGCGGTGTACAACCACTACAAGCGTCTGAACCAGCGTGACAAGAAAAGTGACGACGTCGAGCTCGGCAAAAGCAACATCTTGCTGATCGGTCCTACAGGCTCGGGTAAAACCCTGCTTGCAGAAACCCTGGCTCGCCTGCTGAACGTTCCCTTCACCATCGCCGACGCAACCACTCTTACCGAGGCCGGTTACGTAGGTGAAGACGTCGAGAACATCATTCAGAAGCTGCTGCAGAAATGCGATTACGATGTGGAAAAGGCCCAGATGGGCATTGTCTACATCGATGAAATCGACAAGATTTCGCGCAAATCCGACAACCCGTCGATCACCCGGGACGTTTCCGGTGAAGGCGTGCAGCAGGCGCTGTTGAAACTGATCGAAGGTACTGTTGCTTCCGTACCGCCACAAGGCGGCCGCAAGCATCCACAGCAGGAATTCCTTCAGGTTGATACGCGCAACATCCTGTTCATCTGTGGCGGTGCGTTCTCCGGTCTGGAAAAGGTTATTCAAAACCGTTCCACCCGTGGCGGCATTGGTTTCAGTGCAGAAGTACGCAGCAAGGAAGAAGGCAAGAAAGTCGGTGAATCCCTGCGTGAAGTCGAGCCTGACGATTTGGTCAAGTTCGGTCTGATCCCGGAATTCGTTGGCCGTCTGCCAGTGCTGGCGACGTTGGACGAGTTGGATGAGGCTGCGTTGATGCAGATCCTCACCGAGCCGAAAAACGCCCTGACCAAGCAATATGCCAAGCTGTTCGAGATGGAAGGTGTGGACCTCGAGTTCCGTGCTGACGCGCTCAAATCGGTGGCCAAGCGGGCACTGGAGCGCAAGACCGGCGCCCGTGGTTTGCGCTCGATCCTCGAAGGCGTACTGCTCGACACCATGTACGAAATCCCCTCGCAGTCCGAGGTGAGTAAAGTGGTGATCGACGAAAGCGTTATAGAAGGCAAGTCCAAGCCACTGTACATCTACGAAAACAGTGAGCCGGCTGCCAAGGCTGCGCCAGACGCGTAAGCGTTGCGTCGCTGAGCTGTACAAAATAAAGGGGCCTTAAGGGGCCCCTTTGTTTTTACTGCGTTTAACTGATGCCATTACGCTTGTTTTTTTTGCAGGCAGCCCCCATCTTGGTTTCAAGCTTACTTTCATCTGTCATAGAGGCGAAATCATGAAGACAACCATCGAATTGCCTCTCCTGCCGTTGCGTGATGTCGTCGTCTATCCGCACATGGTTATCCCGCTGTTCGTGGGGCGCGAGAAGTCTATCGAAGCCCTCGAGGCCGCGATGACGGGCGACAAGCAGATCCTGCTGCTGGCCCAGAGAAATCCTGCTGACGATGATCCGGGCGAAGATGCCCTGTATCGCGTTGGTACCGTTGCAACTGTCCTGCAACTGCTCAAGCTGCCTGATGGCACCGTCAAGGTGCTGGTGGAAGGTGAGCAGCGCGGTGCGGTCGAGCGCTTCATGGAAGTGGACGGCCACCTGCGCGCCGAAGTGGCGCTGATCGACGAAGTCGACGCCCCTGAGCGCGAATCCGAAGTGTTCGTGCGCAGCCTGCTGTCCCAGTTCGAGCAATACGTGCAACTGGGCAAGAAAGTCCCCGCAGAAGTCCTCTCTTCCCTCAACAGCATTGATGAGCCAAGCCGCCTGGTCGACACCATGGCCGCGCACATGGCGCTGAAGATCGAACAGAAGCAGGACATTCTCGAAATCATCGATTTGTCTGCCCGGGTCGAACACGTCCTGGCGCTGCTGGATGCCGAAATCGACCTGCTGCAGGTTGAGAAGCGCATTCGCGGCCGTGTCAAAAAGCAAATGGAGCGCAGCCAGCGCGAGTACTACCTGAATGAGCAGATGAAGGCCATTCAGAAAGAGCTGGGTGACAGCGAGGAAGGCCATAACGAAATCGAAGAGCTGAAAAAGCGCATCGATGCCGCCGGCCTGCCGAAAGATGCCTTGACCAAAGCCACTGCCGAGCTGAACAAGCTCAAGCAAATGTCGCCGATGTCGGCCGAAGCCACCGTGGTTCGTTCCTATATCGACTGGCTGGTGCAGGTGCCGTGGAAGGCCCAGACCAAAGTGCGTCTGGACCTGGCCCGCGCCGAAGACATTCTGGATGCCGATCACTACGGCCTCGAAGAAGTCAAAGAACGCATCCTCGAATACCTCGCCGTGCAAAAGCGCGTGAAGAAGATTCGCGGTCCGGTGTTGTGCCTGGTCGGTCCTCCTGGTGTGGGTAAAACCTCGCTGGCGGAGTCGATTGCCCACGCAACAAACCGTAAATTCGTACGCATGGCCTTGGGCGGTGTGCGTGATGAAGCGGAAATTCGTGGCCATCGCCGGACTTACATCGGTTCGATGCCAGGAAGATTGATTCAAAAGATGACAAAGGTGGGTGTGCGCAACCCGCTGTTCCTGCTCGATGAAATCGACAAAATGGGCAGCGACATGCGTGGCGATCCGGCCTCCGCTTTGCTGGAAGTGCTCGACCCCGAGCAGAACCACAATTTCAACGACCATTACCTGGAAGTCGACTACGACCTGTCCGACGTAATGTTCCTGTGCACCTCCAACTCGATGAATATTCCGCCAGCCTTGCTGGACCGGATGGAGGTGATTCGTCTGCCGGGTTACACCGAAGACGAGAAGATCAACATCGCCGTCAAATACCTCTCGCCCAAGCAGATTGCGGCCAACGGCCTGAAAAAAGGCGAGATCGAATTTGATGCCGACGCGATCCGCGACATCATTCGTTTCTACACCCGCGAGGCCGGTGTACGGGGCCTTGAGCGTCAACTGGCGAAGATCTGCCGCAAGGCCGTGAAGGAACATGCGCTGGAAAAACGCTTCTCGGTGAAGGTCACCGCCGACCTGCTGGAACACTTCCTGGGCGTGCGTAAATTCCGCTACGGCCTGGCTGAGCAGCAGGACCAGGTGGGCCAGGTCACAGGCCTGGCGTGGACCCAGGTGGGCGGCGAATTGCTGACCATCGAAGCCGCCGTTATCCCGGGCAAGGGGCAACTGATCAAGACCGGTTCGTTGGGTGACGTGATGGTCGAATCCATCACTGCCGCGCAGACCGTGGTGCGCAGCCGCGCCAAGAGCCTGGGGATCCCCCTGGACTTCCACGAGAAGCACGACACCCACATCCACATGCCGGAAGGGGCGACGCCGAAAGACGGCCCTAGCGCAGGCGTAGGCATGTGCACGGCACTGGTATCAGCACTGACAGGGATCCCGGTGCGTGCCGATGTGGCCATGACCGGTGAAATCACCCTGCGTGGCCAGGTACTGGCCATTGGTGGCCTCAAAGAGAAATTGCTGGCTGCACACCGCGGTGGTATCAAGACCGTGATCATTCCTGAAGAGAATGTTCGCGACTTGAAGGAGATTCCTGACAACATCAAGCAGGATCTGCAGATTAAACCGGTTAAATGGATTGACGAGGTCCTGCAAATTGCGCTGCAATACGCGCCGGAGCCCTTGCCGGATGTGGCTCCGGAGATAGTCGCGAAGGACGAAAAACGCGAGACTGACTCTAAGGAAAGAATTAGCACGCATTAATACGTTTAAGCCTGGGGGCTTCCTTGACAGCTTTTTAGAGCCCTTGTTATAAAGCGGCTCTTAAGTGTCTGTAGGCCATTCAGCACTGGTTTTTGCTTTCACCAAAAAACTTAGAATCATACTCAATAGATATAAGGGGACTTAGAGTGAACAAGTCGGAACTGATTGATGCTATCGCTGCATCTGCTGATATCCCGAAAGCCGCTGCTGGCCGTGCGCTGGACGCAGTAATCGAATCCGTCACTGGCGCTCTCAAGGCCGGCGACTCTGTGGTACTGGTTGGTTTCGGTACTTTCTCTGTGACCGATCGTCCAGCTCGCACTGGCCGTAACCCACAGACTGGCAAGGCTCTGCAAATCGCCGCTGCCAAAAAACCAGGTTTCAAAGCCGGTAAAGCCCTGAAAGAAGCCGTTAACTAAGCTTCGTTCAAGCCTTACCCATCCGGGTCGGACGCAGGTCTGACCTGGCAGCGGAGCGGCAGCTGACCCAAGTATCCATCGGGTCGCCACGCCGGGGGTGTGGGTTCAAACCCCCGTCCGCTCCGCCAGTTACGAGAAGGCGCATCCTCGGATGCGCCTTTCTTCTATCCGGACTCTACCCACGCTCCACGGTTGCCTAATTTTGAAGTTCAACCGTTTCTGGGGGACGCATGCTGCAGAATATCAGGGACAATTCACAAGGCTGGATTGCCAAGACCATTATCGGGATCATCGTCGCATTGATGGCGTTCACCGGTATCGAGGCTATTTTTCAGGCTTCGACCAACAACAAGCAGGACGTGGCCAAGGTCAACGGTGAAGAAATCACCCAAAGCGAACTGGGCCAGGCCGTCGACATGCAACGTCGTCAGCTGATGCAACAGCTGGGCAAGGACTTCGATGCTTCCTTGCTGGACGAAAAGCTGCTGCGCGACGCCGCCCTCAAAGGCCTGATCGATCGCAAGCTGTTGCTGCAAGGCGCCGCCGATTCGAAATTCGCTTTCTCCGAAGCAGCGCTGGATCAAGTGATCCTGCAGACACCGGAATTCCAGGTGGATGGCCAGTTCAACGCCGAGCGTTTTGACCAGGTGATCCGTCAGCTGGGCTACAGCCGTATGCAATTTCGTCAGATGCTGAGCCAGGAAATGCTGATCGGCCAGGTGCGTGCAGGCATTGCCGGCAGCGGTTTTGTCACCGATGCCGAAGTACTGGCTTTTGCCCGTCTGGAAAAACAGACCCGCGATTTCGCCACCGTCAGCGTCAAGGCCAACCCTGCGGCGGTGAAACTCACCGACGACGAGGTCAAGGCTTACTACGACCAGCACGCCAAAGAGTTCATGACCCCGGACCAGGTGGTCATCGACTATCTGGAGCTGAAGAAGGCTTCCTTCTTCGACCAGGTCGCGGTCAAGGACGATGAGCTGCAAGCCCTCTATCAGAAAGAAACCGCCAACCTCGCTGAACAGCGTCGCGCGGCGCACATCCTGATCGAAGTCAACGACAAGACCACTGACGAGCAGGCCAAGGCCAAGATCGAAGAGATCCAGGCACGCCTGGCCAAGGGCGAGAAGTTCGAAGCCCTGGCCAAAGAGTTCTCCCAGGATCCGGGTTCGGCGAACAACGGCGGTGACCTCGGTTTCGCGGGTCCTGGCGTCTACGACCCAGCCTTCGAAACAGCGCTGTACGCGCTGAACAAGGATCAGGTCTCGGCACCGGTGCGTTCGAGCTTCGGCTGGCACCTGATCAAGCTGTTGGGCGTTGAAGCACCTGAAGTGCCAACGTTTGCCAGCCTGAAAGACAAGCTGACCCGCGAGCTCAAGACCCAACAGGTTGAACAGCGCTTCGTCGATGCCACCAAGCAACTGGAAGACGCTGCATTCGAAGCTTCCGACCTGGCCCAGCCGGCGTCGGACCTGAAGCTGACCGTGCACACCTCCGCGCCGTTTGGCCGTGAGGGTGGCGAAGGCATCGCAGCCAACCGTGCCGTGGTGACCGCTGCATTCAGCCCTGAAGTCCTGGATGAAGGTGCCAACAGCACCGCCATCGAGCTGGATCCGGAAACCATCGTGGTGCTGCGTGCCAAAGAGCACCTGAAGCCTACCCAGCTGCCGCTGGAAAGCGTTGCCACTGCCATCCGTGCCCAGTTGACCAAGGAGCGCGCAAGCGCTGCGGCGAAGACTCACGCGGACGAGCTGATTGCCAGCCTGCGTGATGGCAAGACACCGCTGAACCAGCCGGTCGATGGCCAGGCCTGGAAAGTCACCGAAGGGGCTACCCGTGGCCAGGAAGGCGTCGAGCCTGCCGTGCTGCAAGCCTTGTTCCGCATGCCTAAGCCTGCGGCCAAGGACAAGCCGACCTTCACCAGCGTGACCCTGCCGGACGGTAGCCTGATGATCGTGCGCTTGAACGCGGTCAATGAAGCCGCTGCACCGACCGATGACGAGAAGGCTCAGTATCGCCGCTTCCTCGCGTCCCGTGTCGGCCAGCAAGACTTCGCCGCCTATCGCAAGCAGTTGGAAACCAAGGCTGAGATCAAGAAGTTCTGATCTCGTTACCAGCCTGAATAAAAAGACCCCGGCCTGAAGAGGCCGGGGTCTTTTTTTTACGTAATATTCAGGTAGGACGTTAAGGAGGCCAAACCATGAGTAAACGGATTTATATCAGCGGAGCTTCGGGTGCTGGCGTGAGCACGTTGGGCGCCGCCTTGGCTGACAGGCTTAACCTGCCTCATGTGGATGTCGATGATTACTATTGGTACCCCACGGACCCTCCCTTCGAGCAATCACGCCCGCCTGAAGAGCGGGTCGCGTTGTTGACCCAGGCGCTGGCTGACTCCCCTTGGGTGCTGTCCGGATCAATGGATGGCTGGGGCGCCGAGGTGATTCAAAACGCTGACCTGGTGGTGTTCATCGATACGCCAACGGCACTGCGAATCGAGCGCTTGAAATCACGGGAATCCCAACGGTTCGGTGCGCGGATCTTGCCGGGCGGGGATATGCACGAGAACCACCGGAAATTTCTCTTATGGGCAGAAAGCTATGAGGCAGGCAACCGGGCCGGACGCAGCCGGCCCAGGCATGAGCGGTGGCTCAGGCAACTGACTACACCGGCCATTCGGTTAAACGGGGAAATCGCGGTCGCCGAGATGCTGATGAAGGTCGTCGCCACAATTTCCGAGTTGTCTCAACAGCCATCACCCAACGGTTGAGTCAGCGCGCAAACTTGAGCTTGCCCCAGCTCAGGCCAATCACTGCTGCCAGGGACGAAGCGGTCAGCACACTCAGCTTGGCGGCTGACAGCAGCGTCGGATCGGAGAAGGCCAGTGACGAGATGAAAATCGACATGGTAAAACCAATCCCCGCCAGCAGGCCCACCAGGGCGACGCCGTTCCAGGTCACGCCCTCCGGCAGTTGGCAGATGTTCAGTTTGACCAGCGCAACACTCGCCAGCATCACCCCCAGCGGCTTGCCCAGCACCAACGCCAGGATCACGCCCATGAACACGCCGTGGGGCAGCGGGTCGTCCAGGTTGAACCCTTGCAGGCTCACCCCGGCGTTAGCCAGGGCAAACAGCGGCATCACGCCGAACGCTACCCACGGGTGCAAGCCCGCCTGAATACGCTGCACCGGCGGCAGCATTTCCCGCTGGGCCTCTCGCAACTGCTTCAATGGTTTGGCGACCTGATGGGCGCTTTCAGCCGGTTGCGAAAGCCGATCCATCAGCTCGTTAAAGGTGCGTCCGATGGTGTCCAGCGGACGTTCCCGAGTGGGCCTGGACGTAACCGGCGTCAGCAGCCCAAGCATCACGCCCGCGAGGGTCGGATGCACACCGGTCTTCAGCAGGCCAAACCAGACAATCGCCCCCGGCAGCACGTACACCGCGGCCTTGCCGATCCCCATCCGCTGAAAGATCAGCACCAGCGCCAGCCCGCAGGCCGCGATCACCAGGCCCATGTAATCCAGGCTGGCGGTGTAGAAAATCGCAATGATCAGGATGGCGACGATGTCATCGATGATCGCCAGCGCCAGCAGCAGGATGCGCACGCCGGCCGGAATCGATTTGCCCAACAGCGCCAGCACACCCACGGCGAACGCAATGTCAGTGGCCGTGGGCACTGCCCAGCCGCTGGCCGCTACCGTGCCATGGTTGAGCAGGGTGTAAATCAGCGCCGGCATCAGCACGCCACCCAATGCGGCGCCCAAGGGCAGGGTGGCCAGTTTCAGGTTGGCGAGTGCGCCGTCCCTGATTTCCTGGCGAATCTCGGCGCCCACCACCAGGAAGAAGACGGTCATCAGTCCGTCGTTCACCAGGAAGTGCAGCGAGCGCGAGACCGTGAAGTCTCCCAGCCCGATAGTGAGTGGGGTGTTCCAGAAGTGTTCGTAGGAATCGGCAACCGGGCTGTTGGCCCAGATCAATGCGACGATCGCCGCCAGCAGCAACACGATGCCGCTGACCGCTTCGATACGTGAAAATCGCTCAAGCGCCGACAGCGCGCCTTCGACCAGAACCTGGGGGCGAGGAATAGCAGGGTGTTTATCAGGCACGACAAGTCTCCATTGGCGGCCCGACCAATGCTTATCCTTTAACCTGCGCTGTGCCGTATGCAGCAGCGCACCCGGTGCGATCATAAGAGTTAAGAAACATCACGTCACGTTTCTGTTTAAACATCGGTTAAACGAAACGTGGCCATCAGCGCCAGCAAGACCAAGGCGACGACGGCCCAGGGAAACGACGTCACGCCCCATACCTGCAGCAACATGCCGCCCAGCAGCCCGCCGCCGGCAATACCCAGGTTCCACACGGTCACCAGCATCGACTGCGCGGCATCGGCTGAATCCCCGGCCGACTTGGCCAGCGCCGTTTGCAGCAAGGCCGGCAGTCCACCAAACGCCAGGCCCCACAACGCAACCGTGGTGTAGATCACGGGCGCCGAGGTGATCCAGAACGCCAGCGCCAGGGCTGACAGGGCGAACATCCCGCAGCTGATCACCAGCAAGGCGCGCAGCCGCTGATCAATCAGCACCCCGACTATCCAGATACCCAGCAGTGCCGCCAGGCCAAACACCAGCAACACCTGATCAATGTCCGCGGCAATCCCGGCAGGTACCAGCAATGGCGCGATATAGGTGTAGAGAATGTTATGGGCCAGTACGTAGGTGAAGGTCACAAACAGCACCGGACGAATCCCCGGCAATGCCAATACCTGACGCAGCCCCAGGCGTTTTCCCGCCTGTTGTCCGGCAAAGTCCGGGACTTGCCAGCGTACCCACGCCAGCAGCAGTACCGTAAGGCCGCTCATGATCGCAAAGCTCAGGCGCCAGCCCACCGTGGTGCCCAGGAATGTCCCGGCGGGCACCCCCAACGACAGCGCCAGCGGCGCGCCAAGCATGGCCACGGCAATCGCCCTTCCTTGCAGATGCGGCGCAACCATACGGCTGGCGTAACCGGCCAGCAGCGCCCACAGCAACCCCGCGAACACCCCGGCGAAAAACCTCGCCACCAGGGTCAGCAGGTAGTCGCTGGATAACGCCGTGACGCTGTTGACCAAGGCAAACCCGCCGATGGCAAGCATCAGCAACGGCCGCCTGCGCCAGCCACGGGTGGCGATGGTCAGGGGAATGGCGGCCAGCAGCGAGCCGAGGGCATACAGGGTCACCAACTGGCCCACCAGGGCGTCGGACACGCCGAGGCCGGCCCCCATTTGCGGGAGCAGGCCCGCCGGCATGGCTTCGGTGAGGATGGTGATGAAGCCGGCGGTCGCCAGTGCCAGCAGGCCGCTCAAGGGCAGACGTTCACGGTTCGCCGCAAGGCTCGGGGAAGGTAAGGCGCTGTCGCTCATGTTTGTTGGCTCCGGTTTCGGACGAAAGGGCAGGGAGCCAGAGTAGGGTGCTGCGCGGTGTAGAAAAACAGGCTAAGGTTCCGAACTTATCGGACGTCAGCGTCCGCAATCCTCGGGAGCGAGACGATGGACAGCCTGGGCAGTATTTCAGTGTTTGTGCAGGTGGCGGAAACCCGCAGCTTTACCGAGGCCGGGCGCCTGCTGGGGGTGTCGTCCTCGGCCATTGGCAAAAGCATCGCGCGCATCGAGGAGCGCCTGGGGGTGCGGCTGTTCCATCGCAGTACCCGCAGCATCACGTTGACCAGCGAGGGCGCGCTGTTCCTCGAACGCTCCCGGCGCATCCTGGCTGAAGTCGAAGCTGCGGAACAGGAACTCACCCAGGCATCCGCCACACCAAGAGGCAAGCTGCGTATCAGCCTGCCCCAAGTGCGCGGCCTGCTGATGCCGGTGCTGACGGATTTCATGCGGGCCTATCCCGAGATCGAACTGGACGTGGACTTCTCCGACCGCATGGTGGACGTGATCGAGGAAGGCTTCGACGCCGTGATCCGTACCGGCAAGCCCGAGGATTCGCGCTTGATGGCTCGCCACCTCGGCTACTACCGTCTGGTACTGGTGGCATCCCCCGAATACCTGCGCCTGCATGGCACGCCACGCCAGCCCCGGGACCTGAACAGCCACGCCTGCCTGCGCCACAAGTTCTGCGCCACCGGCAAGCTGGAAGCCTGGCCACTGCGCCCGGAACCGGGCATGCCCGAGCCGATTCTGCGGGCGCCGCTGGTGTCCACCACCATCGAATCACTGATGCACGTGGCCCATGAAGGCTTGGGGATTGCCTGCCTGCCGGACTTTATGGTCCGCGAGTCGGTGGAGCAGGGCCGGCTGCAACGGGTGCTGGATTATTACCTGGAACACAGCGGCAGCTTCTGGATGCTCTGGCCATCAAGTCGCCACGCCTCGGCGAAATTGCGCGTGTTTATCGACCATATGGGCGAGCGGCTTTTTCCTGCAGACACCGTCCCGTAAGACTGTGACGTTTTACCGACAGGAATTCGCGCGCCAAGGCCACGTTCTGTTGCACAATACCGCCCTGACTGTTTTCCTCAGGATTTTCGATGTCGACATCATTTCACTTGCGTAGCCTCGGGTTGGCGCTGGTGCTGGCGGGCGCTGCGGGCTGCTCGTCACCCAAGACCGCTATTTATGAACATGAAAACTTCGACGACTCCGGTACGTTTTCCCGTGATTATCCGGTCAGCGACACTGCAGCCTGCGAAGCGGCGCGGCGTGCGCTGTTGAGCCAGGGTTACATCATCACCAGCAGCGACCCGAAGCTGGTGGTCGGTAACAAGAGTTTCCAGCAGACCGGCGAGACTCACCTGCAAATCAGTTTCAACGTGGTGTGTGCCGACGATGGCAGCGGTGATCATCACTCGACGATGTTCGCCAACGCCTTGCAGGACCGCTACGCGCTGAAGAAGGTCAACAACTCCGCCAGCCTTGGTGTGGGTGTGTTGGGCTCGGTGTCGATGCCGATTGGCTCCACCGACGATTCCATGGTCAAGGTGGCCAGCGAGACCGTGTCTGCGCCGAAGTTTTATGAGCGCTATTTCGCGCTGGTGGACGTTTTCCTGCCCCAGGAAGTGAAAAAGGCTGCGCATATTCCAGAGAAGCCCAAGGCTGACCTGGGCATCCCGGAACCCAAGGCAGCTCCGGCGACTGACAAGGCCGAGGCGCCTAAAGAAGCGCCGAAAGAAGTGCCCGCCACACCGGCAGCCCCGGTGACGCCTGCGGTCGAGCCTGCGGCATCGGAGCCGGTTGTACCGCCTGCCGAGCCTGCGCCGATTGCGCCAAAGGAAACCCCGGCAGCTGCGCCGGAGGCTACCAACCCGGCACTGCCGGCGCCGACCGAAGCGATTCCGCCCCTGCCGACGCCTGCGCAGTAACTACACCGCTACGGGGTTGGCCTTGTCGACGTTGATCCCGTAGCGGCTGATCGCCTCCGCCACCCTGGCACGGCTGATCAAGCCGTCATCCGCCAGTCCCTTCAGGGCCGCCAGTGCAATAAAGTGGCGGTCCACCTCAAAGAACTCACGCAAGGTTTCCCGGGTATCCGATTGCCCGAAGCCATCGGTGCCGAGCGCCACAAAGCGCCGGCCCGGCACGAACGGGCGAATCTGGTCAGCAAAGATCTTCATGTAGTCGGTGGCGACCACCACCGGGCCAGCCTGGCCCTCAAGGCACTGCTCGACATAGCTGGTGCGCGGTTCGCTCTCCGGGTGCAGCAGGTTCCAGCGCTCCACGGCATGGCCTTCACGGCGCAGCTCGGTCAGGCTGGTGACACTCCACACATCGCTGGCCACGCCGAAGTCGTCCTGCAACAAGTCAGCGGCGGCGATTACCTCCCGCAGGATCGAACCGCTGCCCATCAGTTGTACTCGCGGTTGCGTACTGTCTTCAGCCGCTTTCAACCGGTACAGGCCCTTGAGAATTCCAACCTCCACGCCTTCTGGCATTGCCGGGTGCGGGTAGTTTTCGTTGAGCAGGGTGATGTAGTAATAAATGTCCTCCTGCTCGACGTACATCCGGCGCATGCCCTCGCGAATGATCACCGCCAGCTCGAAGGCAAAGGTCGGATCATAGGAAATACAGCACGGGATCACCGACGACAGCACATGGCTATGGCCATCGTCATGTTGCAAGCCTTCGCCCATCAGCGTGGTGCGCCCGGCGGTGGCACCCAGCAGAAAGCCCCGTGCCCGCGCATCGCCTGCGGCCCAGGCCAGGTCGCCGACGCGCTGAAAGCCGAACATCGAATAGAAGATGTAGAACGGCACCGTCATCAACCCGTGGTTGGCGTAGGAGGTGCTCGCCGCGATCCACGAGGAAATGGCGCCGGATTCATTCAGGCCTTCCTGCATGATCTGCCCGTCCTTGCTCTCCTTGTAGTAGGAAAGCTGGCCGGCATCCTGTGGTGTGTAGAGCTGGCCGACAGCCGAGTGGATGCCGATCTGACGGAACAGGCTTTCCATGCCGAAAGTGCGGGACTCGTCCGGCACGATGGGCACGATCAGTTTGCCCAGGTTCGGGTCCTTGAGCAGCGTGCCGAGGATGCGCACAAAGGCCATGGTGGTGGAGATCGAGCGTTCGCCGGTGTCCTTGAGCTGGGTGGCGAAGGCCTCCAGTTCGGGGATCTTCAACGACTCGACCGCGCTATGACGAGCCGGTACGTAACCGCCCAATGATTGACGGCGGGCGGCGAAATAGCGGGCTTCTTCGCTGTCGGCTGCAGGCTTGAGGTAAGGAATTTCGGCGAGTTGATCGTCAGCCACTTCCAGCCCGAAACGGTCACGGAAGGCTTTGACCGCCTCTGCGCCCATCTTTTTCAACTGGTGGTTGATGTTCTGGCCTTCGCCGGCCTCGCCCATGCCGAAGCCCTTCACGGTTTTCGCCAGGATCACCGTCGGCTGGCCGCTGTGACGCACGGCGGCAGCATAGGCGTTGTAGACCTTGTCCGGGTCATGGCCGCCCCGTGAGAGTTTCCAGATATCGTCGTCGGACATATCGGCAACGAGTGCCAGCAACTCGGGGTATTTGCCGAAGAAGTGTTCCCGCACGTAGGCGCCGTTTTGCGATTTGTAGTTCTGATAGTCGCCGTCCACGCATTCCATCATGCGCTGGCGCAGCAAGCCGCTCTTGTCCTTCTCCAGCAGCGCATCCCAGCCGCTGCCCCAAATCACCTTGATCACGTTCCAGCCGGCAGCGCGGTACAGGCTTTCGAATTCCTGGATCACCTTGGCATTGCCGCGTACCGGGCCGTCCAGGCGTTGCAGGTTGCAGTTGACCACGAAGATCAGGTTGTCGAGTTTCTCGCGCCCGGCCAGGGAAATGGCCGCCAGGGATTCCGGCTGGTCCATCTCGCCATCACCGAGGAACGCCCACACCTTGCGACCCTGGTGTTGCTTGAGGTTGCGGAATTCCAGGTAGCGCATGAAGCGCGCCTGATACGCGGCGGTGATCGGTCCGAGCCCCATGGACACCGTAGGAAATTGCCAGAAGTCCGGCATCAGCCGTGGGTGCGGATAGGACGATAAACCGTCGCCACCGGCTTCCCGGCGGAAGTTGTCCAGCTGCGCCTCGCTGATCCGGCCTTCGAGGTAGGCGCGCCCGTAAATGCCCGGCGCGGAGTGGCCCTGGATGTACACCAGGTCGCCATCGAAACTGTCGGTGCGGCCACGGAAGAAGTGGTCGAAGCCTACGTCATACAGCACGGCGGCCGACGCGTAGGTCGCGATATGCCCACCTACGCCTGAGTGCTTGCCGGCACGCAATACCATGGCCATGGCGTTCCAGCGGATAAACGCATTCAGCCTGCGCTCGGTGGCCAGGTTGCCGGGGTAGGGCAACTGACGGTCCACCGGGAGGGTGTTGACGTAAGGCGTGGTCACCCGCCCGTAGAAGTCGCCATGCCGCGCCACGTCGAAATCCAGCAACTGATCAATCAGGTAATGCGCACGCGGGCGGCCTTCGGTGGACAGCACCGATTCGATGGACTCCAGCCATTCGCGGGTTTCCTGTGGATCGTCGTCGCGGCGTACTGCAGTGTTCGGGGTCATGTCAGGCTCCAGGGTGGACGGATTTCAACGTGTGGGCTCCTTGTGGGAGCTTTGCGAATGTAGTTGCAATTGCAACTACATGGCTGAATCTAGCGCGGGATGAGCTACTATTGCAACCTTCTTGAAATTCCCCGGATGGTGTTGCATGTCGTCGAAAGAGCCTGATGTCTGGTTCCGTTTTGTTCGGGCCCACAGGACGGTCATCCGTGAAATCGAACGGCGCCTGGCCGAGGCCGGGTTGCCGCCATACGCCTGGTACGACGCCTTGTGGGGCCTGGAAAGCGGCCCCGACGGCACCCGGCGCATGCATGAGTTGGCCGATGTACTGGCCATCGAGCGCTACAACCTGACGCGCCTGGTAGACCGCCTGGAAAAGGACGGCCTGGTGCTGCGTTCGCGCTGCGACGGTGACGGGCGGGCCGCCTTTGTCTCGATCACCGAAGCCGGCCGGGTGTTGCGCAAAAAGATGTGGAAAATCTACGAAAGCAGCGTGGATGAGTTGTTTTTGTCGCAGCTCGACAGCGAACAGCGCCGGGGTTTTGCCGAGGCGTTGGAGCGTACTGCCGGGCTGGCGATGGAGGCGGGCGTGCAGCCCCGAGGGCGGCGTAAGGCCTGAAGCCAGTTTTCCAGGCGACGCAGATCCAGTGTGGGAGCTGGCTTGCCTGCGATGACGGACTGTCTGCCAGCGTATCTGCCCCTGACACACCGCTATCGCAGGCAAGCCAGCTCCCACATTTGAACGTATTGCACTTCATCTCAGGTGATATCGAAGCAGGGCGGCCTCCACCTGCCTTACGTCGATACGGCCGTCATCCGCCAGCGCCTTCAACGCCAGCACGGCTATCCAGTACCGACTGGGTGCTGACGCCTCCACCGAACCCGCACCCAACGCTACAAACCTTGCATCCACATGCCCCGCCAACTGATCAACGATGGGCTGCGGGTAGCCGGTGACAGCGATCACCGGTGCGTCATTCCCGGCCAGGCACTCGCGCAGATGGCAGCTTCGCTTCGCTTCCAGGGGGTGCAGCCGATTCCAGCGTTGCGCCGCCTCGGCCTCACGGGCCAGGCGTGTGTAGCTGGGGCAACTCCACAATTGCGCCTCGACGTTCCAGTCGTCTTCAAGCAACTGCGCCGCGTGCACCACCTCTTCAAACGCCCGACCTGCACCCAGCAGGCTTACGTTCAACCCACTCGTATACGCCTGCGGGACCCGGTACATGCCCTTGAGCGCATCCTCGCAATCCTGCGGGCTCAGTCCCGGCCCATCACCCTGATCATGCAGTGCCAGGTAATAAAACCCCGGCTGGCCGTCGACATACAGCGCCTGCAAACCCGCCAGCACAATGGCCTGGGTTTCCTCGCCGGAGGCCGGGTCATACGGTGTGCAATACGGGTTGCTGGCCAGCCACAGGGGCAGCGACGGCGAGGGGCGGGTTTTGCTGTCGTTGCACAGGATGCCCCGCTGGCGGGTCTCGCTGGACAGCGCCCGCAGCTGCGCCGATGAAGCGGCGGTGTGCAGGTACAACAGGGGCTTTTCCCCGGTATTGCGCGCAAACCAGGTGGGCCAGTTCATTGCGCGGCGCGAGCGCGACTGGCCGCGAATCACCCACGCCTGTCGGCTGGACTCCAGGGTGTTGGCCATGGTCATCACGCTGTACAGCGGCGAGCAGCGAGGCTGCTGCGCGGCGTTCAAGGCGTCGATACAGAGCAGGGCGGAGCGTTCGGTGCTGGCAGTCATGGGCAGGGTCGCATGGCAACGGGTGCCCATACCCTAATGGAGTTCTGTATGTGATTGCAATTGCAATGATTGCAGTTGCATCTAAAATTCATCCAGCTAAATCCAGCCAAGACTGCTACGTTTAGTCTTGAAGTGCAGGAACGTCACGGCCCGGACATTTTTTCGTCATGACGGCACTTTAGGCTGGTTGTGCAGGTCACTAAGCAACCCCTTTTCATAAAACAAGGAGTCAACCATGGACGATTACCAGGAAGAACTGCTCGAGTACCACGCCTTTGAACTGGATCCGCTGGACCCGGCCGATGATGCCACCGAGCTGTAAGACAGACGTCAGGCGGAATGCCGCTGACTGCGGCGAAATTCCCCTGGGGTCTGGCTGTTCCAGCGCTTGAAGGCCCGTTGAAAGGCTTCCGCTGAAGCAAAACCCAGCAAATAGGCAATTTCACCGAACGCCAGTTCGGTATCGCGAATGTAGGTCATGGCCAGGTCGCGGCGAGTGTCATTGAGAATCGCCCGAAACTGTGTCCCTTCTTCCGCCAGCTTGCGCCGCAAGGTCCAGGTCGGCAGTTTCAAACGTGCCGCCACTTCTTCCAGGTCGGGTTCCCGGCCACCATTGAGCATCGGCCCGAGCAACCGGGTAATGCGCTCGCGCAGGCTGCGGGTGCGCGTCAACTGCTCCAGTTCCCGTTCACACAACTGCACCAAGAGCTGCCAGGTACTCGGGCAATGTTCCGGGTTGCGCAGGGCCAGGGTCTGCTGGCTCAGGCGCAGTTGATTGTGCTCGGCGCCAAACTGGATCGGGCAGTCCCCCAGCACGCTGTAGCGCTCGCTGTAGTCGGGGGCCTGGAACTCGATTTCGATGCGCTGCGCCTGCACCGCTTGCACGCTCAGGCTCGACAATTGATGCAGCCAGCCGGCGATGATCGAGTCCACCACAAAGCGGTTATAGGCGTTGTACGGGCTGATGGAATAGAAGCGCAGCCAGGCGCCGTCGGCATCTTCGTGAAAACTCGACTGGCCACGATAGTTGGAACCGTACAAGGCTTCGAAACGCGTCAGGGTGCGGGCCGCTTCGCGCACGGTGGGCGCCTGGGCGGCGGCAACCCCGGCCAGGCCCGCCTGGCTCAAGCGGCTGAGCTGGCCCATGCGCAGGCCCAGGCCGGGGTCGCCGGTCAATTGGATGGCCGCAAAGCCCAGGCGCATATAGCGCGGGATCGACAGGCGTGCGCCAGCCTCGGCCAGGCGCGCCGGGTCGAGGCCGTATTGCAGCAGCAACGGTTGCGGGTCCAGGCCATGGCTCTGGATGGCATCGGCCAGGGTGTGGACAAAGCCCACCGACAAATCCCCCAGCCGCACCGGCTTCATCGTGTTACAGCCACACGTTCAGCAGGCGGGCGCCACGGGCATTGCCGTCGGCGAACACCTGGCCGTTGCTGCTGAGGAAGCTTTGCCCGGCGCTGCCCATGTCAAAGAACTGCCCGCGCAGGAACACGCTCATGCCGGCAGTCGCCTGGCTGATGGGTTGCTGGCTGATCAGGGTCAGGCGGTGCCAGGCTTCGCCTTCGCTGAGCTCTTCGGGCTTGAGGCTGATCTCCGGCGGCGTCGACACGCTTTTGAAGCCGCGCCATGGCTTGTCCCAGGTTTCGCGGCCAATCACGAACGCCGGCACGGCCACCAGCGTCGCACCTTGCTCGTTGAGCTTGCGGTAGTTGTCGGGGTACCAGCTGTCGCTGCCGATCAGGATACCCAGGCGCCCGGCTGGAGTATCGACGACGCTGACGGTGTTTTCGTCGCCGGGTTCGATGAAGCCGCGCTCGTCGAAAATCGGATACAGCTGGCGTTGCGGCTGGCCCACCACCAAACCATCGCGGTCGAATACCACGCTGGTGTTGTACAGCGCGCCATGGCCGATCTGCAGTTGGCCCTGGCTCACGCTCGGGTTGGGCAGGGCGATGGAGCCGGCCACCAGAGTCACGCCGAACTCCTTGGCCAGGCCGCCGAACAGCACCTGATAGTCACGGGCCATGGCCGGGGCCTTCATGCGCAGGTAAGCGTCGTCGATGCGGTCATCGCCCTTGGCGCTGATCAATGCCCGCAGGAACAGCAGCGGGTTGCTCGCCGACAACCAGTTCATCGCCTCCTTGAGATTGGTGGCCTGGTACAGCTCGTTCTTTTCGCCACTGACCATCAGCCAGGTGCCGATATGTTCCGGCAGCACCACGATGGTCTTGTCATTGACCAGGCCCTGGTCCCGGGCTTTTTGCAGGTAGGCCGCGAGTTTCAGGTGCAGGCGTTCCAGGCTCTGATAGTCGGCGGGGAACAGTTCCGGCTGGATGCCCAGCAGGTTGCCGCGGTCGGCGGGCACGCCTTCGTCGACGGCGAGGTTGATCCGCAGGTCGGACAGGTAATGGCCCACAGGACGCTCCTGGGTCCAGACCAGATAGGCGGAAGCGGCGGCGACCAGGGCCATGATGACGGTGAAGGCAAGAAGTTTACGCATGGGAAAAAGACAACGGACCGGGTGCAGGGTTCGGTACCTAGGGTAGGGCCCATGTACGCAGTTGCCAAGGGGCGCTGCGCATTTGGATCAATAAGTTGTCAGTTACGGTCATTGAGCGGCAACCGGCAGCCTCTTAGTCTGTGGGACATAAACCGATGGAAGGCCATTCGAGCTTTCCACGTCCCGTGATGATCCGTTGTGGAGCTGTACCATGACCGCTGCTGCCTACCCGCACCTGCTGGCCCCGTTGGACCTGGGTTTTACCACCCTGCGTAACCGCACCCTGATGGGCTCGATGCACACCGGCCTTGAAGAGAAACCCGGCGGCTTCGAGCGCATGGCGGCGTATTTTGCCGAGCGAGCACGTGGCGGCGTGGGCCTGATGGTGACCGGCGGCATTGGCCCGAACGATGAAGGCGGCGTGTATGGCGGTGCAGCCAAGCTGACCACCGACGAAGAAGCGCAAAAGCACAAGATCGTGACCCAGGCGGTGCACGAGGCGGGCGGCAAGATCTGCATGCAGATCCTCCACGCCGGGCGTTATGCCTACAGCCCGAAACAGGTGGCACCGAGCGCTATCCAGGCGCCGATCAACCCGTTCAAGCCTAAAGAGCTGGACGAAGAGGGCATCGAAAAGCAGATTAATGATTTCGTCACCTGCTCGCTGCTGGCCCAGGTCGCCGAGTACGACGGCGTGGAAATCATGGGGTCCGAAGGCTACTTCATTAACCAGTTCCTCGCGGCCCACACCAACCACCGCACCGACCGTTGGGGCGGCAGCTACGAAAACCGCATGCGCCTGCCGGTGGAAATCGTGCGCCGGGTGCGCGACGCGGTAGGCCCGAACTTCATCATCATTTTCCGCCTGTCGATGCTCGACCTGGTGGAAGGCGGCAGCACCTGGGAAGAGATCGTGCAGTTGGCCAAGGCCATCGAGCAGGCCGGTGCGACCCTCATCAACACCGGTATCGGCTGGCACGAAGCGCGCATCCCGACCATCGCCACCAAGGTGCCGCGTGGTGCGTTCAGCAAGGTCACCGCGAAGTTGCGTGGCGCGGTGCAGATCCCGCTGATCACCACCAACCGCATCAACACCCCGGAAATCGCCGAGCAGATCCTGGCCGAAGGCGATGCCGACATGGTCTCGATGGCTCGCCCGTTCCTGGCCGACCCGGACTTCGTCAACAAGGCCGCCGAAGGCCGCGCCGATGAAATCAACACCTGCATCGGCTGCAACCAGGCGTGCCTGGACCACACCTTCGGCGGCAAGTTGACCACTTGCCTGGTCAACCCGCGTGCGTGCTACGAGACCGAGCTCAACTACTTGCCGGTCAAGCAGATCAAGAAAATCGCCGTGGTGGGTGCCGGCCCTGCGGGTCTGGCGGCGGCCACCGTTGCCGCCGAGCGCGGGCACCAGGTGACCCTGTTCGATTCGGCCAGCGAGATCGGCGGCCAGTTCAACATCGCCAAGCGCGTGCCGGGCAAGGAAGAGTTTTTCGAAACCCTGCGCTACTTCAAACGCAAGTTGCAGACCACCCATGTCGAGCTGTGCCTGAACACCCGGGTCGACGTCGAGCAACTGGTGGCGGGCGGTTACGACGAGATCATCCTGGCTACGGGCATCGCGCCGCGTACGCCGGCGATCCCGGGCGTGGAAAACGCCAAGGTGCTGAGCTACCTGGACGTGATCCTGGAGCGCAAGCCGGTGGGCCATCGCGTGGCGGTGATCGGTGCCGGCGGTATCGGGTTTGACGTGTCGGAATTCCTCGTGCACCAGGGCGTGTCCACCAGCCTGGACCGCGAGGCGTTCTGGAAAGAGTGGGGCATCGACACCCACCTGGAAGCCCGTGGCGGTGTGGCCGGGATCAAGCCCGAGCGCCATGCGCCGGCACGTGAAGTGTTCCTGTTGCAGCGCAAGGCTTCCAAGGTTGGCGACGGCCTGGGCAAGACCACCGGCTGGATCCACCGCACGGGCTTGAAGAACAAGCAGGTGCAAATGCTCAACAGCGTCGAGTACCTGAAGATCGACGATGAAGGCCTGCACATCCGCATCGGCGCCGAGGGTGAGCCGAAGCTGCTGGCGGTGGACAACATCGTTATCTGCGCCGGCCAGGACCCGCTGCGTGAACTGCAGGACGGCCTGGTGGCTGCCGGGCAGAACGTGCACCTGATCGGCGGTGCCGATGTGGCGGCCGAACTGGATGCCAAGCGCGCCATCAACCAGGGTTCGCGCCTGGCTGCCGAGCTGTAAAATCCCCCAAGGGGCGGTGGTAGACTACCGCCCCTTTTCTTGTGCAGAACTGCCCTCATGGGTCCTTTCGACTGGCTTCCTCACGCGCCCCTTGAACCCCTGAAGCTGGACTGGATGGGGTCGGTGGAGGTGGCTGTGTTGCGCCTGGACCGTATCGACCCGCTGATCAGCGGCAACAAGTGGTTCAAGCTTACCGAGCACCTGGTTCAAGGCCGGGAAGCCGGTGCCCGCGGGATCATCAGCCTGGGCGGCGCTTACTCCAATCACCTGCATGCACTGGCGGCGGCCGGGAAACGCTTCGGCTTTCCTACCGTTGGCCTGCTGCGTGGCCACCCGCAAGACACCCCCACAGTGCTCGACCTCAAAGCCTTTGGCATGCAGTTGCATTGGCTGGGGTATGGCGGCTATCGCGCACGTAACGAGCCGGACTTCTGGCTGCCGTGGCGTGAGGAGTATCCACACCTGCATCCGGTGCCCGAAGGTGGCGGTGGCCTGGCGGGGGCGTTGGGCTGCGGGGTGTTGGTGAGTCAGGCACAGGCGCAATTAAGCAGCCTGGGCTGGGCGGACTATCACGGTTGGTGGCTGGCGGCGGGCACCGGCACCACGCTGGCGGGATTGGTGCTGGCGGAGGCGGGCGCGCATCCGGTGTATGGCGCGCTGGCGGTGCCTGACGACCACGGGGTGGCGCAGCAGGTACAGGCGCTGGTGCAGGATGGTTATGAATTGCTGGACGCCAGCCGGGGCGGCTTTGCCAAGGTTGATCCGCAGTTGCTGGAATTTATCGACGCCACCGAGCAAGCCTGTGGCCTGCCGCTGGAGCCGCTGTACACCGGCAAGGCGTTACTGGCGTTGAAGCAGCGGATTGAGGCGGGGCACTTCGCTCCCGGCACCCGCCTGATCTTCGTCCACACCGGCGGCTTGCAAGGCCGCCGGGGTTTCCCTGTTGCACCCGGTTAATGTAGGAGCTGGCTTGCCTGCGATGCAGACACCGCGGTGTATCAGTGGCACCGAGGTGATGCTATCGCAGGCAAGCCAGCTCCCACACAAGCCAGCTGCCACATTCAATCCGGGGGTTACTGAATGCTCCCTCTCTTGCCCGGCATCATCCGCAGCGCGGTGTTATCGCGCAGGATGTAATGGTGAACGATCGCGGCCAACGCATGCAGCCCGATCAGCCAGTAACCGATCTTGCCGAACAGCACGTGCCAGCTTTCAATCTCCTTGGCCAGGGCTTTGTTTTCGGCAATCAGCGGCGGCAACTCGATGCCGTAGAACATCACCGAATGCCCCTCGGCGCTGACGATCAGCCAGCCGGCGATGGGCATGCCGATCATCAAGGCGTACAGCGCCAAGTGCATCAGGGTGGCGAGGAGGGTTTGCCATTGCGGCGGCGCCGGCACGATCTTCGGTGCCACACCCAGGCTGCGGGCGAACAACCGTAGCCACACCAGCACAAACACGGTCAGGCCGAACATGAAGTGCATTTCCACGATCAACGTACGGCCGCCGCTGCCTTTGGGAAACTGCCCGCGCAACTCAATGCAGGCGTAGACCACCGCCAGCAGCACCACCATCAGCCAGTGCAACGCAATCGACATGGTGCTGTAACGCGTATCGGAATTTTTCCAGGGCATCGCTTTCTTCCTCACTCATCAGGGCAAACCTCCGTTCTTTCGCGACGGAGTCCTTTCAATGTAAGCCTGTTTTAGCTTGTTTGCTCGGGGTCGGTCAGTTTTTTGTGAATAGGCTTTGTCATGTTGGGCAATGCCGGCGTCGGAAAAGAGCCTTGAGAAATGGGCAGGTACTCATACGAACCTGTAGGATTTTTTCTATTAAACGTGAATTAAATAAACCACCTATTGGAGGAGTTAATACCTTGCCTTATTACTGTGTGGTCGTACGGGGTTTCCAGATGTTGAAAGTTGGCGAGTTTTAGTGTGATAAGTTTTTTTTGAAAGGAAATATAGTAAATGAAAGTGTCTGTATGTTCTCTTGATTTGTGCTGGGGCGGCAGATGCTGAGCATTCAGACGTTTTTTTTACGGAAATGAGGGGGCGGCGTGTACTTCTGGCAAACTGTCCATGGTTAGTTGTTGACTAAGTATTTTAATTGAAATCTCTCTGGGTGTGACGATGCTTCCCGTTTAGGCGTAGGACGGCGACATATTCTGTTGAGTAGATGAATTGGATGATAGAGCGAGTTCGTGGGATCGTGGGTGTGTCCTACTTTGGACGGTGTAAGAGCGGCAGTTGTTGCCTGCTGTGAGGTGAGTTTCATCTGGCGTTGTCGCAAGGTGATGCATAACTTAATATTGCTTATTTTCTGGAGTTTAAATGATTAATTCTTTGTCGGTGCATGCCGCTGAAAACTACAAAGTCGAATCAGCGTTGCAGGGTTGGTCTGCTTCAGCAGCAAAAAGTGCTGATCCTGTCGGGTCGCGCTTGATTAATGCCCCATTGACTGGGGAACTTGGGAGTATTAAGGCTCAGGAGCAAATCGCCTCTTTGTTGCCCCTGTTAAGTGCACTGATTGCGTCCCTTAATCAGACGTTTAACAGTAAGCCGAAGGCGGTAGATGTGCCCGTCAATAATCGCTTGCTGAAGGATAAGTTGATGGCGGAAACAATTGACAAGACAGCGCCAGTGACGCCTAAGTTTGAAAATTATCCAGGGTTTTCCAATAAAAAGGTAGGGGAGGTGCCAGACAATATTTGGAACGGTGTTATGTTTGGTTTGTTGAGCAATGAATCCACGCTTGCGGTAATCAAGGCTGCAATGATGAAGTATGGCCAAAGCCCGCTGGGGATATATAAAAGCGTGGAAATTACCAGTAAGGGTTATGACATTGTAATGAGAGACGGATTTAAGCTCAGCCTCACATTTCAGGAGGTTGGGCATGCGCGACTGGCATCGAAGTACTCTTATTCTGATATGGGAATGGGCAGGGACGTGGCCTTCCTGTACGCGGTGAGCACCAAGCGAGCGCAAATTGAAAATAAGTACGGTGATACTGAAAAAGGCCATGATCAAGCAATCCAGTTTATGAATGCCCGGCTGGACCCGATGCTCGGTTTCAAACTTTTGGGGTTGGAAGGGGACTTGCGTCCTACTACTTATGAAAAGCTCATGAAGGGCGGTGTGGGTATCGTTGTAGATGGTAATACAAATTTTGCGCTCGAGGGAAAGAGGGATGGGTGTACAAGGCCGGCTAATTTTCTTAACTATGGGGAGTATTTTGAATTGGTTTGATCGATTCTACGTCGCTTTACAAAAAAATAGAAATATTATAATTAATGCGAGGTAAAAAATGAGCGGTATTTCAACGTCCTGCCCTGCCAGTCAGACAGTTAATAGTGAATGTTTAAGTCTTTCACGTCCTCATGGATTTTCTGTTCCTGGCAAGCCGTCGGTGAACCCTATAAGTTCTAATGTGGAGGTGTTGCGTGGACCATTGGTCAATCAGCCATCTGCGGCAACGCCGGGTATAGCAGAAACTTTGGTTAGCCTCGTCACTCTGTTGATGTCCCTTATTGAACATTTGCAGAATTCACTCCCGGGCGACGAGAAGAGGACTGATCAGAAAACCTCGGTGAACTCAAATAATAACAGTGTGGGTATACATCCGGTGAGCAAAGAGGTACCGGTGGTTAATGTGAAGAGCGAGCGAATCTCGGGTATTTCCGACAAGCCGCTGGGGGAGAAACCCACTGACGTTTGGCATGGGGTGACTGAAGGGATCAAGCGTACCAGTCATTACCTTTCAGGCGTTAAGGCGGCAATGGAAAAGTATGGCCAGAGCCCACTTGGCATATATAAAAGCATAGCTGAATCTGCTGATGCTTACGTGATTGAAATGAGAGATGGTTATAAAGTTACTTTGACTAAAGAGGAGCTTGAACACGCTCGATTGACCTTGGACTTCCGAGGGACGGACCCGGGGATGATTCAGGACACGGTGTTTATGTTTGCGGTGAGCGCCAAACGAGTTCAGGACATAGAAAGCTCCGAGTACACGCGCAAAAGTTTTGAAGGGGCGTTGGATAGCATGGGAGACTCGATAGTTACACATGGGTTGGAACGTTTAGGCTTGGGTGGACAGATGCGTGAAGTGACGTGGCAAGAGCTTGAAGCCAAAGGTGGTATTGGAGTGGTAGATATAGGGCAAGATGGGGGGCTGATGAAGGGAGGCTATGTGGATATGTTCGGACCCAGCAAATTAAAGGATTTGAGCATTTACGGCTATGGCGGTCTGTCATTCACTCACCGTGCATTCGAATTGATTTAGTTGTACTGCTTACAACTCGCTGGAGACTTCTTTTATTGAGAGTCCGATGGCAAGAATGAATGATTCATTTCTCACCTTGCAGGGGCAAGGTGAGATTTTTTGCTTTGCAAGCGCTTTTCACCTGCTGGCTGGGTATCAACTGCTCTGGGGCATATCACCTTCGCTCAAGCGTTTGTTGATATCGGCGATGATTCCAGGCAGGTCGGTGATGGTGTCGATCATGTAGTGCGGGCGCGAGCCTTCGAACATCGCCTGGATGCGCGTGCGTTCGCTGGCCAGCGTACCGGCGTCCAGGGCGCGAAACTGTTCGTAGGTCAGGCCCAGGGCGTTGCCGGAACAGGTCAGCGCCACGGTCCACATCCCGGCGCGACGGCCTTCGAGGATGCCCGGCACGGTGTCGTCGATCTTCACACAGGCCGCTACATCATCAATCCCGAGGGCGATCACGTTGGCCAAAGCCTGGGCCGGCCATGGTCGGCCGTTGGGCACTTCGTCGGTAGCCACCACGTGGTCGGCGATGTAGCCGTTGGTGGCGGCCAGTTCGACCACCTTGTCCATCACCTGCTTGGGGTAGCCGGAGCACGAGCCGATCTTGATCCCTTGCTGGCGCAGGTTGGCGATGGTCTCCAGGGCGCCAGGGATCAGTGCCGAGTGCTCGGCGATTTTCTCGATCTGCAGCGGCATGAAACGCTGATAGATGGCGGTGACGTCATCGTCGGTGGGCGTGCGGCCAAAGGCCTTGCGGTAACGCTCGGCCACCTGCGGCTGGTCGCACAGGGTGCGGATGTGGTCCCACTTGCCCATGCCCATCGGGCCTCGGGCTTCTTCGATGGAGACCTGCACATCGAACTCGGCGAAGGCTTCGACAAAAATCTGCGTTGGTGCGAACGAGCCGAAATCGACCACGGTGCCGGCCCAGTCGAGGATCGCGGCTTGAAGCTGGGTTGGGTTTGCGTAGTTCATGGTTCAGATCCTGTTTAAAGGGGATTCATGTAGGAGCGAGCTTGCTCGCGAAGGTCGTTAACGATGACGCTGGCATGCTGGATGAACGCGGCGCCCTCAGGTTTTTCGCGAGCAAGCTCGCTCCTACAGGGGGGATTCAGTCTCAGATGTCGAGCACGTTCATTTCTTGCAGCACCTCGGCGACTGCCGCCACAGCTGCTTGCATTTCGGCCTGGTTCACATGGCCGATGCAGCCCACGCGGAAGGTCTCCACCTGGGTCAATTTGCCGGGATAAAGGATGAAACCCTTGGCCTTGACCCGCTCGTAGAATTCCTTGAACTGGTAGCGCGGGTCTTTCGGCGCGTGGAAGGTGACGATGATCGGTGCCTGGATCGCGGTGGGCAGGAAGCTGCGCAGGCCCAGTTCGGCCATGCCGTCCAGCAATGCCTGGCAGTTGTCGGCGTAGCGCCGGTGACGGGCGGGCAGGCCGCCTTCTTCGTTGTATTGCAGCAGGGCTTCGTGCAGTGCGGCCACCACGTGGGTTGGCGGGGTGAAGCGCCATTGGCCGGTCTTGGCCATGTAGGTGTGCTGGTCGAACAGGTCCATCGCGAGGGAATGGCTGTTGCCCTGGGCGGCGGCCAATGCCTGCTTTTGAGCGAACACAAAACCCATGCCCGGTACGCCTTCCAGGCACTTGCCGGAGGCGGCGATCAGTGCGTCGAACGGCACTTCACGGGCGTCGATCGGCAGCGCGCCGAAGGAACTCATGGCGTCGATGATCAGGCGCTTGCCGTGACGGGCGATGACCTGGGCGATCTCGGGCAGCGGGTTCAGGATCCCGGTGCTGGTTTCGCAATGGATCAGCGCGACGTGGGTGATGCCCTTGTCGGCCTGCAACAGGCGGTCGACGTCGGCGGCGGTGGTGGGTTCGTCTTCGGCGGTTTCAAAGGTGCTGAACGGGCGGCCGAGCACTTCGCAAATCTTCGCCAGGCGCTTGCCGTAGGCGCCGTTGATCAGCACCAGCACCTTGCCGTCACGCGGGACGAGGGTGCCGATGGCCGCTTCCACGGCGAAGGTGCCGCTGCCTTGCAAGGGCACGCAATGGTGGCTGTCGGTGCCGTTGACGATCACCAGCAGTTGCTCGCACAGGCTGGCGGTCAGTTGATTGAAGCGGTCATCCCATGAACCCCAGTCGACCATCATGGCCTGGCGGGTGCGGGCCGAGGTGGTCAAGGGCCCGGGGGTCAGCAGGATCGGCGCGGCAGTGCTCATTCTTGTGTCCTCGCAAAACAATGGGATGAAGTTACGGCGCCTAAATTGCAGTTTGGCTTGTCATCAATCAAATTGTTTGTTGTTATGCGAGCTATCAGTGAGGCCGATAGCTATGAACCTGTTTCAACTGCGTGCGTTTGATGCCGTGGCCCGGGAGAGCAGTTTTACCCGGGCGGCCGAGCGGCTGTTCATCAGCCAGCCGGCGGTGACCGGGCATATCAAGGCGCTGGAGGAGCACTACCAGATTGCGCTGCTGCGGCGTACCGCGCGGCGGGTGGAGTTGACCGAGGAGGGCACCAAGCTTGCGGCCATCACCCGGGCGATCTTCGGCCTGGTGGAAGAGGCGCAGACCTTGCTGGAGGCCAACCGGCAACTGCTCACCGGGCGCCTGGAGGTGGCGGCGGACGGGCCGCACATGGTCATGCCGATGCTGGCCAGCCTGCGGGAGCGCTACCCCGGGATTACCGTGAATTTGCGCTTGGGCAACGCCCAGGAAACCCTCGCGGCGCTGTTGTCGGAACGGGCCGATGTGGCGGTGTTGACGGAGGTGGAACCGCGCAAGGGCCTGCACCTGCAGCCGTTGATCGAGTCACGGATTTGCGCGCTGGTGCCTGCCGGGCATCCTTGGCTGGCAGAGCCTGCGGGGATTCGGCTGGAGCAGCTGGATCAGGTGATCATGGTGCTGCGTGAGCCGAGCTCGATCACCCGCCGCACGTTTGACGATGCTTGCGCCATGGCCGGCGTGCAGCCCAAGGTGTTGCTGGAGCTGGACAGCCGCGAGGCGGTGACGGAAGCGGTGGCGGCTGAATTGGGTGTGGGCGTGGTGTCGTCGATGGAGGTCAGCCGGGACCCACGGGTGCATGCGATTCCGATCCAGGGCGACGGGCTGGTGAACCGGCATGTGATCGGGTGCATGGAAAGGCGTCGGGAGTTGCGGTTGATTCAGGCGTTTTTCGAGTTGGCGCCCTGAGTGGGTGTTGGCTGAAGATCGAGTAGGCACCATCGCGGGCAAGCCCGCTCCCACAGTTGAATGATGTTCACAAATCAACATGCGGGAGCCGGGCTTGCCCGCGATGAGGCCCCTGAGTTCACCGCAAACTTTCCCGCACAATCTCCAGAAAAGTCGCCACCACCCGCCGTGAACTCTGCTCCTTCAGGCACACCAACGTTTCCTTCATCCGCTGGGTACAGTCGCGGATCGGCATCGCATACACCCGCGAATCCGCACCAAATTCCGCGGCAGACACCACGCCTACGCCAATCCCCACTACCACGGCCTCCCGCGCCGCTTCCCGGCCTTCCACCTGGATCGCCGGGCGAATCCGCAACCCGGCCTGGTGCATTTCCTGCTCCAGGGTCTGGCGGGTCACCGAGCCGATTTCCCGCAACACCAGCGGCGTGTCGTCCAGGTCTGCCAGGCAGATCGACTCGCGCCCCGCCCACGGGTGGTTGCGGGCGACGAACGCGAGCAATTGGTCATCCGGCAACGGCAGTGACAGCAGCCGCTCGTCGTCCACATCGCGGCCCAGCAGCGCCAGGTCGGCCTGGTAGTTGTACAGGCGAAACAGTGATTCATCGGTGTTGCCGGTTTCGATCTTCACGCTGATGCCCGGGTATAACTGGCAGAAGCGCGCAATCTGCGGCAGCACGTGCACAGGCGCATCCACCGCCAGGGTCAGGGTGCCGGTCTGCAAGGCCCGGGAATCCTGCAGCAGCTCCTCGGCTTCGGCTGCGACCGCAAACAGGCGCTGGGTGATACTCAGCAGCCGCTCCCCGAGGTCGGTCAACCGCACCGAGCGTTTGTTGCGGTGAAACAGCAGCACGCCGAAGCGTTCTTCGAGTTTGCGCACCTGGTCGGAAATGGCCGGCTGGCTGAGGAACAGGCGTTCGGCGGCGTGGGTAAAACTGCCGTGTACGGCCACCGCATGGAAGGCTTTGAGTTGGGCGTGGGACACCGACATCGCGAATCCTCTTACAAGCTCAGCTTATATTTGAAATACGATAAATCGATTTTACCTATTAGTCAGCCATTGCTTTGATAGCCCTCAGTCGCCGTAGGTTGAGTCCTACAACTTCGGCGGCCATGGGTCTTTTGCGTGCTTACCAGCGGGACTCATCTGACCAGTACCGCGCCCTCCGAGGCGCCGGTACTGCAGTGCTCAACAATAAAAATACAGGCGTTTGCTTTCCATTCTGCCGGCACACTCACACCTGAGGTCAGAACCACCATGAATACTCCCTTGAGTAACATCAAGCGTTGGCGCGTGCAGATTTTCGCCATCACCTGGCTGGCGTACGCGGCCTTCTATTTCACCCGCAAAGCTTTTTCGGTGGCCAAACTGGGGATCGTCGACGACCCGAGTTTCCCGCTGGACAAGATGATGATGGCCAACCTGGATGGCATTTACCTGGCGGCCTACGCCGTGGGCCAGTTCACCTGGGGCATGCTTGCCGACCGGTTCGGGCCGCGTGTGGTGGTGCTCGGCGGGTTGCTGATTTCAGCGGCCGCCGCCCTGGTAATGGGCACGTTTGCGACCTTGCCGATCTTTGTCACCTGCATGTTGATCCAGGGCCTGGCCCAGTCCACCGGCTGGTCGGGGCTGTGCAAGAACCTTGGCAGTTTCTTCCCGGCGCAGCAGCGTGGGCGGGTGCTGGGCTTGTGGAGTTCGTGCTACGCCTTTGGCGGCCTGGTGGCGTCGCCGTTTGCCGGATGGTGGGCGTATACGCTGATCGGCACCTGGCACGCGGCGTTTATTTCCAGTGCCGCCGTGGTCGCGGTGGTGGCAGTGCTGTTTTTCATCTTCCAGCGCAACACGCCACAAGATGTGGGGTTGCCGGCGGTGGAGCCCGAGCCGGAGCAGACCGTCGCCGAAAAGAACGCCAGTGTGCTGGAGCCGTTGCGGGCCATCTTGCGCAACCGCACGGTGTTGACCCTGGGGCTGGCGTACTTTCTGTTGAAACCGGCGCGCTACGCCATCCTGTTGTGGGGGCCGGTGATTGTGTATGAGCAGATGCCGTCGGTGGGCAAGGTCGGCGCGGCGATTGTGCCCACGGCGTTCGAGTTGGCGGGGTTGCTGGGGCCGATCATGATCGGCATGGCCTCCGACAAACTCTTCGGCGCCCGGCGCATGCCGGCCTGTGTCCTCAGCCTGCTGGCGCTGACCGTGGCCCTTGCGTTGTTCATGGGCGCCTTGCACACCGGCAGCGTGGTGCTGGTGATGGCGCTGCTGTTTGTGATGGGCCTGACCCTGTACGGGCCGGATTCGATGATCAGCAGCACTGCGGCCATCGACTTCGGCACCGCCAAGGCCGGCGCGACGGCGGCGGGGTTCGTCAATGGCTGCGGCTCGGTAGGCGCGGTGCTCGGCGGCTTGTTGCCGGGCTACTTCGACACGGTCACGGTGTTTATCGTGTTTGCCGGCGCCGCGCTGTTTTCCTCGCTGGTGTTGATGCCCTACTGGAACGCCAGGCCGGCGGTGCTGGCGCAGGTGGGCGACTTCGTGCCGGACCGCGAGCGCGCAATCAATCCCTTGCGTACCTGAGGGGCATGGCCGGTTTTTTGGTGGATTAGAGTGTTTCAGCGCTATAAACTCTGCCCCCAAAGCGCCGGCCAGTAGACGTCTCGGCGCGATGGACATAAGAGAGTGAGTCATGGGCGCACAGTGGAAAGTCAAACATAAAGAAGCGGCATCCAATGCCAAGGGCAAGATCTTTGGCAAGCTGGTGAAAGAGATCACCATTGCCGCCCGCAACGGTGCCGACACCTCCACCAACGCACATTTGCGCCTGGTGGTGGAACAGGCCAAAAAGGCTTCGATGCCCAAGGAAACCCTGGAACGCGCGATCAAGAAGGGCGCCGGTCTGCTCGGTGAGACCGTGCAATACCACCGCGTGACCTACGAAGGGTTTGCCCCGCACCAGGTGCCGCTGATTGTTGAGTGCGTGACCGACAACATCAACCGCACCGTGGCGGAAATCCGCGTGGCGTTCCGCAAGGGCCAGCTCGGCGCTTCCGGCTCCGTGGCCTGGGACTTCAACCATGTGGGTCTGATCGAAGCCTCGCCGGACAGCCCGGACGCCGATCCGGAAATGGCCGCGATTGAAGCCGGTGCACAGGATTTCGAGGAAGGCGAAGAAGAAGGCACGACCCTGTTCATCACCGAGACCACCGACCTGGACGCCGTGCAGAAAGCCTTGCCGGAGCAGGGTTTCACCGTGTTGTCGGCCAAGCTGGGCTACATCTCGAAGAACCCGGTGAGCGGTTTGAGCGATGAGCAGATGGCTGAAGTCGAAGCCTTCCTGGAAGGCCTGGACAACCATGATGATGTGCAGGACATGTTTGTCGGGTTGGCGGGCTAACGCCTCGACTTGTGTGGGAGCCGGGCTTGCCCGCGATGGCATCACCGCGGTTGTTCAGAGAAACCGAGGTGACCGCATCGCAGGCAAGCCAGCTCCCACATGAGCCGAGTTTCAAAGCAAGGTTTACCGTGCAGCTAAAATAGCCTCTATCTTGGCAAATCCAGGCCGGGCAAGCACATCCGGCTGGCAGCAGTTATCCCGCAAGGCCTCCAGCGCCGAGCGTTTCTCCTCGCTTAACCCCGTATCAATCCGTTCCAGCAACTCCCCCAGCAACACCCCGAACGCCCGCACTTCTATGCGCTGCAACGCCCTGGTTTCCAGGCTGTCGGCAGTGGCATGAAACGACGCGGCGCCAAAGTCCCCAAGCAGACACTCACCGGCTTCATTCCATAGAATGTTATGGCCGTACAAATCGCCATGGGTGATGCCTTGCTCGTGCAGGTGCGCCGCCACCGAGGCGATGCCCCGGGCCATGCGCTGCGCCACTTCGGCGCTGAAGCGGGTCGCGGGTTCGTAGACGTCGCGGGTGCACGACGCCAGGCTCGGCAGTGCCGCGAGGTTGCGGTAGCTCGGGTCGATCAGTTGCATCACCAGCGCCGCCTGGCCTTCGGGATGCTCGACGATTCGGCCTTCCACCTTGATCAAATTGGCATGCAACCCGGCAGCGATGCAGGCGTGCATTTCGTGCAGCGGCGAGCCGTCACTGGTGATGCTGCCTTTATACAGTTTGACCGCCACCGCTTTGGCGGGCCCGGTGGGCGGTGTCCAGGACGCCTTGCGGATGATCCCGGAAGCGCCTTCCCCCAGCACTTCGCCCAGCACCAGCTCGGACCAGGGAATGTTCGGTGTCGCGTCAACGCGAGCCTCTTCCACGGCCATCTCCACCGGGTTGCCGGCGTAGGCCAGCCAGGTCAGGCTCGGCAGTGTCAGCAGCCAGTCGGGCAGGCGGGTCAGGCGGTTGGAGGCGATGCGGATCAGTTCGAGGTTTTTGCACTGGGCCAGGCTTTGCGGCAGGTGTTCCAGGTGGTTACCGGCCAGCATCAGTTTTTGCAGCAACGGCCGTTCGCCCAGCTCGTTTGGCAACTGGGTGATACGGTTGTCGGTGAGGATCAGCCAGCGCAGCAAGGGCGGCAGGGCGGCCGCCGGAACGTGGCTGATCCGGTTCGACTTGAAGCCGATCATGCTCAACTGCGCGCACTGGCCCAGGCATTCCGGCAGTTCGGTGAAGGCGTTTTCCGAACAGAACAGCACGCGCAAATGGGGCAGGCGGTGCAGGTCATCCGGCAGGCTGCTGAGGGCGTTGCCGGTGAGGTTGAGGATTTCCAGGGAGTCGGCCAGGTCGAAGATTTCCCGGGGGAACTCGGTCAGCCCGCAGCGCAGGTCCAGGCGTTTGATACCGGCCAATTGGCCGGCCTTGAGTTGGGCAAGGGTATCCATGAACAGCGCGTCACTCGGCAATAGGGGCGTGAATGGCGCTCATGATAGCGGGTTGTGGCCCGATCTTCTGCAACTGCCCCAGGCGGCTGGCGGTGCGCGCCAGATCGATGGCCTGGCCGCTGAGGGATTGCTCCAGCGGCTGCTCGGCGATCAGCACCAGATGTTTGTCCTGGTCGTAGAGCACGTCCACCAGGTTGATGAACCGTTGCTGCGCGGCAATCGGGCAGTCCGCCAGGTACGGCAGGCCGTCGATGATCCAGCGGTCGTAATCGCGGCACAGCTGCAAGTAGTCCATGACGGCGGTCGGTTGGTCGCACAGGTCGCTGAAGGTGAAGGCGATGCTGCGGCCCTGCTGCCAGCGGGCGACCAGTTGCCGGGCACCGACAGTCAGGCTGATCGGCGCGTGATCGGCTGAGGGCAGTTCCAGGGCTTCACGTTGTGCGGGAGTACCCGGCCACACGAACTGGCCCGCCGTGAAGCGTTGGTCGCCATGGGCCTGGGCGAGGCCTCGATAGTCCTGCGGGGCGCTGACTTCCATGACGTCCATGCGTGCACTGATCAGCTCGATCACCGGTTTGAAGCGCTGGTGATACAAGGGATTGGGCAGCAACCCGGCGGGCGGGTAATTGGACGTCACGAGCACCCAGACCCCGCGCCGGAACAGGGCCTTGAACAGGCGACTGATCAGCATCGCATCGCCGATGTCATGCACGTGAAACTCGTCGAAGCACAGCACGCGGCAGCCCTCGAGCAGCTCATCCAGGGTTGTGGCCAGGGCATCGCGCTGCTGGCGATGGGCAAACATGCCGCGGTGCAGGCGGGCGAAAAAGTCGTGGAAGTGCACGCGCTGCTTCTCGGCAATCGGCAGCGCCTGGAAAAAACCGTCCAGCAGCCAGCTTTTGCCCCGGCCCACGGCGCCGTGCAGGTACAGGCTGCGGGCAGGGCGACTGGCCAGCAGGTGGGCGGTTTGCCGGGCCATGGTCTCGATGACCTGCACCTGGCTGGGGCTGAGGGTGTAGCCCTGTTGGCGGGCCTTGTCCTGGAAAAATGCCGCGATGCCGGGGTCGGCGTCGCTCGCCGCAGGTTTACCCAGCAACCGTTTGAGCAGGGGCGGTAAAGCAGCCAATGTTTGTCACTCTGTGTTTCGGTGGTCGCTCACTTTAGAGCGCCGGTTGCGGTTTGACCAATAGAGAAGTGCGCCGCGAGCTATCTGGAAAAGGCATGGCTCGATGGGATCCAAACCGGTGACCTGACTGGCGGAATCCCCTTGAGTGACTACCCTCATACAAAGCAGTCACCCCTGTATAAGGATTTGGGGCAGTGAAGGGACAAGCAGTCTTGGCATTCATGAGCGCGATGCTCTGCAACACGGTTTATGGCGCTCAGCTCCAGGTTGAAGTGCGCATCGACGTGCAGCGGGGCTGCCAGTTGGTGGGCACCGCCCGCGAGGCCGGCATCGAGCAGCTTGGGGTGCTGGATTTTGGCAGCAGTTCCCGTCTGGATGACCCGGCAGGCCCGTTGAGTGCCGCCTTGATCAGCCAGCGCCAGCCACGCCTGGAGTGCAATCCGGACACGCCGTATCAGATGCGCGTCGACGGCGGCCTGCATGGCGGCGTGGGTGAAGTGCGCTACCTGGGCGCCGCTACCCCTTCGATCAAACCCATTCCATACCGAATTTATGCCGACGCCGCGCGCCGCATCCCCTTGGCCGTGGACGTGCCGGTGAGTGGCCGCGTACCCGACTCCGGCAGCGTGGACTTGCCCCTCTATGGGCGCATCGAGCCGCTCAAGGACATCCCGGCGGTGGGGCGTTATTCCGACCTGCTCAAAGTGACGGTGACATGGTAAGCCGCGTCGTGGCCTGCATCGCGCTGGGCGGCCTGTTGCTCCTGGCGGATGACGCCCAGGCGGCCACCGTAAACGGGCAGATTCATGCGCGGCTGGTAATCACCGCCAGTTGCCAGGTGAGCAAAGGCACCGACAGCGCACCGGTCAGCCCCGATGGCGGCTCGGCCGTGCTGGACTTTGGCAGCCATGGGCCCACCTGGGACAACCGCCTGGGGGCCAGCGTCAGTGACGGCGACAAGGCGGCACTGGCGGTGTCTTGCAACCCTTCGCTGGTCAGCAGTTTCACCGTGACCATCGACGGCGGCGCCCATGGCGACGGCACTACCCGGCGCCTGAGCAATGGCCGCCAAACCATACCGTATCGGCTCTCGGCCGACCCCGCGGGCCGCAACACCTACAGCATCGGCCAGCAACGCAATTTCGTCGTGACCAAGGGCGCACAAGTACCGATCCCGGTATTCGGCTCGGTGGTGGCGAATACCAGGGCCCTACCGGCCGGCATCTACACAGACACCCTGACGGTGACTCTGGATTGGTAAACCATGAGGATGGACATCATGCATGCACTTGTCTCGAAAGCAGTTTTTCCATTAATGGCGCTGGTGTGGGTGTCGGGGGCCCAGGCGGCCACCACGGTCACCGGGCAGATCAGCTCGACGCTGATCCTGACCAACAGTTGCCTGGTCAACGGCGCGGGCGGCACCACCGGTTTGAACTTCGGTACGATCAATTTCGGTACCACCAACAGCCAGTTCACCACGCAGTCCGGCCAGGTGCTGGGCGGCGGCGGGGGGGCGTTGTCGGTGCAGTGTTCCTCGGGCACCTCGCCGGTGATCACCGTGGGCGCGGGTTCCCATGACGGCCAATCCACCGGCGGCACTCGGGCGTTGTACGACGGCGTCGCCAATTACGTGCCGTACGACTTCTACACCGACACCGGGCACTCATCGATCCTGGCGATCAACGGCACCATCAACCTGGCCCCGAGCACCGGCGTTGCGCAAACCGTGAATATCTACGGCCAGGCCGTGGGCAAGGCGGGGCTGCCGGCCGGTACCTACACCGACACGGTGTCCGTGCAACTGACGTTCTAATGCGATGAAGCGGGCTTGCTGGGCGACGCTGGCGGTCATCACGGGTTGCGGGATGCCGTTGTCGTTGTTGGCGGTGACCAGCCAGACGATCCAGGTCAGCGCGACGATTGCCGCGGGCTGCCTGGTGGTGGGCGGCGGCACGAATTACGGCAGCCTGGCGTTCGGCACTTATTCGGCGCTGGCCACCAGCACGGTGTCGGTGGCGCTGAGCAGCGGGGTCACGCTGCAATGCACGCCGGGGGTCACCCTGAACATGAGCGTCGACGGGGGGAAGTACAACGTCAGCGGCCGGCACATGCAGCTCAATAGCGGCAGTGCCCAGGTGGCGTATCAACTGTTTCGGGACGCGGCGCTGAGCCAGAGCCTGGGGATCAGCCAAAGCGTGAGCGTGGCCTACAGCAATGCAAACGCGATAACCCTGCCGATTTACGGCCGGGTGGTGTTACCGGGTAATCAGCCTGGGGGGACGTACAGCGACGTGCTGCAGGTGCAGCTGTCCTGGTAAGGCGATTGGCAGAAGGAGTGGGATTTATGTGTGCAGCTTCCCGGCGGTTGTGGGTTGCGGGTTTGGTTGGCTGGGTGGTGTTGGGCGCAGGACAGGTACAGGCCGCCAGCTCCGTGCTGATCTGGCCTATTGACCCGGTGCTGGAGGCCGATCAACAGGCCAGCGCCTTGTGGTTGGAGAACCGGGGTAACGAGACCGCCAACCTGCAGATTCGGGTATTTGCCTGGAGCCAGGGCGGATTTGACGAGCAGTACCAGAACCAGCGCGATGTGATTGGCAGCCCGCCGGTGGCGAAGATCGAGCCGGGACAAAAGCAGTTGGTGCGCCTGACCCGTACCCGGGAAGTGCCGCCGGGCCAGGAGTTGGCCTACCGGATCATCATCGATGAAATTCCTGCCGCGGCCCCTGAAACCCCCGCTGCCGATGGCAAGACCGCCGCCGCGATCCGCTTTCAGATGCGCTATTCCGTGCCCTTGTTCGCCTACGGTACAGGCCTGTGGAGCAAGGAAGATGCGACCCGTCAGCGCGACCCCAAAGGGGCGGGCAAGCCTGACCTGAGCTGGAAAAAAGTCACCGTTGGCGGGCGCAACTATGTGGAGATGCGCAACCAGGGCGCGGTGCATGCGCGACTGACCGACGTCGCCTTCAAGCAGGGCGGGCAGACCCTGCCGCTGGTGGATGGTCTGCTGGGCTATGTGTTGCCGGGGGCGACCATGCGCTGGCCGGTGCCGGAAGGTGTGGCGGGCGACCAGCCGTTGCAGGTGCGGGTCAATGGCGCGACGCAACTGGAGAGCCTTGCACCCGCACGGTAACGCAACGAAATAGGGCAGGGAGCAGCCCTTGGTCTTAACGGATGGAGATGTCCATTGATGGACACAATGCCTTGGTGAGCCTTGATTGGGCTCGTAGTCGATGGCGATCGGTGTGGGTGGTGGGCGGCCTGTCTGGCCTGGCGCTTGCGCCGCTTGGCGTGGCCGCTCCGTTGCCACCGCCCCCCAGCAGTATGGAGGCTGTTGCCGATGCACAGTTGTTCCTCGAACTGGTGGTCAACCAGATGGACACCGGCCGGGTGGTCGCGGTGGATCAAAGGGCCGGCGGCTTGTTTGTGCCGGCGGCGACGTTGCGGGACGTCGGCATGAAACTGCCGGCCGAGATCACCACCGAAGTTGCGCTGGACCACGTACCCGGCCTGCACACCGATTACGACAGCCAGGCCCAGCGCCTGATGCTGACGGTGCCGCCGGCGTGGTTGCCGGAGCAGTTCATCGGCAACCGCGATAACTACCCGCGTACCCAGGCGCTCACCAGTTTCGGTGCGTTGCTCAACTACGACGCCTACCTGAATGACACCGATGATGCCGGCACTTACCTGGGCATCTTCAACGAAGTACGGCTGTTCGATACCTGGGGCACGATTTCCAATACCGGCCAGTACCGCACCACCTTTGGCGGCCAAACCAGCGGCAGCACCCTGGATAATGGCTACCGGCGTTATGATACCACCTGGCGCTTTTCCGACGATGAGCGCCTGCTGACCTACGAAGCGGGCGACGTGATCAGCGGCGCGTTGCCGTGGAGCAGTTCGGTGCGCCTGGGCGGGGTGCAAGTGTCGCGGGACTTTGGCGTTCGCCCGGACCTGGTGACGTATCCCTTGCCACAGTTTGCCGGGGAGGCGGCGGTGCCGTCGTCGGTGGACCTGTTTATCAACGGCTACAAATCCAGCAGCGCCGACCTGCAACCGGGCCCCTACACCCTGACCAACGTACCGTTTATCAACGGTGCCGGCGAAGCCGTGGTGGTCACCACCGATGCCTTGGGCCGACAGGTTTCAACCACGGTACCGTTCTACGTCACCAGCACCTTGTTGCAAAAAGGCCTGACGGATTTTTCGGTGGCGGCCGGTAATTTGCGCCGGGACTACACCATCCGGGATTTTGGCTACGGGCCTGGCGTGGCCAGCGGCACGTTTCGTTACGGCGTGTCGGACTACTTCACCCTGGAAAGCCATGCCGAAGCCGCGGGCGACCTGACCCTGGGCGGGCTGGGCGGCAACGTACGGCTGGGCAACTTCGGGGTGCTCAACACGGCCCTCAGCCAAAGCCAGTTCGATGGCGAGACCGGCCAGCAATTGAGCTTCGGTTATCAATACAGCAACCAGCGCTACAGCCTGTCTTACCAGCGGGTAGAGCGACGCGACCAGTACGCTGACCTGACCCTGGTCGACACCCCTTACGCCAGCCTGAGCAAACGCAGCGAACAGGTGACCCTGAGCCTCAATCTCAACGATTTTGGCAGTATCGGTGCCGGCTATTTCGATGTGCAGGCCGCCGATGACTCACGTACCCGGCTGTTGAACCTCACGTGGAGCAAGCAGCTGTGGCGCAACACCAGTTTCTACCTGTCGGCCAACCGCGAGGTCGGCGACAGCAACTGGGCCGTGCAGGCGCAGTTGGTGATCCCGTTCGACATCTACGGCAGCCTGGCCCTGAGCAGCGAACGCAGCCAGGCCGGCGAGAGCCGCCAGCGGGTCAACTACAGCCGGGCGGTGCCCTCCGAGGGCGGCGTGGGCTACAACCTGGGGTACGCCAGTGGCGACGGGCCGGCGTATCGCCAGGCCGACCTGACCTGGCGCATGCAGTCGGTGCAATTGCAGGCGGGCGTGTACGGCAGCAGCGACGCCGAGACCCGTTGGGCGGACGCCAGCGGCTCACTGGTGCTGATGGACAAGCAAGTGTTCACGGCCAACCGGGTCAATGACGCATTCGTGGTGGTGAGCACCGACGGTTATGCCGGGGTGCCGGTGCTCTACGAAAACCAGTTGGTGGGCGAGACCGACCGCAATGGGCATCTGCTGGTGCCGTGGAGCAGCGCCTACTACCGCGGCAAGTATGAAATCGACCCGCTGAACCTGCCGGTCAACGTGCAGACCCCCAACGTCGAGCAGCGCGTGGCGGTGCGTCGTGGCAGTGGCTACCTGCTGGAGTTCCCGTTGCGCCGGGTAGTCGCGGCCAGTATCACCCTGGTGGATGCCCGGCATCAGGACCTGCCCCTGGGCAGCCAGGTGCGCCATGAGCAAACGGGCGCGCGGGCGGTGGTGGGTTGGGATGGCCTGGTGTACCTGGAGAACCTGGCGGCTCACAACACCTTGCAAGTCACCGTGGGGGAGGGCCGCACCTGCCAGGCAACGTTCGACCTGGACATCAACGAGGAGCAGGTACCGCTGATCGGGCCGCTGGTTTGCCAATGACATAAGGAGTGTGGGTGTGCGGGGCAAGGAATGGGTAGTTGGCGTGCTGGTGATGGCGGGCCTGGGCTTTACGCAGCAGGCACGCGCATTGTGTTCGGTGGGGACAACTTCACCCGCCAGTTTTGGCACGGCGGTAAGCTCGATTAACGTGCGCACGACCCCCCAGACCAGTTCCACCACCACGGCCGGGTTGAACTGCACTTCGGCGCTGATTTCGTTGTTGACGACGAATGACCACTTCTACGGCACCATCACCGGTTCTTCCCAAGGTGGCATGGTAGGACCGACCGGCGATGTGATCGCCTATACGGTCTACGCCAACAACACCGCCAGTTTTCCAATGACTCGCGGCACGGCGTTCGACTTTGGCGGCCCCGGCGGCGTTGCGCAAACCGCCGGGCTGATTGCCGGGCCGGGCACAAAAACCTTGCCGCTCTACATGAGCACCACCATCGGCAGTAACGTGGCAGCGGGCACCTATAGCGAGACCTTGAGTATTTTCTGGAACTGGAACTACTGCTCGGGCATTGGTATCGGCGGTATTTGCCTGGGGCGGGATATCAACAGCGGCACCACGACCCTGACCGTCAGCATGACCGTGGCCAATGACTGCACGATCAGCGCCCCCAACATCAGTTTTGGCAGTGCCCCGGTGGTCAGTGGTTTTTCCAGCGTGAGCGGGCAGGCCACCATCGCCTGCACCAAGGGCAGTGCCTACACCGTGGGCATCAGCGACGGCCAGAATGCGGTGAGCGTGGGTGGGCAACGGCGGATGGTTTCCGGCGGCAACTTCCTGGCCTATGACATTTTCAAAAGCGCCACCACTACCCGCTGGGGCAGCGTGACCAGCGCCCGGCGCGCGAGCTCCACGGCCGAGGTGAATCCCGGGAATGGCCTGGGCACCGGCAGCCAGGTGTTCAACTACAACGCCGCGATCTATACCAACCAGATCACACCGCCGGCCGGCACCTACGTCGACAACGTGGTGCTGGATGTGGCCTTCTAGAACCGCATCGTCTGCTTGAGCATCTGTGTGGTTGACGGGTCTTGCGGGCTGACCATCGCATAGTTGTAGCCCGCGCCCGACCAGTACTCGGCCTGCAGCCCGTCGGCACTGCGGCTGCCACGGGGCAGGAATTTGTTCTCCGGGCCCGGCGGGCGGATATAGAAACTGATGCGCCGCCCCTGGGTGTCTTCATACAGCACCATGGCTGCCGCGCCCTGTTCGGTGCTGAGCAGGCGCCCGCTGACGGCCTTGAACCCGGCCTGGCTCAAGTCCGGCAGGCGGTAGGCCTGGTTGAAGTAACGGTCGAGCCAGCCTTGCATGTCGCCGCCGCTTTGCACGTGGTAGTCGGCAGGCAGGATGCCGTCCTGGGCGAACAGGCGGTAGGCCTGCATCGCGTCGGTCATGGGCAGCATCGTGTCGGCCAGGGTTGCCTGGCGAGCCTGCCAGCCGCCCAGGCCGCCTACGCTCACGGCGATCAACAGCACGGCAGCGGTCGCGAGGTGACGGCGTGACTGGCGCTTGACCCGCTGGCGAATCAGGGCCGGGTCCAGCTCTGGATTGGCCGGCTGTTGCAGCGCGCCGCTCAAGGACGCCCGCAGGTGCTGCGCGTCCTGTTGCCAGGCGTGCACCTGGGCGGCGACATCCGGGTGGGCCGCCAGCCAGGTTTCAAGCTGGCGGCGATCGGCGTCCAGCAACTGGTGATCGACGTAGGCATGCAAATCGCGTTCGCTGGGGGGCAGGCTGATCATTTGAGTATCCGCAGGGCAGGGCTGGTGATTTCGCCGTCGCTGAGCTGGCGCAGGGCCTGGCGCGCACGGGATAGCCGAGACATCACGGTGCCCACGGGCACCTCAAGGATGTCGGCGACTTCTTTGTAGCTCAAGCCTTCCACCGAGACCCACAGCAGCAGGGCACGCTGTTCGGTGTTCAATTTGTCGAAGGCTTGCAGGGTCGATTGCGCGATGACCGTGCGCTCGACCGACGGCTGCGAATCATCGCGGCCGGTAAAAAATTCCAGCATGCGCGTGTACCGCCGGGAGCGGCGATGGGCGTCGAGAAACTGCCGGTAGAGGATCGAGAACAGCCAGGCGCGCAAGTCGCCTTCGAGGCGTTTGTCGGCCCAACTGATGATCGCGCGCTCAAGGCTCGCCTGCACCAGGTCGTCGGCGCTGCTGGCGTTACGGGTCAGGGACACGGCAAAACGCCGCAGCCTGGGGATGAGTTCACGTAACTGTTCGTCGAGTTCGTGCATGGGGTTCTGGCTAGTCACTACGCTGGGACTAGGAAGACGTCCGGCGTCGAAGGTTATTCCAGGCCAATAAAAATAAACAGCCGGCCAGGGAATAGAGTGCGCTGGCGTTCGTCCCAAGTGTTCCGACCTTATGTTTCACCCCTCAAGGCCTCCGGCCCTGGAGTTATTTCATGGTAGATCACTCATCACCGCCCCGTCCGCCGCTGAGCACCGCAAGCCTGATAATCCGGTTGGCCAGTATCGGCGTGGTGGTTGCGGTTGTGGCCGGCGCTTTTGCCTACGTCAACGGCAGCCTCGACCCACAGCGGTTGCGCCCCAAAACCTTGGTCAACGCCCTGGAAACCAACAACGGCCTGCACCCTGGCTACCGTCGTAACCATGCCAAGGGTGTGTGCGTGGCCGGTTATTTCGAGAGCAGCCCCGAGGCGCGCCAGTACTCCAGTGCCCAGGTATTCAGCGAGGCACGCACGCCGGTCATCGGGCGGTTTGCGCTGCCCAGCGGTAACCCGTATGCGCCGGACAGCAGCGTGCCGATCCGCAGTTTTGCCCTGCAATTCAGCTTGGCCAACGGCCAGCAGTGGCGCACCGGGATGAACAGCATGCCGGTGTTCCCGGTGGGCACGCCTGAGGCCTTCTTCGCGATGCTCAAGGCCGGAGCCCCGGACCCGGCCACCGGCAAGCCGAACCCGGCAGGCATGCCGGCGTTCTTCGCGGCGCATCCCGAGACTGCGCCGTTCCTGGCCTGGGTCAAGACCGCCAAGCCCTCCGCCAGTTACGCTACCGAAACCTATAACGGCATCAATGCGTTCTACCTGGTGAACGCCAGCGGCCAGCGCCAGGCGGTGCGCTGGGGCGTGGTGCCACAAAGCCAGGATGCAGCGGGTGCCACGGCGCCGGCCGGCAGCGACTTCCTCGAAAAAGACCTGGTGCAGCGCCTGACGGCCGGCCCGTTGCGCTGGCAGTTGAACGTCACCCTCGCCAACCCGGGCGACCCGGTGGACGACGCCAGCAAGACCTGGACCGGCGAGCACAAGGTGTTGAACGCCGGGACCCTGGTGCTGGACAGCAGCCAGCCGCAAATGGACGGCGATTGCCGCGACATCAACTTTGATCCACTGGTTTTGCCCAGCGGTATCGAAGCCTCGAACGACCCGCTGCTGGCCGCCCGTTCGGCGGCGTACGCCAGTTCTTACCTGCGTCGCACCAGCGAAGTCAGCCAGTTGCACAGCGCCCCTCAGGAGTCGAAGCCATGAATGCCCAACCCCGGTTTTTTGCCCCGCTGGCGCGGCTGCTGCACTGGCTGATGGCGCTGATGATCATCGCCATGCTGTTTATCGGCGCGGGCATGGTGGCCTCGGTGTCGGAGCGCCATGAGTGGCTGATCCACCTGCACAAGCCATTGGGCATTGCGATCCTGGCGTTGGTGATCGTGCGGTTGGTGGTGCGTTTTTCCACGCGCCAGCCACCGCTGCCCGCGGACTTGCCGCTGTGGCAGGTGCTGGCGGCCAAGGCGTCCCACGTGGTGCTGTATGCGTTGATGCTGGTGTTGCCGCTGCTGGGCTGGGCGATGATTTCGGCGGCCGGCGACCCGGTGATGCTCAGCAGTTCAGTGCAATTGCCGGCGCTGGTGGGCGCCAACGCGCCGTTGTTTGCCGTGTTGCGCAAGGCCCACGGTTATCTGGCGTATCTGCTGTTTCTGACGGTGCTGTTGCACCTGGCGGCGGCGCTGTTCCACGGTTTGATCCGCCGTGACGGGGTGCTGCAAAGCATGACCGGCACCAAGGACTGATGCCGTGCCGGGTGACGGCTGCTGTGATGCAGCCGTCACCGACACTGCGCAGGGTCAGCGCAGTACGTCGACGATATCCGCCACGCTGCTCAACACGTCCTTGCCCAACTGCATGGAGCGTTTGCCCGACCAGCCGGTATGCGGGTTGGGTGCGTCGTCGTTGTCCTTGAAGGGCATTTCCAGGGTCAGGGACAGGCAATCGAACTTCTCGCCCACGCTGTTGCACGCCAGCGTCATGTTGGCTTCGCCCGGTAGGTCGCGGGTGTAGCCGTGGACGGTCTGGAAGTCGCGGGTGAGGCCGCTCAGGTGGCTGCGAAAGTGTTTCTCCAACTGCTCGATACGCGGCGTATAGCCGGGGTTGCCTTCGCAACCGGCGGTGAACACGTAGGGGATTTCCTCGTCGCCGTGGATATCCAGGAACAGGTCAACGCCGTATTTCTCCATTTGCTGCTGGACGAACAGCACTTCCGGGCTGATCTCCTGGCTCGCACTTTGCCAGGCGCGGTTGAGGTCCTGGCCCATCGCGTTGGTGCGCAGATGGCCATGGAAGGCGCCATCGGGGTTCATGTTCGGCACCAGGTACAGGTCGGCGGCGGCCAGCAGTTTTTTCAGCTCGGCGTCACCGTCCTGTTGCAGGCGCTCGATGATGCCTTCCATAAACCATTCGGCCATGTGCTCGCCGGGATGCTGCTGGGCGATGATCCACACTTTGCGCTTGTTGGCCTCGCCTTTGCCACGGCGCAGCAGTTGGATATCACGGCCTTCGACACTTTTGCCGGTGGCCAGCAACTGCGTGCCGGCGCGGTTCAGTGCCTGATCGATCAGCCAGTCGTGGCGTTCGCGGCTATAGGGTTCGAAATAGGCGAACCAGGCCTGCTTTTCGCGGGTTTCGAGGGTGATGTGCAGGGTCTCGCCATCAAAGCGGGTGGGCACCCGGAACCAGTTGATATGGTCGTAGGACGCTACGGCGTTGTAGCCGCTCCAGGCGTGCTTGTAGGAAGAATGGCTGGCGTTGCTCAGGCGGAAGGTGTGGCTGTGGCCCACGTGCATGCCTTCGGCCTTGAAGTGGAACCACTGGAAGTGCTGGCTGCGGGTGTCGGGCTCGATGGCCAGCAGCAACTGGTGGGCATCACTGGCGTCGAGTACCTGGATATTGCCGCTGTCGAAGTTGGTGCTGATCTTGATGGAGGTCAAGGCCACGGTCATAGTCTGGTTGCCTGAATATGAGTGTTGTGGCGGGCATTTTACACCGGAGCGGGGTAAAGCCTGGATGCAATTTTTGCGGGGGAGGAGGGGGGCGTCGTCCTTGACGCCGCAGCAGCTTAGAATCTATGAGATTGATTCTCAAGTGCTATTTTTCAAAGAACCGGCCTAGAGCCCTCGATCGACTTTCTTTTGGCGATGGTCTTTTGCTACCATGCGCGCCATCAAGCAACACACAGTCTTCATTAGCCTGAAGCCACGCCAGGAAAAACTGGCAAAAAAAAGACCCGGCCAAAGAGCCGGGTCAAAAACCGTGATTAGCCTGATGAGGAGATATTCCAAGAGTCCGACCTAAGGTCTCTTGGTCTATCGACTGATCTCGCGATCAGCTAGGTCCAATAATAATCATTATCATTTGCAAGTCAAATGTTTTTATCCGTCAGATAGAAATATTTTTCCTTCGCGTCTGTTACACCCTGGCCGAGTGTTCGGCCTCCCGGGTCGAAAGCCGTAGCGACCGCTCCACCATCACCTTCGCCATATCAATCAAATAGACCACTGAAAACGCCAGATCCCGGCTATTGCCGTGGGCGCTGTTTGCCGATTCGTAGGCGGTGGCCGCGGCACTGCGCAGCAGGTCGGAAGCGTGGACCAGGGCTTCCTCGTCGCTGATGCCGGGCTTGGCCTCGAACAGGCCATCGTCAACGGCGGGCGGTGCAAGATCGTCTTTCAGGTAATAGTCCAGCGCGCGTTGGGCAGCGCCACTGCTGCGCATGAACAGCAGCTCGTCTTCGTCGCAGGTTTCGGGCAGGGGATACGGGGTGGTCGTCATAAGGTCGGTGCTCTGGGTGGATGTCGAAAGCCTGCAATCGATATTAGTACTAATCGTATTTATGGCGTTTTATTGATTACTACAAACTGTTTATTGTCGCTGGGAGTACACAACGTATTGTCGGGGCCCATGGATAAGTGGATAGCGTTGGTCAAGGCCAACATGAAAGACCGCAAGGTCACGCAGGATCAATTGGCCTCACGCCTGGGCATGTCCCAGGGCGGGGTTGGCCATTGGTTGAACAAGCGCCGGGTGCCGAGCCTTGCCGATATGAACCGGGTGATGCAGGAGTTGGGCCTGGGCGACCTCGAGGTTGCGCTGGTGGTGCGCGAAAAAGCGCTCGCACCGGTGGAGGAAGCGTTGGAGCCGGCGCCCCACTACAGTCCGAATTACCGTTACCCGGTGAGCGAAGGAAAAGGAGGGTACCCATTGCAGGAAGAATCTCGGCCTTATGCCGCTGCCCGTTTCCAGATGAGTGACTACCAGGCCCGTGGCAAGGCGTTCTGGCTGCGGGTGATCGGCGATGCCATGACCGCTCCGGGCGGCTTGAGTATCCGCGAGGGCATGATGATTCTGGTGGACCCGGCCATCCCGCCCGAGCCGGGCAAGCTGGTGGTGGCGCAATGGGCTTTCAATCCCCAGGCGATGTTGCGCAAGTTGGTGAAGGAAAGCGGCCAGCTTTACCTGGTACCGCTCAACCCGACTTACCCGAAAATGCTGTTCAGCGAGGAATGCCGGATCATCGGCGTGGTGGTGCAGGCGGTCACGAGGTTTTAGCTCGCGGCTTCCAGCTCTACCAGCGCGCTGCCTTCACCGACCATTTCACCTTCCTGGCAGTACAGCGCCTTGACCACCCCTGCATGGGGCGCGCGGATGCTGTGTTCCATCTTCATGGCTTCCAGCACCACCAACTGCGTACCGGCGTCCACCGTTTGCCCGACGTCCACCAGCACCCGCACGATGCTGCCGTTCATCGGTGCGGTCAGGCCGCCTTGATGAGACTGGCTGGCGTCGACGGCAGCGATTGGGTCGAACAGGCTGACGCTGTGCACTTCGCCGTCCCAACGCAGAAACAGGCTATCGCCTTCGCGTACCGCCAGATGGGCGCGGCGCACGCCTTGCAGGTCGATCAGCAACTGTTCGCCGCGCAACTGGGGCGGGTTGGTGCCGGCTTGCAGCGTCACCAGGCGATCCTGGCCGTTGCAGCTCAAATGCAGGGAAACCTCGGCCGGCAAGCCGGCGCGAAAGCCGCGAGTGTCCGCCCAGGGCGAACGGGGGTCACTGCTCGCCCGGGTTTGCATGAACGCCTGGCCCGCCGCCTGCCAGAACCCATCGCTCAATTCCCCCGGCGCGGGCAGCAACTCATCCTGATAACGCGGGATAAACCCGGTATCCAGTTCAGCCGCGGCAAATGCCGGATGGCCGATGATGCGCCGCAAAAAACCCAGGTTGGTCTTCAGCCCACCCACCGCAAATTCATCCAGCATGCCCAGCAGCCGCAAACGCGCCTGCTCGCGGTCTTCGCCCCAGGCAATCAGCTTGCCCAGCATCGGGTCGTAGAAGGGTGACACGTTATCGCCTTGTTCGACGCCACTGTCCACCCGACGCCCCGGCCCTGGAGTGGATTCGCGGTACAGCGCCAGGTGCCCGGTGGCCGGCAGGAAATCATTGGCCGGGTCTTCGGCGTACAAGCGCACTTCAATCGCATGCCCCAGCAGCGGGACTTGTTCCTGGGTCATCGGCAACGGCTCGCCCTGGGCCACACGGATCTGCCAGGCCACCAGGTCGAGGCCGGTGATGGCTTCGGTCACCGGGTGTTCCACCTGCAGCCGGGTGTTCATCTCCATGAAGAAGAATTCGCCCCGGGCGTCCAGCAGAAACTCCACGGTGCCAGCACCCACGTAACCGATGGCCTGCGCTGCACGTACCGCCGCTTCGCCCATGGCCTTGCGTTGTTCTGCACTCAGGCCGGGTGCCGGGGCTTCCTCGACGACTTTTTGATGGCGGCGCTGGATCGAGCAATCGCGCTCGTTGAGGTACAGGCAGTGACCGTGCTGGTCGGCAAACACCTGGATTTCCACATGGCGCGGCTTGAGCAGGTATTTCTCCACCAGCATCTGCGCATTGCCAAACGAGGACAGTGCTTCACGCTGGGCCGAGGCCAACGCTTCGGCCAGTTGGCTGACGTCCTCGACCACTTTCATGCCCTTGCCGCCACCGCCCGCCGTGGCCTTGAGCAGCACCGGGTAACCGATGCGCTCGGCCGCCTGGCGAAAGGTCTCCAGGTCCTGGGCGTCACCGTGGTAACCCGGCACCAGGGGCACGCCGGCGGTTTCCATCAAGGCCTTGGCCGCAGACTTGCTGCCCATGGCATCAATGGCCGAGGCGGGCGGGCCAAGGAAGATCAACCCGGCGGCTTCAATGGCGCGGGCGAACCCGGCGTTCTCTGAAAGGAACCCATAACCCGGGTGAATGGCCTGGGCGCCGCTGGCCTGGGCCGCAGCGATCAGTTTGTCGATTTGCAGGTAGCTGTCGGCGGCCTTGCTGCCGCCCAGGTCCACGCAGACATCAGCCTCGCGGGCATGCCGCGCATCGCGGTCGGTGGCGCTGTGCACGGCCACGGTGGTCAAGCCCATGGCCTTGGCGGTACGCATCACCCGGCAGGCGATTTCGCCGCGATTGGCCACCAATACAGTGGTAAGCGTCTTCATGAACGCGGCTCCTGAGGCTGCCAGTTGGGCGCACGTTTTTGCAAAAAGGCGCGCAAGCCTTCCTGGCCTTCGGCGCTGACGCGGATCCGCGCGATGGAGTTTTCGCAGTAGCGGCGCAGTGCCGGGGTGAGTGCGCCATGGCCGACCTCGCGCAACAAATCCTTGCTGGCGCGCATGGCGGCCGGGCTGTTGAGCAGCAGATTGGTGATCCACAGTTCGACCTGCAGATCCAGCTCGGCCGTCGGATAACTTTCCGCCAGCAGTCCGATTTCCCGTGCGCGCTGGCCACCAAAACGGTCTGCCGTGAGGGCATATCGACGGGCTGCCCGCTCGCCGATCGCCTGCACCACGAACGGGCTGATCACCGCCGGCGCCAGGCCAATGCGCACTTCCGACAGGCAGAACTGCGCCTCATCAGTGCCAATCGCCATGTCACAGCAACTGATCAACCCCAGGGCACCGCCGTAGGCCGCGCCCTGAACCACCGCCAGCGTCGGGATCTTCAGCTTGGCCAGGTTGTACATCAGCTCCGCCAGCTCACGGGCATCGTCCAGGTTGGTGTGGTAATCCAGCTCGGCCGACTGCTGCATCCAGGCCAGGTCGGCACCGGCGCTGAAATGCTTGCCGCGCCCGCGCAGTACCAGGAAACGCAGGGCCGGATCGCCTTGCACCTGGTCCAGGGCAATGATCAGTTCGCGGATCATTTCGGCGTTGAACGCGTTGTTCTTGGCTTCACGACTGAGCCACAGGGTGGCAAAGCCACGCGGGTCGGTGATCAGTTCGAGGGTGTTGAAATCGCTCATGGGGTGCAGCTCCATTTACATGCGGAACACGCCGAAGCGGCTCGGCTCGATGGGGGCGTTCAGCGAAGCGGACAAGGCCAGGGCCAGCACGTCGCGGGTCTGCAACGGGTCGATGACGCCGTCGTCCCACAGCCGTGCGCTGGAGTAGTAGGGGTGGCCCTGGGTTTCGTACTGGTCGAGGATCGGCTGCTTGATCGCGGCCTCCTCATCGCTGCTGAAACTCTGGCCTGCGCGCTCGGCCTGTTCACGTTTGACCTGTACCAGCACGCCGGCCGCCTGTTCAGCGCCCATCACGCCGATGCGAGCGTTGGGCCACATCCACAGAAAGCGCGGGTCGTAGGCGCGGCCACACATGCCGTAGTTACCGGCGCCGAAGCTGCCACCGATGATCACGGTGAATTTCGGCACCTTGGCACAGGCCACCGCCGTCACCAGCTTGGCGCCGTGCTTGGCGATACCGCCCGCCTCGTATTTCTGGCCGACCATAAAGCCAGTGATGTTTTGCAGGAACAGCAGCGGAATCCCGCGCTGGCAAGCCAGCTCGATAAAGTGCGCGCCTTTTTGCGCAGCCTCGGCGAAGAGGATGCCGTTGTTGGCCAGGACCGCAATCGGGTAGCCGTGCAGGTGGGCAAACCCGCACACCAGGGTGGTGCCGAACAGGGCCTTGAACTCATCGAACACCGAACCGTCCACCAGCCGCGCGATGACTTCGCGCACATCGAACGGTTGCTTGGCGTCGGCCGGGATCACGCCGTACAGCTCTTCGCTGGAATACAGCGGCGCAACCGGCGTGCGCTGTTGCAACTGGCCGAGCTTGCGCCAATTGAGGTTGGCCACGCTGCGCCGGGCCAGGGCCAGGGCGTGTTCGTCACTGTCGGCGTAGTGGTCGGCTACCCCGGAAATCTTGCAGTGCACATCGGCACCGCCCAGGTCTTCGGCGCTCACCACTTCACCGGTCGCGGCCTTCACCAGCGGCGGGCCGGCGAGGAAGATGGTGGCTTGCTGGCGGACCATGATGGCTTCATCCGCCATGGCCGGCACATACGCACCACCGGCGGTGCAGGAACCCATCACCACGGCAATCTGTGGAATGCCCTGGGCGCTCATGTTGGCCTGGTTGAAGAAGATCCGCCCGAAGTGCTCACGGTCCGGGAACACTTCATCCTGGCGCGGCAGGTTGGCGCCGCCGGAATCCACCAGGTAGATGCAGGGCAGGCGGTTCTGCTCGGCGATGGTCTGGGCACGCAGGTGTTTTTTGACGGTCAGCGGGTAGTAGGAGCCGCCTTTTACCGTGGCGTCGTTGGCGACGATCATGCATTCGACGCCTTCCACCCGGCCAATCCCGGCAATCACGCCGGCAGCGGGTACGTCTTCGCCATATACCTGATACGCCGCCAGTTGGCTGAGCTCAAGGAACGGCGAGCCCGGGTCGAGCAAGCGATTGATCCGTTCGCGCGGCAACAGCTTGCCCCGGGACGTATGACGTTCCTGAGCCTTGGCGCCGCCGCCTTGCTGCACCTGGGCGAGCAGGCTGTGCAGGGCGTCGACCTGTTGGAGCATCGCCGCGCTGTTGGCGGCAAACTCCGCCGAGCGCGGGTTGAGCTGGGTGTGCAGGGTGGCCATGGGGCGCGCTCCGTTCAGCGGGTTTCGTTAAACAGTTCGCGACCGATCAGCATGCGTCGGATCTCACTGGTGCCAGCACCGATTTCATACAGCTTGGCGTCACGCAACAGACGGCCAGCCGGGAATTCATTGATATAGCCATTGCCGCCGAGAATCTGGATCGCGTCGAGAGCCATTTGGGTCGCACGTTCGGCGCTGTAGAGGATCACCCCGGCGGCGTCCTTGCGCGTGGTCTCGCCGCGCTCGCAAGCCTGGGCCACTGCATACAGGTAAGCGCGGCTGGCGTTGAGCTGGGTGTACATGTCGGCGACTTTGCCCTGGATCAGCTGGAACTCGCCGATGCTCTGGCCGAACTGCTTGCGGTCGTGGATGTACGGCACGATCAGGTCCATGCAGGCCTGCATGATCCCGGTGGGGCCGCCGGACAGCACCACGCGCTCGTAGTCGAGGCCGCTCATCAGCACTTTCACGCCGCCATTCAGCGCGCCGAGGATGTTTTCTTCCGGCACTTCGACGTCATCGAAAAACAGCTCGCAGGTGTTGGAGCCGCGCATGCCGAGCTTGTCGAACTTGTTGCTGCGGCTGAAGCCCTTCGAGTCGCGTTCGACGATAAACGCGGTGATGCCGTGGGCACCCTTTTCCAGGTCGGTCTTGGCGTAGATCACGTAGGTGTTGGCGTCGGGGCCGTTGGTGATCCAGGTCTTGCTGCCGTTGAGCACATACACACTGCCGCGTTTATCGGCGCGCAGCTTCATGGAGACCACGTCGGAGCCGGCGTTCGGCTCGCTCATGGCCAGGGCGCCGATGTGTTCGCCGCTGATCAGCTTGGGCAGGTACTTGAGTTTTTGTTCGTGGGTGCCGTTGCGGTTGATCTGGTTGACACAGAGGTTGGAGTGCGCGCCGTAGGACAACGCCACCGAAGCCGAGCCCCGGCTGATTTCTTCCATGGCCACTACGTGCGCCAGGTAGCCCAGGCCGGCGCCGCCATATTCTTCCGGCACGGTGATGCCCAGCAGGCCCATGTCGCCGAACTTGCGCCACATATCGGCGGGGAACAGGTTGTCGATGTCGATCTGCGCAGCGCGGGGCGCCAGTTCCTTGGCCACGAAGGACTGCACCTGGTCGCGCAGCATGTCGATGGTTTCACCGAGGGCGAAGTTCAGGGAGGGGTAACTCATGGACGGGCACCTTTAGCGTTGTTTTTGTGTGGCTGATGCGCCGGAGGAGGGCGATCACCTTTACGTTAACGTAAACTTGCGTTGCAGGGCTGTCAATCGTAGTTTACGTTTACGTCAACCTACAAAAAAGACAACAGGGGTCGTTATGGATCAACCGAATCAGAGCTACAGCCGTGGCTGTCAGGACAAGACCTTGCTCGCCATGACCATTGGCCAAGCCTTCGATGACACGGTTTCGCGCTATCCCGACGGCGAAGCGTTGGTGGTGCGCCATCAGCAGCGTCGCTACACCTGGCGGCAACTGGCCGAGACGGTTGATTTGCACGCCCGTGCGTTCCTGGCCATGGGCATGCAAACCGGCGACCGCCTGGGCATCTGGGCTCCCAACTGCGCCGAGTGGTGCATCAGCCAAATCGCCAGCGCCAAGGTCGGGGTGATCCTGGTCAATATCAACCCGGCGTATCGCAGCAGTGAGCTGGAGTACGTACTCAAGCAATCCGGTTGCCAATGGCTGGTGTGCGCCGGGTCGTTCAAGACCTCCGATTACCATGGCATGTTGCAGGAGCTGAAACCTGACTTGCGCGGCATCATCAGCCTTGATGCCACTCCACCCCCGGGGTTCACGCCCTGGTCACAATTGGCGGCCCTCGGCGCAGGCGTCCCGCCCGAGCAACTGCACACCCGCCAGGCCAGCCTGCACTTTGATCAACCCGTCAACATCCAGTACACCTCCGGCACTACCGGCTTCCCCAAGGGCGCCACCCTCAGTCACCACAACATCCTCAATAACGGCTACATGGTCGGCGAAAGCCTGGGCCTGGGCGCGCAAGACCGCCTGGTGATCCCGGTGCCGCTGTATCACTGTTTCGGCATGGTGATGGGCAACCTGGGCTGTATCACCCACGGCACCACCATGATCTACCCGAATGACAGCTTCGACCCGCTGCTGACCTTGACCGCCGTCGCCGAAGAACAGGCCACCGGGCTCTACGGCGTGCCCACCATGTTTATCGCAATGCTCGATCACCCACGCCGCGCCGAGTTCGACCTGTCGCGCCTGCGCACCGGGATCATGGCGGGCGCCACCTGCCCGATCGAGGTGATGCGCCGGGTCATCAGCGAGATGCACATGAGCGAGGTGCAAATTGCCTACGGCATGACCGAAACCAGTCCGGTGTCATTGCAGACCGGGCCGGATGACGACCTTGAGCGGCGCGTGACCACCGTCGGCCGCACCCAGCCACAGTTGGAAAGCAAGATCATCGACGAGGCGGGCAACACGGTTGCACGGGGCCAGGTGGGCGAATTGTGTACCCGTGGCTACAGCGTGATGCTCGGTTACTGGAACAACCCCGAGGGCACCCGCGAGGTCATTGATGAGGCGGGCTGGATGCACACCGGCGACCTGGCGACCATGGACGAGCACGGTTACGTGTGCATCGCCGGCCGCAACAAGGACATGATCATTCGCGGCGGCGAGAACGTGTACCCGCGGGAATTGGAGGAGTTCTTCTTCACGCACCCGGCGGTGGCGGATGTGCAGGTGATCGGGATTCCCGATGAGCGTTATGGCGAGGCGATCGTTGCCTGGGTCAAGTTCCATCCCGGGCATGTGGCCAATGAGCTTGAGCTGCAGACGTGGTGCAAGGGGCGGATTGCGCACTTCAAGACGCCGAAGCACTTCAAGTTCGTTGACGAGTTTCCGATGACGGTGACGGGGAAGATTCAGAAGTTTCGGATGCGGGAAATTATGATTGAAGAGTTGAAGGGGGGGTGAGGGGGCTCTGGGTGTATATCCGTTATTTAGGTAACGGCGGCTTATGGTTTCGCTCTTACAGCGACTCACTTTGGAAAAGCCGGAATGCCGGCCCAGCCCAAAGTAAGCAAAGGGCTCTGCCCCGCCTGTCGGCACCTCGCCTAGGCTCGGTGTGCCCTCTCTCCGGGATTGCTCCGCGGGCCGCCGCGACGGGGCGTCCCTGCCCCGTCGCGGGTAAACCGGCGTCCTGCCGGTTTACCCGCTCCTCAATCCCTGAGTTCGGCCTCGGGCTGAATGGGGCAGTCAGATCAAAATCAAGATCAACAGCACGGCGGCCTGAAAGCCGACCTGAGTGTTAAAAGCAAAGGCAAAAGCCGCTTTTCTGTAGGAGCTGGCTTGCCGGCGATGCAGGCAACTCGGTCTTCCAGATACACCGAGGCGATGCCATCGCAGGCAAGCCAGCTCCCACAGTTGACCGTGCCCGCTCTGGCTTTAGATTTTGATTTTGCCTTTGCTTCACCACACTCAAGCCGGCCTGTAGGCCGCTGTGCTGTTGATCTGCTTTTGATCTTGATCTTAGGCGCCCCGTTAAACCACGCTGGCCGAACGCAGGTAGTACGGAGCGGGTAAACCGGCAGGACGCCGGTTTAGCCGCGACGGGGCAGGGACGCCCCGTCGCGGCGGCCCGCTTCGTGCTACCGGAGCTGAGGGCACACCGAGCCCAAGCGAGGTGCCGAGTGGTGGGGCAAGAGCGTTTTGCTTACTTTTGCGCTGTTCAAAAGTGAGCCGCTGTAAGAGCGGAACCCATAGCAGCCGTTACCCAAAAAACGGATATACACGCAAATCACCTTCCACGAGGAAGCACAAAGGGGACCCGAGGGTCCCCTTTAATTTGTCGTTGCGTGCTCTTTTTTTATTATTGAGGGGCGGTCTGTTGTTGTTTTTGGCAACCGTGGCCCTTTACCGCTGTTTTTGGCGACCCCCATCCGGGGTCAAGAGCAAACGTATTTTTTTGAGCGCTGATCTGCTTCTTCGCACGCGATCCAACCAGTGGGTAGCTACCTTGAGGTAGTTTTTTGTTCTTCTCTATCCGGTTGCGGGTTTCGGCTAGCCGTACCCTGCGAAGCACATCTTCTCCAAAAAAATCTGTTAGCTGCGTCTCTGCTGTGTTGTTTTTGTTATGTCAGAGTCGTTACGTCTTATTTTTATTAGGTTTGGTGCTTTTTATTCTTGTTATGCAATAGAGATAGCAGAAGCCGTGCCAACTTTATAAAGTCCTTTAAAATCAATGATTTGATTTTTGAGTAGGAAATTTCTTTCAGGAAATGCGACAAAATATGTTCCCGTGTTACCCGATGTGTAGCCGCGAGGTAACACATCGTCACAAGCGGGCTACTCAACCGGCGTTACGCGCCTTGGCCACGCGTGAACCGGTGGGTCGGCCCAGTACCGTGCAGATCTGCTGGCCCGCCAGAATCAGCTTGTCCATGTCGATACCGGTCTCGATGCCCAGGCCATTGAGCAGGTACAGCACGTCTTCGGTGGCGACGTTACCGCTGGCGCCCTTGGCATAGGGGCAGCCGCCAAGGCCGGCAATAGAGCTGTCGAACACCTGGATGCCTTCCAAGAGGCTGGCGTAGATATTCGCGATGGCCTGGCCATAGGTGTCATGGAAGTGCCCGGCCAGCTTGTCCCGAGGCACTTCGGCACCAACCACCTCGAACATCCGCCGCGTGGCGCCCGCAGTACCGGTGCCGATGGTGTCGCCCAGGGAGACTTCATAGCAGCCCATGGCAAATAGCTCCCGGGCCACGGCTGCCACTTGCTCCGCAGCGACCTGGCCTTCATAGGGGCAACCCAGCACACACGACACATAACCCCGCACGCTCACCCCATGCTGCCTGGCCGCGTCCATGATCGGCACGAAGCGCTCCAGGCTTTCGCTGATGGAGCAGTTGATATTGCGCTGTGAAAACGCCTCGGAGGCAGCCGCAAACACCGCGACTTCCTTCACGCCTGCAGCCAGGGCATCTTCAAACCCCCGCAGGTTCGGCGCCAACGCGCCATAGGTCACACCCGGCTTGCGCTGGATCTGCGCAAACACCTCGGTAGAACCGGCCATTTGCGGCACCCATTTGGGCGACACAAAGCTGCCGACTTCGATGTAGCCCAGGCCGGCGGCGCTCAGGGCGTCCACCAGGTGCACCTTGTCGGCGACGCTGATGGGTTGTGCTTCATTCTGCAGGCCGTCGCGCGGACCGACTTCCACCAGGCGCACGTGAGAGGGGAGGGACATGGCAGCTACCTTTTATAAATGGCCAACCTGGCTCTGAAGGGTCTGTTCCAGCGCCTGGGTGCAGCGCTCTTCGGCGGTGTCGAGTTCCAGTTTCATCTGTTCGATGTCCAGCAACTGTTGCTCCAGCTGCTCGCGGCGTTCGGCGATTTTCGCCAGCATGCTGTGCAGCTGTTTCTGGTTGCCGCTGGTGGGGTCGTAGAGTTCGATCAGCTCCCGGCACTCGGCCAGGGAGAAACCGATGCGCTTGCCCCGCAGGATCAGCTTCAGGCTGACCTTGTCCCGGGGCGAATAAATGCGCTCCTGGCCCCGGCGTTCCGGGGACAGCAGGCCTTGTTCTTCATAGAAACGAATGGCGCGGGTGGTGATGTCGAGCTCGCGGGCGAGATCGGAGATGCTGTAGGTCGTGCTCATGGGGGCGCTCAAGGAGTGTCTTGAGGGCTAAGCTAATGGGTGCTTGACGTTAACGTCAAGCACATTGCCCACTGTAGGAGCGGGCTTGCTCGCGAAAAACGCTAACGGTAACGCAGGCTGTCTGGTTCAACGCGGCGTTCTCAGGTTTTTCGCGAGCAAGCTCGCTCCTACAGTTTGTCCAGCTTCTTCTCATGGGCCGTCACTTGCTGGCACAACTCGATCATCTGCTCGCGCATCCAGCGGTTGGCCGGGTCCTGGTCGGTGCTTTCGTGCCAGTACAGATGGGTTTCCACCATCGGCACATCGTTCACCGGCAGGTTGAACCAGTGCAGTTCATGACGCCTTGCAAAGCGCTCCGGCACGGTCATGACCATGTCGGTCTGCTGCAGCACTTGCGAGGCCATCAAATAATGTTGGGAACGCAGGGCGATCTTGCGTTGCAGGCCCATCTTGCCCAGCGCCAGGTCGACATGGCCCAGGCCGTTGCGCCGGCTGGAGATATGAATGTGGGTCAGGGACAGGTAATCATCCAGGGTCAGCTTTTCCTTGCCCGCCATCGGGTGGCCCTTGCGCATGGCACACACGTAGCGGTCTTCCATCAGCTTGACGTGGCGCACTTGCGGGTCGGTGTTGAGCGGCGCATCAACGGCAAAGTCCAGGCGACCGGCCGCCAGCTCCTTGGTGGTTTCCCGGCGCTTGGACAGAAAACTCTCGATCACCACCGTCGGCGCCAGGCGGCGCAGGCGCTGGAACAGCGGCGGCAGAATCACCGCTTCGGTGAGGTCGGTCATGCTGATGCGGTAGGTCTTGGCGGCCTGTTGCGGGTTGAAAATCCGGCTTTCCTGCACCGACACCCGCAACAGCGACAGCGCATTGCGCACCGGGCCGATGATGTTCTGGGCCATGGGCGTGGGCACCATGCCTTGGGCGGTACGCACGAACAGGGGGTCGTTAAAGGTTTCCCGCAGGCGGGCCAGAGCGTTCGACACGGCCGGCTGGGTAATTCCGACAATCTGCCCGGCGCGGGTCAGGTTGGCTTCGGTGTAGATCGCGTCAAAGACGATGAAAAGGTTAAGGTCGACCTTGCTCAGATTCATTTCGCTGCGCTCTTATTGTTAGGTGTCCATACGCCGATCATATATCGGTGATGAATGTTAATACACGCCGAGAATAGGCTAGGTAAATTATCAACGCTGTTCTAGCATCGATTCATGACCTCAACAACCTCCATTGAGAAGGTGCTGCCCATGGATTTCGCCTATTCGCCCAAGGTTCAGGAACTGCGTGAACGTGTCACCGCGTTCATGGACGCTTACGTTTACCCGGCCGAGCCGGTGTTTGAACGCCAAGTCAGCGAAGGAGACCGCTGGCAGCCCACCGCAATCATGGAAGAGTTGAAGCTCAAGGCCAAAGCCGAAGGCCTGTGGAACCTGTTCCTGCCGGAATCCGAACTGGGCGCCGGTTTGACCAACCTCGAATACGCGCCACTCGCCGAAATCATGGGCCGCTCCTTGCTGGGGCCGGAGCCGTTCAACTGTTCGGCACCCGACACCGGCAACATGGAAGTGCTGGTGCGCTACGCCAATGAGGAACAGAAACAACGCTGGCTCGAACCGCTGCTGCGGGGCGAGATCCGCTCGGCGTTCGCCATGACCGAGCCGGACGTGGCTTCCTCCGACGCCACCAACATGGCCGCCCGTGCGGTACGCGATGGCGACGAATGGGTGATCAACGGCAAAAAATGGTGGACCTCCGGCGCCTGCGACCCGCGCTGCAAGATCCTGATCTTCATGGGGCTGAGCAACCCGGATGCGCCGCGCCACCAGCAGCACTCGATGATCCTGGTACCGGTGGATGCGCCCGGCGTGAAGATCCTGCGCCCGCTGCCGGTGTTCGGCTACGACGACGCCCCTCATGGCCACGCCGAAGTGCTGTTTGAAAACGTCCGCGTGCCGTACGAAAACGTCCTGCTGGGTGAAGGCCGGGGCTTTGAAATCGCCCAGGGGCGCCTTGGCCCGGGCCGTATCCACCACTGCATGCGCTCCATCGGCATGGCCGAGCGTGCGCTGGAATTGATGTGCAAACGTTCCGTCAGCCGTACCGCCTTCGGCAAACCGCTGGCACGCCTGGGGGGCAATATCGACAAGATCGCCGACTCGCGGATGGAAATCGACATGGCGCGCCTGCTGACCTTGAAGGCCGCCTACATGATGGACACCGTGGGCAACAAGGTCGCGAAAAGCGAAATCGCCCAGATCAAGGTGGTGGCGCCGAACGTAGCGTTGAAGGTGATCGACCGCGCGATCCAGATCCACGGTGGTGCCGGTGTTTCCAATGATTTCCCGCTGGCCTACATGTACGCCATGCAGCGCACCCTGCGCCTGGCCGACGGCCCGGACGAAGTGCACCGGGCGGCGATCGGCAAGTTCGAGATCGGCAAGTATGTGCCGCGGGAGATGATGCGCAGCGGGCAGTAAGACCGAGGTGTCTTCATCGCAGGCAAGCCAGCTCCTACAGGTGAATGCAGTCAACTGTGGGAGCCGGGCTTGCCCGCGATGAGGCCAGTCCGGGCAATAAAGATCTCTAAGTCCTCAGTAAACCCAAACCTCCACCCGCCGGTTCTTGATCCTTCCCTCATCCGCCGTATTCGCCGCCACCGGCATCTCGGCGCCAAACCCGCGGATATCCCTCAGCACCACGCCGCTTTTAACCAGCTCCCGCCGCACCGCCATCGCCCGCAGCTTCGACAATAGCGCCGCCCGCTGCGCATCATTCTTGGCATCCCCAAACCCCACCAGCGTTACCTGCTTGTCCAGCTTGCCGTGGCTCTTTATATAAGCCACCACCCGCATCAGGTCCTGACGCGCCTTGTTGTCGAGGCTCGCGCTGCCTTCCTCGAACCGGAAGTTCACGGTCAGCCGCTGCGCCTGCCGGGCAATCGCCTGGTAATCCGCCGGCATCGGCGCGCGGGGCTCCACCGCCATGGCCTGCACCTGCTGCGCGATAAAGCCGTTGGCGGCCACGATCGCCTGGCCCTTGCTGCTTTGGGCAAAGTCCACCAACGCCTTGGCCCACGGGTTCTGCCCGGCGGGTGGCAGATAGAAGAACAACCGGCGCGACAGCGGGTAATCCTCAGTGGCGATCAGGCTGTTTAACGCCAGCATGGGCTGCGAGTCGCCATCGACTATGGCGACCGCCTTGGCCAGGCGCACATAGGGCAAGCCGATAAAGCCGATGCCCTGAGGATCGTGGCTGACCGCATCCGACAATTGCTCGCTGGACTCGAACCGCTTGGCGCTGCCATCCAGCGACTTGCCGCGCCGGCTGAGCACCAGCTCCTTGAACGTATCGTAGGTGCCCGACTGATCATCCCGCGCATACAAGTGAATCTTGCCGCCGATACCGCCGATCTGTTCCCACGTGGCGACCTCGCCGCTGAAAATCTGCGCCAGTTGCACAGTGTTCAGGGTATTGAGCGGGTTGCGCGGGTTGAGGATGATCGCCAGGCCATCAACGGCGATGACTTGCTCGGCGTCGGGGCTTTTCAGGTCGCCGAGGGATTCGAGGTCCACCAGCTCGCTGTCTTTTATCGGCCGGGAGGACGCGGCGAGGTCGGCACTGGCTTTTTTCAGCGCGGCAAACCCGGTGCTGGAGCCATGGGCGGCCACGTCTATCGTCACGCTTTGGCCCTGGCGGGTCTTGCCGACGATGTGCTGTTCGTTGTCTCGGTCAGACGGCTCGCTGTGCACGCCTTGCAAACCCTGTTGCTCCATCAGTCCCTTGACCAGCGCTGGGCCCAGTGCCGCGCCAATGGTGTTGGAGCCCTGGATGCGCAAGGCCGGGCCGTTTTCGGGAAAGGGCAATGGGGCGGAGGACGCGGCGAGGGGGAATGCGCTGAGCAGGGCCAGCAGGGATAGAACGCGCAGCATCATGCCGGCACCTTCTCGAGCCAAAGGGAGTGCCGCGAGATTAAGTCAGGCAGGTTGCATAAATATGACGAGGGCCGGTTTGCCGGCCCTCTATGCTAAATCAGCTCAATTCCAGCCAGATCGGCGCATGATCGGAGGGTTTTTCCATGCCGCGCAGATCGTAGTCTACGCCGGCATCCTTCACCCGAGGCAGCAAGCCTTGAGAGGTCATGATCACGTCGATCCGCAGCCCGCGCTTGGGCTCGTCTTCAAAGCCACGGCTGCGGTAATCGAACCAGCTGAAGCGGTCTGCCACGTCCGGGTTAAGGTGACGGAAGCTGTCCACCAGGCCCCAGTTCTTCAAGCGTGCCATCCACTCGCGCTCTTCCGGCAGGAAGCTGCACTTGCCGGTTTTCAGCCAGCGCTTGGCGTTGTCGGCACCGATGCCGATGTCGCAGTCTTGCGGGGAAATATTCACATCGCCCATCACCACCACGGCCTGGTCATTGCTGAACTGCGATTCCAGCAAGGTCTGCAGGTCTTCGTAGAAGCGTTGCTTGGCGGGGAACTTGGTGGGGTGGTCGCGGCTTTCGCCCTGTGGGAAATAGCCGTTCATGATGGTAATCGGGTTGCCGTTGGCATCGGCGAAGGTGCCCCAGATAAACCGGCGCTGGGCGTCTTCTTCGTCGCTGGCAAAGCCTTTATGCAGTGCCAGCGGTTCCTGACGCGAGAGCAGGGCAACACCGTAGTGGCCTTTCTGCCCGTGGTAATACACGTGATAACCCAGGGCCTTGATCTCATCCAGCGGGAACTGGTCGTCGTGGACCTTGGTTTCCTGCAGGCCGATCACGTCCGGTTGGTGTTTCTCGATCAGTGCCGCCAGCTGATGAGGGCGGGCGCGCAGCCCGTTGATATTGAAAGACACGATTTTCATGGTCGGCAGTCCAGTCTGGCAAAAGGGCGATGCTAGCCGACAAGTCGGACGGGGGCCAGCCTTGTAGCAGCTGCCGAGGCACGAGGCTGCGTTGGGCTGCGAAGCGGCCCTCGATGGCTACACTGAACGAACCAGTGCCGCAGACGTTCGTAATAACAAGAGCGCAACCTTTTTGAGTCAGCGCCCAGGGGAGATTCACTGTTATGCCTGACACCTCGACTGCCATCGCCCAGATCCACATGCTCGACAGCGGCTATTCCCGCGAAGCCCGCTCCCTGTTGTACCAGGCCTATCGCCATGAGCCGACGTTCGCCTACATCTTCGAAGCCGAACGTCCCGGCTACGAACAGCGGGTGCGCGCCACCGTGCGTGAACTGGTCAAGCAACACTTCTTCCAGAACCTGCCGGCCATTGGCCTGCTGGTCAACGACCGGCTGATCGGCATCGCCCTGATCGCGCCACCCACGCGGCGCCTGGGCATTACAGAAAGCTGGGCCTGGCAATTGCGCATGTGGCTGAGTACTGGCGTGCGCGGCACCCGGCGCTATCTGGAATACCATCAGGCGGTGCTGGCGTGCCTGCCTTCGGACTCGGTGCATGTACTGCCGCTGCTGGGGATTCACCCGCAATTCCAGGGCAAGCACTACGGTGAACAGTTGCTGGAAGCGGTACATAACTGGTGCGCCGAAGACCCGCATTCCTCCGGCGTGGTGTTGGACACTGGGAATTCTCGCTACCTGGAGTTCTATAAACGTCAGGGCTATGAAGAGATCGGCGAGGTGGCTGTAGGACCCGTCCTGGAACACGTGTTCTTTCACGCAAATCCGCAGGTGTTACAGGCTGCAACGCTTTAAGACAGAATTGTTCAGACAAATCAGGGTTCTAAGACGCTCCCAAGCTCGTGTAGCATCCCGGCCTATGAAGTTTCCAGGAAGATTTACCAGCGGCTTGATCCTGCTGTTCACGAGCTGCGGCGCCTTGGCGCAAAGCGAATTGGATGTGCGCATCAAACCTTCAAACGACGCGTTGAAAGCCAACATCGAAGGCTACATCGGCGGGGTCGGCGATCGTGACGAAGAAGCCTTGCAACGGTTCAGCCGTGGCGCCGAGGAGCAGGCCCGCAAGGCCGCCCAGGCGCTGGGCTTCTATCAGCCGCAGATTGCCAGCGATGTGAAGGGCGGCAAGAACCCGCGCCTGATCCTCACCATCGACCCCGGCGAACCGGTGCATTTGCGTAACGTGACCATTCGGGTCGATGGCCAGGCCGCCGACCTCAAAGGCTTTCGCGTGCCCAGCAACGACCAACTCAAACCCGGCGCCGTGCTCAACCACGGCAACTACGAAGACGCCAAGCGCGTTATCCAGAACCAGGCGTCACGCTACGGCTTTTTCAGCGGGCGCTTTACCAGTCAGAAACTTTCGGTGGACCCCAAGGCGGGCGTGGCCGATATCGAACTCATTTATGACAGCGGCCCGCGCTACACCCTGGGCAAGGTCAGCTTTGCCGGCGACACGCCGTTTGATGAAGACCTGCTGCAACGCATGGTGCCGTTCAAGAGCGGCGCGCCCTACGACTCCGAGCTGATCGCCGAACTCAACCAGAACCTGCAAGGCAGCGGCTTTTTTGAAGGCGTGCGCGTGGACGCCGCCCCGGCCGCGTCCACCAACGACGTAATCCCGGTAGCCGTGCAACTGGAAACCCGCAAGCCCCGTACCATGGGCCTGGGCCTGGGTTATTCGACCGACGTCGGCCCCCGCGGCAAGGCCAACTGGACGCGCCACTGGGTCAACCCCCAGGGCCACAGTTATGGCTGGGAAGCCGAGCTGTCGGCACCCCGGCAGAACGTCGGGCTGTGGTACGACATTCCCCTGGACCCGCCGCTGACCGACAAACTGCGCTTTGCCGGCGGCTATCAGAATGAAGAAATCGCCAACACCGACACCTTGAGTAAATTGCTGACCCTCGGCCCCGAGTGGCACAGCAAGTTGCCCAGCGGCTGGACGCGGGTGATTTCGCTCAAGTATCAGCGCGAAGAATATCGCCTGGGCAATGACTCTGGTCTCAGTAACCTTGTGATGCCGGGGGTCAGCTACTCCTACCTGCGCAGTGATAACCGCATCGACCCTCACAATGGCTATCGCCTGCTGTTCGACGCCAAGGTCGCCAAGGAAGGACTGGGTTCCGACACCAACCTGCTGTACGGCACGGCGACCATCAAGGGCTTGACCACCCTGTGGGACAACCACCGCTTCCTGGCCCGGGCGCAGTTTGGCGGCAGCGCCACCAACGGCTACAAATCCGTACCGCCGTCGTTGCGGTTTTTTGCCGGTGGCGACCAGAGCGTGCGCGGTTACGAATACCAGACCCTGTCCCCGGAAAACGACCGTGGCGACCGCATCGGTGGCCGCTACATGGTGGCCCTGAGCGCCGAGTATCAATATTCCATCGCCGAAAAATGGCGGATCGCGACCTTTATCGACCAAGGCAACTCGTTCAACACCCTGGAAATGCCGAGCCTGAAAACCGGTGTGGGTGTGGGCGTGCGCTGGGTGTCGCCGGTCGGTCCGATCCGCCTCGACCTGGCCCATGCCCTCGAAGATCCGGGCGGCATTCGTTTGCACTTTTCCATGGGGCCTGAGCTGTGATGCGTGGTTTGAAAATAGCGGGGCTGGCCGTGCTGGCGGTCCTCGCGGTGATAGTGCTGGCGCTGTGGACGGTGCTGGGTACCCAAGTCGGCAGCCGTTGGGTGCTGGGCCAGGTGCCGGGTTTGGCCGTGGAGAATTTCCAGGGTCGCCTGGGCGGCCAGTGGAGTGCCGACCATCTGTTATGGCAACAAGACGGCAGCCGCGTGGAGCTGCAGGCACCGAAGTTCGACTGGTCGCCCGCGTGCCTGATGCGCATGACGTTGTGCATCAACCAGTTGGATGTGGAACAGGTGAGCCTGCAATTTGCGCCCAGTACCGAAGAAAGCAGCGGCCCGATTACCCTGCCGGACCTGAAATTGCCGCTCGCTATCCAGTTGGGCGACATCCGCGTTGGCAGCCTGCTGTTCAACGGCAGCGAAGAACTCCAGGGCCTGCAACTGGCGGCGCACTGGACGGCCGCCGGGATGCAGATCGACTCGGTGCACCTGCAACGGGACGGCCTGGTACTCGACCTGTCCGGCCAACTGCAACCAACCGGCAATTGGCCGCTGACCGCCGCCGGTAACCTGAGCCTGCCGTACGCCCCGGGCGGCGCGCCGTGGACGCTGGCGCTCAAGGTCGATGGCGATCTGCTCAAGACCCTCAAGCTCGACGCCGACAGCAGCGGCTACCTGCCGGCCAAACTCAGCGGCGAGTTGCAACCGCTGGTGGAAAACCTCCCGGCGCAGTTGCACATCACCGCCGATGGCTTCAAACCCAGTGCCGATCTGCCCGATACCCTGCAACTCAATCAACTGGACCTGACGGCCAAGGGCGACCTGAGCAACGGTTACCAACTGCTGGGCAAAGCCGTACTGCCGGCGGAAAAAGGCCCGGTGGATTTGCTGCTGCAAGGCAAGGTCGACGCCAAGGGCGCGCAGATCGCCGGGCTGGATTTGAATGCCGGCGATAAACAAAGCCTCAAGGTCAGTGCCAATCTGGACTGGCAGCAAGGCTTCAGCGCCGACGCGAAAATCGACTGGCTGGATTTCCCCTGGCATCGCCTGTACCCGGTGATCGACGAACCCCAAGTAGCCTTGCGTACCTTCAATGGCGAAGTTTCCTACAAGGACGGCAACTACCTGGGCAACTTCAAGGCCGACCTCGACGGCCCGGCGGGCAAGTTCAGCCTGGCCAGCCCGTTCAGCGGCGACCTCAAGCAAGTGTTCCTCCCCGAGCTGAAACTCGCCGCCGGCCAAGGCAAGGCCGAAGGCCACCTGAACCTGCAATTTGCCGACGGCATCGCCTGGGATACCGCGCTGGACCTGTCGGCGATCAACCCGGCGTATTGGGTCGCGGAATTGCCCGGCACCCTCGCGGGCCCGTTGCGCAGCAAGGGTGAGATGAAGAACGAGCAGCTCAAGCTCAACGCCGACCTCGACCTCAAGGGCCGCCTGCGGGGCCAGCCCGCCGTACTCCAGGCCAAGGCCGAAGGCGCAGGCGAGCAGTGGACCCTCGGCGCCCTCGACATTCGCCTCGGCGACAACCGCATCTATGGCAGCGGCAGCCTGCAACAGCGCCTCGCCGGGCAGATCGACATCAAGCTGACGCGCCTCGCCCAGCTCTGGCCGCAGCTGCGCGGGCAGATGAATGGTCGCCTCGACGTCGCCGGCACCCTGAAAGCGCCGCAAGGCAAGCTCAACCTGGTTGGCCAGCAACTGGCGTTTGAGGATAACCGCCTGCAAAACCTGACCCTGGACGCGAACCTGGATAATGCCCAACGCGCCAAAATCGACCTGAAGGGCAGCGGCATCCAGGCCGGTGAAACCCAGGTCGGCACCTTCACCGCCAGTGCCCAGGGCGATATCAAAAACCAAAAGGTCCAGCTCGACCTGGCCGGCCCGCTGCTCAAGCTGGCCCTGGCCCTGGATGGCAACCTCGACAAAGGCAACTGGCGCGGGCGCCTGGCCAGCGGTGATGTGCAAGCGGGTGGCCAGGACTGGAAGCTGCAAGCCCCGGCGAAAATCGAGCGCATGGCCGATGGCAAGCTGACCTTTGCTGCCCATTGCTGGGTGTCCGGCGCGGCGAGCCTGTGCGGCGAAGACCAGCGCCTGATGCCCGAGCCCAAGCTGCGTTACCACCTCAAGCAGTTCCCCATCGACAGCCTGGCGGCCTTTTTGCCGAAAGACTTCGCCTGGCAGGGCAAGCTCAATGCCGACGTGCAACTCGACCTGCCGGCCAGCGGCCCCAAAGGCGTGGTCTCGGTGGACGCCAGCGGCGGCACCCTGCGGGTCAAGGACAAGGACCAGTGGCTGGATTTCCCCTACGACACCTTGAAGCTGGAAACCACCCTCAACCCCAAACGCATCGACACCCAGCTGAACTTCCGCGGCGGCAAGCTGGGCGAATTGCTGTTGCAGGCGCAGATCAATCCGCTGCCGAAGAACAAACCGATCACCGGCACCTTCACCCTGACCGGCCTCGACCTCGCCGTGGCGCGGCCGTTTGTACCGATGGTCGAGAAGCTCAATGGCAAGCTCAACGGCAACGGGCGCATCGGCGGCGGCCTGCTGGCGCCTCAGGTCAACGGCAGCATCAACCTGGTGGGCGGCGAAATCTCCGGTCCGCAACTGCCCACCAGCTTCGAAGGCCTGAATATCCAGGCGCTGATTGCCGGCGAAAGCGTGCAGCTCAATGGTGGCTGGCGCAGCGGCAAGGCCGGGCAGGGCTCTATCAAGGGCCAGATCGACTGGGGCCAGGCCCTGGCGGTGGACATTGCACTGCAAGGCACGCAACTGCCGGTCACCGTGGAGCCCTACGCGGCCCTGGAAGTGGCGCCCGACCTGAAAATCAGCATGAAAAACGACAAGCTGGCGATTTCCGGCAAGGTGCAGATCCCCACGGGCGAGATCACCGTGCGCGAACTGCCGCCATCGACGGTCAAGGTCTCGGATGACACGGTGATCGTCGGCAGCCAGACCGAAGAGGGCAAGCCGCCGATGGCCATGGCGATGGACATCGATGTGGAGGTGGGCAAGGACAAGCTGAGCTTCGCCGGCTTCGGCCTCACCGCCAACCTTCAAGGCCACGTACACATCGGCGACAATATGGACACCCGTGGCGAACTCTGGCTCAACGACGGCCGCTACCGCGCCTACGGCCAGCGCCTTACGGTGCGCCGTGCGCGGTTGCTGTTCGCCGGGCCGATCGACCAGCCGTACCTCGACATCGAAGCCATCCGCCAGACCGACGACGTAACCGCCGGTATCCGCCTGAGCGGCAGCGCCGAGCAGCCCACCACGCAGATCTTCTCGGAACCGGCCATGAGCCAGGAGCAGGCGCTGTCCTACCTGGTACTGGGCCGCCCCCTCAGCACCACCGGTGAAGACAACAACATGCTGGCCCAGGCGGCGCTGGGCCTTGGGTTGATGGGCAGCGCCGGGGTGACGTCGGACATTGCCAAGAACCTGGGCATCCAGGACTTTGAGCTGGACACCCAGGGCAGCGGCAACAACACCGCCGTGGTGGCCAGCGGCAAGATCTCGGAGAAGCTCAGCCTGCGTTATGGCGTGGGGGTGTTCGAGCCGGCCAACACCATTGCCTTGCGGTATTTGCTGAGCAAAAAGGTGTACCTGGAAGTGGCCAGCGGTGTGGCCAGCTCTCTGGATATTTTCTACAAGCGGGATTTCTAAGGGCGCCTCTCCTTGTAGGAGCGAGCTTGCTCGCGAAAAACGTCAACGATAACGCGTGCGCCCTGGATGCACGCGTTGCCCTTCAGTTCTTCGCGAGCAAGCTCGCTCCTACACGAGAGCGCCACTTATCCGCTAATTAGCAAGCAACCTAACTATTTGTTTGACATTCGCTGCCTAGGCAGTAACATCGTGACACACATTCACTGCTTAGGCAGTTAATAGGCTGATCACGATGAAGCACTTCACCCCCGAAAACTTCCACAACTGCCACCTCGGCCTGCTGCTGGGTCGGGCTGCGCTGCTTAAAGACAAGATCATCGACACCCACATGGAGCCCCACGGCATCACGGCCGCGCAGTTCAAGGTGTTGATCATCATGGCCCAGTACGGCGTCGACACCCCGGCCGAGCTGTGCCGCAACCTGTCCCTGGACAGCGGCTCCATGACCCGCATGCTCGACCGCCTGGAGCAAAAGGACCTGCTGGCGCGCAAGCGTTCCGAGCAGGACCGGCGCCAGGTGCAGTTGGTACTGACCCCGGAAGGCCAGCGCGTAGCCGACATGCTGCCGGAGATCGGCGCCCAGGCGCTGAACCAATTGGCGGGCGCGCTGGAGCCGGGTGAATTGCAAACCCTGGAAAAAATCTTGAAGAAAATTCTGATAGCTGCGGGTGACCCCATCACCATTCAGCGGGTAGGTGGTGCATGAACAATCGCTCCTTGCGTGCCGGCCTCAGCCTTGTGCTGGTGGCCATGACTATGGCCGGTTGTGCCAATTTCAGCGGCTTGAACACAGAAGGCAAACGCCTCGAAGCCAACACCTTGCAAACCGGCAAATCCCTCAGCGGCGTCACCCTGTCCACCGCTGCCTGGCCGGCCGCCGACTGGTGGAAAGGCCTCGGCGACCCACAGCTCGACGGCCTGATCCAGGAAGCCCTGCAAAACAGCCCCGACATGCAAGTGGCCAGCGCCCGTGCCCACCAGGCCGAAGCCGCGGCCTATGCCGCCGACGCCGAGCGCATGCCGACCCTGGATGCCAGCGCCGGTGTGAGCCGTTCGCGTCTGGCCAAGGACCAGGACCCGTTGGGCCAGGGCGATGCCTACGCCACCGTGCGTAACATCGGTGCCAGCTTCAACTACAACTTCGACCTGTGGGGTGGCCAGCGTGCCGCCTGGGAAGCGGCACTGGGCCAGGCCCGCGCCGCCGAAGTCGACCAACAGGCCGCGCGTCTGACCCTGGCGGCCAACGTCGCCAAGGCCTACAGCGACCTGGGCCAGGCCCATATCGTGCGTGACCTGGCCAATGATGACCTCAAGCGCACCCGGCAAATGCTCGACCTGGGCCAGCGTCGCCTGAACTCCGGGATCGACAGCCAGTACCAGTACCAGCAAACCGAAAGCCTGGAAGCCAGCTCCCAGTCGCAACTGATCGATGCCGAAAAACAACTGCAGAGCGCCAAGATCGCCCTCGCGGTGTTGCTCGGCAAAGGCCCCGACCGTGGCAGCGAACTGGTACGCCCCAACGTGCTCAAACCGAGCGCTGTTGCCGTGCCGTCGGTGTTGCCTGCCGAACTGGTGGGCCGTCGTCCGGACCTGATCGCCGCACGCTGGCGTGTGGAGGCGGCGAGCAAGAACGTCGCGGCCAGCAAGACCCGCTTCTTCCCCAACCTCAACCTGAGCGCGAGCGCCGGGGCCGAGTCGTTGCTGGGGGATGCGATGTTTGGTTCGGCCAGCCGTTTCTTCAGCATTGCGCCGACCATCTCGCTGCCGATCTTCGACGGCGGCCGTCTGCGCGCCGACCTCGATGCCCGCGACGCCGACTACGACCTGGCCGTGGCCCAGTACAACAAAACCCTGGTGCAAGCCTTGGGCGATATCGGCAACACCCTCGTGCAATTGCGCGAGACCGGCCGGCAGATCCAGGCCCAGCAGCATGCTGCGGACATTGCCCAGCAGTCCTACGACACCGGGGTGCAGCGTTACAGCTCAGGCATCGGGAATTACCTGGACGTGCTCAGCATCGAGCAGCAATTACTCCAGGCCCAACGTCAGTTGGCCACCCTGAATGCTGAGCAAATCGATCTTTCGATTCAACTGATGCAGGCCCTGGGCGGCGGTTTCCACGCCGATAACGTGGCCTCGACCACCCCAGCCACGCGCACTGAATAATTCAAGGTACTTGTCATGGCCACTGCCGAAACCAGCAACAACGCTCCTGAAACAAACAAGGCTGAACAACCCAACACCAGCAACCCGCGCAAACGCAAAGTCATGCTGTTTGTCCTGGCGCTGATCGTCATCCTCGGCGCTGTGGGCGTGTGGGGCTGGTATGAGTTGTATGGCCGCTTCAGCGAAAGCACCGACGACGCCTACGTCAACGGCAACGTGGTGGAAATCACCCCGCTGGTGACCGGCACTGTGGTGAGCATCGGTGCCGATGATGGCGACCTGGTGCATGAAGGCCAGGTGCTGATCAACTTTGACCCCAACGACGCAGCCGTCGGCCTGCAAAGTGCCCAGGCCAACCTGGCCCGCACCGTGCGCCAGGTGCGTGGCTTGTACAGCAACGTCGATGGCATGAAAGCCCAGGTGCTGGCGCAACAAGCCAACGTGCAAAAGGCCCAGGACAACTACAACCGGCGTAAGAACCTCGCTGCCGGCGGGGCGATTTCCCAGGAAGAGCTGTCCCACGCCCGCGACGACCTGACCTCGGCGCAGAACGCCTTGGCCAACGTGCAACAACAGTTCAAGACCACCAGCGCCCTGGTGGATGACACGGTGATTTCGTCCCACCCGGACGTGCAGGCCGCCGCCGCGCAGTTGCGCCAGGCTTACCTCACCAACGCCCGCAGCACCTTGATCGCACCGGTCACCGGCTATGTGGCCAAGCGTACCGTGCAACTGGGCCAGCGGGTTCAGCCGGGCACCGCGCTGATGGCGGTGATTCCGCTGGATCAACTGTGGATCGACGCCAACTTCAAGGAAACCCAGCTGCGCAATATGCGCATCGGCCAGCCGGTGGATATCGAATCTGATATCTACGGCAGCGACGTGAAATTCAGCGGCACCGTCGACAGCCTCGGCGCAGGCACCGGCAGCGCGTTTGCCTTGCTGCCGGCGCAGAACGCTACCGGTAACTGGATCAAGATCGTGCAGCGGGTGCCGGTGCGCATCCATGTAAACGCCGAAGAGTTGGCCAAGCACCCGCTGCGGGTGGGCTTGTCCACCGTGGTCAACGTCGACCTGCACGACCAGAGCGGCCCGGTACTGGCCCAGCAGGCGCCGCAAAAGGCTTCGTTCACCACCAATGTGTACGACCGCCAGTTGGCCGAAGCCGACGCCATGATCACCCAACTGATCCATGACAACAGCGTCGCCGCTCCCAAGGCTGCCCAGCGCTGATTCGCCAATCCATCAGCTACGGCCCCGGCGGCCGTAGCGCCCATCATGTTGCACAGGATTCGCGATGAGTAACGCTAACGCCTCCTTCACGCCGCCCAGCTTGCTGATGGCCACCATCGGCTTGTCCCTGGCGACCTTCATGCAGGTGCTCGATACCACCATCGCCAACGTGGCGTTGCCGACGATTTCCGGCAACCTCGGCGTGAGTTCGGAGCAGGGCACCTGGGTGATCACCTCGTTTGCGGTGAGCAACGCGATTGCGCTGCCGCTGACTGGCTGGCTGAGCCGTCGCTTCGGCGAGGTGAAGCTGTTTCTGTGGGCCACCATCCTGTTTGTGCTGGCTTCGTTTCTCTGCGGCATCTCCACCTCGATGCCCGAACTGATCGGCTTTCGGGTGCTGCAAGGCCTGGTGGCCGGCCCGTTGTACCCGATGACCCAGACGCTGCTGATCGCGGTCTATCCCCCCGCCAGGCGCGGCATGGCCCTGGCGTTGCTGGCGATGGTCACGGTGGTGGCGCCGATTGCCGGGCCGATCCTCGGCGGCTGGATTACCGACAGTTATAGCTGGCCGTGGATCTTCTTTATCAACGTACCCATCGGCATCTTTGCGGTGATGGTGGTGCGTTCCCAACTGAAGAAACGCCCGGTGGTTACCAGCTACCAGCCGATGGATTACGTCGGCCTGCTGAGCCTGATTGTCGGCGTCGGTGCCTTGCAGATCATCCTCGACAAGGGCAACGACCTGGACTGGTTCGAGTCGAACTTCATCATCATCGGCGCGGTGATCTCGGCCATCGCCCTGGCGGTGTTCGTGATCTGGGAAATGACCGACGAGCACCCGGTGGTCAACCTGCGGCTGTTCGCCTACCGCAACTTCCGGATCGGCACGATTGTGTTGGTACTGGGTTATGCGGGCTTCTTCGGGATCAACCTGATCCTGCCGCAATGGCTGCAAACCCAGATGGGCTACACCGCCACCTGGGCGGGCCTGGCGGTGGCACCGATCGGGATCCTGCCGGTATTGATGTCGCCGTTTGTGGGCAAGTACGCGCACAAGTTCGACCTGCGCCTGCTGGCCGGGCTGGCGTTCCTGGCGATTGGCCTGAGTTGCTTCATGCGGGCGGGCTTCACCAATGAAGTCGACTTCACCCACATCGCCCTGGTGCAGCTGTTCATGGGCATCGGCGTGGCGTTGTTCTTCATGCCGACCTTGAGCATCCTGATGTCCGACCTGCCGCCGGCGCAAATCGCCGACGGTGCGGGCCTGGCCACCTTCCTGCGGACCCTGGGCGGCAGCTTTGCGGCATCGCTGACCACCTGGATCTGGATTCGCCGGGCGGACCAGCACCATGCCTACATGAGCGAGAACATGACCACCTACGACTCGGCCACCCGGGACGCCTTGCAGGCGCTCGGTGGGGCAGGGCACAAGGCCTATGCGCAACTGGACCAGATACTGACGAGCCAGGCATACATGATGTCCACCGTGGACTACTTCACGTTGCTGGGGTGGATGTTCATGGCCTTGATCGTGATTGTGTGGCTGGCGAAACCGCCGTTTGCGGCGAAGGCGGGGCCGGAGGCTTCAGGCCACTAAGCCCCCATCCTCCCGTAGCAGCTGTCGAGCCTTGGCGAGGCTGCGTTTGCGGTATACCTGATACACCGCGAACGCAGCCTCGCCAAGGCTCGACAGCTGCTACGGGAATTTGGGTGGTTGTTATGCGCCGGGCAGTGCCAACTGTGGATTGACGAAATCAAAGGCCGCCAACGCAAACCCCTGCTCATCCACCTGCAACGCCCACCCTTGCTTGTCCCAATCCCCCAACACAATGCGCTTGGCCGCCTGCTCGCCAATCTGCAACTTGTGGATCGCCGGGCGGTGGGTATGCCCATGCACCAACGTCCGCACGCCAAACTGCTGCATCACCCTTGGCACTTCCTCGGGTGTCACATCGACAATGTCGTTGGTCTTCATTCGCGTCTGCGCCCGGCTTTCACTGCGCAGCTTGCGCGCCAGCTTGTGCCGCGTGCGCAAGGGCAGGTGCCGCAGGATGAACAGGGTGATGGGGTTGCGCAGGATGCGCCGCAGCTTCATATAGCCGACGTCGCGGGTACACAGGCTGTCGCCGTGCATCAACAGCACGGGTTCGCCTGCGAGCTGCACCACACTCGGGTCCTTGAGCAAGGTGGCGCCTGCCGCTTTGCAGAACGCCTTGCCGATCAGGAAATCCCGGTTGCCATGCATGATGAAAATCTGGGTGCCGCTGTCGCTCAGCTCGCGCAGAGCCAGGCAAATCGAACGCTGGAAGGGCGTCATCCCATCGTCGCCAATCCAGGCTTCAAAGAAGTCCCCCAGAATGTACAACGCCTGGGCGGAACGGGCGCGGCCGTTCAGTAAATCCAGAAACGCCCGGGTTATGTCCGGGCGCTCCTCTTCCAGATGCAAATCTGAAATCAGCAATATCACTCAACGATCTCGGCTTTCTCGACGATTACGTCTTCTACCGGTACGTCCTGGTGACCTGCCTTGCCGGTGGTTTGCACACCCTTGATCTTGTCGACAACGTCCTGGCCTTCGGTGACTTTACCGAATACCGCGTAGCCCCAGCCCTGCACGTTCTTGCCGCTGTGGTTCAGGAAGGCGTTGTCGGCCACGTTGATGAAGAACTGCGCGGAGGCCGAATGCGGCTCCATGGTACGGGCCATGGCGACGGTGTACTTGTCGTTGGAAAGGCCGTTGTCCGCTTCGTTCTGGATGCTTGGACGCTTGTCTTTCTTTTCTTTCATGCCAGGCTCGAAACCGCCGCCCTGGACCATGAAGTTGCCGATGACACGGTGGAAAACAGTGTTTTCGTAGTGGCCGGCTTTAACGTACTCGATGAAGTTGGCGACGGTGATCGGCGCTTTCTCGGCGTTCAGCTCGATGACGATGTCACCGTGGTTGGTGGTCAGTTTGACTTGAGTCATGTTCACTACTCTTTCAAGGAATTCGTGGGTTTGGGCGTTTTGCGCCTTACCTGCTTGGCAAAAACCGCAACCAAGGCGCGCAGTTTAGCGTGACCTGCGGGAATTTCGAGGTGGTTTTTTACCGCCCATGCAATAAATGCAGCAGTTTTTGGCCGCGCTCTGTCAGGGCCTTGACAGCATCGGCTATGATAAGCCCTTTGTTTGTCGGCCTCACCCGGCCAAGTACTTCGTCTGTTCAAGGATCCTATGAGCAAGCCCACTGTCGACCCTACCTCGAATTCCAAGGCCGGACCTGCCGTCCCGGTCAATTTCCTGCGCCCGATCATCCAGGCGGACCTGGATTCGGGCAAGCACACGCAGATCGTCACCCGTTTCCCGCCTGAGCCCAACGGTTACCTGCACATCGGCCACGCGAAGTCGATCTGTGTGAACTTCGGCCTGGCCCAGGAGTTCGGTGGCGTCACGCACCTGCGTTTCGACGACACCAACCCGGCCAAGGAAGACCAGGAATACATCGACGCCATCGAAAGCGACATCAAGTGGCTGGGCTTCGAATGGTCCGGTGAAGTGCGCTATGCCTCCAAGTATTTCGACCAGTTGTTCGACTGGGCTGTCGAGCTGATCAAGGCCGGCAAGGCCTACGTCGACGACCTGACTCCTGAGCAGGCCAAGGAATACCGTGGCACGCTGACCGAGCCGGGCAAGAACAGCCCGTTCCGCGACCGCTCGGTGGAAGAGAACCTGGACTGGTTCAACCGCATGCGCGCCGGTGAGTTCCCGGACGGCGCCCGTGTACTGCGTGCCAAGATCGACATGGCCTCGCCGAACATGAACCTGCGCGACCCGATCATGTACCGCATCCGCCACGCCCATCACCACCAGACCGGTGACAAGTGGTGCATCTACCCGAACTACGACTTCACCCACGGTCAGTCGGACGCCATCGAAGGCATCACCCACTCCATCTGCACCCTGGAGTTCGAAAGCCACCGACCGCTGTACGAATGGTTCCTCGACAGCCTGCCGGTACCGGCGCACCCGCGTCAGTACGAGTTCAGTCGCCTGAACCTCAACTACACCATCACCAGCAAGCGCAAGCTCAAGCAGCTGGTAGATGAAAAGCACGTACACGGCTGGGACGACCCGCGCATGTCGACCCTGTCGGGCTTCCGCCGTCGCGGCTACACCCCGGCGTCGATCCGCAGTTTCTGCGACATGGTCGGCACCAACCGTTCCGATGGCGTGGTCGACTACGGCATGCTCGAATTCAGCATCCGTCAGGACCTCGACGCGAACGCCCCGCGCGCCATGTGCGTGCTGCGTCCGTTGAAAGTCGTGATCACCAATTATCCGCAAGACCAGGTCGAGAACCTCGAACTGCCGCGTCATCCGCAAAAAGAAGAACTCGGCGTGCGCAAGCTGCCGTTCGCCCGTGAAATCTACATCGACCGCGATGACTTCATGGAAGAGCCGCCAAAAGGCTACAAGCGCCTGGAGCCGAACGGCGAAGTGCGCCTGCGTGGCAGCTACGTGATCCGTGCCGACGAAGCCATCAAGGACGCCGATGGCAACGTCGTCGAACTGCGTTGCTCCTACGACCCGGACACCCTGGGCAAGAACCCTGAAGGCCGCAAGGTCAAAGGTGTGGTGCACTGGGTGCCGGCCGCTGCCAGCATCGAATGCGAAGTGCGCCTGTACGATCGTCTGTTCCGCTCGCCTAACCCCGAGAAGGCCGAAGACAGCGCCAGTTTCCTGGACAACATCAATCCTGACTCGCTGCAAGTTCTCACTGGTTGTCGTGCCGAGCCATCGCTTGGCGACGCACAGCCGGAAGACCGTTTCCAGTTCGAGCGCGAAGGTTACTTCTGCGCGGATATCAAGGACTCGAAACCCGGTGCTCCGGTATTCAACCGTACCGTGACCTTGCGTGATTCGTGGGGCCAGTGATCAAGTCTTAAGGGATTCGTCGTGCTAACGATCTACAACACACTCAGCAAGACCAAAGAAGTCTTCAAGCCGCTGGATGGCAACAAGGTGCGCATGTACGTGTGCGGCATGACCGTGTACGACTACTGCCACATCGGCCACGGCCGCAGCATGGTCGCCTTCGACCTGGTGACCCGCTGGTTGCGCTTCAGCGGTTATGACCTGACCTACGTGCGCAACATCACCGACATCGACGACAAGATCATCAATCGCGCCAACGAAAACGGCGAGTCGTTCGACGCGCTGACCGAGCGCATGATTGCTGCGATGCACGAGGACGAGGCCCGCCTCAACATCCTCAAGCCGGACATGGAGCCGCGCGCTACGGACCATATCCCTGGCATGCACGCGATGATCCAGACCCTGATCGACAAGGGTTACGCCTACGCCCCGGGTAATGGTGACGTGTACTACCGCGTTGCCAAGTTCATGGGTTACGGCAAGCTGTCGCGCAAAAAGATTGAAGACCTGCGCATCGGTGCGCGGATCGAAGTCGACGAAGCCAAGCAAGACCCGCTGGACTTCGTGCTGTGGAAAGGCACCAAGCCCGGCGAGCCGAGCTGGGAGTCGCCGTGGGGCGCCGGGCGTCCGGGCTGGCACATCGAATGCTCGGTGATGTCCACCTGCTGCCTGGGCGAGACCTTCGACATTCATGGCGGCGGCAGCGACCTTGAGTTCCCGCACCACGAAAACGAAATCGCCCAAAGCGAAGCGGCCACCGGCAAGACCTACGCCAATGCCTGGATGCACTGCGGCATGATCCGCATCAATGGCGAGAAGATGTCCAAGTCCTTGAACAACTTCTTCACCATTCGTGACGTGCTGGAGAAATACCACCCGGAAGTGGTGCGGTACCTGTTGGTGTCGAGCCACTACCGCAGCGCGATCAACTATTCGGAAGACAACCTCAAGGACGCCAAGGGCGCCCTGGAGCGCTTCTACCACGCGCTGAAAGGCCTGCCATCCGTGGCCCCTGCGGGCGGCGAAGCGTTTGTTGCACGGTTTACCGAAGTGATGAACGACGACTTCGGCACACCGGAAGCCTGTGCGGTGCTGTTTGAAATGGTGCGTGAGATCAACCGACTGCGCGAGAGTGATCTCGACGCGGCGGCGGGGCTTGCGGCACGTTTGAAAGAGCTGGCGAGCGTGCTGGGCGTGCTGCAGATGGAAGCCGATGACTTCCTGCAAGCGGGCGCTGAAGGGCGTGTGGATGCGGCTGAAGTTGATGCGCTGATCCAGGCACGTTTGACTGCCCGGGCCGACAAGGACTGGGCGGAGTCTGACCGTATCCGTGACCAACTGACCGCGATGGGTGTGGTGTTGGAAGACGGGAAGGGCGGGACGACGTGGCGGTTGGCTGATCAGGCTTGATCGGTGATTGCTGAATGAAAAACGCCCCGACTGGTTCGGGGCGTTTTTTTGCCTATATATCCGTTATTCAGGGAGTGGCTGCTATGGGGGCAATGCTTGCAGCGGACCACGGGCCGGACGCCTGTGCGGGGACATAGTTGACACATTCAAGGACAGATTAGGCCAGTTCAAGATCAAGCTCATAGCCGCTTAATGTGGGAGCTGGCTTGCCTGCGATGCAGACAGCTCGGTGAATCAGACACACCGAGGTGATGCCATCGCAGGCAAGCCTGCTCCCACAGTTGACCGTGCCCGCTCTGGTTTCAGATGTTGATTTTGCCTTTGCTTCACCACACTCAAGCCGGCCTGTAGGCCGCTGTGTTCTTGATCTGCTTTTGATCTTGATCTTAGGCGCCCCGTTAAACCACGCTGGCGGCCCGCTTCGTGCTGCCGGAGCTGAGGGCACACCGAGTCTAGGCGAGGTGCCGAGTGGTGGGGCAAGAGCGTTTTGCTTACTTTTGCGCTTTTCAAAAGTGAGCCGCTGTAAGAGCGGAACCAATAGCAGCCCTGACAAAAAAGCGGATATGTACCCTACCTAATCCCTACCTCTGAACAGGGGCCTCACATCGATCCAGAGCCCTGTCCACCAACAACTGAATCCCCTCCAACATCCGACAAATTCCCAACGCCACACTCCGGGGAGCCCCGTCGATTTCAAATGGCAAATTCATAGCGAAACCCGGTCGCTGAGTTTGCAGCGACCACCGAAGAGTAGGGAGCCATCTTCTGAGCGACAACCCTAAAAAGCTGTCGGGAATTCCGGGGTATGGCCCACGAGCATCAGCGCTTGCCACCGACCTCATACCGGCTTTGAACAAACCCGCCGTCCGACGCATACGTGCCGATATGCCGAAGCTCATGCTCGCTACCCACCTGGCTGACAAGGGAATCCCCGGGCCAAAAAAACCGGAATACTCGTGATGACCCACCCGTTGGTCAAGCCCGCCTTAAGAAACGCCTGAATCGTCTGGCCGGGCAATAAAGCCGTCGACACTGCCTGCGATAAAGACCGAACATTTGCTATCCATAGAGCGTGAAACTCCTTTTCTGTGCGCTTGAAAACACCGGCTGTCATTGGTCGGCAACGCTAATGTTAATTTAATCTGGCGGTGCAATAAGCGACCATTGCCAAAAATCACCACGGGTTGCCTGGCGTACGTTGGCGCCCCTTTTTTGTAGTGCGAGGATCTATGGGCCGTTGGTTAATCCGTTACCGTTACGCAATCATCTTCTGGCTGTGTTTCGGCGTGTTCCGGACCTCCCTGGCCGACTGGAACCCGATCCCATCCGGCTCCATGCGCCCGACCTTGCTGGAGGGCGATGTAGTACTGGTCAATCGCGTGGCGTACGACCTCAAGCTGCCCCTCACCGATATTTCCCTGGCCAAGCTGGATAACCCCCGGCGCGGCGATGTGGTGACGTTCTCCTCACCCAAGGACGGCATGCGCTTGATCAAGCGCATCGTCGGCATTCCCGGCGACACCCTGGAAATGCGCGATGAGGTGCTGTGGGTCAACGGCACGCCGGCCACCTACAGCAATGGGCAGGATATACGCGAGCCCATCGCGCCTGGCCAAACAGTTCCGGGGATCAAGGTGACGGAGCGTGCGAACAACAGCCAGCGCACGATTCAATTCATGCCGACAGTCCGGGCGCTGCGCGATTTCGGCCCGGTGACGGTGCCGGCCGACAGTTATTTCATGTTGGGTGACAACCGCGACAACAGCGATGACTCACGCTATATCGGGTTTGTGCCGCGTCGGCTGTTGATCGGGCACGCCCACCATATCCTGGCGTCAGCGCAGATCCTGGATCACTGGATGCCGCGACTGGGCCGATTTGGCGCGCCGATCCTGTAGTGGGTTGATCACGCTTTCGCGCTCAGCGCCCGCAACGCAAACCCCGCGATGCCTTCCAGTTGCTCAGTGGTTGCGCCGCCCTTGCTGGCGATTTTCATGCCGCTGAGGGTGGCCATCAGAAAATCACACGCGCCGGTCAGGTCGGTATCTGCTCCCACTTCACCCTGTTCCTGCGCCTGTCCCAGGGTCTGTTCGAATGCGTTGCGCAAGCGCTCGGCGCTGTGGGCGGTGAGTTGATTGATTTCATCATCGGCCTGGCCGAACTCGCAGATGGCGTTGACGCCCATGCACCCTGCGGTCCCTTCGCGCAGAGCGCGGGTGGCGAAGGATTGCAGGGTGTCATGCAGCGCTTGCAGCGGCGTCGGGCCCTGATTCAGGCGCCCGATCAGGTCGTCGACACCGGTGCGCTGATACTCGGCCATCGCCAGCAGGTACAACTGGCGTTTGTCGCCAAAGGTGTTGTACATGCTCTGGCGACTCAACCCCATGGCCTGCATCAGCTCTTCGGTTGAGGCCGCGGCAAAACCCTTGTCGCAGAAAACCCGAATGGCTTCGCGCAGCACCTGGTCGCGGTCGAATGCTCTGGGTCTTGCCATGGGGTACCTCGGTTGCGAGTGATGGGTCAGGCCAGGTAACCACCGTCGATGGTCAGGCTTGCGCCGGTGACAAAGGCCGCTTCCTCGGAGGCGAGGTAAGCCACCATACCGGCTACTTCGTCGGCGGTGCCTACGCGGCCCAAGGGGATCAAATTTTTGATCATGCCCGCGTGAGGCCCGTCCGCCGGGTTCATGTCGGTGCTGGTCGGGCCCGGTTGCACGTTGTTGACGGTGATGCCGCGCGGGGCGAAATCAATCGCCAGGCCGCGGATCATACCGGCGATCGCCGACTTCGTCATGCTGTAGACACTGGAACCCGGGAAGCCCGAACGCTGGGCAACCACGCTGCCGACGCTGATGATCCGGTCACCGGCCTGCATCACCGGCGAACACGCCTTGGCGGCGGCAAAGGTGGCGCGGACGTTGACCGCAAACATCCTGTCGAAGTCTTCCAGGCTGAACTCGTCGACACTGCCCAACTGCAGGATGCCGGCGTTGTTGACCAGAATATTCAACGCGCCAAACCGTTCAACGGTGGTGGACACCGCCCGCTCAATCGCGACGACATCAGCGCTGTCGGCCTGAATCGCCAGGGCTTTGCCGCCCGTGCTTTCGATCTGGCTTACCAGTGCCAGCGCCTTGTCTGAGGAGGCCGAATAGGTGAACGCAACCACTGCGCCTTCGGCGGCCAGACGGCGCACGATGGCTTCGCCAATCCCGCGGGAACCGCCGGTGACCAGGGCGACCTTGTTGCTGAAACGAGGGGTAGGAGTAGTCATGAAAGAGCGCCTGAGTTTAGTGGATTAAATAATCCACTAAACCGTATCAGGCCCAAAGAAGCGCGCCAAGCTCTTTTTGGATTAATTAATCTCTAATCGCCATTGTCTGCTCAAGGAACAGCGCCGCATTCTCCAGCGCCTGCATTCCTTCGGGCAAAATCGCCGCAAACAGGTGCCAGACGTGGAACATCCCGGGCCAAACTTCCAGCGACACCCGCACCCGGTTTTCCCCCAGATGGGTGGCCAGGCGCATGGCATCGCTGAGCATCACTTCGTTTTCGCCGATCTGCACCAGAATCGGCGGCAAGCCCCTGACGTCCGCGAACACCGGCGATGCATCGGGGTCGTTCGGCGGCGCGCCGTTGAGAAACGCTTTCGCCAGCAGCGTCAGCCCTGCGCGGGAGGCTTGCGGGTCGAGGCCGTCACGGCTGTCGATGGAGGCACCGGTGTGTTCCAGGTTGGCCCACGGCGACAAGGCGGCGCCCGCGGCGGGCAGCGGCAAGCCGGCGTTGCGGGCCTTGACCATCACCGACACCACCATCGCGCCGCCGGCCGAGTCACCGGAGAACACAATGGATTTGGGATCGTTGCCCTGGTCGAGCAACCAACGATAGGCCTGCAGCGTGTCATCGATGGGCAGCGGAAACGGATGCTCGGGCGCCAAGCGGTAATCAGGCAAGTAGACCTTTGCCCCCAGCAGTTTGGCGAAGTGGCCGGCAAGGCCCAGATAACCCCGTGGGCTGCCGCCGACATAACCACCGCCGTGGATGTACAGCAACACTCGATCACCCTCCATCGCATCAGGCACTACCACCATGGCCGGTACGCCGCCCATGTCGACCTCATGAAAGCGTACACCGGCGGGAATCGGATGAGCGCTCAGCACCTGCTCGTAAGCCTTGCGCTGTTCATCGAGGGTAAGGGTGGTTGCTTGGCCGGTGAGAAAGGGCCCGAAGTCAGCGGCTGATGCAACCCAGGCGTCGAGACGAGCCTGGACAAGGGGAGCGAATGCCATGGGAGAGAACCTCATAAAGTGATCCCGATACCGGGATTGGCGATTGAGGTTCTATTTTATGGATTCTATTGGAGAACGAATTTCACCACTGAAGCGCCTGGCGGGATCAGCTACCGCTGTCAGCCCGGCGGCTGCTGACTTCAGCCGGCACATCATCCCCGGCCATACGTTTGCGGAACAACGCAGTCCTGGCCAGCAGCAACGTAGTCACCGGCACCGTGATCGACAGCAGAATCGGGATCAACCAACCGTGCAACACGGGCCCGGACTTGAGTACCGAAAAGTAGACGATCGAGGCCAGCGCCACACACCATGCACCCAGCGTCGAGGCCAGTGCCGGTGGGTGCATGCGCTGGAAGAAATCCTTCATCCGCAACAACCCGATCGCTCCGATCAGCGCAAACCCGCTGCTCAGCACCAGAAGCACCGCGACGATCACTTCAACCCACAGCGGCAACACGTCGACATTGATCATTCGATCACCTCCCCACGCAGCAGGAATTTCGCCAGGGCAAACGACCCGACAAAACCAAACAGCGCGATCAACAGCGCCGCTTCAAAATAGGTGTCACTGGCATACCGGATGCCCAGCACCAGCATCATCAACATGGCCAGGATGTACAGGTAATCCAGCGCCAGAACCCGATCCTGGGCCGAGGGACCTTTGAACAGGCGCACCAGGGTCAGCACCATGGCCAGGGAGTACAGGAACAGGCTGAACAGGATCGCATTGGAGAGCAGGGCGCTCATTCGAAGATCTCCATCAGGGGCCGTTCGTAGGCGTGTTTGAAGTGCTCGATAAACTGCGCTTCGTCATCCAGGTCGAACACGTGGATCAGCAGGATGCTGCGGTCCAGGGCCAGTTCCGACCACACGGTGCCAGGCGTCACGCTGGTGATCATCGCCAGCACGGCCAGGCCGTTGGCGTCCCGCAGGTCCAGGGGGATTTTGATAAAGCGCGAGCGTGGCGCACGCGAGCCGCAGACCAGGATGCCCCAGGCCACGGCGAGGTTGGAGATGATCACGTCGCGGCCCACCAGGAAGAACAGGCGGATGATCACACCCGGGCGGCGGATGCGGATCGGCAGCGGTCGCAGCGGCGCCATCATCAGCGGCGCTGCAAAACCGAGGATCGCCCCCAGCAGCAGGTTGCCGGGGCTCACGGACAGGTTCAGCACCAGCCACAACAGCCACAGCGCCAACGACAGCCACGGGGCAGGAAACAGGCGCTTCATGGCTGCACCTCCAATGCGGCGGCCTTGGCCTCAGGGCTCATCACCGGTCGCGTCGCCATCACGGCCATCACGTAATGTTCCGGATTATTCAGGCTTTCGGCAGCAGCCTGGGTGTAGCGCATCAGCGGCTCGGCCTTGAAGGTCAGGGCGATGCTCAGGCCCAGCAGGAAGAAGATCGGTACGCATTCAAAACGGCGCAGCAACGGCGACGGGCGTTCTTCCGGGGTCCAGAAGCGCTGGATGCCGAGGCGGGCGAAGGCGATCAGCGAGGCCAGGCCCGAGAAGATCAACAGCGCCACCAGGCCCCACGCGGCGGGGCGCACCGGCTCGTCGATGGCGTTGCCCAGGCCCATCGGATTGATCAAGGCGCTGAGCAGACTGAGCTTGCCGATAAACCCGGACAGCGGCGGCATGCCGATGATCAGCAGGGCGCAGGCGATAAAGCTCAGGCCAAGGAAGGCTACGGTCCAGGGGATGACCTGGCCGACCACGGCTTTCTGCTCATCGTCGAGGTTGGTGCCGGGCGGCGGATGCAGGGATTCCATGGCCTTGGGCAGGGCTTCGATTTCATCGTCCAGGGGCATGTCGTTGGCCGAGCGCGAACGCTCGATCAATTCAGCCAGCAGGAACAGCGCGCTCAAGGCCAGGGTGGAGCTGACCAGATAAAACAGCGCCCCGGCGGTCAGGCTTGGCTGGGCAAAACCCACCGCCGACAGCAGGATCCCGGCGGACACCAGAATGCTCAGGCTGGCCATGCGTTCCAGGCGTTGCGCGGCGATCATCGCCAGCGCCGCGCAGACGATGGTCGCCATGCCGCCGTAGATCAGCCAGTCGCCGCCGAACAGCGCCGACGCACCGGCCTGGCCCGAGAACAGCAGGTTCCACAGGCGCAGCACGGTGTACACGCCGACCTTGGTCATGATCGCAAACATCGCCGCCACCGGCGCACTCGCCGAGGAGTAGGCGGGCGCCAGCCAGAAGTTCAGTGGCCACATGCCGGCCTTGGCCAGGAACGCTACGGCGAGGATGCCCGCACCGGCGTGCAGCAGGCCGCGATCGGCTTCCGGCACCAGGGGGATTTTCAGCGCCAGGTCGGCAAAGTTCAGGGTGCCGGTGACGCCGTAGATCAGCGCCGCACCAATCAGGAACAACGTCGAGGCCAGCAGGTTGATCGAGATGTAGTGCAGCCCCGCCGACACCCGCGCCCGGCCCGAGCCGTGGAGCATCAGGCCGTAGGAGGCCGCCAGCAGTACCTCGAAAAACACGAACAGGTTGAACAGGTCCGCCGTCAGGAAGGCGCCATAAAGGCCCATCAGCTGGATCTGGAACAGCGCATGGAAACTGGTGCCGGCACGGTCCCAGCGGGCCATGGCGAACAGCAGAGCGCTGACGCCGATGATCCCGGTGAGCACCAGCATCATGGCCGACAACTGGTCTACCACCAGCACGATGCCGAACGGCACTTGCCAGTTGCCCGGCAGGTACACGCCGATGGAGCCGGGGCCACCTTTCTGGGTCCAGTACAGCAACAGCACCGCGATGCCGAGGCCCACCATGCTGGAGAACAGGTTGATCCGCGCCTTGAGCGGGCGGTGTTTCTCGCCGAGCATCAGCATCAGCGCGGCGGTCAGCAACGGCAGCAGGATCGGCGCGATGATCAGTTGATTCATCCAGGTCATTCCTTGGGCTCCCGGCCGTCCACATGGTCAGTGCCGGTCAGGCCCCGGGACGCCAGCAGCACCACCAGGAACAGCGCGGTCATGGCGAAGCTGATCACGATCGCCGTCAGCACCAGGGCCTGGGGCAGCGGGTCGGTGTAGTTGAGCAAGTCTTGCGGCACGCCGTCCTTGATGATCGGCTCCTTGCCGATAAACAGGCTGCCCATGCTGAAGATAAACAGGTTGACCCCGTAGGACAGCAGGCACAGGCCCATCACCACCTGGAACGTCCGTGGCCGCAGGATCAGCCAGACGCCGGAGGCTGCCAGCACCCCAATGGCAATTGCGATGACTTCTTCCATCAGGCGGCTCCTCCTTGGCTGGCAACGGCTTTCGCCTGGTTGCTGGGTTTATGGGCTCGCACCGATTGGTGGCCCAGGGCGGTGAGCATCAGCAGGGTCGAGCCGACCACCATGGCGTACACGCCGACGTCGAAGAACAGCGCGCTGGCGACGTGGATGTCGCCCAGCACCGGCAGGCTGAAGTGCCAGGTGTGGGTGGTCAGGAACGGGTAGCCGGCGAACAGTGCGCCAAGCCCAGTGAGGGTTGCCGACAGCAAGCCAAAGCCCATCCAGCGCATCGGCCGCAGGCTCATCTGTGCCTCGACCCACTGGGTGCCGGCGACCATGTATTGCAGGATGAACGCCACCGACATCACCAACCCGGCGACAAAACCGCCGCCCGGTTGGTTGTGGCCGCGCATGAACAGGTAGAACGAAACCACCAGGGCAATCGGCAGCAGCAGGCGCACCAGCACCGCCGGCACCATCATGAAGCCCAGGGCAGTGTCGCTGGCCTGGCGCGGGTTGACCAGGTCGGTGGCCACGTCAGGCGCCAGCTGGCGCTGTTGCGCGGGCAATTCCATGCTTTCTTTCGAAGGGCGGAAGCGGCGCAGCAGGGCGTAGACGGTCAGCGCCACGGCGCCGAGCACGGTGATTTCCCCCAGGGTGTCGAAGCCCCGGAAGTCCACCAGCATCACGTTCACCACATTGCTGCCACCGCCTTCGGGCAGCGCGCGGCTGAGGTAGAACGAGGAGATATCGTTGGGCGTCTGGCGCGTCAGCATCGCGTAGGAGAGCAGCGCCATGCCGCCGCCGACCACGGTGGACAGGAGCAAGTCCCGCAGGCGGCGGATGCGTGCCTTGCGCAACGAACTCGGCAATGGCGAAACCTCTTCGATCCGCCGTGGCAGCCAGCGCAGGCCCAGCAGGATCAACACGGTGGTGACCACCTCGACCACCAGTTGGGTCAGCGCGAGATCCGGCGCGGAGAACCAGACGAAGGTCACGCAGGTCATCAGGCCGCACACGCTGACCATGGTCAGGGCTGCCAGCCGGTGGTACTTGGCTTGCCAGGCGGCGCCCAGGGCGCAGGCGATTGCCAGCAACCACAGGGTGACGAACACGATGGAGCCCGGGATCTTCGGCCGATCGCCCCAACTGAGGCCGCTGTGCAGCATCGGGATCAACCCGGCGATCACCGCCGCCAGCACCAGCAGGAACAGCTGGGTTTGCAGACGCTTGGTGCTGATGCGTTTTTCGATCTTGCGCACCCCGCGCATCATCACCACCAGGCAGCGCTCGAAGCCGCGCTTGCCGTTGAAGTAGCTGATGATCGGCGGGTATTTGAAGCGGCCCAGCTTGAGTTGCTTGCGCAGCAGCAGGTACAGCACCACGCCGCCGGACATGGCCACCAGGCTCATGATCATCGGCGCGTTCCAGCCGTGCCAGATGGCCAGGCTGTACTGCGGCAGTACCCCGCCGACTACCGGCAGGGCGGCGGCGGCGAGGATCGAGCCGACCACTTGCGCGGGGAAAATTCCCACCAGCAGGCAGGTAAACACCAGCAGTTCCACCGGTGCACGCATCCAGCGTGGCGGTTCGTGCGGGGTGTGGGGCAGGTTGGTCGCGGTGGGGCCGAAGAACACATCCACGGTAAAGCGCAGGGCATAGGCCACGCTGAAGGTACCGGCGATGGTCGCGATCACCGGCAGGGCGATTTCCACCCAGGCGGTGGAGGAAATAAAGACGGTCTCGGCGAAGAACATTTCCTTGGACAGGAAACCGTTAAGCAGCGGCACCCCGGCCATGGACGCACTGGCGACCATCGCCAGGGTGGCGGTAAACGGAATCAGCCTCACCAGGCCGCTGAGCTTGCGGATGTCGCGGGTGCCGCTCTCGTGGTCGATGATTCCCGCGGCCATGAACAGCGACGCCTTGAAGGTGGCGTGGTTGAGGATATGGAACACCGCGGCGACGGCGGCCAGCGGGCTGTTGAGCCCCAGCAGCAAGGTGATCAGCCCGAGGTGGCTGATGGTGGAGTAGGCCAGCAGGCCCTTGAGATCGTTCTGGAACATGGCGCAATAAGCGCCGAGCAGCAGGGTAATGGCGCCGGCACCGCCGACAATCCAGAACCATTCTTCGCTGCCGGACAGCGACGGCCACAGGCGGGCCAGCAGGAACACGCCGGCCTTCACCATCGTCGCCGAGTGCAGGTAGGCCGACACCGGCGTCGGTGCAGCCATGGCGTGGGGCAGCCAGAAGTGGAAGGGGAACTGCGCGCTTTTGCTCAGGGCGCCGATCAGCACCAGGGCGAGCATGATCGGGTACAACGAATGGGCACGGATCTGGTCACCGGCAGCCAGGACCTGGTCCAGGTCATAGCTGCCGACGATATGCCCGAGCAGCATCACCCCCGCCAGCAGGCACAAACCGCCTGCGCCGGTGACCATCAGCGCCATATAGGCGCCACGCCGGGCATCGGCGCGATGGTGCCAATAGCCGATCAACAGGAAGGAGAACAGGCTGGTGAGTTCCCAGAAAAACACGATCTGGATCAGGTTGCCGGAGATCACCAAGCCAAGCATGGCACCCATGAACGCCAGGAAAAACGCGAAGAAGCGCGGCACCGGGTCTTCCGGCGACATGTAATAACGGGCGTAGAGCGACACCAGGGTCCCGATGCCCAGCACCAGCATCGAGAACAACCAGGCAAAACCGTCCATGCGCAGCACGAAGTTCAGCCCGAGGCTGGGCAACCACATGAATTCTTCGCGAATCACGCCACCGTGGGCGATTTGGGGGTAGAGCAGGGCGACTTGGACCGTCCCCACCAGGGCGACAAGGCCGGCCAGCAGGGACTCTGTGTTGCGTGCGTTGTGCGGCAGCAAGGCCGCGAGACAGCTGCCGACAAAGGGCAGAAGCAGTAGAACTATCAGGGACATAGGCTTCTAATCTGCGGGAGTTTGGGATGCATCATACGTGCCGGAATCTTGATCACCAAACGGCAAGATGTGGCAGGATCCTACAAGGTAGGCTGAAAAAGCTTGTTTGGCATTGTTTCAGTAGCCTTAGCCTTGGGTTTCCTGTTCCAGCTCATTGCGCGCTTCAAGCGCCTTCTGCCCCCGCGTCGTCATCTCGCTGACAATCACCGCCGCCACAATCAACGCCGCACCCACCATGGCAATCGGTGGGAACCGCTCCCCGGCAATCCGCCCGACCACGCCGGCCCACACCGGCTCACCGGCATAAATCAGCGTGGCCCGTGTCGGCGAGACGCTTTTCTGCGCCCAGTTCATGGCCACCTGAATCACCGCGCTGGTCAGTCCCAGGCCCACTGCGCTGAACAGCAGCAACCACGAGAACCCCGGCAGCGCCTCACCCATCGGCACCACCATCAGGAACGACAGCACCGACGCCGTGGCCAGTTGCACCACCGTCACCCGGCGCACATCCACCTGGCCGGCAAAGGCGCTGATCATGATGATTTCGGCAGCAATCGCCACGGCACCAATCAACGTGGCGATTTCACCGGGGCTGAAATTCAGCGACGCGCCCGCCGGGCCGGTCAGCAGCATCAACCCGGTAAACGCCAGCATGATGCCGATGCTCGGCATCAACCCCGGCCGCCGTCCCAGCACCAGCCATTGCAGCAGCGGCACGAACGGCACATACAGCGCGGTGATAAACGCCGACTGGCTGCTCAGGATCGTCTGCAAGCCAATGGTCTGCAAACCGTAGCCAAACATGATCGCCACGCCGATAAAGCAGCCGGCCTTCAGCTCAAACAGGGTCAGGCCCCGCAGGCTGCGCAACGAGAACGCCCCGACGATAAGCGCCGCCGCCGCAAACCGCAGGCCGACAAAAAACATCGGGCCACTCACGGCCATGGCGTGCTGCACCAACAAAAAGGTGCCGCCCCAAATCATGGTGATCACCACCAATACACATTCGGCTTTGCTGAAACGGGAAAACAACGGGGAGGTGGTCATGGCGGCTCGGTCTTGCACAGGAGGGGCGCGGACCGCACAATGCGCCGCAAGCTGGGCAGTATACTGCGCAACCCCACCCTGTGAGCAATATAGTGCACAAAGAAAATCCGCAACGGGCCTCGGTCCTGCAACACGTCAGCCAGAACGTTCGGCGCCTGCGCCATGCGGCGCAGTTGAGCCAGACGGCCTTGTCCGAAAAGTCCGGCGTCAGCCGGCGCATGCTGGTGGCGATCGAGGCGGGGGAGAAGAACGTCAGCCTGTCGACCCTCGACCGGGTGGCCGAAGCGCTGGACGTGGCCTTCAGCGACCTGATCCAGGCCCCGGATGCCCCCGATCACAGCCGCATCAACGAACTGGCCTGGGCCGGCGAAATTCCCGGCAGCAAGGCCGTGCTGCTGGCCAAGGCCACCGCGCGCCGCGAGGTGGAGCTGTGGGAGATGCGCCTGGAACCCGGTGACCGCTACATGCCCGAGCCGGACCCCGAGGGCTGGAGCGTGCAGTTGTTTGTGTTCGAAGGGACGCTGACGCTGGGGCTGGGTGACGAGGAAAAACACGTCGCCACCGGTGAGTTCCTGATGTTCGCCAGCCGCCACCTTCACGCCTATCGCAATGACGGCGAGGTGGCGGTGCGGTTTGTGCGCAACGTGGTGATCTAACTGTTGGCAGCGCAACAGTGGTTGGACACTTTGCTGTTTTGAACCGCCGACAACTTCCCCGATTTGCCGGCAACCCGCTGATTTAATTGATCATTGGATTCAGGCACGACTCCTGCAATTACTCCGGTATCTCTCTGGAGCCTGGAGTCGGCCCATGTCAGCCCAACCCCAACACCCTGCCCACATCATCCGCTCGGACGCCGAGGCCATCGCCGTTGCCACCGAGTTGGCCAAGCGTTTTGCCGTGGAAGCGGGCGTACGCGACCGCGAGCGACGCCTGCCGGTGGCCGAGCTGGACGAATTCTCCGCCAGCGGCTTGTGGGGCATCACCATTCCCAAGGCTTACGGCGGCGCCGGAGTGTCCTATGTGACGGTGGCCGAGGTGATCAAATTGATCTCCGCCGCCGATCCGTCCCTGGGGCAAATTCCGCAGAACCATCTCGGGGTGGTGGACATCCTCCTGCAAACCGCCAGCGAGGAGCAAAAGCAGCATTACTTCGCCAAGGTCTTGCAGGGCTACCGTTTCGGCAATGCCTTCTCCGAAGCCGGGAGCAAAAACGCCGGCACCTTCGACACGCAAATCCGTTTCCACGGCGATACGGCCCAGATCAACGGCGAGAAGTTCTACTGCACCGGCGCACTCTTCGCCCACCTGGTGCCCACCGTCGGCAACAACGAACACGGCCAGGCGTTTATCGCGTTCGTCGAACGTGATGCGCCGGGCCTGACGGTGGTCGACAGCTGGGACGGCTTCGGCCAGCGCACCACCGCCAGCGGCGGGGTCACCCTCGATGGCGTCACCGTGCCGCTGAGTGCGGTGATCCCGGCCCACCAGGCTTTCGACCAGCCCACCGCCAACGGCCCGATCTCGCAAATCATCCAGGCCGCCGTCGACACCGGCATCGCCCTTGGCGCTTTGGAACAGGCCAAGATTTATGCGCGCCAGGCCCGTCCGTGGATCGACAGCCAACAGGATCACGGCTGGCAAGACCCCTTCACCATCGCGGCCATCGGTGACCTGGAATGGCGCGTGCACGGCACTGAAGCGATCCTCGCCAAGGCCGGCGTGGCTGTCGACCGGGCCCTGGCCGACCCCAACGAAGACACCGTGGCCAATGCCTCCCTCGTTGTCGCCCAGGCCAAAGTGTTGTCGGCGGAAACCGCGTTGCTTGCCAGCAGCAAACTCTTCGAACTGGCCGGCACCCGCTCGGTCACCGGCAAGCACAACCTTGACCGCTTCTGGCGCAACGCCCGCACCCACACCCTGCACGACCCGGCCCGCTGGAAATACCACCTGATCGGCAACTTCGTGCTCAACGGCGTCAAGCCTGCGCGCCACGCCTGGAACTGAGGAGCTTTATCCATGACCGCACTGAATCAGGCGCGCCAACTGCTGGAAAGCACCCGGCGCTTTGTCGAGAAAAGTGATGACCCCTACGTGATCAGCCGCTTCGGCGATCTGCAGATTCGCGTGGACGTAGCGGCCGCTCTGTTTGAGCGTGCCGAAACCCACCCGAGCCCGGTGGCCCTCACCGAAGCGCAGATCGCGGCGGCCGAAGCCCTCATCGCCGCGAGCAATGCCGAATTCGAACTCACCGGCCAACGCACCGCGCTGCCGCCGACCCTCGATGACCCGTTGCGCCGCAAATACCAGATTGTCGGCAACTACCACCTCAACGGAGTGCTTTGATGTCCCGTGAAATCCGCTTGAATGCCTTCGACATGAACTGCGTCGGCCACCAGTCCCCCGGTTTGTGGGCCCACCCGCGAGACCGCTCGTGGCAGTACAAGGACCTGGAGTACTGGACCGACCTGGCAAAAATCCTCGAGCGCGGCAAGTTCGACGGCCTGTTCATCGCCGACGTGCTGGGCATCTACGACGTCTATAACGGCAACGGTGACGCGGCGATTCGCCAGGCCACCCAAGTGCCGGTCAACGACCCGCTGTCGCTGATCGCACCCATGGCACTGGTCACCGAACACCTGGGGTTTGGCCTGACCGCCTCGCTGTCTTTCGAACACCCGTATCCGTTCGCCCGGCGTCTTTCCACCCTCGATCACCTGACCAAGGGCCGTATCGGCTGGAACATCGTCACCTCATACCTGGAAAGCGGCGCGAAGAACCTCGGCCAGAAAGCCCAGACCGAACACGATGCGCGTTACGACTACGCCGAGGAATACCTGGAGGTTTGCTACAAACTCTGGGAAGGCAGCTGGGAAGAGGGCGCCGTGCTGCGGGACCGCGAGCGACGGATCTTCAGTGACCCGAGCAAGATCCACGAGATTCGCCACGTCGGCAAACACTTCCAGGTGCCCGGCATTCACCTCTGCGAGCCTTCGCCACAACGCACGCCGGTGTTGTACCAGGCGGGCGCGTCCAGCCGGGGCAAACAGTTCGCCGCCGAGCAGGCCGAGTGTGTATTTGTGGCGGCACCGTCGAAAGTGCTGCTGAAGAAAACCGTCGCCGACATCCGCCGGCGTGCGGCCGAGGCAGGGCGTGACCCGAAGAAAATCCTGATCTTCAACTTGCAGACCGTGATCGTTGGCGAAACCGACGCCAAGGCCAAGGCCAAGTTCGACGAATACAAATCCTACGTCAGCTACGAAGGCGCGATGGCATTGATCTCCGGCTGGACCGGTATCGACTTCAGCCAGTTCAAGCCTGATGAACCCCTCAAGCACGTGCACACCAACGCCATTCAGTCGGCGGTGGAAGCGTTTTCCACTGCTGATCCAAACAAGGTCTGGACGCCGAATGAACTGGCGGACTGGGTCGGTATTGGCGGCTTCGGCCCGTTGTTTGTCGGCGGCCCGCAAACCGTGGCCGACCTGTTGCAGGAGTGGGTTGAAGAGACTGATGTAGATGGCTTCAACCTGGCCTATGCATTGACCCACGAGACCTTTATCGACGCGGTCGACTTGCTGGTGCCGGAGTTGCAGAAGCGCGGGGTGTACAAGACTGAATATGCCCAGGGCACCCTGCGGGAGAAATTGTTCGGGGAAGGCGCGCGTTTGCCGGACAACCATCCGGGCGCCAGCTATCGCGACCTTAAAGCCACAGCGATCTGACTGGAGAAACCGGATCAATGTGGGAGCTGGCTTGCCTGCGATAGCGGTGAGTCAGCTTGCATCTGTGTTGGCTGACACCCCGCTATCGCAGGCAAGCCAGCTCCCACAGGTGATCTTCATCAAGCCAACGATTTCGGCCAGCGGACCACCGCATGCTTGTTCCACCAATAGGAGCATCACCCTATGAGCGTGCATGAACGTGAACTACCACTGGATGTGGAATGGCCCGCTGAACGGGTCACGGTGTTGCCCAAGGCATTGGCGCAGTTGCGCCACTGGGCGCAGGTGACCCCGCTGCACAATGCCCTGCGTCACAAGCGCGACGGCCAGTGGTACGCCTGGCGCTGGATTGATGCCCTGCGGGATGTCGAGCGTCAGGCCGATGGCTTGCGCCAGCAGGGCTTTACCGAAGAGTCGCGGCTGGCCCTCAGCGGGGCTTTCGAGCCTCATTTGTTGCTGCTGGCGCTGGCCGCCCAGGTGATCGGTGGCCAGATCCTGACCCTGGCCGATGACCTGGAACCTGCCGCCTTGCAGCAGCAGTTGTGGCGCATTCGACCTACCCACGCGTATGTCCCGGGGCTGCAGCCGGTGGCGGTTGTGCAACAGGTCGGCATCGTGGACACGTCCCAGCGGCTGTGCCGCTGGTGGCAGCCTTCCGGCAAGACCGAGCTGTGGAGCGAGGAAAGCACCCACGGGCAAGGCGGCCTGGCGGCGGTGCTGGAGCAATGGCTGAACAGCGGTCAGAGCCTGGGCTTTCCCCAGTCGGGCTGAGCTATTCGGGCCGAGCTATGCGCCCCGGGTCGATGTGCTGGATACTGCACGGGGCGATTTTTACCATAACCATTCAGGCAGACAGTAAGGGCGCAATTTCATGAGTGAAACCGAACGCGGACAGGCGACGAGCGCCATTCGCAACGCTGATGTGCTGATTGTCGGCGGCGGCCTGAGCGGGACGATGCTGGCGGTGCAGTTGCTGCGCCTGCCGGGCACGCGGCAGATCCTGGTGATCGAGCCGCGCCAGGAACTGGGGCGCGGCGAGGCCTACAGCGCGGTGGAGCTGGGCCACACCCTGAACGGCAACGCCGCCCGCATGAGCGTCGACCCGGACAACGCCGATGACCTGACCCAATGGCTGACCGCCTACATCGCCGGCGGTGGCTGGCCGGAGTCAGACCAGCAACACGTGCCCATCAGCGAACTGTTTCCGCCCCGCGGGATTTTTGGCCTGTACGCGCAACAACGGCTGGCCGAGGCCAAGGCGCTTTCGACGTCGACCGTCGAGCATATCCGCGCCGAGGTGGTGGACCTTGAAGTGGATGAACACGCCACACGGCTGATCCTGAGCGACGGCCAGCAACTGCGTGGTGCCGTTGCAGTATTGGCCACCGGCATGTTCCCGGCGGCGCGCACGCCCCAGACCGAGTCCAGCGGCTTGAATGCCGCGGCAGTCGACCCGTGGGATGTGCAGGCCATGACCCAACTCGACCCGCAATCCACCGTGCTGATCATCGGTTCCGGGCTGACCATGGTCGACGCCGTGGTGTCCCTGGAACAGGCCGGTCACCGTGGGCCCATCGAGATTTTTTCACGCCACGGCCTGTTGCCCCATGTGCGTCGGCAGCCGCCGGCCTGGGTCGACTTCCTGGGGGAAGACCACAGCCTGCGCAGCCCCCGGCAATTGCTGCGGGAAGTGCGTCGCCAATGCCGGCTCGCGCTGGCGCAGGGGATCGACTGGCAAGCACCGCTGGACACCGTGCGCGCCAACATCGGGCGTTTGTGGAGCCAGGCCAGCGAGGGCGAGAAGCGCCAGTTCGTGCGGCATATTCGGCCCTGGTGGGAAAGCCATCACCACCGCTCGCCGCCCTTGAGTGCCGAGTTGGTGGCACGGTTGCATGGGGAAGGGCGGTTGCGGATTCAGGCAGCTTCGTACAAGGGGCTGGTGCCATCTGAAGGTGATGTCACGATTCGCCTGCGCCATCGGGGCGAGCAGGCCGTCGTCGAGGTGTCGGGGGCAGCGCTGATCAACTCCAGCGGAATTGAATACGACTGGCGGCGCGTGGCCCGGCCGTTGCCCCGGCAGTTGCTCAAGCGCGGGTTGATTCAGCCCGGGCCGTTGGCGCTGGGGATTGCGGCGGATACTTCCGGGGCGGTGCTGGATGCCCAGGGGAATGTCAGCCGGCGGCTGTTTGCCATGGGCCCACCGCTGCGCGGGATGTGGTGGGAAAGTACGGCAGTGACGGATGTGGCGATTCAGGCCAAGGCACTCGCCGCCAGGTTGGCACACCTCTAAATCTAATGTGGGAGCTGGCTTGCCTGCGATAGCGGTGGGTCAGCTGCATCTTTATCAACTGACAGCTTGCTATCGCAGGCAAGCCAGCTCCTACAGGTCGGGGTTATGGCCCGACCTTCACAAACCCCGGCTTTAACCCAAATACCTCAACGCCTTGCGCCGTCGACTGCCCGGTGGTCACCGTCACCCGCTCCACCGGTTTATCCATCGTGGCCCGATACTCCACCGTCATCACCCCATCCCCGCGACTGATCGCCTGGGCCGGCACCACAATCGCCTGGTCATTGTTATAAGTCACGATGGTCAACCGCGCACTCATCCCCAGCCGCACCCGTTGCAACTGCTGCGGCGTCAGCTTGGGAATCGACAGGGTCACCGGAAACTGCGCGCTGCCCTGGCTGTCGCTGGCAATTGCCAAGCCGCTGACCACACTCACCGACCCCGTCAGCCGCTCCCCGTCAAACCCGTCGCCCATGACCTCCACCGCTTGCCCTTGGTGCAGCTGGTTGATGTCCAGCTCCGAGACCTTGGCAACGATTTTCAGCTTCTCGATATTCGCCAGCCCAAACAGCACCTGGCCCTGGCTGACCTTGCTCCCGGCCTGCACCGGCGCGTTGTTGTTCCCGCCGCCCTGGGACGATGAGCTGCCGCCCGGCGCCGGTACCACGATGCCGGAGAACGGTGCCTTGACCTCCTTGCCATCGAGCAGGGTGCGCAGGGCGTCATATTTCACCGTGGCGTTGGTCAGCTCCATATCGGCGATCTGCCGGTACTCGCCTTGGCCTTGTTCCATCGCCTGCTGCAACTCGCCACGGGCCGCCGCCAGGTCGAGTTGTTGCTGGATGGCCTGTTGCTTGAGGTCGTCGAGTTCGTTGCGCGGGATGATGCCGCGCTTGAACAGGTTTTCGCTCTCGGTGAGTTTGCGCTGGGTGTTGCTGGCGCTCATTTCGGCGGTGCGCAGGTTGCGGCGGGCGCGGCCGACTTGTTGGCCGCTGTCCCAGTCCTGCATTTCCTGCACCGTGCGCCGGGCCTTGAGCTGCGCGGAGAGGGCGTCGCGCAGTTGCACTTCGAGGGTGGCCGGGTCCATTCGCAGCAGCACCTGGCCGGCTTCCACCCGCTGGCCCTGTTCCACCAGGTTGGCCTGCACATTGCCGTCGAAGGGCGCGGTGAGGGTGATGGTGGTGTCGGGCTCGATCTTGCCCACCAGGCCGATCTGGTGCACCAGCGGGTCGACCTTTACCGCCAGCCATTGTTCGGCGTTGCCGGGCGGGTTGGCGGCCGGGCTCTGGCGGCTGAGCAGCGTGATGCCGACACCGGCCACCAGCACCATCAACACGACACCCAACAGGCGCTTCTTATTAGTAGTCATTGAGGGCGATTTCCCAACTTTCCAGCGTCATGCCCAGGGTCAGGTCGAACTGAGTCTGGGCGTTCAAATAAGCAATCAAGGCATTGAGCCGTGAGTTCTCGGCGTTGCGCAGGTCGGTTTCGAAACTCAATACCTGGAAGTTGGTGGAGCGCCCGGCGCTGAGTTTTTCCCGTTCGATTTCGATCTTGCGCTTGGACAGCTCCACCGCCCGCTGGGAGATTTCATACTGGCGCCAGCGGGTGCCCAGGTCACGCACCACATCGTTGACGTCGCGCTCCAGTTGCTGGCGGGCGTCGGCGATGATGATTTCCTGATTCTCCGCGTCGACCCGCGCGTGCACTTCGGCCTGGCGGGTGCTGATATCGCCGATGGGAATCTGCACCTGCACGCCGGCATAGCTGTCCCAGCGCCGGTTATTGGAGTGGCCGTTATCGTCATTGGTGTCGGCCCGTATCTGGTTGGCGCCGGCCACCAGGTCCACCTGCCAGCGGCCGGAGTCCTTGGCGATCACCAGGTTGAGGTCGGCCTGTTGACTGCCGAGCAGGGTGGCCAGGTAGTTCGGTTGCTGGTTCTGCGCGAGTACGAAGGCCTGGTGCTTGTCGATGTCCATGCGCTTGGCTTCAAGGGCTTCGGTGGCGCGGATCGGCGTCGACAGGTCGAGGGCCAGCAGGCGCAGCAGGGCCAGGCGGCTGGTGTCGAGTTGGTTCTGGGCTTCTTCCACCCCCAGTTGCTGGGTGGCGATGTCGGCTTCGGTCTGCACAATCTCGAACTCGGCCATGCGCCCGGCGCTGATCAGCGCCTTGTTCACTTCCAGCAGCGTGCCGGAGCGTTTGAGGGCGTCCTGGACGATGCTCAGCTGTTCCTGGGCCCGCAGCAATTCGCGGTAGGTGGTGATGATGTTGCTGATGGTCTGCGCCACGTTGGCCTTGAGGTTCAGGCGGTTGGCCTGCTCCGACAGGCGTGACAGGCGCAGCGGGGCGGTGGTGGCGTCCCAGCCGGCACCGCGCATCAGCGGCTGGATCACCGACAGGTCGAGGCCGTCGCTGCGGTAGCGCCCGGCACGGTCGGCGTTGTTCAGTTGCTGGGTCCAGTTCATGCTCAGGCGCGTGCCGTATTCGCCGAGCAAGGTGGCGTTGGGCGCCAGGTTGGCGTTGCGGGCGTTGTCGTCGCTGCCTTTGTTGGCGCGGTAGTAGCTGTTCAGGGTCAGCTTGGGGTTGAAGGTGTCTTCGGCCACCCGCAGGTCGAATTTCTGCGCCACACGTTGCAGGTACGCGCTGCGAATTGCCGGGTTGTTGCGCAGGCCCAGGTACACCGCGTCGCCCAGGGTCAAGGTGGTGGACTGGGCGTTCAGCGACACACCGCGCTCATAACCGCTGCGGGTGGTGCTGGGCGCCGACGGGCGAATCACCACGTCGGCGGCCACGCTGTGCAAGCTCACCAGAGCGCTCAACAACAGCAGCCGTTTATTCATCGCGCAGGGCCTCCACCGGTTGCAGGCGCGAGGCCGACACCGCCGGATAGATCCCGAAAAACAGCCCCACCAGCAACGTGCTGCCCACCCCCAGCGGCAGCGCGGCCACCGCCAGGGAAAACTGCCAGCCGGACAGCCAGGCATACAGGTACGCGGCGGTCATGCCCAGTACCGCGCCGCAGACGGCGCCGACGGCGGTCAGGGTCACCGCTTCCAGCAGGAACAGGTTGCGAATGTCCCGCTGGCGCGCACCGAGGGCCATGCGAATCCCGATTTCCCGGCGTCGCTCCGAAACGTTCATCAGCATCACGTTCATCACGCCGACGCCGCCGCCCACCAGGGAAATCGCGCCCAGGGCCAGCAGCAGGTAAGCGAAGGTACGGCTTTGCCGGGTCATGCCATCGATCATTTGCTGGGGCACCTGAATGTCGACATCGTGGTCGGTGAGCTGGGTTCGCAGCGCCGCCGCTGCGTCCTGGGCCACACGCTCCATGTCCTGCCCGGAGGTTGCGCGGATAATCACGTTGGCAACTTGCGGATTGGCGTAGATGCGGCGCATGCCCTGGGCGGGCACGAACAGCGATTCGTTGGCCTGCACCGGGATCAGCATTGCCCGGGGTTGGCTGTGCAGGATGCCCACCACCAGGAACAGGTAATCGTTGATGCGCACCCGGTCGCCCAATTGCAGCGGGTCGCCGGGCGCGCTCAGGGCCTGGGCGATCTGGTCACCGATGACCGCGTAGGTTTCCCCCGCATCGAAGCTCGACAGGAAACGCCCCTCGCGTACCGACAGGCGCATCGCGTCTTTCAAGTCCGGCGTACTGCCGACAAAGTTTGTGTTGACGGTGCGGCCATGGAACACCGCCGGCCCGCTGAACAACGAGACCGCGCCGATATGGGCGATACCGGGCACGCTGCGGCGCACGGCCTCCAGGTCCAGGCGGGCGGGCATCTGTGCGGTGCTGGCACCCTTGGGCGGAAATTGCGCCACCAGGGTGTCGGTGCCCATGTCTTTGAAAATCATCGCTGCGTCTTCGGCGGCGTTGTGCCCGATATTGATCAGCGCCACCACCGATGAGCTGCCGATGACGATGCCCAGCAAGGCCAGGATCGAGCGCTTGCCCAGGGTGCGCAGGCTGACAAATGCCTCGTGCAGCAATTGGCTCAGGCTTTGTTCGACCCGCAGGCTCATAGGCGCCCGGCCTCTTGCACCACGCCGTTGCGCACCAGGATCTTGCGATTCAGGCGCTCGGCAATGTGCGGGTCATGGGTGACGATAATCAGCGTCACCTGCTGTTCGCGATTGAGCGCCAGCAGCAGGTCCATGATCTCCTGGGCGGTGGTGCTGTCGAGGTTGCCGGTGGGTTCGTCGGCGAGGATCACCGAGGGATTGCCCACCAGGGCGCGGGCGATGGCGACGCGCTGGCGCTGGCCGCCGGACAGGTCCGCCGGGCGATGATGCGCACGCTCGGCCAGGCCCACCTGGTCAAGCATGCGCAGGGCCTGTTCCACCGAGTCATGCCGCGACACGCCACGGTAGCTCAGGGGCAGGGCGACATTGTCCAGGGCACTGAGGCGCGGCAGCAGGTTGAAGCTTTGAAAGACGAAACCGATCTGCTGATTGCGGATCGCCGCCAACTGGTCGGGGCTGGCGCTGAAAATGTCATGGCCGGCAAAACGGTACTGGCCGCAGTCGGGCAAATCCAGCAGGCCCAGAATATTGAGCAGGGTACTTTTGCCGGAGCCGGACGCGCCGAGAATGCCGCAGCTGTCACCGCTTTGGATGGCCAGGCATACATCATTGAGAATCGACAGGTGTTGACCGGCCAACTGATAGCTTTTGCCGATGCCTTGCAGGGAAATGAAGCCTGGGTGCGCGGGGGTATCTGTCATCATGACTACGCCTGCAGCCTCGACAGCACCGCGCATCCCCTGAAAATCCTTGTAACAAGTTCAGGGGCTGCCTGGTACACGTCACGGACTGGTTTTATTTCTTGTTTTTAAAATATTGTTTGAATACTAACCGCGATCCCGCCGTTCCGCCAGCCATGGATATAGAGCGGTTTTACCCTTTGAAACGATTCCTCTACGGGGCATTTCAGGCGCCGGAAAAATCCATCAGCTACCCTCAACGAGCCCGTCATTGCTGGCTTTGGATGGTATGGCGCAGTGTCACTACTTGCTTTCAGGCAGCGGCCCCGGTATAAAAAATCAAATTAATTTTTAAAACAATATTTCCGCAGTGGAACCCCAATCCCTATGGTCGCGAAGAAACTCAGCGCTCCAAACGTTACCAAGACCCGATTGCTGGATGCGACAGAGGCTCTTTTCATCAAATACGGCTATGACGCCGTTTTGTTGCGGCAGATAACCGAGAGGGCGCAGGTCAATCTCGCTGCGGTGAATTATCACTTCGGGGACAAGGATTCCCTGATGAAAACCCTGTTGATGCAGCGCCTGGAGCCGCTCAACGAGCAGCGCCTGGAGCTGCTCGCGCGGTGCGAAGCCGAATCCGACGGCCCGCTGGACTGCGACACCTTGCTGGGCGTGCTGTTCGCCCCGGCCATGGGCCTGGAGCGCAGCGACCCGGCGAGCGGGGAAGGGCGTTCGTTCATCCGTTTCCTGGGGCGTGTGTACAGCGACACCTCGCCGTTTATCCAGGAATACCTCAAGGTGCATTACCAGCCGGTGTTCCAGCGCTTCTTTGAAGCGTTCGCCCTGGCCCTGCCGGATTTGCCGCGCAACGAACTGGGGGTGCGCCTGCAATTTGCCCTCAAGGCGATTTCCGGGGTAATGGCCGGCACCGAGCTGCGCTTGCTGATGAACTCCATGAGCCTGGGGCGGCCGGCGACCGATGCCGAAGTGATGGCCAAACTGATCACCCTGGTGTCGGCGGCGATTCGCGTGCCCCAGCAAAGCCCTGAGGCCGAAACGGCTCTGGCGCGGGTGCTGGACACGCAACGTGCGATCCGCGAGCAAGCGGCTGCCCCGAGCGCCGGAAAGGCCGCTCGCTGACCTGTCGTCCGTCGGTCGCCACTGTCAAATTTCACAGCTATACAAGCAATCCGATGCATTGCTAAATCGGGCAGACACCCTCGCCCGATTTGCAGGTGCCCGAATATGGCTGAGCAGCATAACCCCGGACCCAACCCGCCGACCGTTGAGGATTTGACTGCGCCAGTGGGTACGCCGCTATTTATCAACGGCCCCTACACAATCACCCCTTTGGGGCACTTGAGGCTTCGTCTGAGCCTGCACGATGACGCCTACCGGCCAGTCCCCGAAGGTGCGGTACTCATCACATTACCGGACGGGGCGTTCTTTGATGACGGCAGCAGCGGCGTTCGCAGTTTTGTAACCGACGCGGCTGGTTTTTTGCTGGTCGAAGGTATTCAAGGGCCTGGGATAACGGGGCGTTATACCTTTAATGCACAGAGCGGCTCGAAACTCGCCTCTGCCTCGCTGGCAGTGGTGGCTAACGGGCCCGATGAAAAGATACCGCTCCGATCTCCCCAGGGCAGTGCCTTGACGCCTGACGGTACGCGGCTTTATGTGTGCGCTTTCAGCGATCGATACATTGCCGTGCTGGATACGCTCATGCTGCGCATCCTCTATCGAATTGTCCTGGACTTTCCCCCTCTTGAGGTCGTGATCAACCCCCAGGGTACTCATGCATACGTCAGCCATCAGCAAGGGTTGTTGATTATCACGCTGAGCAGCCTGCAAGTGATATCCATGAGACTGGGACGCCATGATACCGGCCTGGTCCTCAGCCCTGATGGACGTAATCTGTGTTTCTGTGTTCAGGGAGGGGGCGTTGCCGTTCTCGATACGCTGACCCAGGAGGTCGATACAGTCGAGATGACCCCTACAACACCGAATGCCATCGTCGTCAGCCCGGATAACCGCCATGGATTCGTTTGCAGCCGATTGAGCGCAACACTGTCGGTCATCGACATCCTTGAACGGCGGCAGGTCAGGGCCATCCCGCTGATTGCTGCGGGGACAGGCATGGCAATCAGCCCTGATGGTGCGTTGGTGTATATCAACCTTTCCGGTCTTGCGCGGATGGCGGTGTTTGACACTGCCAGCAACCAGGTAAGCGACTACATCCTGCTGACCAACAGTCTGTTTGATACCTTGGCCGCCAGTCCTGACGGAAACTGGCTATACACCACCAATGGCACCTCTGTGATCACAGGTTTTCTGGCGGCAATCGATACCTCGAGAAAAGAACAGGTCCTGACCCTGGCGGGTGAGGGCCCCCGTCATGTGAGCATCAGCCCGGACGGTACCTGTATCTTCGTCAGCAACAGGGGTGATAACACCTTGCAATCCTTACACCCGCAGGTGGCGGGTCTGGATAAATCACAGGCAAAAAAAACCCGCTGGGGCGGCGGGTTTTTAAGTGCAGCATTTGTAACGGATGAGGCTTCACACTACGGCTGGGGATGTGAATAAAACGTGAAAAATATGTAAGAAAAAGTGTGAAGTTAATCGCTTGTGTGAACGCGGCCAATAAAGTCCAACAGGTACTCGCTCACCCGTCCCGGCGCGTCCTCCATCAGAAAGTGTCCCGCGTTTTCCAGCACATGCAGGGCAGCCCCCGGAATATCCCTTTGCAGGCGCTGCGCATACACCAGCGGCTGCCACTCGTCTTCGGCGCCCCACAGAACCTGCACCGGCAAATCCATGCCTGGCAGACGTTCGGCAAAATCGGCGGTGTACCGTGCGTCGTAATGTGCCACCTGATGCTGGTAGAACGCCGGCTGGCCGACCACACCGCTGATCGGTGCCAGGTACGCCTCCAGCAACTCACCTTGCATCACGCTCTTGTCAAACACGGCCATGGCCAATTGCCGGCTCATCAACGCCTGATGTTCGTGCGGCGCCATGCGCCCGTGCTCGGCAAACCGTTGGTGAATCCCGCGCCAGGTGGGTGATGGCCACGAGTCATAGCTGGGCGCGTCGGCGATCGTCAATGAGCGCACCCGGTGTGGGTGCTCCAGGGCAAACAGCAGCGCGATGACGCCACCGATGTCATGCCCCACCAAGTGCACGTCCTCAAGCCCCCAGTGGTCGAGCAAACTGCCAATCAGCTGGCTTTGCGCCGCCACTGAAGTGTCTGCTTGCACGGGGCGTTCCGAAGCGCCGAACCCCAGCAGGTCGAACAGGTGAACCTGCAGACCGGCGGCGGTCAGATGTGGCACCACATTGCGCCAGATGATGGAGTGGGCGGGCGTGCCGTGCAGCAACAGCACCGGCAGCCCGTCACCGTGGCGGCCTGTGGCAATGCGCCAACCGTTGATCAAGGCAACTTCGTTCAGCAGGGCAGTCATGGCAAATCCTCGCGGTGATGAAGGCTTTACCCTAAAGCGCCGCTGGCCATGACACCAATGACAACTTACTCTCTGCCAATCCTGTTTTTGTCATAGGCCATGCTCATGAACCAGCGACTGCCCATCGATGTACTGAGGGCCCTGCAAACCGTGGTGGAAACCGGCAGTGTCACCCGGGCGGCTGAGCGGCTGAATCTCAGCCAGTCGGCGGTCAGCTGGAAGATCAAGCGGCTGGAGAAACAGTTGGAGCGGCCGCTGATCCAGCGCGAAGGCCAGCGCCTGGTGGCCAGCGACGACGGTGCGCAGTTGCTGATCCACGCCCGGCGCATCCTTGAAGCCCACGACGCGGCCCTGGCGCACTTCAATCCGGTGCAGCTGCAAGGCACCATCCGCCTGGGCGCCACCGAACAGGTGCCGATGGCCGAGCTGTCGAACCTGCTGGGCCAGTTTTCCCGGCAGCATCGCCAGCTTGATGTGCGGATTGTGGTGGAACAGAGCCACGTGCTGCGCCAGGCCCTGGTGGACCGTGAACTGGACCTGGCGCTGCATCAGGATTTCACCCACCGCGTCGAAGCGCGGGACCAGTTGCTGTGGAGCGAACATGTGCACTGGTGCGCCCAACCCGGTTGGCACCACGCACCGGATGATTGCGTGCGGCTGATCACGTTCGGGCCTGGCTGTTTCTACCGGCAACTGGCCCAGGAACGGCTGAGTGCCTTGGGCATTCCCTGGCAGGTGGCGGTAGAGTGCGGTTCGGTGGAGGGCGTGATATCGGCCATCGCCGCCGGGTTGGGCGTGGGCCTGCTCAGCAGCGATCACCTCGACAAGCGCGTGGCAGTGCACCGACCTTTCGAACAGCAGATGCCGCTGCCCGAAGTGGCCAATGTATTGCGCTTCGCCGAAGACAGCCCCGAGCCCCGGCTACAGGCGTTGCAGCACCTGTTGGTCCAGGCGCTGCACCGGGATTGATCAGATTTTCCAGTGGCTGGCGGTCTTGGCCAGGCGCTGGCGCATGTCATCAACGTTGGCTGCCAGTTGCAGAGTCAATAACCGGTAACCGTCCAGCGGGTTGACCACCGGCACTTCAAAGGTCTGCTCGTGGGGCGTCGTGTTGCTCGGCCGCTCCAGTCGCTCGGTTACCCCCGACTTCAAGGCCCGTGCCATCCCGATCAACTGCACCCGTATCTGTCGATGCTCGCTCTTCAACGCCACCTGCATCCGCGCCAGGGCTTCCTTGTCCCGTGGGTCGGGCCGGGTGTTGCCGAGGATCTCCAGGGTGCTGATGCACATGCGCAGGTGCCGCTGGATGATGTCCAGTTCGGTCATGGAAATCCGCACTTCCTTGGACACCGACGGCATCAGCGAACGCAGTTGCAGCATGGCGGCGTTAAGCCGATTGAGCAGCTTGAGGTGTTCATCATCGGTCACCGACTGGCCGCTGATGATCCGGCTGTAGATCGCCGCGCAATCGCGCAAGGCACTGGCCAGGTTGTAGCGCCAGGAATACACCGCGTACAGCGGCAGGGCGAAGGAAAACGCCAACGCCAGGACGATGCCAATCAGGATGTCCACCGTGCGCCACAACCCGTCCGACAGCGGGTTGTCGCCATGGCCGGCGACGATAAACACGGTGATCGCCGACAGCAGCGCGATGTACCCGCCCTTGCCGATGGCGTGATAGGAAAAGAACCCGCACACCACCGACATCAGCAGGTAGGTCAACAGCGGCTGGCCCAGGTAGGTCTCCTGCACCACCAACAGCAACCCGACGCTGGCCCCGATCAACGTACCGTAGGCACGCTCGACGGCTTTCTTGCCGATATTGCCGTGGTGCTGCAACCCGCCGATCACGATCAGCATCGTTACCGAGGCCCACTCACCGTGGGGCAGGTTGATGCCGGTGGTGAGCAGGATCGTGGCGAGCAAGCCGATGGAAACCCGTACCGCGTGGATCAGTTTGGCGTGGCGGTAACGCCGGTACGGGTCCAGCAGCGGGCGCAGCAAGCGGCGGGCGAAGAGGGGTAAGTGCAATGAAAACGGTCTCAAGGTGGCCTCGGTCGAACAGGCGCCGTCGACTCAGGGTGGGAGCTGGCTTGCCTGCGATAGCGGTGTCATAGCCAACATCACTGTTGGAGGTGAGTCCGTCATCGCAGGCAAGCCAGCTCCCACAGGAGTTCGGCGACCTATTTCAGGGTTCAGAAAATATAGTCAGTGGTCAGGAAGCTCGACGTGCGCTCCTGCAAAATGTCGCTCACCAGTTCCTTGTTGCTCGCCTGGAACTTGGTCGCCACCAGGGTACGGATCGAAAACACCCGCAACGCATCATGTACCGACAGCGTGCCCTCGGCCGAGTTCTTGCGCCCGTTGAACGGGAAGCTGTCGGGCCCGCGCTGGCACTGGGCGTTGATATTGATCCGGCCCACCTGATTGGCGAACGCATCCACCAGCCGCCCGACTTCACCCGGGCTGGTGCCGAAGATACTCAGTTGCTGGCCGAAATCCGATTCCAGCACGTAGTCGATCACCGTCTCCAAATCGCGGTACGGCACGATCGGCACCACCGGGCCGAACTGTTCCTCGTGGTACACGCGCATCTGCGGGTTCACCGGGTACAGCACCGCCGGGTAGAAAAACGAGCCACGGCTGGCGCCGCCATTTTCATTCACCACCTTGGCGCCGTGGGCCAGTGCATCGGTGACCAGGCCTCCGAGGTAATCAACCTTGCCCTGCTCGGGCAGCGGCGTCAGCGATACACCGTCTTCCCACGGCATGCCCGGCTTGAGGGTGGCCAGCTTGCGGTTGAATTTCTCGATAAAACTGTCGACCACATCCTCGTGTACAAACAGGATCTTCAACGCGGTGCAACGCTGGCCGTTGAACGACAGGGAACCGGTGACGGCTTCGTTGACCGCATTGTCCAGGTCGACCTGCGGCAGCACGATCCCGGGGTTCTTCGCGTCCAGGCCCAGTGCCGCACGTAGACGGTGAGGCTTTGGGTGCAGCTTCTTCAAATCGCTGGCGGCCTTGTTGGTGCCGATAAACGCAAAGATATCGATCTTGCCGCTGGCCATCAGCGCGCTGACGGTCTCGCGGCCGCTGCCATAGATCACGTTGATCACGCCGGCGGGGAAGCTGTCGCGAAACGCTTCCAGCAACGGGCGAATCAGCAGCACGCCGAGCTTGGCCGGCTTGAACACCACGGTGTTGCCCATGATCAGCGCCGGGATCAGCGTGGTGAAGGTCTCGTTCAGCGGGTAGTTGTAAGGGCCCATGCACAGCGCCACGCCCAGCGGCACTCGGCGGATTTGCCCGAGGGTGTCCTGTTCCAGCTCGAAGCGGCTGGAGCGGCGGTCGAGTTCCTTGAGGGCGTTGATGGTGTCGGTAATGTAGTCGCAGGTGCGGTCGAATTCTTTCTGCGAGTCCTTGAGGTTCTTGCCGATCTCCCACATCAACAGCTTCACCACCGCGTCGCGTTGTTCACGCATGCGCCGCAAAAACGCTTCGACGTGCTGGATGCGATCCACCACGCGCATCGTCGGCCAGGCGCCCTGGCCACGGTCGTAGGCGGCAACGGCGGCGTCGAGGGCGGTCAGGGCGGTGTCGGCGTCCAGCAGCGGGGTGCTGCCGATGATCACCGGTGTGTCACCGTCGGTACCGCGCAACTGCACCGGGCTGCGTACTTCGGCCAAGGGGCCGTTCCACACATGCAACTGGCCGCCGACCAGGTAATCACGTTGTTCAATGGGCGCCGCGAGCCGGAATTGCTCGGGAATCTCGGCGGCAGTGGGAAACAGCTGGGCGAGCAGGTTGTCGGTGGTCATGTCGCTACCCCTTAAGTGGTTGCAAAACGTGACTAGAGATTCACCCATCAACGCCCCGTGTGGCAAGGGCTAGACGCATTACGCCCGGATGTGGCCCGCCAACAAGCCACCGAACAGCGCCACCCCGAGCGCCGCGCCCACCTGTCGGGCGGCGTTGAGGGTGCCGGCGGCGATACCGGCGCGGTGCTTGTCCACAGTGCCCATCAAGGCGCTGGTGGCAGCGGGGGTGATCAACCCGGCGGCCAGGCCGATCACCGGCATCGGCAGGGCGATCCACAGGTAGGACGTGGTGGGGCCATAGAGCAACAGCGGGCCGAAACCCGCCAGGTATAAAAGCAGTGCCACACCGATCAACCGTTCGCTGCCCCAGGCCTTGACCAGTCGGCCGGCGACCAGGCTGCCCAGGCTCACCAGTGCGGTCAGCGGCAGGAACGCCAGGCCCGTCCATAATGGTGAGTAACCCAGCACCCGCTGGAAATACAGGCTCAGCAGAAATACCAGGCCGTAGAGCATCAACGCCGAGATCAGCGACACCGCCACACAGGCGCTGAACACCGGATTAGCGAACAGCTTGAGCGGTAGCATCGGCTGGGCGTGGCGAATTTCAATCCGGATGAAGGTGCCCCAGGCCGCCACGCTCAGCAGGCCGGCCAACAGAATTGGCGTGGAGAACCAGCCGCGAACCGGGCCTTCGATCAGCACGCCAATCAAGGTCGCCAGCGCCAGGATCGCGCTCAATTGCCCGCGCACATCCAGCGCCCTTGGCGAGCGCTCGCTGGCGTTGAGCCGGGCGCTCAAGCCAATCGCAATCAGCCCCAGCGGCAGGTTGGCGAGGAAAATACTGCGCCAGCCAAACAGCTCGATCAGCACGCCGCCCACCAACGGGCCGGCTGCCATGGCGATACCGCCGCAACTCGCCCATACGCCGATGGCCGTCGCACGTCCGGCCGGATCGTTGGCAAAGGCTTGGTTGATCAGCGTCAGTGAGCCGGGCACCAACAGCGCTGCGCCAACCCCTTGCAGTACCCGCGCCGCCACCAGCGTCATCCAGTCGCCGGACACGCCGCACAGCAACGAGGCCAGGGTAAACACCACCAGGCCCACCAGATAAAGCCGGCGGGCACCAAAGCGATCCCCCAATGCGCCGCCACTGAGCAGCAGGCTGGCAAAACTCAGGGTGTAGGCGCTGACCACCCATTGCAGCCCGCTGATGCCGGTGTGCAGTGTGTCGGCGATGCGCTCCAGGGCGACATTGACGATGGAAGTGTCGAGAATCACCAGCACATAACTGAGGCTGGTGGCGGCCAGTACCCGGCGTTGTGCAAGAAGAGGAGAGGGCATTGCGATCATCCTTGAAGAACCAGGCGGCGAATCTAGCGCGGGCGCCGGTGCCGATGTTTCGACGGTGATCGAAGCATGGCGTCGTTCGCTGCGCCTATACTGGCGCGGTCCTGCTGGAGACCTGCCATGCCCCTTGCTGCCAACTTTTCCGATGTCGCCGCGCTGATCGCCGAGCCGGCCCGCGCTGCGATCCTGCTCGCACTGTTCGACGGCCGCGCGCTCCCAGCCGGCGAACTGGCCCATGCTGCCGCCGTCACGCCGCAGACCGCCAGCACCCACTTGGCCAAACTGTTGGCCGGTGGCTTGCTGACCTGTGAAACCCAGGGCCGTCACCGTTATTACCGTCTGGCCGGCGCCCATGTGGCGCGGGCCATCGAGTACCTCAGCGTGATCACCCCGGTGCCGGCCAAACCCCTGGCACGCCAGGCCCAGGGACTGCGGTTTGCGCGCTGCTGCTACAACCACCTGGCCGGGCAAATGGGCGTCGCCATCACCCAGGCCCTGGAACACTGCGGGTACCTCCTGGCCGTGGAGGACAAACGCTACGAACTGCTGCCGGCAGGGGCGCAGTGGTTTGCCGCGCTGGGCATCGACCTGGCGGCGCTCAAACCCTCGCGCCAGGGCCTGGCGCAGCAGTGCCTGGACTGGACCGAGCGCACCCATCACCTGGCCGGCCCGCTGGGGGTACAACTGCTCAACGCGCTGTGCGAGGCCGACTGGCTGCGCCGCTCGAAAAACTCCCGGGCGGTGCTGGTCACGCCCAAAGGCTGGGCGCAACTCAAGGCACAGTTGAACCTCGACCCGCGAAGCCTGGAAAACCTTGAGCACAACCCGGCACTGGCCGGGTAAACTGCGCGGCTTTCTTGAAGGAGTTCACATGAGTCAGTACCAGCCGGGCATTCTTGCCGCACCGGTGCCGTTGCAGGCACGCCATCTGTTTTTTGCCATTGAGTCCGTGGACGCTGTGCCTGCTGCACTGGATGCGCTGGTGCACTTGGTGGACGCCAATGCAGTGGTTGGTTTCGGTGAGCCGCTGGTCAACGCCTTGGGTGCCCGGATTGAAGGGCTGCGGGCGTTCCCTCATGTGAGCGGGCCGGGGGCGGAGAATCCGTCGACCCAGCAGGCGCTGTGGGTCTGGTTGCACGGTGTGGATCGCGGTGAGTTGCTGTTGCGCAGCCGGGCGTTTGAGAAGGCTCTGGCGCCGGGGTTTGGTCTGGTGCAGATGACCGAGGGTTTTCGCTACAAGACCGGGTTTGACCTGACTGACTATGAGGATGGCACCGAGAATCCGCATGATGATGCGGCGGTGGATGCGGCGGTGGCGCCGGGTGGGGCGAGCTTTGCGGCGATCCAGCAGTGGCAGCATGACCTGGATGGGTTTGCTGCTTTGCCGGCGGTGGAGCGGGATCACATTATTGGTCGGCGTCATGGTGATAACGAGGAGCTGGAGGATGCGCCGGAGTCGGCGCACACCAAGCGTACGGCCCAGGAGAGTTTTAGTCCGGAGGCGTTTGTGGTGCGTCGGTCGATGCCTTGGGCCGAGAATGGGCAGGCGGGGTTGATGTTCCTGGCGTTTGGGCATTCGTTTGATGCGTTTGAAGCGCAGTTGCGGCGGATGAGTGGGCTTGAGGATGGGATTGTTGATGGGTTGTATCGCATCAGCAAGCCGTTGACTGGGGGGTATTATTGGTGCCCGCCTGTGCGCGATGGGCGGGTAGATTTGGGTTTGGTTTTTTTGGGTTGAGTACATATCCGTTGCTGCGGTAACGGCGGCTTATGGTTCCGCTCTTACAGCGGGTCACTTTTGAAAAGCGCAAAAGTAACCAAAACGCTCTGCCCCGCCTGTCGGCACCTCGCCTAGGCTCGGTGTTCCCTCACTCCGGCATTGCTCCGCGGGCCGCCGCGACGGGGCGTCCCTGCCCCGTCGCGGCTAAACCGGCGTCCTGCCGGTTTACCCGCTCCTCAATCCCTGCGTTCGGCCTCGGGCTGAATGGGGCAGTCAGATCAAAAGCAAGATCAAGATCAAGATCAACAGCACGGCGGCCTGAAAGCCGACCTGAGTGTGGTGAAGCAAAGGCAAAAGCTGCTTTTCTGTAGGAGCTGGCTTGCCGGCGATGCAGGCAACTCGGTGCATCAGGTACACCCAGTTGATGCCATCGCCGGCAAGCCAGCTCCTACAGTGGACCGTGGTCGCTTTAGATTTTGATTTTGCCTTTGCTTCACCACACTCTACCCGCTCCTCAATCCCTGCGTTCGGCCTCGGGCTGAATGGGGAAGTCAGATCAAAAGCAAGATCAAGATCAACAGCACGGCGGCCTGAAAGCCGACCTGAGTGTGGTGAAGCAAAGGCAAAAGCTGCTTTTCTGTAGGAGCTGGCTTGCCGGCGATGCAGGCGACTCGGTGCATCAGATACGTCCAGTTGATGCCATCGCCGGCAAGCCAGCTCCTACAGTAGAACGTGCTCGCTTCAGATGTTGATCTTGCCTTTGCTTCACCACACTCAGGTCGGCTTTCAGGCCGCTGTGCTGTTGATCTGCTTTTGATCTTGATCTTAGGCGCCCCGTTAAACCACGCTGGCCGAACGCAGGTAGTACGGAGCGGGTAAACCGGCAGGACGCCGGTTTAGCCGCGACGGGGCAGGGACGCCCCGTCGCGGCGGCCCGCGGAGTAATGCCGGAGCTGAGGGCACACCGAGCCTAGGCGAGGTGCCGAGTGGTGGGGCAAGAGCGTTTTGCTTACTTTTGCGCTCTTCAAAAGTGAGCCGCTGTAAGAGCGGAACCAATAGCGGCCCTGACCGAAGCAACGGATATGCCCCCCCCCCCGATCCAAATCACCAAGGCTCAGCTATTAAGCCTCTCCAGCAACCCCCCGCGCACCGGCGCCACCTCACCACCCAAACACCGGCGACAGCTATAAACCCCCAACACCACAGGCTTTTTCACCGCCCCACGCTCCACCCAGGTAGTCGCGACAAACCGATACCCCTGGCCCGTCGCCGTGGCGATATACGCCGAATCTTCATCCCCCAACGCCCGGCGGATCGCCTTGATCTGCGCCCGCAGGTTGCATTCCTCCACCACCAGCCGTGGCCAGGCAATGTCCAGCAATTGGGTTTTCTCCAGCAACTCCCCAGGCCGTGAGGCGAGGGCAATCAGCAAGGTCAGGGCGCGGTTGCCCAAACTCACCGGCTCACCGTTTTTCAGCAGCAGATGACGTCTGGGCAGCAGTTGATAAGGGCCGAAGTGAATTTCAAAAGCGCCGCTGTCTTCCTGGTGTCTGCGTTGTGAATACGTCATGTGATTAACCTTTGTGCATGTTCAAGACACAGCCCCGCGCACCTCCCTTTCGCGCAGGGCTGCAAGGGAGGGTCAGGTGTTGATCGCCGGGATCGGGTCTTCCGGGTAATCCCCGGGTTCTGTCGGGCCGCCGGTCAAACCGTATTGCTTGAGCACCGGTGCAAGCTGACCGTAGAACGCGTCCTGCGCCTTGCCATGGGCATCCGCCAGGGCAAAGGGCAGGAAGGCGCTGCCGATCCCGCCCAGGATCGCCGTAGCTCCGCCGAGGATGCCGCTGATCGTCCCCGCCACCGCGCCGATTTCCGTGGCGCCGTACAACCCGGCCCCGGCTTCCACCAGCCCGGCCACCGCCGCACCCGTGCCGAGCACGCCCGTGGCGACGGAGAAACTGCCGCTCAGGTAGTCACCTTTTTTCAGCGAGTCGACACCGCCAATCACCCCGATCACGCCGCCGATAATCCCGCCCGCCGAGCCGATGATCTTGCCGGCCGCGCCCAGATTGGCGATTTGCTGCGGGCTGAGCGGGCCCTTGCCCACCGGCACCTTGCCGGGGAAATCGCCAATGGTGCCGCCGTCCGGGCGGTTGACCCAGGTGATGCCATATCCGGCTTCCTTGGCGTATTTGGTGCCGCCTTCCATCAACAACCCGGCAAATTGCAGCCCGGCGGATACCCGGTTGGCATCGGCGATGGGCGTGTTGCTGCCGCTGGCCGAGCGGGCCATCAGCACGCCGCTCATCAGCACGGCGCTGCCGATGTGCAACAGGCCTTGCTTGAACGCCGGGCTGACGTCGCCGAACTTCATGCCTTCGATAGCCTTGGGCAGTGCATCGGCAATCTTGTTGCCCTGGCGCCCGATGTCCCATACCGAGCGCAGCATTGACACCACTTGCGCCGGGTCGATCTTGCCGCCGTCGGAGGTGACGAACATCTCGGGGTCTTTCTGCTGGGCGTCGTTGATCGCAGCAGTCACCTTGGCTTCGTCGAAGTTGCCCTTGCCGTCCCCGAGGGTGATGTTCAGGGTGTCGGTGGTCGCACCGCCGAGCAGCGCATCGCCGAGGGCTTCGTTGAAATTCACCTGCAAGGTGGCGGCGTCTTCCGCCGATGCCTTGCCCCCCAGGAAGGCCTGGGCCGAGGCGGTGCTGGCGGCGAAGCTGCTGGCGGCGACGGTCGGGTCCATTCCGCCGGCCACCGCGTCGGTGAAGGCTTTGCCGGTCACCAGTTCGTTCTTGTAGTACTGCTGGATGTTGTCGCTTTGCCCAGCCTTGTCCGCGATGCCGGTGAGGTCCACATGGCCGTTGCCCCCCAGCGCCAGGTTGGCGATGGTCGTATCGTTGGCGGCGTTTTGCAGGCCTATGCCCATGTCGATCTGCTTGCCGTTCTGGTCCTTGGCATTGAGGTTGTCGTTGAGGTTTTTTCCGGTCTCGATGCTATTGGTGTAGTAGTCCTGCATCGCGACTTTCAGGCTCGGGTTGCTGTCGACGATGTCGGCCAGTGCCGGGCCGCGGTTGTTTTGCAGGAAGCCTTGCACGTCCGGGTCGGCCGAGAGGGTTTCGATGCCGCTTTGCAGCTGCGCCTTGATCTTGTCTTCGTTGGGGTTGAGGCCGTAGTTGGGCGAGGTGTACTTGTCCATCAGGCCGGCGTGGGGCACGTAATCGCTCACCAGCAGGCGGGTTTGCGCATCGGTCAGTTGCACCAGCACCGCGGCTTTTTGCTCGCCACTGTAGTTCTGCGGGTTGGCCAGGATATCGGCGGTCAGGCCCGAGGTGTCGACGCCGGCGACGGCGTCACGGGTGGCGGCGCCGTCGAGGAAGGTCAGGGTGTCGCTGTCGGTTTTCGGTGCCTGTTTTTCCAGCCAGGCGCCGATGTTGTCGCGGGTGCCGATGCCATCCGACTTACCGGTGGCCGGGTTGTCGCCGCCGGTTTCCAGGGCGTGGAACATCCCGGGTTTGGACCACATCGCCGCCGCGCCGGTCAGCTCGGTACTCAGGGCCGAATCGCTGCCCAACGCTTCCAGGTTGTCGCTGCGCAGCATGCCGTCGTTGCTGCGCTGGTTGGCGTCACCGGGGCGCATCGCGGAGCCTGCGCCAGCGGCCAGGCTCTCGTTGGCCATCAGGATCGCCGCCGACTTGGCGTTGGCCTTGGCCAGGTCGCCCGGGTGGCTGCCGAGGAAACTGCCATAGGATTTCGACGCGGCGCCGAGGTCCTTGCCGGCGTTGTCGATGAAGTGGTCGACATCCGAATGGGTGATCACATTGTCGGCCTTGCCGCGCCCGCCGGTGTCCAGCGCGGCCATCAGGCTCGGGCTGCTGGCCACGTACTTGAGCACGGCCTGGGCTTCCGGCGGCAGGGTGGTGGGCGGGTTGGCGAAGTCGATCGGCGCGCCGTGCAGGCCCCAGGCGTCCCAGTTTTGCGAGAGTAATTGGGCGGCCGCCTTGGGCCGGTTCAGGTCCAATTCTTCCTTGGTCGGCGTGCCGCTGGTGTTGCCGGTGATGGTGTCCCAGTCCTTGGCGCCGGATACGCCGAACGACGAGGTGTCGATCCAGGAGGTGTCCGAGGCGCCGGCCGCACCAGTACTGCCGGCGTACAGCTTGGCCACCTGGTCGTACAGCGCCGGGGTGATGTCCTGGGACACGATCACCTTGTCGCCGGAGGCGGTGGTGTAGCGAATCAACCCCGGCCCGACTTCCTCGGGCGGACCGATATTAGCCGCCGGGTCCATGGTTTCGGTGGGGCCGGCCAGGCGATAGCCCTCGGCCTGGCTGGCGTTGATCGCGAACAGCTTGGCCGAGTCACCGCTGACCTGGGCAAACAGCGCAGGCGTCTCCTTCTGGCTGACCACGATTTTGTCGCCGGCACTGGTCTCGTAGCGGATCAGCCCCGGGCCCAGTTCGGTGGTGCTGCCGATCGCCTTGTAGTTGCCCAGCCCCGGCGCCACGGTGCTGGCGTCGGCCTCCTTGTAGCCGGCGCTTTTGCTGTCGGCCAGGTTCTTTTCAAGGGTCGCGTCGCTTTGCTGGGCGTTGTACTGGTTCACCAGTTGCTCAAACAGCCGGGGGTTGTCGATTTGCTTGAGGGTCACCGGCTTGTCGCTGCCCAGCGGGGTGTAGGTGATGCTGTTGTTCACCGGTGCCTGCACATTCTGGTAGGGCAGAGGGATCGAGGGGCCGCGGATTTTCGAGGGGTCGAATACGGGCTTGTCGACGGCGGTGAACAGGGCTTTTTCAAACGTGCTCCGGGAACCATCCGGGCCCTTGTTATCGGCAGGATCAAGGCCATTCGGGATCGCAGTCATAGATCACCTGGAAGTTGTTTTATATAAGTCGGCATTTAGTGCAAGTGCACTAACTTGGGCGGGCGAAAGTTACGAAGTGTTATTGAACGAGCCCGCGCCGAGCTATCAAACGCGATGATCAAGTCGCTTTTGTTACAAATGGCAATATCTGCAAAGTTGGGCAAATGGCTATTAGTTAAAAGTGTGAAGTTGTCGGCTTATTTTCCGAATAATAATGGGCGATCAACGGATTTGCGTGGCGCTTAACGGCATCGAATTGTTCAATAACGTTCATTTTAGATGGCGCAAGCCCCGTAATCATTGGGGTGTGGTGTGTATCGGTTTTTCAATAAAAGTTCCGCACCTGCGCGGCGATGAGATTGGCTCAACGGCGTGTTGAGCCGGATTTTTCACAGCGCCTGCGGTGAACGTTTCACAAGCTTTCACAGCGAAGGCGTTTTATTCGTGAGTAGTATGGGTCCCATGCAAACCGACAGCTGCATTGCCAACTCACTGTCTGACGCTGGGAGTTCGGTTCGGTTTGCATGCGGCTTAACTTCCCTATCGATGCAAGGAGATTGAACATGGCTACTACTCCACCAGTAAGTGCAGGCGGCGCCGACGACGCTATCGCGAAGATGGAAGCAACTTTCAACATGGCTATTGAGAAGTCGGCCAAGATCACCGAGATCAGCACCGCGAAAAAAGCAGAGCTCGACGCCACCAAACAGCGTCCGCAGAACTGATTCGCCTTGCGGGCAGCGCCGGCGCTGCCCGCATACCTGCCTTACCCCGTTGCACCGTTGTTGATCGGCACAGGTGCCGTTGCGGCCTGTGATTCTCAAGGGGGCAAACCCAACCATGACAGCCTTGATTTCCCTGGGCCTGCCCGCCGTGAACGGCGCGCCGACCCTGCTTGTGACCCACGGTTTGCACCAGGGCAGTTCCCTGATGCTCGACCAGCCGGTCTACACCCTTGGCGCCGCGCTGGCTGCCGACCTTCAGCTCAGCGATCCCGGGATTGCCGAGTTGCACCTGCGCCTGCGTTTTGAAGGTGCGCAGGTGGCCGTCGAAGCCCTCGGCGGTGAGGTACTGATCACCGGCACTGCCGGTGATATCCGCATTCCCCAGGGCAGCGGCCATCGCGCGCGGCTGCCGCTGCAACTGCGTATCGGCACGGCGGGTGTGAGCCTGGCGCTGCCGGGCAGCCCGGAAAAACCACCTGCGGCGACACGCACTTTTACCCCTTGGATCATCGCCACCGCCTTGCTGTTTGTCTGCGCCGGCGCCCTGGCTTTTCGCAACGACCCGCCTCAGGCCCAGGCTGCAATGCCCGTCGCCGAAAAAACCGTGGCCAAGCCATCCCGCGCCGAGGCCAAGGCCTGGTTCGAAGGGCAACTGCAGGCCGCCCACCTGGACGCGGTGAAGGTCAGTGATACCGACGGCCAACTCAATGCCAGCGGCTCCTTCGAACGGGCACAAAAGCCCCAGTGGGTCGCCCTGCAACAAGCCTTCGACCAGCGTTACGGCCAGCAGATCGTGCTCAACCCACGGGTCGCGGTGCGCGCGGATGCGGCCCGGCCACGGGTGCGCTTTCAAGCGGTGTGGTTCGGCGCCAATCCCTACGTGATCAACGACAGCGGCAAGCGCCTGTACCCCGGCGCGGCCCTGGCCGACAACTGGGTGCTGGACCGCATCGAGAACAATCAGGTGATCCTCGCCCGTGGCGAAGAGCGCTTCACCTTCACCTTATGACGCTGCTTTTTTCAGCTAAGGCCCCGGGATGAAAGTCGAACCGCGTCCGTTGATTCCCAGTGATGTGCGCAGCGCACCGGTCGAGGCGATTCGCCCGGTCAACTCGCGCCAGGCCACTGCCTTCGAAGCAGTGCTGAAAACCCGCAAGGTCCAGTCCCGGCGCTCCCTGCGCAGCGACCTGGAAGAACTCACCAGCGCCGCCGGCGTCGACTCGCTGCTGTTCGGCAGCGCGCGCTCCCTGGAGCTGCTGGAACACGTGATGCAGCACCTGTTGCCGAACCTCGACGCCGAGCCGGAGATCAAGGCACTGGCCCACGACCTGATCAGCGAGGAAATCGAGATGCGCCGCACCCTCGAACAACAACGCTCGGAGGTCCAGGCCTGATGTCCCGGGATAACAACGATGCGGTGCAATTGCTCAAGGGCATTGGCGAGCTGTACCGGCGCAACGGGCAGTCACAGCGTGCTCTGGTGATGCTGCTGATTGCCGTGAGCGTGGCGCCCGACGACGGCCTGTTGCTGCGTTCGCTGGTGCTGGCGTTCACCGACAGCGGTGACGCCACCCGCGCACTTTCGGCCCTGGACCGCCTGGTGGCGCTGGAAGGCGAGTCCGCCAGCCTGTTGCTGCTGCGCGCCCGAGCGCTGTGGTACGGCGAACGCAAGGACGAGGCACGCCAGTGCTTCAAACGCTACCTGGCCGCACGGAGAGTGGCGCCATGAACCTGCTCAATCGCCTGAACGGCATCGCGCGCATGGCCGCCCAGCGCACCGACGTGATCATCGTCGCGTTCATGCTGATGGCGATCGTGATGATGATCATCCCGTTGCCCACCTACCTGGTGGACATGCTGATCGGACTGAACATTGCCCTGAGCATCCTGATCCTGATCGTGGCCTTCTACATCGGTCACTCGGTGGAGTTCTCGGCGCTGCCGCCGCTGATCCTGCTCAGCACCCTGTTTCGCCTGTCGCTGTCCATCACCACCACCCGTTTGATTCTGCTGCACGGCGACGCCGGGCATATCGTTAAGGCCTTCGGTGACTTCGTGATTGCCGGCCAGGTGGTGGTGGGCATGGTGGTGTTCCTGATCATCACCGTGGCGCAATTCGTGGTGATTACCAAGGGCGCCGAACGGGTCGCGGAAGTGGCGGCGCGGTTCACCCTGGATGCGATGCCCGGCAAACAGATGAGCATCGACAACGACCTGCGCAACGGCGATATCGACCAGGCCGAAGCCCGCCGCCGGCGTTCGCGCCTGGAGCGTGAGAGCCAGATGTTCGGCGCGATGGACGGGGCGATGAAGTTCGTCAAGGGCGATGCGATTGCCGGGTTGGTGATCCTCGCGGTCAACCTGCTGGGCGGCATGCTGATCGGCATGATCGAGCGCGACATGGCCTTCGGCGCAGCGGTGCACACCTATTCGCTGCTGACCGTGGGCGACGGTTTGATCGCACAGATCCCGGCGCTGTTGATCTCCGTGGCGGCGGGCACCGTGGTCACACGGGTCAACAGCGACGGTGAGGCGGGCGACCTTGGCAGCGAGATTCTCAAGCAGTTGGGCGCCAGTTATCGAGCCCTCGGTTTGACGGCGTTGATCATGGTCGGCGTCAGTGTGATCCCGGGCTTTCCGACCTGGGTGTTCCTCGGTTTGTCGCTGGTGTTTGGTGGCGCGGCGTTCGTGATGTACCGCCGCCATACCCGGGAAAACCAGGTGGAGCCTGAAGTGCTGATCGAAACCCTGGAGCCGGTAGTAGAAGCGCCGGCCGAGCAGGAGTACGGCGTGGCCCCCGACACCCGCGTATTGCTGACCCTCGGCAGCGCCCTGGCCCTCAGCGCACCGCGCCAGTTGCTGACCCAGCGCATTGAAGCGCTGTGCCACGACATTCGCAGCGACCTCGGCGTCGACGTGCCGGTGCCGGGCGTGCACATGGACGCCAAGGCCACACCGGGCAGTTTCCGGGTGTCCCTGGAAGGCGTGCCGGTGAGCGAGGGCGAGATGCCGGTCAACTGCCTGCTGTTGCAGGACGATCCGGTGCACGTGCAACTGCTGGACATCGCTACCCTGCAAGCCGATTCACCGCTTAATGGCCGTGCCGCGCACTGGATCGAACGCCAGCACGAAGACGCCTTGCGCAACGCCGGCATCGGTTTCCTGCTGCCGGACGAAGTGCTGCGCGGCGTGCTGGAACGCAGCCTGCGCCGCTATGCCGCGGACTTTCTCGGGATCCAGGAAACCCGCCTGCTGCTCGAACGCACCGAAGCCACCTACGGCGAACTGGTCAAGGAAGCCCTGCGCCTGGTGCCGTTGCAGCGGGTGGCCGAAACCCTGCGCCTGCTGGTGGGCGAGGGTGTGTCGATCCGCAATCAGCGAGCCCTGCTGGAAGCCATGGTGGAGTGGGGCGCCCGCGAAACCGACGCCAGCCGCCTGGCCGAACACCTGCGGGCCGCGTTGGCACGGCAGATCAGCCATCAATACGCCGATCGTAATCGGGTGATTGGCGCGTTGGTATTGGCGCCGGGTTTGGAAGACCAACTGCGCGCATCCCTGCGTCGCCAGGAACCCAGCCGCGAAGTGATCCCCGAGGAGGTCAACCGCGCCTTGCTCGCCCAGTTGCGCCAGGCCTGCGACAAAACTACCGAAGCCAACAGCGCGGTGTTGCTGGTGCACCCGGAGCTGCGCCGCAGCCTGCGGCGCCTGGTGCTGCGCGGTGAACTGGAGCTGGCGGTGTTGTCGTTTCGCGAGCTGGCCACTGAATACAACCTGCAAGCCCTGGTGACCATCAGCCTCACCGATATCTCCAACCGCCGTGCACCTGCCGCGGCTTCCGTCACTTCCCTGGCGTCTGCCTCATGATCCGTTTTTGTCTGTTGTTGCTGACGTTGGTCTCGTTTTTTTGCAATGCCCAGGACATCGCCAACGGTGCCCAGGGCTCCATCAGCCTGGCCTCCGGTGAAGGCCGGATCCTGCATTTTGTGGCGCCGGTGGAGTCGGTGCTGGTGGCCGAGCCGGGGATTGCCGACCTGCAAGTGGTGTCGCCGGGGGTGATCTATATCTTCGGCAAGGCGCCGGGCAATACCAGCCTGATTGCCCTTGGCAGTGACGGCAAACAGCTCGCCAGCCTGAGCCTGGCGGTCAGCAGCGCGACCCAGGCGGTGACCGCGCCGATGCAGGAATTGCATCCCGGCAATGGCGCGCAGATCAGCGGTGCCGGTAACCGCTTGATCGCCAGGGGCACGGTGCGTTCGGTGGGCGAAGCGACGGACTTGAATGCGTTGCTCAACCCTCAAGGCCAGGGTTTTCAGAGCGCGGTCAACACCACCGAATATGCTGGTGCGGCCCAGGTCAATCTGCGGGTGCGCTTCGCTGAAGTGTCGCGCTCGGAACTGCTGCACTACGGCGTGAACTGGAACGCCATGTTCAGCAACGGCACCTTCTCCTTCGGCCTGATTACCGGCGGGCCGCTGGCAGCCGCGACTGCCGGCGGCCTGGCGGCAGCGGGCAGCGGCTCGGGCAATACCAATATCGACGGCATGCTCGACGCGTTGCAGGCCAACGGCATCCTGCAAATCCTGGCCGAGCCGAACATCACCGCCATGACCGGGCAGACCGCGAGCTTCCTGGCGGGCGGCGAAGTGGCGATTCCGGTGCCGGTGAACCGGGACCTGGTGGGGATCGAATACAAGTCGTTCGGCGTGTCGCTGCTGTTCAACCCGACCCTGCTGCCCAACGGCCGTATCGCCCTGCAAGTGCGTCCCGAGGTCAGCAGTGTGGTGAGTGGCGGCACGGTGGATTTCGGCAATTTCCATGTGCCGTCGTTCAGCGTGCGCCGCGCCGATACACGGGTGGAAGTGGGCAGCGGGCAGACGTTTGCGATTGCCGGGTTGTTCCAGCGCGAGAGCAGCCAGGACATCGAGAAGCTGCCGTTGCTGGGCGACTTGCCGATCCTGGGCAACCTGTTTCGCTCCAAGCGTTTTCAGCGTAACGAAACCGAGTTGGTGATTTTGATCACGCCGTACCTGGTGGAACCGGTGCGCAGTCGCACCCTGGCCACGCCGCTGGATGCGCAGCCTGCCACCGCCGCAGCGGCGGGGCCGCGCAGTGGTGGGGCGTTTGGGTTCTACATGAATTGATGAGGGGGCATGGCATGAAAGTTTCGCGTTTGTTGATGTGTTTGCCCCTGTTGGTGATGGGTTGCAAGACGCATTTGGCGCCGGTGTATTACTCGCCGCAGTATCAGGCGGACGGGTTGCCGAGCCAGTGCCAGCAGCCGCCGGCCAAGGATGAGATCGGGCTGGATGAGGATTTCAAGGCGACCTTGCCGTTGGGTTGTGCGAACAATTTGAATTTGATGCAGATGGTGGAGCAGCGTCAGGATTTGAATCAGGGGCGGGCGACGGGGCCTGCGATGGCCGCGCCGGTTGGGCGGGCGGCGCAGGTGTATATCGAGGGGTTTGATCGGGAGCAGTTGCAGCGGCGGCAGGCTCAGCAAGAGGCCAAGGCTGGCGCACCGGGAGCACAGCAATGACCCTGCGTACGCATTCCCCCTGTAGGAGCTGGCTTGCCAGCGATAACGGTATTCCAGACCAAGGAGATCTGTCTGTCACACCGCCATCCAAATGTGGGAGCTGGCTTGCCTGCGATAACGGTATTCCAGGCCAAGGAGATTTATCTGTCACACCACAATCCAAATGTGGGAGCGGGCTTGCTCGCGAAAGCGGCCTAACGGTCGGTGAGTTTCTTGAAGCAGACCGAGTACATATCCATTCCTGCGGTAACGGCCACTTAGGGTTCCGCTCTTACAGCGGGTCACTTTTGGCAAACGCCCCAAAAGTAACCAAAAGGTCTTTGCCCCACCACTCGGTGCCTCGCCCAGGCTCGGCATGCCCGCACTCCGGCCCGATTCCGCGGGCCGCCGCGACGGCCCGTCCCTGGCCCGTCGCGGCTAAATCGGCATCCCTGCCGATTTACCCGCTCCACCGTGCCTGCTTGCGGCCATCGTGGTTGACGGGGCCTGATAGATCAAAAGCAACGTCAAAAGCAGTGCAACAGCAAGATCAAAAGCTGTTGGGTTTAGTGCGTATCCACCAACCCCAACTCCCGCGCCTGCGCAACCGGGTCGCTGATGGCTTTGATGCGATTGGCTTCGGCAACCAGCCGTACTCGCTCAGCCGCCGGAATGTCGTCCAGTGGCAAGCTGGCCACTCGTTGTTCGTAACCCGCCAACACCAGCACCAACAACTCATTACGCTGATGCCGTGGCAACGCGCGGGGCGATTGGGTGACCGGGGCGATGGTGTCCAGCGCCTGCTGCGCCTGGCCGCCAAGGGCATAGGCCAGCGCCAGGTTGCAGCGGCTGTCGAGGTCGTCGGGTTGCAGGCTCAGGCTTTTGGCGAAGGCGGTTTGTGCCGCGACGGCCTGGCCATTCAGCACTTGAGCGATGCCCAACCGGGTGTAGGCGACCGGCGTTTGGCTGGCCTCTGCAGCTTGCCCCAGGGCCGTCACGGCGCGTTGGGTTCTGCCCAGTCGCAGTTGTGCGGTGCCCAGCCCCAGCAAGGCGTCGGCGTTGTGGGCCTGAAGGCCGAGGGCTTGCTGGAAGGCGCGCTCGGCACCGGCCGCATCGTTGCCGTCGAGCCGTGCCTGGCCGAGTTTGAGCCACAGGTCGATGCCGGCGCCCGGTTGCTGGGCCGCATGTTCATACAGCGCCGCCGCGCTGGCGTAGTCGCCACGTTTGTTCAGGTCGTTGGCCAGCTTTACCGAACGGTCGGAATCGCTCGGGGCAGGGCTGGAACAGGCGGCCAGCAACAGGCTGCCGGCAAGCAAAAAGTGTTTGGTCATCGTCACAACTCGTTGGGCGAAGGCGGACGCCATGTAAGCATATTTTCCATGGCGCTCCTATGTCTGTCGGTGCTGTTTGGCACCTCGATCGCCCACGCCGACGAAGAGCCGGAATGGTTCGCCAAACCCTACGCCTACGTGCTGGTGGACCAGGACGTGCGCGCCGCCCTCGAAGAGTTCGGCCACAACCTCGACATCCCGCTGGTGCTCTCCGACAAGGTTCGCGGCAAGGCCCGCAGCACCGTGCGCGCGGCCACCGCCGGGGAGTTCCTGCAGACGCTGTGCAGCACCAACGGCCTGACCTGGTACTTCGACGGCAACCTGCTGTACCTCAACGCCAGCGACGAAATCAGCACCAGGCTGTTCAAGGCCAGCGCCCTGAACCTGGACCAGTTGCAAGCCTATTTGAACAACCTCGATGTGTTCGGCCAGCAGTTGTCGATGCGCAACGGCCCCGAGGGCGATGAAGTCTTCGTTTCCGGGCCGCCGCCGTACCTGGCGCTGGTCCAGCAGCATGTGGATCACCTGCAACCCAAGGCCGCCGCGCCCGTTGTTGCACGCGAGCACGGCGTGCGGGTATTTCGCGGCGCCCAGGTGAGCACCGAAACCCCCTGATTCACCCCAACCCCAGCAAAGGAGCATGACCATGTCCGTAACCGCCGTAGACAGCAACCTCGCCCCCGGTGGCGCGAGCCCTGAAGCCAAGTTCAACGCCGCGGTGGATAACGCCAAGAGCGCCGACAAACCGGAGATGACCGACGCCGAATTCACCGATGCCCTGATCACCCAGGCGGTCACCATCGGCGGTCAATTCATCATCATGCCCAAGGCGCAGGAAATGCTGAATGACGCCCTGTCCGATGACGACGAAGAGTAGGGCGCAGCCATGACCATCAGTCTCGCAGCCGGCGCCGCGGCCTTGCCGCCGTCCGTCGGCGCGGGGCCCGCGGGGGCCTCGCAGAATCTGTTCGAGCACATGGCCAATACGGCCAAGGGTATGCCCGAGGGCGCCAGCCCCCATCAGATCGGCTCGGGCCTGATGGAGCGCCTGAACAGTTTTATCGACCGCTCCCGGACCTTTTCCGAGCGCGCCGATGTGCTCACCAATAACCCGTCGGCGCCACCCCAAGTGGCCGCTGCGGACATCCGCACCTCGGGTGCCTCACCCACGGCAGAGCCGGGCAAGAAAGTCGCCGAGCAGCAGGTCGACCAGATCGTCCATTCACTGGGCAAGATGTTCGACTACTCCATCGAAACCCAGATGGTGGTGCGTGGTGCGACGCAGATTTCCGGTTCCGCCAACACGCTGCTCAAGGGTCAATAACGCCATGCCAAGCCCGAATCGTGCCCTGCGCCTGCTGCTGATCAGCGTGCTCGCCAGCCTGTTGCAGGCCTGCGACATGGACCTCTACACCAACCTCAGCGAGCGCGATGCCAACGCCATGGTCGCGGTGCTGCTGCGCGACGGCATCCCGGCCACGCGCAAGGTGCAGGACAACGGCCAGTTGAAAGTGGTGGTCGACGAACAGCGCTTCGCCGAAGCCATGACCCTGCTGGACAACGCCGGCCTGCCCCAGCAGAGCTTTTCCAATATGGGCGAGGTCTTCAAGGGCAACGGCCTGGTGTCGTCGCCGGTGCAGGAGCGGGCACAGATGATCTACGCCTTGAGCGAAGAACTGTCCCACTCGGTGTCGCAGATCGACGGCATCGTCTCGGCACGGGTGCACGTGGTGCTGCCGGACAATGACCTGCTCAAGCGCGTGATCTCGCCGTCGTCGGCCTCGGTGCTGGTGCGCTACGATCCGGGCACCGACATCAATACGCTGATCCCGCAGATCAAGACCCTGGTGGCCAACGGCATTTCCGGCCTGAGCTACGACGGCGTGTCGGTGACGGCGATCAAGGCCGCGGTGTCCATCAGCCAGAACCCGGCACAACCGCGGCTGGCGCGCTTCATGGGCTTGTGGCTGCTGGAAGACAACCTCAACCAGGCGCGATTGCTGTTCGGTGGTTTGCTGCTGCTGGCCCTCGGCGCCTGTGGCGTGTTGGCCCGCCAGCAATGGGCGCGGCGCCAGTCCCAGGCGTTGTATGTGCTCAAGGAGGGTGAATGAGCCTGTTTGAGCGTTGGCAGGGCCTGATCGCCCAGCCGTTGCAGTTTGTGCGCGAGCAAAGCCTCGGCGAGTGTTTCGGCGAAGGCCTGCCGGTCGAGGTGCTGCAAGCCCTGCATGTGCAACCGCGTTTTCGCTCGCGGCTGGAGCAGTTGCTGGCGAGTCATTATCAGTTGGCGCCGCTGGCGCATCTGGTCACGCCACCGGCCGCCGATTTGCCGGTGCTGTTGCTGAACCCGGCGCAATTCGAGCGCCTGCCCAGGCTGTGCGGGGCGATCTGGCATGGCTCGACCCTGAGCCGGGAGATCCGCCGCGAGGTGGTCAATGAACTGCGTGAAGGCCTCGGCCAGGAAGCCTTTGCCCTGGCCCTGGCGAACCGGCAGTTGGGTGGCGCGGCCGACCTGTTGCGCGAGCCCGCCGAATTGATCGATGCCATCGACCGCGATGGCCTCACCTGCGTCGCCGCCTGGCTGCAAGCCCAGCCCGCCGAGTTGCAAGGCTGGCTGCAACTGCGGTTTGCGGCGCCCAAGGGTTACAGCGGGCGCTTGCCCCGCGACCTGGAAATTGTCCAGACCGTCGCCGCCCGGTTGCTCGCCGAGGAACTTGCCCATGAGTGAATTACCCAGCCGTCCCGCCGCGCGGATCCTGCGTGCCGAGGAGGCGGCGTTGTGGACCGATGGTTTTGCCTTTGTGCAAGCCGCCAGGGACCACGCCGAGCAGATCAAGGCTGACAGCGACCAGTGGCTGCACACCGCCCGCGCCGAAGGGTTTGAAAGCGCGCGCCGGGAAGGCGCGGAGCAGGTCGCGCAGTTGCTGCTGGAAACCCAGTTCCAGGTCCAGCATTACCTGGCCGGGCTTGAAGCGTCGCTGGCGGACCTGGCCCTGGGCATCGTGCGTGAAGTGCTCGGCGAACTGGACGACACCGACCGCGTGGTGCGTTGCACGCGCCAGGCCTTGAGTGCGTTTCGCCAGGGACAGGCCTTGACCTTGTGGGTGCCGTCTGCGGAAGTGAATGCCTTGCGTCAACAGTTGCTCAAGGACGGCATAGCGGTAGAAGCCGATGCGCAATTGAGCGCGGGCCAGGCCCGCCTGAGCAGCCCGGCGGGTTCGGTTGAGCTGGGGCTGGAGGCGCAACTGCAAACACTGCGCCGCAGCCTGTTGCCCTTTGCCGAAGAGGGCGTTGCATGAACCTCAATCACTTGCTGCCACGCTTGACCGAGCGCCTTTCACAGGCCCGCTTGCGCCCGATGCAAGGCACCGTACTGAGTATTCGTGGGGTGTTGTTGCGGGCCAGTGTCGCGGGCGCGAGCATCGGCGAGCTGTGCCATCTGCGGGACCCGGTCAGCGGCCGCAGCCTGAGTGCCGAAGTGATCGGTTTTGACGGTGACGAAGCGATCCTGTCGCCCATCGGGTCCATGGAGGGCCTGTCGACCCGCACGCAGATCATCGCCACCGGTGAAAGCCTCGGCGTGGCGGTGGGGGACGCGCAACTGGGGCGGGTGATCAGCCCCATGGGCGAGTTTCTCGACGGCGACGGCATACCGCCGACCCTGAACTTGCAGACTTACCCTTTGCATGCCGAGCCACCGGCGCCGTTCTCCCGGCAACTGATCGTGCGCTCCATGGCATTGGGCATTCGCTCCATCGACGGCTTGCTGACCCTCGCCCAGGGCCAGCGCATGGGCATCTTCGGCGAACCCGGGGTGGGCAAATCCTCGTTGCTGGCGAGCATCATCCGCAACAGCGAGGCCGACGTGATTGTGATCGGCCTGATCGGCGAGCGGGGCAGGGAAGTGCGCGAACTGCTGGACGTGCAACTGGACGCCCAGGCCCGTGCACGTACCGTCGCCGTCGTCGCCACTTCTGATCGTCCTGCCGCCGAGCGGGTGCGGGCGGCATTTGTCGCCACCACTTTGGCCGAGTACCACCGCGACCAGGGTCGCAACGTGCTGCTGCTGATGGATAGCCTTACACGGTTCGCCCGGGCCCAGCGCGAGATCGGCCTGGCGGTGGGTGAACCGCCGACCCGTCGCGGTTATCCGCCGTCGTTTTTTGCCACCTTGCCCAAGCTGCTGGAGCGCGCCGGCCCGGGCCCCGGTGGCAGCATCACTGCGCTGTACACCGTGCTTACCGAAGGCGATGCCGCCAGCGACCCGGTGGCCGAGGAAGCGCGCTCGATCCTCGACGGGCACATTGCCCTGAGCGCCGAACTGGCCCAGCGCAACTACTTCCCGGCGGTGGACGTGCTGCGCAGTCGCAGCCGCTTGATGGAGCAGGTCGCCGGTGACGAACACAAGCGCCTGGCGATGCGCATCCGTGAACTGATGGCGCGCTACGGCGAAATTGAAATGCTGATCCGCGTCGGCGAGTACTCCGCCGGGAGCGACCCGTTGGCCGACGAAGCGATCAGCCGCCACGCTGCAATCGAAGCCTTCCTGCGCCAGAACGCCGACGAGCCCAGCAGCCCCGAACACACCTTGATCCGCATGCGCCAGGTGCTGGCATGAGCCCGAAAGTGTGGGAGCTGTCGAGCTTCAGCGAGGCTGCGATGGCGTCAGTGCAGCC
>NZ_JAOTOA010000011.1:0-216027 GCF_036346535.1 Pseudomonas sp. Z18(2022)
GCGAGGGAGCTTGCTCCCGCTGGAGTGCGAAGCGCTCCCAAAGATCTTGGGGCCGCTACGCAGCCCAGCGGGAGCAAGCTCCCTCGCCACAGCAAGCTCCCTAGCCAGAGCAAGCTCCCTAGCCACAGACAGCAAGCCCTCTCACCACACCAACCTCCCTCACCACAGGTCATTCGCCGGCGCTGTGCTGCAACGTCAACACCTCAAACCCATCCCGCGTCACCGCCACGGTATGTTCCCACTGCGCCGACAGGCTGTTGTCCCGCGTTACCACCGTCCAGCCATCCTTCAGGCTGCGCACCTTGGCGCTGCCCTGGTTGAGCATCGGCTCGATGGTGAACACCATGCCTTCGCGCAGCTCCATCCCGGTGCCCGGACGGCCGAAGTGCAGGATCTGCGGCTCTTCGTGCATCTCGCGGCCAATGCCGTGCCCGCAATATTCACGCACCACGCTGTAGCCATTGCCCTGGGCATGGCTCTGGATGGCGTAGCCGATATCCCCCAGGCGGGCGCCGGGCTTGACCTGGCGGATCCCGGCCCACATGGCTTCGAAGGTCATTTCCACCAGGCGCCGGGCCTTGGGCGCCACGTTGCCAATCATGTACATCTTGCTGGAGTCGGCGATAAAGCCGCCTTTTTCCAGGGTGATGTCGATATTGACGATGTCGCCGTCCTTGAGCACGTCCTTGGCGCTCGGCATGCCGTGGCACACCACTTCGTTGATCGAGGTGTTGATGCAGAACGGGTAGTCGTACTGGCCCAGGCTCGCCGGCCGCGATTGCAGGTCATTGCGGATGAAGGCTTCCACGGCGCTGTCGATCTCAAGGGTCGACTGGCCGGCGGTGACGAAACCGTCGAGCATGCTAAAGACCTTGGCCAAAAGGCGGCCGGCTTCACGCATCACCACGAGTTGTTCGGCGGTCTTGATCATTGACTGCGCCCCCGGATCAGGTCGGGCTTGTCCAGCAGCAATTTGTTGATCAGGTCGTTATAGGCCAGGTGCGGATTGAGTTCGGCGAGCAGGCCGATCTTGATCCAGAACTCGGCCTGGGCGTTGATGGAACGGTCCATGGCGGCGCTGGCCAGGCGGAGTTGTTCATGCAATTGGTCGGTGATCTTGACGATGCCCATGAGCTTCACTGTGCAGGGTTGATATATGAATCGTATATGTTTCGTATGCTCCGCGTAAAGCCTGGCGTTTCGCCATTGACTTGCCCCGCAGCGCCGGTTAATTTTGATTCATGACATTTCAAACCCTTCGTTGCCAGCCAAGCATTATTACCGCCATTCCTCATTTGGCGGGATAGCGCACGGCTGTACCCAAACCCGCCCTAGAGGCGGGTTTTGTTTTTCCGTCTCCAGGGCTTTGCAAATACTCAGGAGATAGCCATGAGCAGTCAGCCCCAAGCCCCCGGATTGCTTGAGCATTACGTAAAGAAGATTCTGGCCGCCCCGGTCTATGACCTGGCGGTGCGCACGCCGTTGCAGGCGGCGCCGGCGCTCTCGGCGTTGCTGGGCAACCAGATCCTGCTCAAGCGTGAAGACCTGCAACCGACCTTTTCCTTCAAGATTCGCGGCGCCTACAACAAGCTGGTGCAGCTCAGTGCCGAGCAAAAGGCCCGGGGCGTGGTCACGGCATCGGCGGGCAATCATGCCCAGGGCGTGGCACTGGCGGCCCGGGAACTGGGGATCAAGGCAACCATCGTCATGCCTTGCAATACGCCGGAGCTCAAAGTATTGGGGGTTCGCTCCCGTGGGGGCGAGGCGGTGTTGCACGGCGCAAGCTTCCCTTTTGCGCTGGCCCACGCGCTGCACCTGGCCGAGGCCTCGGGCTGCACCTTTGTCTCGCCCTTCGATGACCCGGACGTGATTGCCGGGCAGGGCACCGTGGGCATGGAAGTGTTGCGCCAGCAGCAGGGCCCGCTGGACGCGATCTTCGTGCCGGTGGGCGGCGGTGGGTTGATCGCGGGGATTGCCGCCTATGTCAAATACCTGCGCCCTGAAGTGCGCATCATCGGCGTCGAGCCCGAAGGTTCCAGTTGCCTGTTGGCGGCACTGCGGGCGGGCAGTCGTGTGGTGCTGCCGAGTGTCGACAGCTTTGCCGATGGCACGGCGGTGGCACAGATCGGCGCCTTTGGTTTTGAAATCTGCCGGCACCACGTGGATGAGGTGATCACTGTCAGCAACGATGAGCTGTGCAGTGCAATCAAGTTGATCTACGACGATACCCGTTCCATCACCGAGCCTTCCGGTGCCCTGGCGGTGGCCGGTATTCGCCGGTATGTCGAGGCAACCGGCCAGCGTGGAAAGACCCTGGTGGCGATCAATTCAGGAGCCAACATCAACTTTGATAGTTTGCGACATGTTGCAGAAAGAGTTGCAGCACAACCGCCGGTTTATGAAGTTGTTGTTAGTTAAACGTTTCATCGGGGCGTTTTCACGCAACTACCTTCAGTCGAAGTAAAAACGCTCTGTGCTTATGAGGAAAGGTTACAACGAGACCGAAAATTGCCGAGTAGGCTGGTGATTGAAAGACGTCTTCCAGGGTTGGCAAGACGTGTCACGCAGGCGCCTTGGCGTGCCTGTCGACGCCCAACAAGCAGCCAAATAAATCCATTGGCGGTCTCAAATAAAGGAGAGGTTAGCCATGCTTTCGGATCTAGAGTTACGCGGCATTATTGAAGGAAGTTTCCTGCCTAAGCGGTGTGAATGTACCAAAGCCGAAGACGCGTCGTTGACGATTAAAGTCTATGACGAGAAAGACCGGGACCGGGTGGACTTCGAGGTCAAGGGGATTAAGGCCGATAAACTCGACAGCAGTCGAGCCATCTGCAACCTGATCACAGGGTTGCGCGAAGACCTCAGGCAACATCAGGCTCCAGCCCTCAAACGAGCCGGAGCGCGTCCTTTCCATTAAACGAAACGGACGGTCGAGGTTCTGTCATCGAATAATCTGCGGGCCTGGATAAACGCCAGGCCCACTGTTATTTGCCGCTGGATCAATTCTGGAAGTCACACGCTTCCGACATTTTGCGATAGCTCACGTCCTGGACTTTGCCGGCACTGTCGAGGTACTTGATATCGGCATTGATCACTTTGCAGACATTGGTATCGGTTTCGTGCATGGCAAGCACCTTCTGCACATCCATCTTCTCACCGTAGTGGTAAGGCGTGACGACGGGGGCTGTATCAGCCTGCGCCATCCCCGTTACAGCCGTCAGGGCCAGTGCGCCACCGAGCATTAACGTACGCAGTTTCATGGTGTTTCTCCGCAAGTCGTTCGCTGACTCATCAACACGATGAGTGCGGCCGCCCTGGGCAACGGCTAAGGCCGTGCGAGTGCGGTCGATTCAACTCTCGTCCCGGGGGATTAACCATCGATTAATTGAGGCTTTGCTGACAAAAGCTTCATCTTCAGCGCATGGGTAATATCACTCCAATTAACCGGAAAAGTCTGATACGAGCCGGGCAAGTCCTCTTGCTACCGTCGCCACCGGGTCCATCAATCGGATGGCGTTGGCACTAGGTGGAATTGGATTTGCAAAAGAAAATCGCAGCAGAGTTTCTGGGGACGTTCTGGCTGACCTTCGGTGGCTGTGGCAGCGCGATCCTGGCGGCGGCGTTTCCGGAACTGGGGATCGGCTTTGCCGGCGTGGCCCTGGCCTTTGGCCTTACGGTGCTGACCATGGCGTATGCGGTGGGTGGTATCTCGGGTGCGCACTTCAACCCGGCGGTCACCATCGGCCTGTGGGTCGGGCGCCGCGTGCCGGGCGTGGATGTGGTGCCGTACATCATTGCTCAGGTCGCCGGTGCGATCGTCGCGGCCGCCGTGTTGGCGCTGATTGCCAGTGGCCGGCCGGGCTTTGAAATGGGGGCGTTCGCCGCCAATGGTTATGGCCCGTTGAGCCCGGGCGATTACAGCCTGCTGGCGGCGCTGGTGGTCGAGGCTGTGGCGACGTTCTTTTTTGTATTCATCATCATGCGGGTCACCGGGCCCGGCTCTGCAGCAGGGTTTGCGCCGATTGCCATTGGCCTGGCACTGACCCTGATCCACCTGGTGGCCATCCCCGTCACCAACACCTCGGTCAACCCGGCTCGCAGCACCGGCCCGGCGTTGTTTGCCGGCGGCGAGTATGTGATGCAGTTGTGGGCGTTCTGGGTGGCTCCGATTGTCGGGGCTGTAGTGGGCGCCATCGTTGCGCGGGCAGTGACGTGTCCGAAAGAGTCCGGCCCTACCAACTGACCCGCACCCCGGCATTGCCACTGACGCCTTCAAACGCATTGCTGTCCAGTTGGGTGTTGTAGTCCGCCGCCAGGTACACGCTGACGGTGGACGACAGCTTGGCGACAACACCTACGCCCAGGTCGGCGGTGGAGGACTTGTGATCGGTCTTGATTCGGTCAACATCGTCGTAGGTCACCGTGTCGCTGCCGCCAAAGGTGCGCCAGGCGTTGACTCGCACGTAAGGCTCGATGGGCGTGTTCTGCACCAGGTAACGCCCCTTCAGGCGTGCCCCCAGGCGGCCGGTCCAGTAGTCCTGGGAGTCGTATGAAACCTTGGAGATACCGTCGTTCTGGCTGTCCATGTCGATGTGCTGGTTGATCACCTGCACCTGCGGCTCCACCACCCAATGTTCCGACACGGCAATCGGGTAGCCAGCTTCCGCCGACAGCGCCAGTGCGTGGCCCTTGTTGTCGATCTTCACGTCACGCTCGGATTTGCTGTCACCGTCGAAGCGTGTGCCCATAGCCACCAGATCGACATACCAGCCTGTGGGGTCGGTGAGGGTCCAGTAGACGCCGAAGTTGTCGCCGTCCAGCTTGACCCGCCCGGCGTGCGTGCCCTGAAAGCCCATGGCAAAGCCTTTGATGTCACCCTGCAGGCGGCTTTGGCCGACGAACAGGCCGAAGCGCTGGGTCTGCCCGCCGCTGGTTTCGGAGGCGTAGAGGTCATGGCCCACTTGATAGCCTTTGATAGAACCGTCGAAACTCGGCGACACCGTGCCGGTCCAGCTTTTGTTGAAGTCACTGCCATAGGCGCGGCCCCAGCCGGCGGGCACGGCGCCGGTTTCACTCAGCAGGCTTTGTTCACCCTGGCGGTCATGAAAGGTGCCAAGGGCTTGTAGTGTCATCAACTGCGCCGCCGGGACGACCACCGAGTACACCGGCACTTCCAGGCGGTACAAAGGAATTGGCTCGGCACCGGCGACGGCGGTGGGCAACACCGGATTGCTCGCTGCCGACTCCGGCGAGTTGGCCGCCGCAACCTGACTGGGCGGTGGAGCAGGGGGCTCGACCGGCGCGACGGGCTGCGAAGTGGGCGGCTCCACGGGCGGCTCATCCGGGTCAACCACCGGCGGCACGGGTGGGATGGGTGGCACGGGCACCACCACCGGTGGCGTCGGTGGCACGGGTGGAACCGCTGGCGGTTGCACGGCAACCACCGATGAACGCAGGTACCAGTTGTTTTCCGTGCCAGCGGTAACACCGCCCTTGAACAGCAGGTATTCATAGGCTCCGGCAGACACCGAGCCTTTAAGCGCAAAGGCGTCGGTGCTGCTGACGGCGCCATTGAGTGCCTGCACCACCTCGATCCCGTTATTTTGCGTGAACCCACCCGCGCCGCCGAGGTTGGTTACCGTCAGTTGGGTATGCCCGCTGATGGTCCCGTCGGACACCACCAGCTTGTCGCTGGCGGAGTTGTCGTCACCGAGCACCGACTGCAGCCACAGCTGGCCATTGTTGCCGACGTAATTGCCATACACCGTCAACGTATCCGTGGCGCTGTTGCTGCGGCTGGTCATGTCGAGGGTGCCGGCGTTATTGAGGGTCGCCAGGGCGCCCGCGGTGTAGGGGCGGATACTGCCTTGGGTCACGCCCAATGTGCTGCTGCCGTCGATATTGAAGGTGCCGGTGTTGCTGGCACTGTCGCCGAGGAAAAAGTCCCCGGCCAGGTCGAAGCGCGAGTTGTTGTTGAGGTTCACCGTCTCCCATCCGATATACCGTGCGGCGGTGCTGGACGTGGTGTTGTCGAAGGTCAGTTGGTCGTTGCCCAGGCCGCCATCGATGGACGGCGTTGCGCTCAACAGGCTTTCATTCAGGCCGCTGAGCCGTGCGGTGTCGTCGCCGTCACCCATCAGCACCGCCGATTTGATCTGGCCGCCATTGGTCCAGTTGAACGTGTCATTGCCGACACTGGCGCGGATCTCGCCGGAGATGACGCCGCCGCTGACGCTAATGCTGTCATCGCCGCCGCTGGTACTGATATTGCCGCCGATGGTGCCGCCGGAAACGATGATCTGGTCGATGCCAAAACCGGTCACCAGGTTGCCGAGGATCGCGCCGCCGGACATGTTGTAGATATTGTTGTCGAGCTTCATGTCCACCCGGCCGATGGTGCCACCGGTCTGCTGCGCCACATCGCCGTCTTCAAACGCGCCAACGATGGTGCCGCCACTCATGAAAAAGGTGTCACGGCCATCGCCCTGGGCCAGGGACTGAATCTGCCCGCCGCTCATTACGAAGTCGTCGATGCCGGCGCCTTGCTGGACCGCGCCGGTAATCAGCCCCGAGCGGATTTGCACCGCGTCCTGGCCTGCGCCGAAGGTGACGCCGCCATTGATGGTGCCGGAGCCGCCTGCCGGCAGAATCAGGGTGTTGTTGCCCAGCAGGTCGGTGAGGCCGGCGCTGCTGCCGCTGTCGCAGGTATAGGTGTCGTTGCCCGGGCCTGGGGTGAGCACGCAAGCCGCGTGGGCTTGCTGGGGCGTGATGTAATGCAGTGAGAGGATGCCGACAGTCAAAACGGCGCGATTGCGAAAGGTCCGTCTATTGCCCATGGATCTGTCCTGCTTTTGTTATAAAAACTGCACGTGCCTTTCGGTCTAGTACAGTTTTTGACACAGTGCAGGTTTTTTGGACCGGTGGCAGCAGGGCTGAAAGCCACGTAATACGTGGCCTTCATGATGGCACATTGGTCCTTGCGGGGCGTTTGTCAGTCCAGCTGATGACGGTAAGGCAAGTCCGGGCCGGTCTTGCTGCAGGTCAGCGCCGCCGCACGGATGGCGAAGGTGAGCATGCCGCTGATCTGCTCGAGGGACAGCTGTTGCAGGCCCTCGACGGAGTCCAGTTGATGTTCCGTGAGCCAGGCAATCAAGGCGGCCTGGAAAGTGTCCCCGGCCCCTACGGTATCGGCCATCACCACCTTGACTGCCGGTGCCGACCAACTGCCGTGCTGACGGCTGAACACCGTTGCGCCGTCGCCACCACGGGTCAGGAACACCACCTGGCAACGGTGCTGCAACCAGCCTTGCAGAATGCTTTCCGGTGCCTGGCCGGGGTAGAGCAGGTGCAGGTCTTCATCGCTGACCTTGATCAGGTCGGCATGCTTGACCAGCTCGGCCACCCGCTCGCGCCACAGCTCGATATTCGGCTGCGGGTTAAGGCGCACGTTGGGGTCGAGGCTGATCAGGCGCTTGCCGCTCTCCCGGCGGACCAGCGCCAGCAGGGTGTCGGCAATCGGCTGCACCACCAGTGAAAACGAGCCGATGTGCACGCCACGCACCTCGTCGCCCAGTGTCGGCAAATGTTCAAGCTGCAACTGCCGGTCGGCGCAACCTTCGCCACGAAAGCTGTATTGCGGTGAACCATTGGCACCCACGGCCACCATCGCGAGGGTAGTGGGCGCTGCGAACTCCAGCAGGTAGTCCTCACGCACACCTTCCTCCTTGAGCACCTGCAACAGGCGCCGGCCGAGGAAGTCGCTGGAGATCCCGGCGAAGAAGCCGGCATCGATGCCCAGGCGACGCAAACCTACCGCGACGTTGAACGGCGAACCGCCGGCAATCGCCTTGTAATTGACCAGGGACGCCTTGCCGCTGGCATCGTCCTCGCTGAAAAAATCAAACAGCGCTTCGCCACATACCAAATACATATTCGTTCGCTCTTAAAGGGATGCCACGTGCTGTTGATAACGCTCATACGCCTGCTGATAGGCGCTGACGCTGCCGGCATCCGGCACCGTGCGGCTGGCCGCGTCGACGCTGACGCAACGCTGGCACAGCTGCGCCAGGCTCTCACCGGACTGGCACCACGCCGCCTGGATCGCCGCGCCCAGGGCCGCGGCTTCGCTTTGTTCGGTGCAGATGACTTCGGTGTTCATGATATCGGCAACCATCTGCCGCCACACCGGGCTTTTCGAGCCGCCACCGATCAGGCGGATACTCTGGCTTTGCAGGCCGGTCTGGCGCAGCAGGTCCAGGCCATAGCGCAGGCCGAACGTGGTGCCTTCGACCACCGCGCGGCACAGGTTGGCGCGGGTCAGGTTGGTCATGGTCAAGCCATGCAGGCTGCCGGTGGCGTGGGGCAGGGCGGGCACTCGTTCGCCATTGAGAAACGGCAGCATGCTCACGCCGTCGGCACCAATCGGGGCCTCGGCCACCTGGGCGTTGAAGGCCGCCAGGTCGAGGTCGAACAGTTCGCGGATCACTCCGGTGGCGTTGGTCAGGTTCATGGTGCAGATCAACGGCAGCCAGCCGCCGCTGGACGAGCAGAACGTCGCCACCGACGCCTGCGGGCTGACGTTGGCCTGGTCGGCAAAGGCATACACGGTGCCGGATGAACCCAGGCTCATGGTGATCACGCCGGGGGCGATATTGCCGGTGCCGATGGCGCCCATCATGTTGTCGCCGCCGCCGCTGGACACCTGGGCATTCGGGTTGATGCCCAGGCGCTCGGCGATGGCGGGCAGGACAGTGCCTACTGGCTGGTTGGCCTCGATCAACTCGGGCAACGCGGCTTCCAGGCGCTCGTCGGGGTCGATATGGCGCAACAGCGCCAGGTCCCATTCCCGGGTGCGCACGTTGAAATAGCCGGTGCCCGAGGCATCGCCGTATTCCGCGCAGGCGCGGCCGGTGAGCCAATAGTTGAGGTAGTCGTGGGGCAGCAGGATATGGGCGATGCGCGCGAAAATATCCGGGTGCTGTTCGCGGGTCCACAGCAGCTTGGACACGGTGTAGCCCGGGGCGATGGCCACGCCGAGGCGCTCCAGGGAGCCGCTTTCGCCGCCCAGATGCTGCAGCAGGCGATCGTTTTCCGGCGTGGTTTCGGTGTCGCACCACAGCTTGGCCGGGCGCAGCACCTGGCCCTGGTCATCCAGCAGCACCAGGCCGTGTTGCTGGCCGGAGACGCCGATGGCGAGGATGTCCTGGCCGTCCACGCCGGCCTGTTGCAAGGCTCGGTGGGTGGCTTCGGTGAAGGCGTCCAGCCATTCCTGGGTGTGCTGTTCGCGGCGCCCGTTGGCGCCGCTGAGCAGTGTGTGGCTGGCGGCGCCCAGGCCCAGGACTTTGCCGCTGCCGGCGTCGAGGACGATGGCCTTGGTGCCCTGGGTACCGCAGTCGATGCCGAGGTAGAGGTTTTGCTGGGTCATGATCGTCGCTCAGCAGTGTTATTTTTGGAGTGAGAATGCGATCAATGTGGGAGCTGGCTTGCCTGCGATGGCGGTCTTTCAGCCAGCAACCATTTAGCTGATACACCGCTATCGCAGGCAAGCCAGCTCCCACATTTTTGATTCGGTTCCGTCAGTGGATATTGGCGAGCAGCCGCTCCAGCGTTTTACTCACACCCACATCCTGCAGGCTCTCGAAACACCGCTCAAACGCTGCCACAAACGCAGGGGAGTTGGGAATAGCCGTACCAAAAATCTCTTCCACCCCCAACAGCCGCTTGCTGATCAACGCATCTTCCGTCACCAGCCCCTGGCAAAACTCGGCGCGGGGGTCCGGAATGCGGAAGATTACGCCATTCTCATCCACGCCTTTCAAGTACAACGCCCACGCTGCCACCACCAGCGCGGCGCGCTCGGTCTCGCGGCCATCGGCGATCAGGCGGTTGATGGTCGGGACGGTGAACTTGGGAAACTTCGACGAACCATCGGAACACACACGCTCCAACTGATCGGCAATCGCCTGGTTGGAAAAACGGTCCACCAGGGTCTGCTTGTACTCGGTCAGGTCGATACCCGGCACTGGCGCCAGGTTGGGCGTGACGTCCAAGTCCATGTAGGCGCGCATGTAGGCCACGAACAACGGGTCGTTCATGGTCTCGTGGACGAAGCGATAACCCTTGAGGAAACCCAGGTACGTCAGTGCCAGGTGACTGCCGTTGAGCAGGCCGATCTTCATTTCTTCGTACGGCGTCACGTCATCGGTGAACTGCACGCCCACCGTCTCCCACGCCGGGCGACCGTTGACGAACTTGTCTTCCAGCACCCATTGCACAAACGGCTCGCAGACCACCGGCCAGGCATCGTCGATGCCGTGGTCGTCGTGCAGTTGCAGGCGGTGCGCGGTGCTGGTCATCGGCGTGATGCGGTCGACCATGGCATTCGGGAAGCTCACATTGGCCTTGATCCACTCGTGCAGGTCAGGGTTGTGCAGCGCGGCAAAGGCCAGCAAAGCCTTGCGGGTCACGGCGCCGTTGTGGGGCAGGTTATCGCAGGACATCACGGTAAAGGCTGCAACCCCGGCGGCGCGGCGCTGGGTCAGCGCGGCGCAGATAAACCCGAACACGGTTTTCGGCGAGTGCGGGTTGGCCAGGTCATGCTGGATCTGCGGCAGGTTGGCCATGAACTCGCCGTTGCTGTCGTCGATGCAGTAGCCGCCTTCGGTGATGGTCAGCGAGACGATCCGAATCTCTGGGCTGGCCAGCTTGTCGATCAACGCCTGGGCACCGTCTTCGGCCAGCAGCATGTCGCTGATGGAGCCGATCACGCGCACTTCGGTGTCGTCGGTGTCGCCCAGCTCATACAGGGTAAACAGGTAGTCCTGGCCGGCCAGGTCGTCCCGGGCCTTGCGGTCTTCGCTACGCAAGCCCACGCCGCAAATGCTCCAGTCCAGGCCGGTGCCCGTGTTCATCAGTGCATCGGTGTAATACGCCTGGTGGGCGCGGTGGAACCCGCCGACGCCGATGTGCGCGATGCCTTGGCTTGTGTTGGCGATCGCATAGGCCGGCAGTTGCACTTCAGGGGCCAGTTGCGTGAGGTTTTGCTTGTTCAGTTTCATCGGGAAATTCTCGCGAAATCAGGCGGCGGCGCGCAGCGGACGGGCCACGGCAACGCCGTCAGCGTCGAACAGGTGGCATTGGGTCGGGTCCAGGTGCAGCTGCAGGGTTTCGCCATACTGGCTGGCCATGTCGCCACGGATACGCAGGGTCAACGGCTCTTTGCTGGCGGTGATCACGTGGCAGAAGGTGTCGCTGCCCAGGCGCTCGCCGACGTCGGCGGTAACGGTCAGGGTGGCCTGGCCGGGGGAGGCGATTTCCAGGTGTTCCGGGCGAATGCCCAGGGTCACCGCGCTGCCGACACTCAAGGTCGCGCTGCTCAGGGGCAGGCTGATACGCCCGCCGGCGTCCAGTTCGACTTCGCAGCCCTGTGCGTCCACGCGGGTGACCTTGCCTTTGAGGAAGCCCATTTTCGGCGTACCCAAAAAGCCTGCGACAAACAGGTTGGCCGGCTGGTGATACAGCTCCAGCGGCGAGCCCACCTGTTCCACACGGCCGCTGTTCAGTACGACCACCTTGTCGGCGAGGGTCATGGCTTCGACCTGGTCGTGGGTCACGTAGATCATGGTGGCCTGCAGCTCTTTATGCAGGCGCGACAACTCCAGGCGCATCTGCACCCGCAGGGCGGCATCGAGGTTGGACAGCGGTTCGTCGAACAGGAAAATCTTCGGGTTGCGCACAATCGCGCGGCCGATGGCGACCCGCTGGCGCTGGCCGCCGGAGAGCTGCTTGGGCTTGCGCTCCAGCAGCGGGCCCAGCTCCAGGATGCGCGCCGCTTCGTTGACCTTGCTTTCGACAATCTTCTTGTCGACGCCGGCCAGGTCCAGGGCAAACGACATGTTTTTGCGCACGCTCATGTGCGGGTACAGGGCGTAGGTCTGGAACACCATCGCCAGGTCGCGCTTGGCCGGGGTGACTTCGGTGATGTCGCGGCCATCCAGTTCGATGGTGCCTTCGCTGACTTCTTCCAGGCCGGCAATCAGGCGTAGCAGGGTGGATTTGCCGCAGCCCGACGGGCCGACGAACACCACGAATTCCTTGTCGTTCACCTCAAGGTCGATGCCCTTGATGATGGAGAAACCTTCGAAGCCTTTTTGCAGATTCTTGATTTTCAGGTTGGCCATGATGGGCCTCCGCTTGTTGTTATTCGCTAGAGCCAAACACGTTAGCTGTAGGAGCCGGCTTGCCGGCGATGAGGCCCTTGAGCCTTGCGGCGACCTTGAGATCGCCATCGCCGGCAAGCCGGCTCCTACAGAGGTGTGGTTTGGCCGTTATTTCACGGCGCCGAAGGACAAACCGCGGACCAACTGTTTCTGGCTGATCCAGCCAAAGATCAGGATCGGCGCACAGGCCAGGGTCGACACGGCAGACAATTTGGCCCAGAACAAGCCTTCGGGGCTGGAGTAGGAGGCGATCAATGCGGTGAGCGGCGCGGCGTTGGACGAGGTGAGGTTGAGTGACCAGAACGCCTCGTTCCAGCACAGGATCAGCGACAGCAACACCGTGGAAGCCAGGCCACCCTTGGCGATCGGCAGCAGCACCCGGACCATTTCCTGCCACAGGGTGGCGCCGTCCAGGCGGGCGGCTTCGAGGATGTCTTTCGGGATGTCCTTGAAGTAGGTGTAAACCATCCAGACCACGATCGGCAGGTTGATCAGGGTGTAGATGATGATCAGCGCAATGCGCGTGTCCAGCAGGCCAAAGCTCTTGGCCAGCAGGTAGATCGGCATCAGCACGCCCACCGGCGGCAGCATCTTGGTGGAGAGCATCCACAGCAGCGTGCCCTTGGTGCGCTTGGTCTCGTAGAAGGCCATGGAGTAGGCAGCCGGCACCGAGATCAGCAGGCACAGGGCGGTGGCGCTGAACGAGATCAGCACCGAGTTCCAGGCGTAGCTGAAGTAGTTGCTGCGCTCGTTGATGTGCAGGTAGTTCTCCAGCGTCGGCGTGAAGATGAACTGCGGCGGGGTGGCGAACGCGTCGATTTCGGTCTTGAAGCTGGTCAGCACCATCCAGAAGATCGGGAAGAAAATCAGGATCGCGATGGCCCAGGCCAGGGTGCCGAGCAACACGCTTTGCAGGCGGCGGGATTGTTGAAGCGTCATGGCGCGGCCCTCAAGGCTTGTCAGTCAGGTTTTTGCCGATCATCCGCACCAGGATGATCGCCGCGATATTGGCGATGACCACGGCAATCAAGCCGCCGGCCGAGGCCATGCCCACATCGAACTGCACCAGCGCCTGGTTGTAGATCAGGTAGGCGAGGTTGGTCGAGGCGTAGCCGGGGCCACCGTTGGTGGTGGTGAAGATTTCCGCGAACACCGAGAGCAGGAAGATGGTTTCGATCATCACCACCACGGCAATCGGGCGTGCCAGGTGCGGCAGGGTCAGGTGCCAGAAGATCGCGATGGCGCCTGCACCGTCGAGGCGCGCGGCTTCCTTTTGTTCCTGGTCGAGGGACTGCATGGCGGTCATCAGCAGCAGGATCGCAAAGGGCAGCCATTGCCAGGACACGATGATAATGATCGACAGCAACGGGTAATGGGCCAGCCAGTCCACAGGCTGGGCGCCGAACAGCTTCCACACGTAGGCGAGAATCCCCGACACCGGGTGGAAAATCAGGTTCTTCCAGATCAGCGCCCCGACGGTGGGCATGATGAAGAACGGTGAAATCAGCAACACCCGCACCAGGCCGCGGCCGAAGAACTCGCTGGCCTCCAGCAGGGCGCTGATTAATACGCCGAACACCACGCTGATCAGCAACACGCTGCCCACCAGCAACAGGGTGTTGGTGGCACCGGGCAGGAAGCCCGAGTCAGTGATGAAGTAGGTGAAATTCTCCAGGCCCACGAATTGGTTTTCGCCGGGGTAGAGCAGGTTGTAGCGAATCAGCGAGAAGTACAGGGTCATGCCCAGCGGCACGATCATCCACAGCAGCAACAAGGCCACGGAGGGGCTGACGAGGAACCAGCCGGGGTTGATCAAGCGGCTTTTGCGCGGCTTGTCCGGCGTAGCTGTTTGCACTTGGGCAGTGGTGGTATTCATGGTGATCAGGACCAGTCAGGTACATGCAGAGCGAGAGTCGAAGCGCGGTCAATGTGGGAGCTGGCTTGTGTGGGAGCTGGCTTGCCTGCGATGGCATCCCCCCGGTTTAACTGACAGACCGAGGTGTCTGCATCGCAGGCAAGCCAGCTCCCACCAAGAGCCTTCCACATAAAGCATTACGGTGGCGTGCCCGCTTTACTTGGGATAACCGGCCCGCTTCATTTCGCGTTCGGTGAAGGTCTGGGAATCCGCCAGGGCCTTGTCCACCGTCGAGCCACCGGTCAGTGCGCTGGAGAAGAACTTGCCGACCTGGGTACCAATCGCCTGGAATTCAGGGATGGTCACCAACTGGATGCCCACATACGGCACCGGCTTGGCCGACGGGTCTTTCGGATCGGCGACTTTCAGCGATTCCAGCGTCACCTTGGCAAACGGTGCAGCCTTCATGTATTCGTCGCTGTAGGTCGACTTGCGGGTACCCGGCGGTACGTTGGCAATCCCGTCGGTCTTGGCGACCAACTGGCTGTATTCCTTGGACGTGGCCCAGGTGGTGAACACCTTGGCCGCGTCCTTGGCTTTGGAGCTGGTCGGAATCCCAAGGGACCAGGAGTACAGCCACGACGTGCCTTTTTCGGTTTTCTCGTGCGGTGCAAAGGTGAAGCCGACGTGGTCAGCTACTTTGCTTTGGGTCTTGTCGGTCACGAACGAGCCGGCGACGCTGGCATCGACCCAGATCGCACACTTGCCGCTGTTGAACAGCGCCAGGTTTTCGTTGAAACCGTTGCTGGAAGCACCCGGCGGGCCGGACTTCTTCATGTTGTCGACGTAGAAGTTCAGCGCGTCTTTCCACTCGGGACCGTTGAATTCCGGCTGCCATTTTTCATCGAACCAGCGCGCACCGTAGCCGTTGGCCAGGGTGGTGATCAGCGCCATGTTCTCGCCCCAGCCGGCTTTGCCGCGCAGGCACAGGCCGTACTGTTCCTTGTCCTTGTTGGTGAGCTTGGCGGCGAACTCGCCGATCTGTGTCCAGGTCGGATGCTCAGGCATGGTCAGCCCGGCGTCCTTGAACAGGTCGGTGCGGTAGTAGGTGATGGAGCTTTCGGCGTAGAACGGCAGGGCGTACAGCGAGCCCTTGACGGAAAGGCCGTCACGCACGGAAGGGAAAACGTCCTCCAGGTCGTAGGAAGCAGGCAGGTCCTTCATCGGTTCCAGCCAGCCTTTGGCGCCCCAGAGTGCAGCTTCGTACATGCCGATGGTCAATACGTCGAACTGTCCGCCTTGGGTGGCGATGTCGGTGGTGAGGCGTTGGCGCAGCACGTTTTCTTCGAGTACCACCCAGTTCAGCTTGATCTCCGGATGCTCGGTCTCGAAGGTTTTCGAGAGTTTCTGCATGCGAATCATGTCGCTGTTGTTGACGGTGGCAATGGTCAGGGTTTGCGCGCCAAGACTGACGGCACTGAGGGTCATGCAGGTACAGGCAAGCAGAGCTTTAGCTGTGAACTTCATCGCGCACTCCATTTCTGCGCCCAGGGGCTACAGAAGGACAGTTATTGTTGTTGTGTCTTCCACGACAGCTGGAAGAGTGTGCGTTGATTACAGCCTTCAATTGGCGTGGTGACAAATCCTTGGGAGCACTTCTACTGATACTTTTTTGCACTCGGCGGATTTTCGGTGGAAACACGGTGCAAATGTGGGAGCTGGCTTGCCTGCGATGGCGGTGTGTCAGTCACGGCGCTATCGCAGGCAAGCCAGCTCCCACAGGAAAGCGGGCCCGCGTTTGTTCTTCAGGCGAGGTTTTGCTCGGTCAGGCGCTGCACCGCCAGGCGCCGGTAGTGCGACGGGGTCATGCCCTTGAGCTGCTGAAAGCGGCGGTTGAAGTTGGAAATGTTGTTGAAGCCCGACTCGAAGCACACATCGGTCACGGCCTTGTCGCCATCGGCCAGCAGCTCGCAGGACTTGCTGATACGCAGGCGGTTGACGAATTCGATGAAGGTGCGGCCCGTGGCCTGCTTAAACACGCGGGAGAAGTAAGTGGGCTTCATGCCGAGGTATTCGGCGACTTCTTCCAGGGACAATTCCCGCGCGTAGTGGGCAAAAATGTAGTCCACCGCGCGGTTGGTGCGGTCGATGCTGTGTTCGTCCGCCAGTTGCGGGGTGGTCACGCCGGACAGCAGTTGGTAGTCCTCGCAGGCACTGAGCACTTCCAACAGGATGAAAAAGTGCCCCAGGCGCGCCATGCCCTGGGCGTCCTCGATGCGTTGCATCAGGGTCACGGCCTGGGCGATGGTCTTTTTGCAGCGAAATTCGATGCCGTACTGCGCCCGCTCCAGCAGCGGGGTGAGGGTCTTGAGCTCGGCAAAGACGTGGCTGCCGCCCTCGAACAGCTCGTCGGTGAAATTCACCAGCATGTCGCGCTTGGGCACCACTTCGTCCTCGGCCACCTGGCTGATCCAGTTGTGGGGCAGGTTGGGACCGGTGAGGAACAGGCTTTCCGGATAGAAGTTGCCGATGTAGTCACCGATAAACACCTTGCCGGAGCTGGCGACGATCAGGTGCAGCTCGTATTCCTTGTGGAAATGCCAGCGCACCAACGGGCACGGGAAGCCGTGTTGGCGATAGATGATGGACAGACCGTTGTGATCGTCCATCAGCTCGTAGGAAGGGTCGGTGATTCTCGCTGCTCGGGTCATGCTGCCGTCGCTTTATTGTGGTTGCCAAAAGGATAATGCCCCCTTGCGCGCCACCTCGCCAGCGTCTGTGTTTATAGGGTGCGGTTTTTCGCCTCGATCCACTGCGCCATGTACTGGGTACTTTTGTGCAGATGGTGACGCAGCATGCTGCCGGTGAAGTTGTTGCGCCGGTGCGCGGCCAGCTCGCTGCGGCATTGTTCCAGGCGCGCCACCAGGGCCGGGCCGTGGAGGTCCTGGGCGTAGCGGCGGGCCAGTAATTGCCGGCCGTCTTCCTGGGCCTGGGTCCAGCGTTCCTGGTCTTGATACAACGCAACCGCCTCGGTCGCCAGGGCCGTGGCGCTGTGCTCGACCGCGCCGGGCCACGGTTCGCCCATGGCTTCGGCGCCAATCGGGGTAGTGACGCTGGGCGTGCCACAGAGCATTGCGTCGGCCAGTTTGCCCTTGATCCCGGCACCAAAGCGCAGCGGGGCCAGGCAGATACGCGCCGCCGTCATGACCTGCAAGGCGTCTTCCGCCCAGTTCATCACATGAAAGCCCTGGGCCGGGTTGTGCAGGGCGGTGGCCTTGGGCGGGGTGTAGGCGCCATACACGTGCAGTTGAGCGCCGGGCAGTTGCTGGCGGATCAGCGGCCACACGCTGTTCTTCATCCACAGCACTGCATCCCAGTTCGGTGCATGGCGGAAGTTACCGATGCTCAGGAAGTGCGCGCGGTCTTCGAACGGCGCGAAGGCGTCTACGGGCGGTGTCAGCATCAGCGGGCACCAGTGGAGCAGGGCGGCGGGCACCTTGAAGTGCTCGGTGAGCAACTGGATTTCCACGTCGGAGATCATCAGGCTGATGTCGCAACGGTAGATCGCCGCGATCTCGCGTTTGGCCACGTCGGTGTCGGCCATGTAATCGAATTCGGCGGCCAGGTCCGGATTGAACAGAGGGCCGAAGTCGTCAGCGTCGGGTTCTGCCTTCAGGAAGTCCTTGAGGCGCTGGTGGCGGGCGTCTCGCAGGCTTTGCAGATCGCACGTCTCCAGCACGCGAAGGGCATTCGGGCAGCATTTTTCCACACGCCAGCCGAACTGCTCTTCCATCATGAAACGGTCGAACAGCACGATATCCGGGGCCAGTTCGGTGATGAAATCATCGAAACTGCTGTTATTCAGCTCAATTGCACATTCGCGAATGCCCAGGGCGGGCAAGTCGGCCTTGTGCTCGCCGGTGACGGCCGGGCTGCTGAAGGTGATGTCCCAGCCCTGGGCCAGGAAGCTCTCCAGAATCTGCATCATGTGCCCGCCGGCCGCCGAAGAGCGGGGCTCTGGCCAGACATAACCAATGACCAGGACTTGGGTGGCGGACGGGTTCATGAGCAGGGCGTTCCTATGGGCAAAAAAACGGCGCGATTAAACCACAATTGGCCTGATATCGCGCCGCCTTGTGATTGCGTATCGGCGGATCAGGCGCTCAAGGCCTGCTGGACGTACCCATAGCCATCCGGGCTTTTCGGTAAATTGAACAGGGTATTCGTCCAGTTGTTATCGAGGGGGCTCATGTTGGGGTTCGCGCCCTCCCGGATCTTCCATCCCAAGGCATCCCATCTTTTCATGGCGGCCTCCAGCTCGGCGGTGTATTGCCGGGCGGGGCAGGCTATTTCGGCCCACGGATCAACGATCCAGGCGTCAGCCCATTCGGCTTGCGAGAAGTCGACGGTATCGCCAGGCAATATCGACGGGCCGCCAACGACGGTGAAGGCGTGAGCGTCGCCCGCGCCCCAGGTATAGGCCTTGCCACCGCTTTTCGTGATGATATCCCTGGCGAGCAGGCTCATTTCGCCACAATTTCCGGCCCCGCTTTTCATGGCCTGAGCCCCAAGGTCATGGGTCCTTGGATTCGCGGTTTTGCGCAACCATCCAATGGTTTGGCTGGCAGCATCGGCTCGTTTTATATCGGCGATTGAATGTACCTGGTTGCTGGGGCCCAGCCCGGTGGCCTTCATCGCACGGTCTACCGACTCCTTTGCCTTCTGCGCATAAAACTGGTTTTTTTGTGCTTCGGTCAGCCCGGCGAAGTTATCGGGTTTTGTCAGGGCCGATATCTTGTTTGGCATCATGGAAATATTGGCGCTGCCAAGCGCGCCTCGTGTTTGTAGTTGGAACACCACCTCACGCTGCTGCTCGACAGTCATCGTGGCGACCTTGTTTTTGAGTTCAGCGATGTCCGCTTTTGAGTAGCCATTTCTCTCCAGTGACTTGTACGCGTCCTTCAATTTAGGCAGTGCAATGAAGTTGGCGTCATTCGGATGGGCCGAATTGCCCTGGCGTATATAAAATTTTGATCGATATTTTTTTGCCAGCGCCAATTCAAAGTCTGTCGCGCCGCATTTGATGAATGTCACCTCCGTTGCCGGCGGCGTGCTGAGCTTCACGTAATAGAATTCAGCGGTATCCGCCTCAACCACCAGGTATTGGGAGGGGTCACCTGCTTTAGGGCTGGACACCACAACGCCGCGCATCTCACGTTGATCGTTGACGCCAGGGCTGATGCTGCCGAGCTTCACCACACGTGTTTCTGCCTCAAGGAATTTGTTGGTGGTTCCAGAGGGGAGGCCGAAGTGCGGATCGTCGATTATTTTCCCGTCGATAAGTGTTTTGTATTCGATAGGCTTTTGGGTGGGAAGCGGTACGAGCTTGGTGCCCGTTTCAGTATCGACCATCTTGTGCAGGCGTCTTTCCCGCACCACGAACCGGTCACTGTTGAACAGTTTGCGCGGGGAAGGCAACAGACGCTCGTGCTCCAGCGCCTGTAACTCCAACTGCAGCTCGTTGCCAGTGTTGACGATGATTCTGGAGAAGCACTCATCGTTGGCGCCGCGTTTCGCTCTCCCGACAGGCGCTGCAGGCACGGGGCAAATGGCTTCGTAGTTTTCCAACTCCGCCTCGCGCCCGGCAGACTCCAGGTCCGTCAGTTGGCCGGGTTGCCTGGAGTTGTAGCGATAGACCTTCTCGCCATCCACTACATCAAAGCCGTCGGAGCGTGAGATGACATACGCATCTTCTGCCAATGATTGTTCGGTGACCAACGCCTGGGTGCCGTCAAAGAAGGTTTCACTTCGCAGTGGGAGCTTTGATGGGGTTGGGGCGGCTGGCAGGATGAAGGGATCTTCAGGAACGCTGCTCGCACCTACGGAAAACAGGGCGTTCATCGCGCCATCCGCAGCTTTGAGTGCGCCATCACGGCGCTCGGCCAAGGTGTCACCCGAAACCGATTTTTCTACGCCAAGGGCTGTTTCAGCGATCGCGGCGGCGGTCGCCACCCCCCTGGCGAGGATGCCCGTGGGAGCCAACTTTGCCAGCAATCCTGTCCCAACCGTGATGTCGTTGAGCCAAGCGTCGCGAATGACCTCGCTGTTTGATTTGATCGCCAAGTCCGCATCACTGCTCGTGCGTTTTTCGGTTATCTGCGTGATGTGCTGGAAGACATCGCCGTGAATACTGATGTTGGCACGATCAATGGTGATGCCTTCCTCCAGGTCCCACTGGTTTGTCCCGAGCCTGGCCAGCGAGGTGTCGACGCCGTAATAGCTGATACCGTCCTGCCGGTCGTACACGGAGAAGTGCGACGCCAGGTCCTTGCGCTTCTTCGGATCCCGGGCTTGGTCGACGATCCATTGGTCCATCTTTTCCAGAGAGTCGAAGCGAACAAAGTCCGGGTCGCCTCCTGGCACGTAAAGCACCTGTCTGCCATCACGCCGGCCATTGGAGTAGAGGTATTGTCCATCGTCCTGGGCGGTGAAACGCACAATATCGGAACCATAGCCATTGATATCCAAGGGGTGGGCCCGGACAACGCCGCGTGTCGATGTGGATGCCTGCAACTGCGCTACGGTGATCGGGGCGCGCTCATTCAACGAAACATTCGACGCCGCCCCCATGACCAGCAGGTAGTCCTCGCGCGTGAATTTATGCTCATCGGCAAGCTTTGCCTGCTCTGCCGGGGAAAGCGCTTCATAGGCCAGCAATTGCTGGCGGGCCTGGGCAATAAACCGGCCTTTGAGGATCGAGCGAAAATCGCTACGGTGCTGATCCCAGAAGTTATCCAGCTTGGTAGTCGTGATCGTCTGGAGATCCGTTTTCCAGCTTTCGTTCATCACCTCTGAGGGGGCAAGTGCAATTTTGTGGTGTTCTCCATAACCCTCTGGGTCGGTGTACAGGCCCGAGGTGGCGTCGAGCATGCCAGGAACCCAGTCGGCCTCACTGAAGTTCTTCAATAAGGCATCCGGCAAGCGCAGTGAGCTTTTGATCCTCCGGTGGGAAAGTTCTTCGGACGTGCGGGCCGTGTCAAACCGGTTGTGGTAAATCGTGTCGGCATCCACCGTCTTGCCCGTGAGCTTGAATATGATCGCCTCGGCAGATTTCTTCGCTTCAGCACGTGCGTTGGGCAGTGCCGCGGCGGTGGTGCTGGCAATGTTTTCAAACTTGCTTTTTTCAGCCATGGCGCGGGCAAGGTTGTCGTAATAGGTATCCGCTTGCTGCTTATGCGTTTCAAGGGACGGGATCGAATGCGCGGGAGTTGCCGGCGTGGAATCGAAAGCCCCTCTATGTTCAAGATAGTCGGCCCGCTCCCGGGCTTGAACGGCCGTGTCAGTGGGCGGCTCATTGTAAAAGCCGGCGACCATGCTCATTGGCACGTCGATAAAGTGGCTCAAGCGGGGCACCTGCAATGACTGGTCAAAACCTGGTGCGATGAGTTTGCCTGTTGCCAGGAGTGGACCGGCGATCCCTGCCCACCCTGAGTCGTCTGATAGCTCAAAGGTTTTCAGTGCGCCGTTCACCGTGGCTGTCGCTTGCCCGGTCGCGGGAATAACCGTGAACGTACCGGGGTCAACGTTTTGCCGGACCAGCCATGCCTGGACCACCTCGCTGTCGAGCAAGCCGCGGTAAAGTTCGAGCCAGCGGCCCAGCAGTGAGTGCCGTGGAACCGCGACGAGCGCCTCTGACTGACCTTCGGCGGCTTTTCTCAGTGCTCTGGAATAGGCGATCGTCAGGATTGTCTCTTCGGAAAAGAGCTCGGCATTACCGGTCAGGAAGGTGACAAGCTGGTCGATTTGCTCCCGGCTTTCCGGCAGTGGCTTGCCCAGGGTTTTCAGGAAACCCTCCAGGCTGGCAGAGGCCCCAGGCTCAGTTGCGTGCAGTTGGCTATAGGTTGAGCCAGCCTGGATATCTACCTTGGTGTTGGCCAACACATGCGGGAGCGTTGCCGGGGTGATTCGGCCCGAGCCCAGGCGGGCACTGATGACCTTCAGTTCCTGCGCGAGGTTATTCCGATCATAGATATCGCCAACGATTCTGCGATGAATTGCCAGCGTCTGTGGACCGCGCGCTTTCTCTGATTTGAGGATGGACTTGAAACTATCGTCGTAGAACGCCTTTACCATCGAGGCGTTTAGCGTACCGCTCATTACCTCAGTGTAGGACAGGGGCGTTGGCAGCCCGATGGCAATGACGACAGCTTCTGCGATTGCCAGGTTCCGGATCGCGATATTTGAGGAACCTTCGCTTTCGGTTGTGAACCTCACCAACCTGCCGTTGATCATGCCGTTGAGGCTCGACTTAGAAGGCAGAAACTTAATGCTCGACGCATCAAGGCCGGTTTCCTGGATAAAGGCCTGAAATGCAGGGCTGCTCAGTACAGCGCGCAATTGGGTTAACCATTGCCCAAGGGTCGACGAAGGCGGCACGTGAAGAGGCGCGGTCTGCTGATCGTCCGTCTGCGCCAGGATTTGCGCCACCTGCGCGTCGGCCTCGGCGCGGGTTGATGTGTTCGGATCACTGCTGACGCTGGACTCTGAAAGACTGCGTTGCCTGGCCAATGGCATTGGCGGCGCAGAGGGTGGTGCGCCTTCCAATGCCTGGCGCACCAGCCCGAACCCCGAGCGTTTCGGAAACGGCACGACTTCCTTGCCACCCGGTTCGGGCGGCGCATCACGGGGGGGCGTGTTGAGTGGCAGCAGCGTGTTGGGTGAGCCGAGGGGCCGGATGCCGGTGCTATCGTCCGCAGGCATCTGTGTGGTGGAAGCTGGGAAATGGGACTCGACACTTCTCATGGAAGCTCCTTGAACTAGGGAGGCCGGACCAGGAATGGCCGAACTTACCCGCCTGTGTCGAGTCGCGCGCCGTAGGCGTTCCGAGAAATACTCTTCGGAGTTTGGCGGGGTATTTCAAGGGGAGATAGCAAAAGCGGCAGGGTGCCCGTTGGCCTGGCCTCTGCAGGAGGCGCAACGGGTGAGTGTTATTTATGGCGTTGTTTTTACCGGTGCTGGCAATGTCACCAGCCCGACATAGCCGTCCCAGAACTGCTTCTGGTCCACGCCAAACACCACCTTGGCCTTCTGCGTGCCCACCGGCGCGCCTTTGTTGTAGCCCAGTGCCCGGCCGTAGTCGGCGCCGAAGGTGGCGTCCACGTCCACCCACAGTTCACGGGATTCGGTGACGATCCCGGGGTTCACAAGAAACAGCGCTGGCAGGCTGTCCCAGGTGAAGCTGTGGTAGGCCGGGTCTTTGGCAAACAGCGGGCCGAACTCGTGCTTATAGAGATCGGCAATTGCGCCCTTGTGGGCAATCACCCGCTCATACACTGACTTGTCGAAGGTGACTTTCTCACAGACATCGTTGGGGAAAATCACGTGTTCGATCGGCGAGCGCAATACGATTTTTGCGGCCTCCGGGTCGAACCACCAATTGAACTCCGCTGCCGGCGTGGTGTTGCCCGGAATCTCCAGGGCGCCGCCCATGTACACGATGCGCTTGATCAGCGGCACGATGTCCGGTGCCGACCGAATCGCCAGGGCGATGTTGGTCAGCGGGCCTACCGCCAGAATCGTCACTTCGTGTGGGTTGGCGCGCACGCTGTCGACGATGAACTGGGCGGCGGTTTCCTTGCGCAGCTTGGTGTGGGTGGCCAGGCCGTCCGGCGGCGCGACCAGCTGGGAGGCACTGGTGGGGCGCGGGTTCTTGAACGCCCCGGGCCAGCCGGAGCCGAACAGGGCCTTTTCCGCCTCGTAGGTGGCGTAGTCATGCAGCAGCGGGTAGGCGGCGCCGGAGTACACGCCGACTTCCTTTTCCACGCCCATGCGTTCCACGGCCTTGAGGGCGTCCACCTGTTCCTGGTCGACCCAGGCGTTGCCGCTGACCAGGGTCATGCCCAGCAGGTCGACGCGTTTTTGCCCATGCAATTGGGCGAGCATGATGAAGGCCTGGCCGTCATCGTTGAGCACGTTGAAGTCAGTGTCGAAGATGACTTTTTCTGCGGCCTGCGCCGTACCGGCACACAGGCCGACGGCGACAAGCAGGGCACAGCGCTTGATGAAACCTTGCATGGAAACTCACCCTATTAGCGGTTGACCAGTTTCGCCGGCAAGGCGATGACCAGGAAGCTGCTGAGAATCAGGCAGCCGGCAAAAAACCACAAGGCCCCGGCACTGCTGCCGGTGACGTCAATCGCCACCCCCATCAACGAGTTACTCACCAGGCCGGCGATGTTCGCCAGCGAGCAGGCCAGGGCAAATCCGGTGGCCGCTGCAGTGCCTTTGAGAAAGGTCGCCGGCAGGCTGAAAAATACCGGCACCGCACCGATGATCGCCGCCGAGGCAATCGCAAACAGGGCCACGGTGGCGACCACGTTATGGGTGAAGAAGGTGCTGGTGGCCATGGCTGCGGCGCCGATGAAAAACGGCACGATGATGTGCCAGCGGCGTTCACGGTGTTTGTCGGAACTTGCGCCGATCAGCAGCATGCCCAGCAGGGCCGCCACGCTGGGCAGGGCGGTGAGGATGCCGATGTGGAAGGTGTCGGTGATGCCGGCGTTGCGGATGAAGGTCGGCATCCAGAAACCCATGGCATAGGCGCTGAGCAGGATCGAGAAGTCGATGCCGCCGAGCATCCATACCTTGAGGTTGAAGAAGCCGTCGCGGAAGCTGTGCTTGCTGTCGGTGCCGTCGGCATCGTCTTTGCGCAGTTCGCTTTCCAGCAGGGTCTTTTCTTCCGGCGACAGCCACTTGGCTTGCTGATAGGTATTGGGCAGCGCCCAGAAGGTCCACACCCCGAGCAGCACGCTGGGCACCGCCTCGATCAGGAACAGCCACTGCCAGCCGCGCAGGCCGGCCATGTTGTCGAAGTGGCCCATGATCCAGCCGGACAACGGGCCGCCGATCACGCTGGACAGTGGCAGGCCGATCATGAACAGCGCGATGATCCGGCCGCGGCGATGGGTGGGGAACCAGGTGGTCAGGTAATACAGCACGCCCGGCAGGAACCCGGCCTCGGCCGCGCCCAGCAGGAACCGCAGGATGTAGAACTGGGTGGTGGAGGTGACCAGCATGGTGCAGGCCGAGAGCAGGCCCCAGGTGATCATGATGCGGGCGATCCAGATCTTCGCGCCGACCTTTTCCAGGATCAGGTTGCTCGGTACTTCGAAAATGATATAGCCGACAAAAAACAGGCCGGCGCCGAGGCCGAACGCGGTTTCGCTGAAGTGCAGCTGGTCGAGCATCTGCAGTTTGGCGAAGCCGATATTGATACGGTCCAGGTAGGCGGCGAGGTAGCAGAAACACAGGAACGGAATCAGCTTCCAGGTGATCTTGTGGTAGAGCGTGTGGACCGGATCGGCGACCGTAGTCGCGGGCGCTGCATTCGCAATGGGCATTGGGGTGTCTCCTGGCGGTGACTTATGGTTTTTATACAGCCGCTTTTTCAGCACTTCGGAGTGCTGTGAAAGCGACTTCCAAAGGCAGTGACAGAAGACTGGGAGCTGCACTGGTTTTCCACTGTAGGAGCTGGTTTCTGTGGGAGCTGGGCTTGTCCGCGATGCATGCGACTCGGGGTGTCAGGTACATTGAGTCGATGCTATCGCAGGCAAGCCAGCTCCTACAGGTTGCTGCGTCCAGCTTTGAATGAATTCCAGGGTGAGCTCTCAGTTTTTTCCGGACCACGCTCTTTGTCGTGGTTCCTGTTGACGCGTTATTGCTCCTTGAACTTGCTCATCGCCTCCTGCTTGCTGACCACGTCGCCGTACTTGCTGTCGATATCAAACAGGTTGGCTTCATGGGGCGCCGGGTGGCGGTCGCCGACGCATTCGCGCACGACGATGGTGCGAAACCCGTGTTGCACGGCGTCCACTGCGGTGGCGCGGATGCAGCCGCTGGTGGAGCAGCCGGCGAGCACCACGGTGTCGATGCCCTGGGCGTGCAGCATCGGGGCCAGGCTGCTGCCGAAAAACGCGCTGGCGTATTGTTTGGTGATCACCACTTCATTGGCCAGGGGCAGGACTTCGGGGCAGAAGGCGGCGAGGGGGTTGCCCTCGACCATGTCTTTCATCACCGGGGCCTTTTTTACCCAGATACCGCCGTCGGCGAAATGGCCGGGATGGTAGCGGATATTGGTGTGCACCACGCTGATCCCGTGGCGGCGTGCGCTGGCCAGCAGTTCGATGCTTTCGGTCACGGCACTGACCACGCCCGGCGCGAACAAGGGCGCGCCTTCGGTGGTGTAGCCTTGCATGAAGTCGATCATCAGCAGGGCGGACTTTTTGCCGAAGCCGATTCGGTTGCCCCAGACACCCTGGTAGTTGGCGTCGGCGGATTGGTCGCTCATCTTTCAGTCCTCGGTAATGGACAGTGCACATACCTTGTGGCGAGGGAGCTTGCTCCCGTTGGACTGCGTAGCAGGCCTATTTTTTGGGGGCGCTTCGCACCCCAGCGGGAGCAAGCTCCCTCACCACAAAAGCGTTTTTAGTAGGCGCCGGAGAGCAGGGCGCCGGCGCCGGGGACGATGGGTTCCAGGTCCAGGGCCTTGAGCATGGCGTAGGTGGTGGCGATGGCGGCGGTGAGGACCGGCAGGCCGGTTTGCGCTTCGACCTTGGCCACCACCGGCAGCGACTGCATTTGCACGCAGGCCGACAGCACGATTACGTCGACGCCTTCCAGGTTCATCCCGGCAACGATGGCCGGCAGCTTGGCCGGGTCGTGGCGGGCCACTTCGAGGTTGTCGGGGATTTCCAGGGCGCGCCAGTCCACCACTTCAAAGCCTTCTTCGCGGATGTAGTTCACCACCAGTTCGGTCAGCGGCTTCATGTAGGGCGCGACGATGGCGATGCGCTTGGCGCCCATCACTTTCAGGCCTTCGATCAAGGCGCCGGCACTGGTGATCACCGGGGCGTTGGCGTCATTGTCGGCGGTGGCCTTGCGCAGGCGTTGCTCGGAGTTGCGGTGGTAGCCCAGCCCCATGGCCATGATCGCTACCAGGCAGGCGTAACCCAGCACGTCGACCTTGGCGTCGGACAGTTCGATGGCGCAACGGTCGGACTCGCCGTCCATCGCCGCCAGCTCTTCCTTGCGCACCTGCTTCATGCGCATGCGGCTGGAGTGAAAGGTGAAACGTTCCGGGCGGATCGCCTGGCGCGCGTTGAGCATCGCCGGGATCTCGGTTTCCATGGTGGTGTTGGAACTCGGCACGATCTGGCCGATGCGGTAAGGCTTGAGCATGGTGGTCTCCGTTATGCAGTCAGGGGCTGGCCGAGGAAGTCGCCGAAGGCTGCGAAAAAGCCTTCAAGGTCGTCCCAGGGGATCATGTGTCCGGCATTCGGCACATGGGCCACCTGCAGGCTTGGCTGTAACTGCCGGACTTCCTCGACATCTTCGGGCTGAATAACACCGCCGCGTCCGGCAACAATCAGCAGGGCAGGCGCCTCCAGGTGCGGCAGGTCCTGGTGGAAGTCGACGGTATGGAAGTCATTGAACGCGCGCACGATGGCCGGTTCGTAGCAGGTGTGCAGCCATTCGGCGCGCAGTTGCAGTTGCTCGTCGGTCCAGGTGGCGCAGAAGGCGCGCATGGCCTCGGCGTCCATACCCACCAGCGACTGGCGAATCGAATCGACGTACCACGGCAGTTTGCTCGGGTATTCACGGCGGCCGGGGCCGGACACTGGCGGGTCGATCAGCACCACGCGGTTGACGCCCTGGGGGTGGCGCACTGCACTGCGCACGGCAAACCGCGCGCCCATGGAATGGCCCACGAGGTGATAGCTGTCGAGCTTCAAGGCATCGGCAAACGCACCAATGTCATCGGCACAGGTGTCGGCGCTGTAATCCAGTTCCGGGCCGGTGGACGACAGGCCTCGACCGCGCACATCCAGCACATAGGTATCGAAATGCAGGCCCAGGCGCTCTGCGACAAAGCCCCAGGTAATCGCCGGGCTGGTAATGCCGGGGATCAGGATCAGTGCCGGGCCCTTGCCGCCGTAGCGCAGGTAATGCTGGCGAATGCCGTTGGCCTGGACGTTGCCGCCGTAGAGAAAGCTGCTCACGCGGCCACCCCCGATTTCAGCTGTTGGGCGTAGAGGTCATAGCCGTAGACCCAGTCCGGGTCTTCCTGGGTGCGCAGCCAGGTGTTGGCGTTGGACACGGCCTGGACCCGGGAAGCACGTTCCTTGCGGTTGGCTTCATACAGTTCGAAGGCGGTGCGGTAGTCGCTGATGCCGGTTTCCTGCAGGCAGCGGGTGAGCATCGCTGCGTCTTCGATGGCCATGCCGGCGCCCTGGGCCATGTGCGGCTTCATCGGGTGGCAGGCATCGCCCAGCAATACCAGGCGGCCACGGCTCCACAGCGGCAGCGGGTTACGGTTGCGCAGCGGCCACTTGGTCACGCTTTCGGTGGATTCGATCAGCGCCTGGACAGTGGGGTGGTAGCCCTTGAAGGCGTCGAACATCTCTTCGCGGCTGCTGTCGACGAAGGCACCCTGGAAGTCCCATTCCGGGTGCGGCACGCCGGTGACGTAGTAGTACTCGTCGCGCTTGCCGGTGGTGTAGTAGACCATCATGTGCCGGTCCTCGGTCCACCACTTGATGCAGTCTTCGAACTTGAGGTCGTACTTGGCCAGTTGATCGCCACGGATCAGCGCACGATGGGCGACCCAGCCGCTGTACAGCGGCTTTTCGGCACCCAGCAGCTCCTCGCGAATGCGTGAGTTGATGCCGTCGGCGCCGATCACGATGTCGGCGTAGGTCACTTCGCCGTCGGCAAAGGTCAGGCGCACCTGGGTGTCGGTTTCTTCGAGGGTTTCCAGGCGTTTGTTGAAGTGCAGGGTGCCGGGCTTGAGGGTGGACATCTGCAGCGCGTGCAGGTCACCACGGTGCACGGTGATGTAGGACGCGCCGTAGCCGGTCAAAGGGATGCGTGACAGGTAGTCGCCGGTTTCACCGTCGCGGCTGAACCAGTGCTCGGGGTGCGAGCCCATCAGGTCCAACTGCTTTTCGATGCCCATGCGCCGGAAGATTTTCATGATGTTGGGCCCCATGTGGATCCCGGCACCGAGGCGGGAAAACTCCGGCGCCTGTTCAAAGATGTCCACGTCAAACCCTGCTTGTTGCAGCAGAGTGGCAGCGGCGGCACCGCCAAGGCCGGCGCCGACGATTGCGATTTTTTGTGTGCTTCCCATGGGGCGTGGTCCTCTTTTTCGAATGATGGCCGGCGGCGTCTGTCCGCAAGGTTTTTAAAGTGTATACGCTCATATTTTCAAATGAAAAGCCCACGCCTGAAAAATTGTTTTTTTGGCCATATGGATCCCCTGTAACCGTTTATCTCCATATTTCATTGGCTATGTGTGAATTGGTAACGTTTTGGCGTGGCGCTTGCAGTCCATGCAGAAATCAGTTCTTATCTTGGATAAATGGCGTATACGCTATAAAAATGCACTAGAGTGAAGCGCACTGCCAGATCTTGGTGCAGCCGCTGAGGAGAGAGGAAATGCCAGTAAGTGATTGCGAACTGACCCAGATGTTTGAGCACGTGTTGAAGCTCTCTAAGGTCGACCCGACCCAGAGCGTCGCCGTGCTCAAGAGCCATTACTCCGACCCGCGCACCGTGCGCGCCGCCATGGACGCGGCGCAGCGTCTGGGGGCCAAGGTGTACGCGGTGGAACTGCCGTCGTTCAACCATCCCCGGGCGATGGGCAATGACATGACTGCCTATTGCGGCGACACCGCGCTGACCGGCAACATCGCGGCCCAGCGGGCGCTGGAGGCGGCCGACCTGATCGTCGACACCATGATGTTGCTGCACTCGCCGGAGCAGGAGCAGATCCTCAAGACCGGCACACGCATCCTGCTGGCGGTGGAACCCCCGGAAGTGCTGGCGCGCATGCTGCCCACCGAGGAAGACAAGGTGCGGGTACTGGCCGCCGAGCAACTGCTGAAAAAGGCCCGCTCGATCCACGTCAAATCCCGCGCCGGCAGTGATTTCCGCGCGGCGTTGGGGCAATACCCGTCAGTCACCGAATACGGCTTTGCCGACGAACCGGGACGCTGGGATCACTGGCCGAGCGGCTTCCTGTTCTCCTGGCCCAACGAAGAAACCGCCGAAGGCGTACTGGTGCTGGACATCGGCGACATCCTGCTGCCGTTCAAGACCTACACCCGGGAGAAAATCACCCTGGAGATCGAAAAGGGCTTCATCACCAGAATTCATGGCGGGTTCGAGGCCGAATACCTGCGCGACTACATGAAATACTTCAATGATCCCGAGGTGTACGGCATCTCCCACATCGGCTGGGGCCTGCAGCCACGGGCGCAATGGACGGCCATGGGCCTGCACGACAAGAACGACGGCATGTGCATGGACGCCCGGGCGTTCTACGGCAACTTCCTGTTCTCCACCGGCCCGAACACCGAAGTCGGCGGCACCCGCAAGACGCCGTGCCACATGGACATCCCGCTGCGCAACTGCGACGTCTACCTCGATGATGAGGCCGTCGTCATCGCCGGCGACGTCGTAGCCCCCCCAGCCTCCCTGGCACGCTAAAAATCCCCTGTAGGAGCTGGCTTGCCAGCGATAGCGGAGTGTCAGACAACAGAGAGCTGGCTGATCCCCCGCAATCGCAGGCAAGCCAGCTCCCACATGCGATTCGGTTCCTTCGATGGCTGATGCTTGAGTCCAACCCACAACCCCGCCATCATGCCACCCCATCGACCACCGCCTTCCCGAGCCCGCCGTGCCTGATTCCTACGTTTTCTCCGAGCAAGTTGGCCACCTGCTGCGCAAGGCCTACCAGCGCCACCTGGCGATCTTCCAGCAGAACGTCGGCGACTCCCAGCTCACCGCCGTGCAGTTCGTCACCCTCTGCGCCCTGCGCGATCATGGTGCAAGCTCGCTGACCGAACTGGTCAAGGCCACCGCCGTCGACCAGGCCACCATCCGCGGCATCGTCGAGCGGCTCAAGGCCCGCGAACTGATCACCCTCGAGCCCGACCCCCAGGACAAGCGCAAAGTCGTGGTCAACCTCTCTGCCTCCGGCGCCACGCTGGTGCAGCAAACCGTGCCCTGCGCCGCGACCATCACCGAACTGACCCTGAGCAACCTCAACCCCGCCGAGCGCGTGGCCGTGCTGTTCCTGCTACGCAAAATGATCGACGACCCCCAAAACTGATACCCCCCAAGGCTGAAACCCAACCCCTTTTGTGGCGAGGGAGCTTGCTCCCGCTGGGTTGCGAAGCGACCCCAAAAAATGGGCCTGCTGCGCAGTCCAGCGGGAGCAAGCTCCCTCGCCACAGGAACTCACCCATCTTCTGGCACCGTTTTTGCTCTGCTTGATGTAGTAACCACTTCACCAGAAAAGTGTGTCGCGAGACCCCAGGTACGCGACGCTTTTTTTTGACTATTTAATGTAGTGGGCACTTCACCAAAGCCATGGGCGACACGAATGATCAGCCAGCACATCACGGTAACGCTTGAGGTCAACGGCCACACCACACAAGTCAGCGCGATGGCCGACACCCCGTTATTGCTGATCCTGCGCAATGACCTGCAACTCAATGGTCCCAAATACGGCTGCGGCCTGGGGGAGTGCGGCGCCTGCACGGTGATCATCGATGGCGTGGCCGCACGCTCCTGCGTCTTCCCCTTGTCGGGCGCCGTGGGCCGCGACATCGTCACCCTCGAAGGCCTCGGTACGCGCGAAACCCCGCACCCGGTGCAACAAGCCTTTATCGACGAGCAGGCCGCCCAGTGCGGCTACTGCCTCAACGGCATGATCATGACCGCCAAGGCCTTGCTCGACCGCAACCCCAACCCCAGCGAAGCCGAGGTGCGCACTGAACTGTCGGGCAACCTGTGCCGCTGCGGCACCCATATCGAAATCCTCCGCGCGGTGCTGCGTGCCGCCCGCCAAACGCCTTGAACGTGGATCGATGACCATGACTGACGCAATCCCTTCCCGCGACCAATGGCTGGCCAAGGCCGGCGTCCTGCTGATCGTCGACGACGTGCTGCCGCCCTCGGGGCCGGTGGCCAAGGGCGGCACACCGACCGTCAAGCCCAAGGAGCTGGGGCTGTTTATCGCGGTGAACGATGACGGGCGGGTGTACGCCTTCAACGGGCATGTGGACCTGGGCACCGGCATTCGCACGTCGCTGGCGCAGATCGTCGCCGAGGAACTGGACCTGACGATGGAGCAGGTGTGCATGGTGCTGGGCGACACCGAGCGCGTGCCGAACCAGGGCGCGACCATTGCCAGTGCGACGCTGCAAATCTCCGCGATCCCGCTGCGTAACGCCGCCGCTGAAGCCCGGCGTTTCCTGCTGGCGCGGGCGGCGCAACGCTGGTCGGTCAACCCGCAACGTCTCAAGGTCGAAGCGGGCGTCATCAGCGCCGAAGACGGACGCACCACCACCTACAGCGAGCTGGTGACGGGCGAACATGACGAACTGCGCATCAGCGGCGATGCACCGCTGAAAGCCACCGCGGATTACCGCCTGGTGGGCAAGGGCGCCGCGCGGGTCGATATCCCCGGCAAGGCCACTGGCGAGCTGACCTACGTCCACGACATGCGCGTACCGGACATGCTCCACGGCCGGGTAATTCGCCCGCCGTATGCGGGGCTGGATTGCGGTGATTTTGTCGGCAATAGCCTGTTGAGTGTCGACGAGTCCTCCATCGCCCATATCCCGGGCATCGTCGCGGTGGTGGTGATCCGTGATTTTGTCGGCGTGGTCGCGTTGCGCGAGGAACAGGCGATCAAGGCCGCCCAGGAACTGCTGGCGCACTGGAAACCCTGGAACAACCCACTACCGGACATGAGTGATGTAGAGCAGGCGATTCGCGACAACCCCCGGGTACGCCGCACGGTACTCGACCAGGGCAACGTCGACGAAGCCCTGGCCGCCGCCAGCCAGCGCATGCCGCGCACCTACCTGTGGCCGTACCAGATGCACGGCTCCATCGGGCCGTCCTGCGGCGTGGCCGACTACCAGCCCGGGATCAGCCGGGTCTGGTCCGGCAGCCAGAACCCGCACCTGCTGCGGGCCGACCTGGCCTGGCTGCTGGAGTGCCCGGAGGAGTCCATCGACGTGATCCGTATGGAAGCCTCCGGCTGTTACGGGCGCAACTGCGCCGACGATGTCTGCGCCGACGCCTTGCTGTTGTCCCGCGCGGTGGGCAAGCCGGTGCGGGTGCAACTGACCCGCGAACAGGAACACCTGTGGGAACCCAAGGGCACCGCACAATTGATGGATGTGGACGGCGGCCTGAACGCCGACGGCAGCATCGCCGCCTATGACTTTGAAACCAGCTACCCGTCCAACGGCGCGCCTACCTTGGCGCTGTTGCTGACCGGCCGGGTCGAGCCGGTGGCGGCCATGTTCGAGATGGGCGACCGCACGTCGATCCCGCCGTACGACATCGAGCACATGCGCGTCACCATCAACGACATGGCACCGATCGTGCGCGCCTCATGGATGCGCGGCGTATCGGCTCTGCCCAACACCTTCGCCCATGAGTCCTATATCGATGAACTGGCGTTCGCCGCCGGCGTCGACCCAGTGGAATACCGCCTGCGTTACCTGAAGGACGAACGCGCCATCGACCTGGTGAAATCCACCGCCGAACGGGCCAACTGGGCACCGCGCACCGCACCGATGCAAACCGCCAATGAAGACCACCTGCTGCGCGGCCGGGGCTTTGCCTATGCGCGCTACATCCACAGCAAGTTCCCCGGCTTCGGTGCGGCCTGGGCGGCCTGGGTGGCGGACGTGGCCATCGACAAGCAGACCGGCGACGTCTCGGTGACCCGCGTGGTGATCGGCCATGACTCGGGCATGATGATCAACCCGGCGGGCGTGCAGCATCAGATCCACGGCAATGTGATCCAGTCCACCAGCCGCGTGCTCAAGGAGCGCGTGACCTTTGAAGAGTCGACCGTGGCGAGCAAGGAGTGGGGCGGTTATCCGATCCTGACCTTCCCTGAAGTGCCGCAGATCGACGTACTGATGATGCCGCGCCAGGACCAGCCGCCGATGGGCGCCGGCGAGTCGGCCTCGGTGCCCAGCGCGGCGGCAATTGCCAATGCGATCTATGACGCCACCGGCATTCGTTTTCGCGAGCTGCCGATCACCCCCGAGCGCGTGTTGGCGGCGCTGAATGCGGGCACGCTGGGCGAGCCGGCAAAGTCCCCGGAAAAACGCCGCAAATGGTTGTTCGGCTCATTGTTTGCAGCCTTTGGCGCGGTGTTGGGCATGGCCGCCACCGCGTGGCCGTTCCACAGCGAAATCGCCCCGATTGCACCGCCCAGCGCCGGCACCTGGTCCAAGGCCACCCTGGAGCGCGGTCGGTTGCTGGCGGCGGTAGGGGATTGCGCGGTGTGCCACACGGCGCCGGGCGGGGCGACCAATGCCGGCGGGCTGGCGATGCACACGCCATTCGGCACGCTCTACAGCAGCAACATCACCCCGGATGAGAAGACCGGGATTGGCAACTGGTCCTACCCGGCGTTCGAGCGGGCGATGCGCGATGGCATTGGCCGCGACGGGCGCAACCTGTACCCGGCGTTTCCCTATACGGCATTTCGCAATATCAACGATGCCGACATGCAGGCGCTGTATGCCTACCTGATGTCCCAGGCACCGGTGAGCCAGGCGCCGGTGCCGAATGCGATGAGTTTTCCGTTCAATATCCGCCCGTTGATGGCCGGGTGGAACGCACTGTTTTTGCGTCGCGGGGAAATCACTGTGCAACCACAGCGCAGTGAGCAATGGAATCGCGGGGCCTATCTGGTCAATGGCCTGGGGCACTGCGCGGCGTGCCATTCGCCGCGCAACCTGATGGGCGCGGAGAAGGGCGGCAAGGCGTTCCTGGCGGGCGGTATGGTGGATGGGTGGGAGGCGCCGGCCTTGAATGGCTTGTCCAAGGCACCGACGCCGTGGACCGAAGACCAACTGTTCACTTATTTGAGCACCGGCTATTCCGACGCACACGGCGTGGCGACAGGGCCGATGGGGCCGGTCGTAACTGAACTGGCGAAATTGCCCAAGACCGATATCCGCGCGATGGCCGTATACCTGGCCTCGCTGAATGACAGCGGCGCAGCAGAAGCACAGGTGGTGGCGGCCGTAACGCTGCCCAATGCGAATGGCCGCCGGGTATTCGAAGGTTCGTGCAAGGCCTGCCATGCCGACGGGCAGGGGCCGAAACTGTTCGGGGTCAGCCCGTCACTGGCGACCAACACCAACGTGCACAGCGACCAGCCGGACAACCTGATCAAGGTGATCCTGCAAGGCATCAGCACCCCGGCGACCAAGGACCTGGGCTATATGCCCGCGTTCAAGGACAGCCTGTCCAACACCCAGGTAGCGGATTTGGCCGCCTACCTGCGCGGGCGCTTTGCACCTGATGCACCACAGTGGGAAGGCCTGGAAAAAACCGTGGCACACCTGCGAGCGAACCCTGGCACTCACTGAAAGCTCCAAGCCATATGGAGATCAAATGTGGGAGCTGGCTTGCCTGCGATAGCGGTGGTGACTGGTACACCGCTATCGCAGGCAAGCCAGCTCCCACATTACCGTACGCCGCGCAACACCAAATCACTGATAAACCCCAGCCAATCCCGCTGTTGCCCCTTGTCCGCCAGATCCTCCCCCAAAAACGAACTAAGCGTGTGCTGGTTGGAATTGTAGAAGTAGCACAACGAAGCAATCATCAAGTAAACATGCTTGATGTCCACATCCTCACGAAACAACCCCTGCGCCTGACCCGCCTCGATGATCGGCCGCAACACCCCAACCGCCTCCCCCGACAACCGCCGCAACTCCCCGGACTGCTTCGCATGCTTGCCCTTGTGCAGGTTCTCGATACTCAGGATCGCCACAAACTCGGGATGCTTGACATAGTAATTCCAGATAAACCCCACCAGCGCCTGCAACGCTTGCACCGGCGCACTCAGGTCGAGCTTGAGTTTGCTTTCGGCCTTGTTGAACTGTTCATAGGTGTGCTCCAGCACACACACAAACAGATGCTCCTTGCTGCCGAAGTAGTAATACAGCATGCGGTCGTTGGAGTCGGCCTCCCGGGAAATGCTTTCGACGCGGCCGCCGGAATAGCCGTCGCGAGTGAAGACCTTGACCGCCGCCTGGAGAATCCGCGCGCGGGTCTGGTCGGCTTGCTGGGCGCGGATACCGGTCTTCTTGATCACCATCGAAAAGCCTCTGCTGCACAGCGTAAAGGCCCGGAATATAGCATGGGCATTATTCCGTTACCGACAGGCTCTGTCACAAACGCGGCATAAGGCTGGGGCTTGTGTTCGAAACGTACTACTTTCTAATTCTTCCAATAAACAGAGTAGCCAGGGATGAAATACCAACCGTTTATCCGAACATTGATTGCCACGGCGCTGGTGCTGACCGTCAGCGGCGTACAGGCGGCCTCCCAGGCCCCGGTGGCTGGCGAAAATGGCATGGTGGTCACGGCCCAGCACCTCGCCACCCACGTGGGCGTGGATGTGCTCAAGGCCGGTGGCAACGCGGTGGATGCGGCGGTGGCGGTGGGTTACGCCCTGGCCGTGGTCTACCCGGCGGCCGGCAACCTGGGCGGCGGCGGCTTCATGACCGTGCAGTTGGCCGACGGGCGCAAGACCTTCCTCGACTTCCGCGAAAAAGCCCCGTTGGCGGCCACCGCCGACATGTACCTGGACAAGGATGGCAACGTCGTCCCCGACCTCAGCTCCAAGGGCCACCTGGCGGTCGGCGTTCCCGGCACCGTGTCGGGCATGGAACTGGCGCTGAGCAAATACGGCACCCTCAAGCGCGCCCAGGTCATCGCCCCGGCCATCAAGCTGGCCGAAGACGGCTTTGCCCTGGAGCAGGGCGATGTCGACCTGCTGCACACGGCCACTGACGAATTCAAGAAAGACAAAGACCTGCGCGGCATCTTCCTGCACGGCGGCGAACCGATGCTGGTGGGCCAGAAACTGGTGCAGAAAGACCTGGCGAAAACCCTGCGGGAAATCTCCGCCAAGGGCACCGACGGCTTCTACAAGGGCTGGGTAGCCAAGGCGATTGTCGATTCCAGCCAGTCAGGCAAGGGCATCATCACCCAGGCCGACCTGGACAAATACAAGACCCGCGAACTGGCGCCCATCGAGTGTGACTACCGCGGCTACCACGTGGTTTCTGCGCCACCACCGAGCTCTGGCGGCGTGGTGATCTGCGAGATCATGAACATCCTCGAAGGCTATCCGATGGCCGACCTTGGCTATCACTCGGCCCAAGGCCTGCACTACCAGATCGAGGCCATGCGCCACGCCTACGTTGACCGCAACAGCTACCTCGGCGACCCGGACTTCGTGCAAAACCCGGTCGACCATCTGCTGGACAAGGACTACGCCGCCAAACTGCGCGCCGCCATCGACCCGCAGAAAGCCGGGATCTCCCAGGACATCAAGCCCGGGGTATCGCCTCACGAGGGCAATAACACCACCCACTATTCCATCGTCGACAAGTGGGGCAATGCAGTCTCGGTGACCTACACCCTCAACGACTGGTTTGGCGCCGGCGTGATGGCGAGCAAGACCGGGGTGATCCTCAACGACGAAATGGACGACTTCACCTCCAAGATCGGCGTGCCGAACATGTACGGCCTGGTCCAGGGCGAAGCCAACGCCATCGCCCCGGGCAAGACGCCGTTGTCGTCCATGAGCCCGACCATCGTCACCAAGGACGGCAAGGCGGTGATGGTGGTGGGTACGCCGGGTGGCAGCCGCATCATTACGGCCACACTGCTGACCATCCTCAACGTGATCGACTACAAGATGAACATCCAGGAAGCCGTGGACGCGCCGCGTTTCCACCAGCAGTGGCTGCCTGAGGCGACCAATATCGAGCGCTTTGCCCTGAGCCCCGATACCCAGAAAATCCTCGAAGGCTGGGGCCACAAGTTTGCAGGTCCCCAGGACGCGAACCACCTGGCGGCGATCCTGGTGGGCGCGCCGTCCCTGGATGGCAATCCGGTCGGCAACAACCGTTTCTACGGGGCCAACGACCCTCGGCGCAATACCGGGTTGTCGCTGGGCTACTGAGGCGTCAACCCTTCGTGTTCTCCATGGTGGCTGCGGAAAAAAGCCAGGGAGAGCGCGATATCATCATGGGACAGCTGGGTGGCAGCTGCGCGGTTTAATCCAGCAGTTGCTCCACAGCTGAAAACGCCTGCGCTTGGCGGGCGTGCCACTCCCCACGGATTATCCGTAGCGGCTGATGATGTTGCTCCAGCCAGTCACGGCTGGCCTGAAAGAATGCGAGGCGGTCGGCGAACTCCGGCTGGCAGCGTTGGCCGTCGGCGGTCCATTCCACGTCCTCGGGCGACAGTAGCAAGTGCAAGTCGTAATGGCGGGCCAGCAGTTCGCTGTCGAGCCACGCCGGGCAGTCGCCAAACAGGGTCTGGCTCCAGAGCTTGTTGGTCAGCAGGTTGGTGTCCAGGATCAGCAATGCCGGCTGCGCGGCGCGGGCGGCATCTTCCCAGGCCAGTTGGCCGCGGGCGATCTCGGGGATGTCGGCCAAGGTGGTGTCGCGCTGGTGCTGGTCGATGAAATGGCGCACGTATTCGTCCACCATCATCCCGCCAAAGTGCGCCTGCAACTGCGCTGCCAACCAGCTTTTGCCGCTGGATTCCGGGCCGGCCAGTACCACGACTTTCATGGCTGCAACGCCGGGTCGGCGCGCCATGCGCGCCAGCCCTGCACGGCGATCACGGTAAACAAGGCATAGAGCGCGGCGGTCAGGTACAGGCCTTTGTAGAGGAACAGCCCGACGAAGATCACATCCACGGTGATCCACAGCGGCCAGCACTGTACGCGTTTTTGCGCCATCCACATTTGCGCCACCAGGCTGAAGCCGGTGAGGGCGGCATCCAGCCAGGGTTGGGCGGCGTCGGTCCAGTGGGCCATGGCGGCACCCAGCAACAGGCTGCCTACGGCACCCACGGCCAGGCCTTGCAGGATCGGTTGCAGCCCCAGGCTGGTGACCTGCCGGCCTTGCCTGACCTCGCCGGCGCGGGTCCACTGCCACCAGCCGTAGAGTTGCAGGGCGGCGTAGATCACTTGCAGCAGCATGTCGGAGTAGAGCTTCACGTCGAAGAAGATCCAGGTGTACAGCAGCACCATCACCAGGCCGATGGGCCAGCACCACGGGTTCTGTTTGACCGTCAACCAGACAGCGATCACCCCCAGGGCGGCGGCAAACAGTTCAAGCCCGGACATGGCGGTTCCTTGGGGGAGTCGAAGAGGGCGGTGATTGTAACCAGAGTGGCGCATTCCTCAAACTCCGTAGCAGCTGTCGAGCCTTGGCGAGGCTGCGTTGGCAGCACCAGAGCTGCCGAGCCAGGCACGATACCTCGTCGCGCCTGACGCAGCCTCGCCAAGGCTCGACAGCGGCTACGGGGGTCAGACCTTGAATTGGCGCAGAAGGCCGTCCAACTGTTCGCTCAAGCCTTTCAGGTGCGTACTCGCCACGCTCGACTGTTGCGCCGCCAGCGCCGTGCTGTGGGACAGCCCGGCTGCCTGGGTGACGTTCTGGTTGATGTCTTCCACCACATGCGCCTGCTGCAACGTGGCACTGGCAATCGACGCATTCAGGCCATTGAGATTACGCAACGCCTGGCCGATGGCGGTCAGACTCGCTCCGGCCTGGCCCGCTTGCTCAATGGTCAGTTGCGAAGCCTGGTGGCTGTCGCTGATCACCTTGACCGCCGCTTCCGAATGGCTTTGCAGCCGCTCAATCATGCCCTGGATTTCTGCCGTGGATTTTTGCGTGCGCTGGGCCAGCAGCCTTACTTCATCGGCCACCACCGCAAACCCGCGTCCTTGCTCCCCGGCGCGGGCCGCCTCGATGGCGGCGTTGAGCGCCAACAGGTTGGTCTGCTCGGCGATGGAGCGGATCACTTCCAGCACGCCACCAATCTGCGTACTTTCGGCGGACAGCGTGCGAATCACTTCCACTGCCTGGCTGATGGTGGTGGAGAGCTGGTCGATCTGTTGCAGGCTGCCGTCGATATTCAGCTGGCCCTGTTCGGCCTGTACCTGGGCATCACGCATTTCACTGGCGGCGTGCTCGGCATTCTTGGCCACATCCTGCACGCCGTAGGTGACTTCGTTGATCGCCGTCGCCACCAGTTCCATCTGCTGCGATTGCTGCTGACTGCGGTCATGGGCGTCGCTGGCATTGCTGCCCAGTTCGCTGGACGACTGGCCCAGGGCATTGGCGCAGGTCTGCAACTGGCCCACCACCTGACGCAACTTGGCGGTAAAACTGTTGAAGTGGCGGGACAATTGGGTGACTTCGTCCTGGCCGTGGGTGTCGAGGGTGCGGGTCAGGTCGCTTTCGCCGCTGGCGATATTGCCCATGGCGTTCACCGCTTGCTGCAACGGGCGCACGATGCTGCGGGCAATCAGCACCACCAGCAGGGCCATGATCACCGCGATCACCAGGCCCACCATCGAGGCTTTCCATACCTGGCCCTGGAACTCGCCTTGCACGTCATCGACATATACGCCGGAGCCGATGATCCAGCCCCAGGGTTCAAACAACTGGATATACGAGGTCTTGGCCACCGGCGCATCCGCCCCGGGCTTGGGCCAGCGGTAATTCACCATCCCGGCGCCCTTGGCCTTGGCCAGGATCACGAACTCGTTGAACACCGCAAAACCGTCCGGGTCGCGAATGGCCGACAGGTTCTGGCCGTCGAGCTTGGGGTTGGCCGGATGCATGATCATCACGGGCGTGAGGTCATTGATCCAGAAGTAATCGTCATGCCCGTAGCGCAAACCGCGGACCACGCTCAAGGCTTGCTTCTGGGCCGCTTCGCGGGTCAGGACGCCGCTGGTTTCGAGGGTGTGATAATAAGTCAGGATCCCGTTGGCGGTCTGGACCACGCGCTGGGTCTGCTCACTCTTGGCCTGGTAAAGATCAGCATGAATCTGCTTGAGCATAAGCAGGCCGAGGGTTAGCAGCATCAGCACGGCGACAATCAGGATCAGCCAGAGGCGTCGGCTGATGGACATGTTGCGCAAACTGTTCATGGTCCTGTCACTCCGTGTTCTTATAATTTTAGGTGCCGCATCGACATTTCCGGCTTGTCTGATAGGCTTTCGGCCCAGAATCAAAAAACCTGAGTCCTGCCTGATTTTTCACGGAATTTTCGCAGCCCGCTCTTGATTATCTGCGCTGCTTTCGCCGCGCATTCGTCGTTAGTGAACACTTAAAAAATTATGTTAGAGGCGTGCCGCAGGCATGACCTTTGGGGGAATCGATGGATCTTTGGACCGCCGTTCAGGCGCTGATACTCGGGGTTGTAGAAGGGCTGACGGAGTTTTTGCCGATCTCCAGTACCGGGCACCAGATTATCGTCGCCGACTTGATCAACTTCGGTGGCGAGCGCTTTGAAGCGTTCAATATCATCATCCAGCTGGGCGCAATCCTGGCGGTGGTGTGGGAGTTTCGACGCAAGATCCTGGACGTGGTGATCGGCTTGCCGACCCAGCGCAATGCCCAGCGCTTCACCGTCAACCTGATCATCGCCGTATTGCCGGCGGTGGTGCTGGGGGTGATATTTGCCGACCTGATCAAGCATTACCTGTTCAACCCGATCACCGTGGCGGCAGCGTTGGTGGTGGGCGGTGTCATCATGTTGTGGGCCGAGCGTCGCCAACATGAAGTGCACGCCGAAACCGTCGACCAGATCACCTGGAAGGACGCCGTCAAAGTCGGCTTCGCCCAGTGCCTGGCGATGATTCCAGGTACCTCGCGTTCGGGCGCGACCATCATCGGCGGCCTGTTGTTCGGCCTGTCACGCAAGACCGCCACCGAGTTCTCGTTCTTCCTGGCCATGCCCACCATGGTCGGCGCGGCGGTGTACTCGGGCTACAAGTACCGCCACCTGTTCCAGCCGGATGACCTGCCGGTGTTTGCCATCGGCTTTGTCACCTCGTTCATCTTCGCGATGATCGCGGTCAAGGCGCTGCTCAAGTTCATCGCCAGCCACAGCTATGCGGCGTTTGCCTGGTACCGCATCGCCTTCGGCCTGGTGATCCTGGCCACCTGGCAGTTCGGCTGGATCGACTGGTCGGCCGTCAAGCCATGAACATCCAGCATCCGCGCTTCAAGGCGCTGGTGTTTGCACTGGTGTGCGCCGCGCCGCTGTTGGGCTCGGCGCTGCTGTGGTATCGCGGGGTTTCTATGATCCCGCTGGTGGCCTACGGCGTGGTCAGCGTTATCGCGTTCTTGCTGTACTGGCGCGACAAGCGCAAGGCCCGCGAAGACAGCTGGCGCACCCCGGAAAACATCCTGCACGCCGTGGAGCTGGCAGGCGGCTGGCCGGGGGCGTTGATCGCCCAGCAGGTGTTTCGCCACAAGACGCGCAAGGTGTCTTATCAGGTGGCGTTCTGGCTGATCGTGTTGCTGCACGAGGTGTTCTGGATTGACCAGTTGTTCCTCGGCGGCACGCTACTCTCGATCTTCTAGCAGCAAGCCGACCTGCGTGCGCTTGGGCAGTTTGCTCACCACCAACTGGTGGGAACGCTGCAACAGGCCACGCAGTTCTTCGGCGCCCAGCGGGTAGGGCGCCTCCATGATGATCCACTGCGCCCGCGCCAGGTACGGCGCCGGATGGATACCCGGGCGATCCACATGTCCCAGGAACAGTTCCTTGTCGACCTTGAAGGCCAGCGAATCACCCCGCAGGTGCTGCAAGGCGAACATCTTGTTGCCGGCAATCGAGAACACCCGCACGCCGCCCCATTTGTAGTCTTCCCGCGCGCCGGGCAAGCCCAGGCAAAATTGGGCGACTTGTTCTTCGGTCATTCTCATAACAAACGGTCTCCACATCCTTTGAAGGCGTTATCCAGGTGGTCGATCCAGGCTCGCACGGCCGGCAACACGCCGCGCCGATGGGGGTAAACCGCCTGCAACCAGCCGCCCGGCAATGACCATTGCGGCAACAGTTGCACCAACTGGCCGCTGGCCAGCTCCTCCTCGCAATACATCATCGGCAACACCGTAAATCCCAGGCTGGCAAGGGCGCACGCCTTGCGTACCAGGAAATCGTCGATGCCCAGCCGGGCTTCCATGGCCAGGTCATGGCTGATGCCCTCCGGGCTCAGCATGCGGAAGTGCACCATGCGGTCTGCCTCCAGGGCGCCCAGCACCGGCAGTTGCTTGAGGTCTTCCAGGGTGGTGATCTGCCGGTCACGCACAAAGGCGGGGCTGGCGACAATGGCGGTCTGTGCCTGGCGCAGGCGCTTGGTCACCAGCAGCGGGTCTTCGTCCCCGAGCTCACGCACGCGCAAGGCCACATCAATGCCTTCGGCCACCAGGTCAACGCGACGGTTGACCAGGTTCATCTCCAACTGCACCAGCGGGTTGGCGGTGAGAAACTCTGCCACCACGGTTTGCAGAAACTGGTGAGCCAGGCCCACCGGGCTGCTGACCCGCAGCCGGCCCCGGGGCTCGCTGGACATGCTGGCCACGGCTTCGTCGGCCATTTCCGCCTCCAGCAGCATTGCCTGGCAGTGGCGCAGGTAGCGCTCACCCACGGCGGTGAGTGTCAGTTGGCGGGTGGTGCGTTGCAGCAAGCGTGCGCCGAGGCGTTCTTCCAGCTCGGCAATGCGCCGTGACAGCCGGGACTTGGGAATCCCCAGCAACCGCCCGGCGGCGGCGAAACCGCCGGCTTCCACTACTTTGGCGAAATAGTAGAGGTCATTCAGATCTTGCATGGTGGGCCTATTGTCCTGTCGATGGGACGAACTATCCGCGCCTGACGTCGGCAAATCCACCCCCAACTGGTCAGTGAAGCATCGGCGGGTTACCTTCTGGCTTTCCCCGGCCTGTGCATTGCGATGAACCTTGAACATCCCCGTAACCGCAGAATCATCGACTTGATGGGACAGTTGGCGCCCGTGGAGGGCTACAACCTGACGCCTCTGGATGACGTGCGTTTCCTGCGTTCCAACCGGCCGTTGACGCGGATTCCGGTGCTTTACGACCCGGGGATCGTGATCGTGTGCCAGGGCCGCAAGCGCGGTTATCTGGGGGAAGACGTCTACGTCTACGATGCCCGGCACTATCTGGTGGTCTCGGTACCGGTGCCGTTCACCATGGAAACCGAGGCCAGTGAAGTAGAGCCGATGCTCGCGGTGTACCTGCGCCTGGATTTCAAGCTGGCCGCCGAGTTGATGCTGGAACTCGACGCGTTGGCCCCATCGCCGCAAGCCAGGCCCAAGGGCATGTACGCCTCGCCGATGGACGACAAGCTCAGCGGGTCGTTGTTGCGCTTCCTGGAGGTGATGAGCGTGCCGGTTGAAGCACAGGTACTCGGCCCGACCCTGATGCGGGAAATCTACTACCGCATCCTCACAGGCGAGCAGGGCGGCTCGATGCGTGCGGCACTGAATCTCCAGGGCCAGTTCGGCAAGGTGGCCCGGGCGATTCGCAAGATCCACGCGTGTTATGACCAGCGCCTGGGGGTGGAAGAGCTGGCCAACGAAGCGATGATGAGCGTGCCGAGTTTTCATGCGCACTTTCGCACGGTGACCGACACCTCGCCCATGCAGTACCTGAAGTCGACGCGCTTGCACCAGGCGCGGCTGCTGATGCTGAGGAGTGACATCACTGCCGCCACGGCCTGCGCCAAGGTCGGGTACGAGAGCGCCTCGCAGTTCAGCCGTGAGTTCAAGCGGTTTTTTGGGCGCACGCCCCATGAAGAGATTGACTGGATGAAGCGCACCTATGCGTTGCCTGCACCCACGAGTGCGTCTATCTATGTTTCGTCACATTAGAATCACTGTCCTGTCAGTGGGACAAACAATCGCATTCTGTCCGACTAATCGTCGATTGGTTTCATCTGTAGGCTTATTTCCATTCCGTCGCCCCTGGCGATGCTTACTTGGAGATAACCCATGAAACTGTTGCATATCGATTCCAGCATCCTCGGCGACAACTCGGTTTCCCGTCAGTTGAGCGCCGGCGTCGTCAAGACCTGGCAAGCAGTCGAGCCAGGCGTTGAAGTGACCTACCGTGACTTGGCTGGCGAAGGCATCAACCACTTTTCCGGCGTGACCCTGGGTGCACTGGGCACCGCTGCCGAATTGCGTGATGCCGTGCAGAAGCACGAAGCCGAGCTGAGTGCCAACACCCTTGCCGAATTCCTCGCCGCCGACGCGATTGTATTGGCTGCGCCGATGTACAACTTCACCATTCCGACCCAGCTCAAGGCGTGGATCGACCGTATCGCCGTTGCCGGCCAGACTTTCCGCTACACCGAAAACGGCCCTGAAGGCCTGGCCGGTGGCAAGAAAGTCATCATCGTGTCGACATCCGGCGGCCTGCATGTTGGCCAGCCTACCGGTGTGGCGCACGAAGACTACTTGAAAGTGCTGCTGGGTTTCCTCGGTATCACCGACATCGAAATCGTCCGCGCTCACGGCCTGGGCTACGGCGAAGAAGTGCGCAACAAGGCTATCAGCGACGCCAACGTAGTCATCAACGAACAATTGTTCGCTGCCGCGTAAGACTTGTGTAAATTTTGCTGCTCCTCGATATCAATCTGATCCGAGGCGCCTAAACTCTGTATTCTGCTCGCCTGAAAAGCGATCGGAGTACGGAGTTTTTTCGTTTACCCGCTGTCACTACTTTGGCCCAGGTTATGCACGCATGGGTAAACCCTGCCAGTCCGAGCGCCTGAACCATGGATATTTCAATAGCTACGCGGGCTTACGCAACAAAGGTGGACATCCCCATGATGCGTCTTTGTGCAGTCTTGGTTCTTTCCCTGCTCGGCGGCCTGATTTCAGTGCAAGCCGCGCCTGCGCCGCACCCTCATTGGAGTGTGGGCTTTCACCGCATGACGTTTCTCGACCCGCTGGACCTGCAGCCGATGAAAGCCGTCGCGTTCTATCCGTCCACGGGCCTGGAACACACCACCCAGGTGGGCGCTTATCACATTGCCGCCACTGAAGACTCGAAGATCGCCATCGGCCGCTTTCCGATGTTGATGCTGTCCCACGGCAACACTGGCACGCCGCTCGCCTTGCACGACCTTGCCACCTCTCTGGCACGCAAGGGTTTTGTGGTGGTGGCGGTGCTGCACCCGGGCGACAACTACAAGGATCACAGCCGCCTGGGCACCTTGAGCAACCTGTATGGGCGCCCGATCCAGATTTCCGAAGCCATCACCGCCACCCTCGGCGACCCGATGCTGTCGCCGTTCGTCAACGTCGACCAGGTGGGCGTCATCGGTTACTCGGCCGGTGGCGAGACCGCGCTGATCCTCGCCGGTGCCAAACCCGACCTGGACCGCCTGCGCCGCTATTGCCAGCAACGCCCAGAAGATCGCGATGCCTGCACAACCAAGGGCGAACTGATCGTCGACCGTGACGACCTGCAACCCCAGGCAGATCCGCGCATCCACGCCTTGATGTTGATGGCGCCATTGAGCCTGATGTTTGGTCGCCATACCCTGGCAGACGTGCATGTGCCGGTGCTGCTCTACAGTGGCGATGGCGACAAGCTGGTGGCCGTGGACAAGAACGCCGAGGCCCTGGCGCGCAAGCTGCCGGAACCGCCGGACTTCAAGCTGTTGGCCGGGGCAGGGCACTTCGTGTTCATGGCCCCTTGCGATGAGAGCCAACTGGCCGCGATGCCCGCCATGTGCACCGATGCGGACGGGGTTGACCGTGAAAGCATCCACCGTGACCTGATTTCCGAGGCCGGGCGGTTCTTCAATCACACCCTGGGGCAATCCACCCGGGCGGGCTTGCAGACGGCTGATCAGTAAGCGCGGCGCTTGAGCATCAAGGTCAGGCCCAGGCCGGTGACCGAGAGCAGGGCGGCGCAGAAGAAGATCCACGAATAGCCCAGGTTCAACGCCACCGCGCCCATCACCGGCCCGGCAATTGCCAGCGCCAGATCAAAAAACACTGCATACGCACTCAACCCGGCGCCCCGGCTGCTGTTGGGCACCTGCTTGATCGCCTCCACGCCCAGCGCCGGGTACACCAGTGATAACCCAAAGCCGGTCAGCCCGGCGCCAATCAACGCCACGCCGGTGGACGGTGCCAGCCACAGCAGCGTAAGGCCGAGGGTTTCGATGGTCATGCAGGCAATCGCCGCGGTGAACCCACCAAAGCGGTTGATGGCGGAGATAAACACCAGGCGCGACAGAATAAAACACACGCCAAATACCGTGAGGCACCAGGCGGCGCCAGTCCAGCCACGGCTCAGGTAGTACAGGGTGATAAAGGTGGTGAGGGTGCCGTAGCCGATCGATGCCAGGCAAAGGCTGGCGCCAAACGGCGCAATGCGTCCGAACACGGCCCAGAACGGCAGGCGCTCGCCGCGTACCACGGGCACCGAGGGTTTATTGCGGATCAGCAGCAGGCCCAGGGCCGATAGCACCGTGAGCGCGATCCCGAGGCTGGTGTAGCCGTAATCGGCAACCATCACCACGCCCAGCGGCGCGCCAATCGCAATTGCGCCGTAGGAGGCGATACCGTTCCACGAGATCGAGCGCGCGGTGTGTTCGGCGCCCACCGCGCCCATGCACCAGCTGATGGTGCCGACGCCGATCAGGCCCTGGGCCACGCCCAGCAACAGGCGGCCGACGATCAAGATGCCGAGGCTCAGCAATGGCAGGCTTTGCACCAGCGTGGCGATAAACGTCAGCACACCGCTCAGCAGGATCCCGCTCAAGCCCAGCACGATGGCGCGCTTGGTGCCGACATTGTCGGACATGCGGCCCGCCATGGGGCGGCTGAGCAGCGTTGCCAGGTATTGAGAGCCGATGGTTATCCCGGCGATTACCGCGCTGAAGCCCAGTTCGCCATGGACGTAGCCCGGAATCACCGCAATCGGCAGGCCGATGCAGATGAACGCGATAAAGGTGTAGAAAACGATGGAGACGATCTGCAGGGTGATCGACAGGGAGCTGGGGGCGGCGGGCTGTGGGGCAGGCATGGGGACTCGTTCGCGGGCGGGCGGTGAGCGCATAATGGCAAGGGCCCGGAGCAAAAGGAAGCAGGCTATCTAATTTTCCGCGAGAACCTGTGGCGAGGGAGCTTGCTCCCGTTCGACTGCGTAGCAGTCGCAAACTTCTGGGGGCGCTTCGCACCCCAGCGGGAGCAAGCTCCCTCGCCACAATGTGCGCCCCTGAAATGAAAAAGCCCCGTCACACTGGACGGGGCTTTGGCGTTTCTACGGCAGGCGGTGCTTAGAAAACCACGCCTTGGCTACGCAGGTAGTCGTCATAAGTACCGCTGAAGTCGATCACGCCGCTCGGGCTCAGCTCGATGATGCGGGTCGCCAGGGACGATACGAACTCACGGTCATGGCTGACGAAGATCAGCGTGCCCGCGTAGTTTTCCAGCGCCAGGTTCAGCGCCTCGATGGATTCCATGTCCAAGTGGTTGGTCGGTTCGTCCATGATCAGCACGTTCGGCTTTTGCAGGATCAGCTTGCCGAACAGCATGCGGCCTTGCTCACCACCGGAAATCACCTTCACCGACTTGAGGATCTCGTCGTTGGAGAACAGCATGCGGCCCAGGGTGCCGCGAACCACTTGCTCGCCTTCCTTGGTCCAGCGGCCCATCCAATCGAACAGGTTGGATTCGTCTTCGAAGTCCGAAGCGTGGTCCTGGGCGTAGTAGCCCAGTTCAGCGGCGTCGGTCCACTTCACGGTGCCTGCATCCGGGGTCAGTTCGTTGACCAGGGTGCGCAGCAGGGTGGTCTTGCCGATACCGTTCGGGCCAATGATTGCCACGCGCTCGCCGGCTTCAACCTGGAAGCTGAAGTCCTTGAACAAGGTCTTGCCGTCAAAGCCTTTGGCCATGCGATCGACGATGACCGCCTGGCGGTGCAGCTTCTTGGTCTGGTCAAAGCGGATGAACGGGCTGACGCGGCTCGACGGCTTGACTTCGGCCAGCTGGATCTTGTCGATCGCCTTGGCGCGGGAGGTGGCCTGCTTGGCTTTCGAGGCGTTGGCCGAGAAGCGGCTCACGAACGATTGCAGCTCGGAGATCTGGGCTTTCTTCTTGGCGTTGTCCGACAGCAACTGCTCGCGGGACTGGGTCGCCACGGTCATGTATTCGTCGTAGTTGCCCGGGAACAGGCGCAGCTCGCCGTAGTCCAGGTCGGCCATGTGGGTGCAGACGCTGTTCAGGAAGTGACGGTCGTGAGAGATGATGATCATCAGGCTGTTACGCTGGGTCAGGATGTTTTCCAGCCAGCGAATGGTGTTGATGTCCAGGTGGTTGGTTGGCTCGTCGAGCAGCAACACTTCCGGATCGGAAAACAGTGCCTGGGCCAGCAACACACGCAGCTTCCAGCCTGGCGACACTTCGCTCATCGGGCCGTTGTGCTGCTCGATGCCGATACCCAGGCCCAGCAGCAACTCGCCAGCGCGCGATTCGGCGGTGTAGCCGTCCATCTCGGCGAAGTCGGTTTCCAGTTCAGCAACGGCCATGCCGTCGTCTTCGGTCATTTCCGGCAGCGAGTAGATGCGGTCGCGCTCGGCCTTGACCTTCCACAGCTCTTCGTGACCCATGATCACGGTGTCGAGTACGGTGAATTCTTCGTAGGCGAACTGGTCCTGGCGCAGCTTACCCAGGCGCACGTTCGGCTCCAGCATGACCTGGCCGCCCGATGGGTCGAGGTCACCACCGAGGATTTTCATGAAGGTCGACTTGCCGCAACCGTTGGCACCGATCAGGCCATAACGGTTACCTGCGCCGAACTTGACCGAAACGTTCTCAAAGAGCGGCTTGGCGCCGAACTGCATGGTGATGTTAGCTGTGGAGATCAATTACTTTACCTATCAATAGCTTGGAGTGCGCTAATTTGAGCCGGGCCCATTTTGTGGCCCAGGCCAACGGGCATACGTCGGCAGCGACATCAAGGCTTGAGGCCCAGTCGCTGAGCAGAAAAATGGGTGCATGTTGGAATTTGGCGCGCATTGTCGCATATGTCAGGCGGGAGTTGTATGGCGCTGCAAGGATGGATTCACCCGGGTCTCCGGCATTGCCACCCACAACAGGCCCAACGCGACGGCGGCCACACCCGCCAGGGTCAGGAAAGCGGCGTTGTATCCAGCCCACTGCACCACGAAACCCGCCAGGCTGCTGCTCAGCGCGGCCCCGAGGCCGAATGCAGTGGACAGCGCCCCCAGGCTGACATTGAAACGCCCGGTGCCCTGGGTGAGGTCTTTGACAATCACCGGAAACAGCGCACCAAAAACCCCGGCCCCGACGCCGTCGAGCATCTGTACTGCCACCAGCCAATAGGGATCATTGGACAGCGTATACAGCACGCCCCGCAGTGGCAGAATCATGAAGCCGGCCAGCAGCAGCGGCTTGCGCCCCCACACATCGGCTTTCACCCCCACCAGCCAGGCCACCGGCACCATCACCAGCTGCGCCGCAACAATGCAGGCCGAGGTCAGCGGGGTGGCCATTTGCAGGTTGATCTGCGCCAGCTTCTGGCTCACCAGCGGCAACATGGCGGCATTGGCCAGGTGAAACAGTGCGCAGCAGATGGCGAACAGCAGCAATGGCCTGTTGGCCAGTAGCACCGCGATCCCCGACGGCTGTTCATGTTCGGCGCTGTGGGACGGGTCGAAGCCCCGCGCCACCTCGTGGTCGATCGCCTCGGCCGACACGCAACTGACCGCGATCACGCTGGCCACCGCCATGACCGCCATCAAGTAGAACACCGCCACCGGGCCAAACAGGTAGGCAAACCCGCCGGCGAGGAGGGCGGCCACCGCGTTACCGGCGTGGTTGAACGTTTCATTGCGGCCGGTGCGGCGGGTGAAGGCCCGCGGCCCGGTGATGCCAAGGGAAATCGCCGAGATGGCGGGTGCGAACACCGAAGCTGCTGCCGCACTGGCCGCCTGGGTCAGCGCCACCAGGCTGAAGGAGCTGACGAAGGGCAGGAGCAGGCAACTGGCGGTCACCAAAAGGGCTGCGATCACGATCACTGCGCGCTTGCTGCGGGTTCGGTCAATCAAGGCGCCGGCTGGCGTCTGGGTGAGCAGGGCGGCGATGCCGGCGAGGGTCATCACCACGCCGATACTGGCGGGGTCCCAGTGATGCACGGCCAGCAGATAAATCGCCAGGTAAGGTCCCAGCCCGTCACGCACGTCGGCCAGGAAGAAGTTCAGGCTGTCCAGGGACAAGGTGTTGCGCAGGTCAGAGCGAGTGGCCATGGCACAGTCTTCAAGGGCGAGGTCGGTAGCGATAGTGACCCATGGCATGAACGTATAGTTCTGCCGTGGGCGTCACGCGCCCACGGCGGCGCAAGCACAAACATTTACAAAGTGGAGCCAATTGCATCGAAAAATAGCGCTGGCGGAGGTTTTTTCAGGGGATTTTATTGTTAACAGTTGAACATCCCATAAGCCTGGCTTATTTTCCGTCCGTTCGCCCTACAGTGAAGGCTCTTTACCGGTTCAGGGATGGCGAGGCTTTTGGTGTAGGGCGAACTTCTTTTGTCGCAATGACTAAAAAGTTTGCCTCCTACTGGTTTGTGCACACATGGGGAGAGATCGTCAGCGGTGCCATCGCCGACGGGTTGCAGATCAGCCATCTGCAGGAGTTCGCGCACTCCAATCGCGAGGAACTCTACGACCAGTATGAACACCAGCCCGCGCAACTGCCGCTGTGCTACACCCTGACTGCCATCAAGCGCCCGGCGTGACTGGCTGGCTGCAAGGCCGGCAACCTGTTCTTGCGACATAGTTTTCACATGGCCTTCACTTATCGACCTGTAGGGTGAAGGCTACCTACTCCAGTGAATACCTTGGCCCGCCCTCATCGCGGGCTTTTTTTTGCCTGCCCGGCAGCCTTTAAATTTCTTTTTTGGTTAAGAAATGACCAGTCAAGGTCATGGGTTAACCCTGTCTGAAGGACTAACTGAAACGATTTTGTGAGAATTGTCTGAATTCTCAAAGCTGCGTACGAGATTTCCTAATAATCACGCGTATTTAGCGCTATTTTGTAGCCCGCTTCGGACACCATTCTTTACAAGCTGGTCTACGCTCAGCGCATCGGGAATGACATCTAAGTATCTGAACGAAAACAATCTCTACTCGTGTGGGACTTTTCCGGGTCTGGGGTGGTCCGATGACACATCTACAGACCGTGTGTGTTGGGTGTACAGGGCGTTGTCCCTGTTTTGCGCATGGTTATTCAGTATTTCACGAACATGTGCGGCCGTTGACTGTCGACTTTTTTAAGGTGTATCAGTTTTGAATAAAATTCCTCGGCTCCAAGCTCATGCGGCATCGGACGAAATTGATCTGTTTGAAGTGTTTCACGGTATCTGGCGGCAAAAAAAGGTGGTGCTGGGATGTACGATTCTGGCGGGTGTCCTGGGGGTTGGGTACGCATTTCTGGCACCGCGGGAATATCAGGTCAGCAGTGTGCTGCGTCCCGCCGCCATCAACGAACTGGATGCACTGAACCGCTCCGAAGTCTATAAGCTGCCCCCGGCCGACGCCCTGAACAAAGTGGGGGCACAGCTGGATTCCTATGAAGCTCGCCTGGGGTTCTTTAAAACCCACGAGGACCTGTTCAAGGCGGTCCAGAAGCCTGGGCAAAGCCTGGAGCAGAGTTTTGAAGAGTTCAACCGAAACTCCATCAATCTGAGCCTGCCTGATCCTAAAAAAGCCGACTCCCTGAGCAACTATATCCGGCTTGAGTTGCAGTACCCCAGAGACATTGACGGGGTGGCGATTCTCAACGGTTTTGTGGATTACGCCATTGATTCGGAACGTGCCCAAGTCGGCGCTGACCTGAAGGTGATCGTCAATAACCGCTTGAACGAACTCAAGGGCAAGATTGACGCGGCGCGTTCCAATTACGAAACCGATAAGGAGTCCAAGATTGCCAAGCTGCTTGAAGCGGATCGGCTCAAGCGGGCCCAGTTGGAGGACGAGTTGGTTGCCCTGCGCCTGCAGATGAAAATCGAGAGAACGGATCGACTGGCAGAGCTGGCTGAGGCCATTTCCATTGCCAAATCGATGGGCATCAAGACACCGACTACCCCCTCCTCGATGGCGGACGCCTCGCGTAGCGGCTCGAATCAAGTGATGCGCACTGAGGTCAATAATCAGAAAATCCCGCTGTACTTTTTGGGTACAGAGGCGCTTGAGGCGGAGCGCACGGCCCTGCAGGCGCGCACCAACGATGACTTTACCAACAGTCGCATTGCGGAGATTGGTAAGGAGTTACAGATGCTGCAGGTCAACCGCGAAGTGGAAGTACTGAAAAAGCGCGGGAATGAAGACATTTTCTTGCAGGATGTTGAACCATTACGAGCGGAAGTCGCGCGGTTACGCGGCCTCAATATCGACATGAGCTCCCTGAAACTGGTCACTATCGACCGACGTGCCCAGGAGCCGCTCAGCCCGATCAAGCCTAAAAAAACCCTGGTTATCCTGCTGAGCCTGGTTGCGGGATTGATGGTGGGTGTGTTGATAGCGCTGGGCCGTCATTTCATCTCGACACGCCGTGAAGCTGTGGCTTATTCGCTGCAGGACGACAATCGGTTTTCCCAGCGTCCACGCAAGGATGGCGAACCCCATATTTAACACCCACCGCCCTCGGGCTTGCCGTCTGGCAAGCCCGCTCCCACGCTGTCCAGCACACTCAATGGACACCTTTTCACAATTCTTGATTAACCTTTGGTTACAAAGTGTGGCTAAAATAGCTGCCAATGGCCATGATCCGGATTGTCACCCAGCCGGTCATGTTGCCTGTTTTTGAATTGTGATTTCAGGTGCTGCATCTTCAATCCTCGGCCGTCGTGGGCACGCAGGAGCAGCCTGTTCTCTTCTGACTTGTGACGAATACCTTGAAACTCATCATTGTTGCTCTCTACGTTTTGTCCATTGCGTATGTTCACCTGCGTGGCCGGGTGCGACACAAGCTGGGCCGCCAGCTCAGCGATCACTCGACCTTCCTGGCTCCGGTGAATTGCTTTCTCTACCTCTTCTCCAAACTGCCCAGCCGACCGTACTTGTCTCCCAGCGACTTTCCAGACCTGAGCCCGTTGCAGGAGCACTGGGAAGAAATTCGCCAGGAAGGCCAGAACCTGCTGCGGGCCGGCGAGATCAAGCGCTCCGACCAATACAACGACGTGGGTTTCAATTCGTTCTTCAAGACGGGCTGGAAGCGCTTCTATTTGAAATGGTACGGCGACAGCCATCCTTCGGCGATGAAGCTGTGCCCGCGCACCACCGAACTGGTGCAAAGCATCGGAACGATCAAGGCCGCGATGTTTGCCGAGCTGCCGCCGGGGTCCAAGCTGGTACGCCATCGTGACCCGTACGCCGGCTCCTACCGTTATCACCTGGGCCTGGACACGCCAAATGACCCGGGCTGCTACATCAACGTCGACGGTGAAAACTACTACTGGCGCGACGGCGAAGCGGTGATGTTTGACGAGACGTTCATCCACTACGCCGAAAATACCACGCAGCAGAACCGCATCATTCTGTTCTGCGACATCGAGCGTCCGATGAAGTACCGCTGGGCGGCCGCCTTCAACCGCTGGTTCAGCCGCAACGTGATGGCCGCCGCCGGGTCGCCCAACGATGCCGGTGACAAGACCGGTGGCCTGAACCGTGCCTTTACCCGCCTGTACAAGATCCGCCTGCGGGGCAAGGAACTGAAGAAGCGCAACCGTACGCGTTATTACCTGGAAAAGTGGGCGATCTTCGCCGGCCTGGCGTTGATCTTCATCCTGATCTGAATCGGGCGGCAGCGCGCATCAACCTGGCGGATGCGCGCCCAGCTTGTCCCACATCTTCTTGCTGATCTTCTGCCGGTTGGCGTAACCCGCCCACGGATCCTTCTTCAAACCCTGCAAGCGTTCATGCAGATTGGCCACCGTCCATTGCTGGGCACCCTGCAAACTTTTCAACTCATCACGACTTACTGGCACCGACACCGGCAGGCCTGGCCGTGCCCGCACCGAATAGGCGGCTACCGTACTGGCGCCACGGGCGTTGCGCAGGTAGTCGATGAAGATCTTGCCGACCCGATTTTTAGGGCCTGACGTTGCAGTAAAACGCTCCGGCAATTGCTCTGTCATGAACTGGGCGATCGCTTTGGCAAAGGCTTTTACGGTGTCCCAGTTGTCCCGGCGCGCCAGTGGCACCACCAGATGCAGGCCTTTGCCGCCGCTGGTCTTGACGAAGGCTTCAAGCCCCAATTCATCCAGCACCGACAGGGTCAACTGGGCCGCTTCGAGCATGCTTTTCCACGGCAGTGCCGGGTCGGGGTCGAGGTCGAGTACAAACAGGTCCGGGGTTTCGATCTTGTCGGTGGTTGCGCCCCAGGTGTGCAGCTCAACGGTACCCATTTGTACGGCGCCGATCAGCGCGGCCGGGCTGTCGATTTCCATCAGCCGTGCATGGCCCGGGTCCAGGGCCTGGTCCAGTTGCTTGATATTCGGGATCGCCAGGCGCTCGGAATGCTTCTGGAAAAACTGTTCGCCGGCAATGCCTTCCGGCGCCCTCAGCAGGGACACGGGACGGTTGCGCAAATACGGCAGGATCCACTCGGTGATCCCTTCATAGAACTGTGCCAGTTGCAGTTTTTGTGTACCGCTTTGGGTGTCGATCACCCGATCCGGATGGGTGATCTTGACCCCGGCCGCTGCGCTGGCTTCAGCTGCCTTTTTGCGTGGTTTTTCCTTCAGCGACTTGGCTGCTCGCGGCTGCTCATGAACAATCTGCCCGACCGGCTTGTCGGTGCGCAGCCCAACAAATGCCGCCTGGCGCACCACGCCCTCACGGGTCCATTCGGCAAATTGCACTTCGCCAACCAGTTGCGGTTCGACCCAATGCACGCCACGGGCCTGGGCGCTCGTCAGCGGCTTGGCCAGCGGTGAAGCATCGCGCTCCAGCGCCTTCAATTGCTCACTGATCTTCTTCAACGCGGCTTGATCAAACCCCGTGCCCACGCGCCCGGCATACACCAGGCCCGTGTCGTCGTTGACTGCCAGCAGCAACGCGCCAAACCCGCTGCGTGAACCTTGTGGGCGAGTGAACCCGACGATCACGAATTCCTGGCGCAGCCGGCACTTGAGCTTGATCCAGTCCGGGCTGCGCTTGGACACGTACGGGCTGCCGGCGCGTTTGCCGATCACGCCTTCCAGGGCCAGGTCACAGGCGCTTTCGAAGATATCCCGCTGGTTGGCGGCGAATGATTCGGAGAAGCGCAGCAACTTGCTTTTGCTGCGGTTCAGTACGTCTTTCAGTGCGGCACGGCGAGTTTCGACGGCGGCTTCGCGCTGGTCGCGACCTTCCAGGAACGGCGCATCAAACAAGTAATAGACGATGTCCAGGCTGCGGCCGATATCAAAGGCGTTTTGCAACGCCTGGAAATCCGGCAACCCCTCCGCGTTCAGGCTGACGACCTCGCCATCCAGCCAGCTGTCCTTGAGTTTCAGTGCTTCCAGGGCCTTGGCCTGGCGTGGCAGGCGATCGGTCCAGTCATGGCCATTGCGGGTGAACAGCCGGACCTCGCCGCCGCGAATGCGCGCCAGGATCCGGTAGCCGTCGAACTTGATCTCGTACACCCAGTCCCCGTCAGGCGCATGGTCCACCAGGGTCGCCAGCTGTGGCGCGAACTGGTCGGGCAGGGCGGCTGAAGATTTGCGCGTGGTTTTCTTCGAGGCGACGGTTTTTTTCTCGCGGCCCACCGTGGCGTCACTCAGTACGCTTTTAGGTTCGGCCAGCACTACATCGTAGTCAGCCACCGGGCGTGCCTGCTGATCGTTTTCCTTGATCAACAGCCACTGTTCCTTGTCACCACTGCCCTTGAGTCGCGTGCGCACCAGGGTCCAGTCGCCGGCCAGTTTTTCGCCGATCAAGGTGAATTTGAGCTTGCCTGCGGCGTAGGCTTTGCGCGGGTCGTCGTGGGGCTGCCACACGCCGCGGTCCCACACGATCACATCGCCGGCGCCGTATTGGCCGGCGGGAATACTGCCTTCGAAACTGCCGTAGCCCAAGGGGTGGTCTTCCACATGCACGGCCAAGCGCTTCTGGCTCGGGTCGAGGCTCGGCCCCTTGGGCACCGCCCAGCTTTTGAGCACGCCATCGAGTTCCAGGCGAAAATCGTAATGCAGGTTGCGCGCATCGTGCTTCTGAATCACGAACGACAGGGCCTGCGCCCGGCTCCGGCCGCGGGGCGCGCTGCCGGCGGGTTCTGCGGTGACTTCGAAGTCGCGCTTGGCGTTGTATTCACTCAGGGGCTTGGCCATGGCGGTCTACCTCATGAAGCCTTGCGGGGTTTTTTCGCGGCAGGTTTCTTCGCTGGGCTCTTGCCCGCCAGGCTGCGTTTGAGCAGCTCGGTCAGGTCAATCACATCGGCGGATTTACGTTCATCCACGCCTTCGCTGGACTCCACGTCTTCGATCTTGCCGGCCTTGGCTTTCTTCGCCACCAACGCCATGATCTTGTCCTGGAAGCTGTCGCGGTATTCGTCGGGCTGCCAGTCGGCGCTCATGTCTTCCACCAGGCGCTTGGCCATGTCCAGCTCGCCCTTGGCCAGGGTTGGCTTGGTCACATCGCTGCCCAGTTCCAGCTCGTCCAGGCCGCGCACTTCGGCGGGCCAGCGCAGCATCACCAGCACCAGGGCCGATTCCAGCGGCATCAGCGCCGCCAGGTGTTGCTTGGTGTGCAGCACCACGTTGGCCAGGGCGACCTTGCGGGTTTTCTTCAGGGTTTCCCGCAACAGCGCGTAGACCTTGCCGCCACGCTTGTCGGGCGCCAGGAAGTAGGGCGTATCGATGTTCTGCAAGGGAATTTGATCGCTGGCCACAAACGCGATGATTTCGATGGTCTGGGTGGATTTGGGGTGGGCCGAGCGGATTTCGTCTTCGCTGAGGATCACGTAGCGGCCTTTCTCGTAGGCCACGCCCTTGACGATGTTGTCCTTGGTGACTTCCTTGCCGGTGGCCTTGTTGACGCGCTTGTAACCCACCGGGTCCATGCTGCGCTTGTCCAGCCAGTCGAAGTCGACGCCTTGGGAAGACGTCGCCGAGACCAGCGACACCGGGATGTGTACCAAGCCGAAACTGATTGCGCCTTTCCAGATAGCCCGTGGCATGTCGGTTTTCCTGAGCGTGTGGGGGTCTTCAGGTGACACGGCGGGTTCGGCAAAAGTTTCCCTGGCCAGCCGGCTGGCAGCGGGTTTCAGACAGATCGTGTTACACCTGATGAGAAACTATTTAGTTACCAAAGCCGAACCCTAGGCGTAGCGTGTTATCGAAAGCACGTACTCCTCGCGCCCAGAGAGGCTTTGTCATGAACACCCGTTTGCGTCACCTTGCCGTATTGGCGTTGGGCCTGGCCTTGAGCTCGTTGGCACAGGCGCAAAACCTGCCCGGCAGAAGCAACAACCCCTACAACGGCCCTATTCACCAGGCCAACCCCAACAGCATGCAGGGCACCCAGCCCAACGCACCGGCTGCGCGGGGCACCTACATTCCACCGGCGCAACGGCCACCCACCCTGCAAAACGGCGGCATCGGCAACAGCGTCCAGCGTCGCGACAGCGCGCAGACCCCGCCGGCCATCCAGCCCAAGGCTCCCACCCGCGATGCCAATGGCAATCGCGGCGATTGAGTGTGTCAACACGACAAGGAAACCCACCGTATGTTTCTACGCAAAACCCTTCTAGCGACCGTCTGCGCCGCCGCCTTGCTGCCCCTGGCGCTGCCCGTTTCGGCGGCCGACACCCAACAGTTCCCCAGTGAACAGGGGAGCATTACGGTCACTCCGATAGCCAAGGGCCTGGATCATCCGTGGGCGGTGGCGTTCCTGCCGGACAAGCAAGGCTTCCTGGTGACCGAGCGCCCCGGCAACCTGCGGTTTGTCAGCCCGGACGGCAAGCTGTCCGCGCCCCTGAGTGGCGTGCCGAAGGTGTTTGCCAAAGGGCAGGGCGGTTTGCTGGATGTGGTGCTGTCGCCGGACTTCAAAGAGGACCGCCTGGTGTACCTGTCCTACGCCGAAGGCGGCGGCAAGAATGGCACCGCCGGCACGGCAGTCGGGCGTGGGCGCTTGAGCGATGACCTCAGCGGCCTGCAGGATTTCAAGGTGATCCTGCGCCAGGAGCCCAAGCTGTCCACGGGCAATCACTTCGGCTCGCGGCTGGTGTTTGACCGTGACGGTTACCTGTTCGTGACCCTGGGGGAAAACAACGATCGTCCCACCGCCCAGGACCTGGACAAGCTGCAAGGCAAGGTGGTGCGGATCTTCCCTGACGGTCGTGTACCGGAAGACAACCCCTTCGTCGGCCAGGAAGGTGTAAGGCCGGAAATCTGGTCCTACGGCCAGCGTAACCCCCAAGGCGCTGCACTCAACCCGTGGAGCGGCACGCTGTGGGAGAACGAACATGGTCCGCGCGGCGGGGATGAAATCAACATCATCGAGCGTGGCAAAAACTACGGCTGGCCGCTGGCAACCCATGGCATCAACTATTCCCTGACGCCGATTCCCGAGGCCAAGGGCAAGACCGTCGAGGGCACCGTCCCGCCGCACCACGTGTGGGAGAAATCACCGGGCGTGAGTGGCATGGCGTTCTACGATGCGGACCGTTTCAAGGCCTGGCAGCACAACGTGTTTATTGGTGCACTGGTCAGCCAGGAGTTGATTCGCTTGCAGTTCGATGGTGACAAGGTCATCCACGAAGAGCGTCTGCTGGGCGGGTTGAAAGCGCGGATCCGCGATGTGCGCCAGGGACCGGATGGTTACCTGTATGTGCTCACGGATGAAGACAATGGCGTGTTGTATCGGGTGGGCCTTAACCAGGACTGACGTAGACCACCGGGGTTGTGTGGGAGCTAGCTTGCCTGCGATGGCATCAACTGGGTGTGCCTGATACACCGAGGTGCCTGCATCGCAGGCAAGCCAGCTCCCACAGGTGAATCGCGTCAGGTTTACAGTCCCAGCTCTGACAACCCCGGATGTTCATCCGGGCGCCGCCCCAACGGCCAGTGGAACTTGCGTTCGCTTTCCTTGATCGGCAGGTCGTTGATGCAGGCAAACCGGTTCGCCATCAAGCCATTCTCGTCAAACTCCCAGTTCTCGTTGCCGTAGGAGCGGAACCAGTTGCCGGAGTCGTCATGCCATTCATAGGCATAACGCACTGCGATACGGTTGCCGGTAAACGCCCACAACTCCTTGATCAACCGATAATCCAGTTCCTTGGCCCATTTACGGGTCAGGAAACCCTTGGCTTCTTCGCGGTTGTGGGCAAACTCGGCGCGGTTGCGCCATTGGGTATCCAGGGTATACGCCAGGGATACTCGTTGTGGGTCACGGGAGTTCCAGCCGTCTTCGGCCAGGCGAACCTTTTCAATCGCCGATTCACGGGTAAACGGCGGCAGCGGCGGGCGTATTTCAGGGTTGGAGGACATGGGACGGCTCCTGGGCAGGTTCAAATGAACGTTGGGTCAAAGCGCCAATAACGTTCGCGCCATGGATTGCGCATTATCGGCAGCGGTGGTGTCGCCCATCACCAGGGCAACGGTAATGGCGCCATCAATCAGGATCAGCAGGTGCGCGGCCTGACGTTCCGGGTCGGGGGTGCCATGTGCTTGACACAGTTCGAGGAGGTACTCGAACAGTTTGTGTTTATGGGCCTTGGCCAGCAGGCGCACCGGGTCTTGCGGGTCGCCGGTTTCGCCGCTGGTGTTGATGAAGGCGCAGCCGCGAAAGTCGGCAGAGCCAAACCAGGTTGTCAGCGCGCTGAACACACCCAACAGGCGCTCGCCGGTGGTGGCGTGGCGTTCCACTTCGGTGCGCAGCCAGTGCATCCAGCGCTCGTCGCGGCGCTGCAAGGCGGCGATCACCAGTTCGTCCTTGTTGGCAAAGTAGCGGTAGACGCTCTTTCTGGAGACGCCGGCGGTCTTCACCAGAAGATCCATGCCGGTGGCAGCAATGCCGTGGCGGTAGATCAACTTTTCGGTGACGTCGAGGATAATGTCGCGAGTGATATCGTTCATGCAAACCACAGTAGAACGATCGTTCTCCTTGGTCAATTAATTATTTTTAACCCTGGGCGGGAAGACCTGAGCCAGCCCATGGTGTAAGCTCTCGAGTCCTTCGGATTCGACCCATTGCGAGCCCTATGCCGTCGTTATTCAAACGCTCCCTGTTGCCCAAGCTGCGCGGTTTTCCCATTACGCCCGAGGCTATCGAGGTGCTGTCCGGCGCCGCGCAATACCGTCGTTGCCTGCTGGAGAAAATTTCCCAGGCCACCCAGCGTATCTACATCGTGGCGTTGTACCTGCAGCAGGACGAGGCCGGGCAAGAGATCTACGACGCGCTGCACGCCGCCAAGGCCGCGCGCCCCGGGCTGGACATCGTGGTGGTGGTTGACTCGCTGCGTGCCCAGCGCGGCCTGATCGGAGCCGGCAAGCAACCGGGCAACAGCGCCTGGTACCAGGCCATGACCCAGTCCCACAGCACCGAAGTGCCGGTGTATGGCGTGCCGGTGCAAACCCGCGAGCTGTTCGGCGTGTTGCACCTCAAGGGCTTTGTGATCGATGACAGCGTGCTGTACAGCGGCGCCAGCCTGAACAACGTGTACCTGCACAAGTTCGACAAATACCGTTATGACCGTTACCACCTGATCCACAACAAGGCCCTGGCCGACTCGATGCAGCACCTGGTGGAGCACGGCCTGGTGGCCGCCAAGGCGGTGCACCGCCTGGACCTGCCCAACCCGCCGACCACCCGCAGCCTGCGCAACGACATCGGCGACCTGCGCAGCCGCCTGAAACACGCGGTGTACGACACCACGGCGGGGCAGTTGCCCAACGGCAATCTGTCGGTGAGCCCGTTGTTGGGCGTGTGCAAGAACAACCCCCTGAGCCGCGTGATCTGCGAGCTGATCGCCAGTGCCCAGCACCAACTGACCATCTGCACCCCCTACTTCAACCTGCCGCTGCCGGTCACGCGGGAAATCAACCGCGCCCTGGCGCGCGGGGTGAAGATCGACATCATCGTCGGCGACAAGACCGCCAACGACTTCTACATCCCGCCGAGCGAGCCGTTCAAGGTCATCGCGGCGTTGCCGTATCTCTACGAAATCAGCCTGCGACGCTTTGCCAAGCGCCACCAGCGCATGATCGACAGCGGCCAACTCAACCTGCACCTGTGGCGCGACGGCGACAACACCTACCACCTCAAGGGCATGTGGGTCGATCAGCGCTACACCTTGCTGACCGGCAACAACCTCAACCCGCGCGCGTTTCGCCTCGACCTGGAAAATGCCTTGCTGATCGACGATCCGAAGGGTGAGTGGGTGGGGCCACGGCGTACCGAACTGGCGGAGATTTTCCAGCACACCTCGCGTATCGAACGCTATCAGCAACTGCAGACCCTGGTGGACTACCCGACGGCCGTCGGCAAGTTTTTGCGGCGGGTCAGCCGGGTGCGGATCGAGCGGTTGTTGTATCGGATCCTCTAGCGTCATAGAGACCACACGCACCAGTTACAATTCGACGGCGCCTGCCGGATACGTCTGATAACCTCCGGGGAATTCAGCATTTAACGTTGCCTCACCGTTCAAGGACGCACGGCTCTTCCTACTTATGGAACCGCACGTGAGAGCATCACTATGCCCAGCCTTCAAGTAACACCTCGCGCAACATCGACCGATCACCGCCCATGGCTGATCGACACACCGCTTCGTTCCCACGCACCTGCGTCTGGCACCGTCGTCACCGATTCGCCCACTGCTTCCTTGCCGCAAACCGCGGCCAATCACCTGGCATGGACGCTGGGGCCGGCGAGCCCGGTGTCGTCCCGTGCCGCTTCGGCCGAGGTCGCCTTGGGCAAGGCGCTGGGGGCGGCGATGCAGAGTGGCAATCTGAGAGTCGGTGTGCCAGAAGGCAGCAGGCTGTCGCAGGCATTGGATGTCTACCACGAGGTGCTGAATCAGCCGTCGCTGGTGGAGTGGTTTGCCCGCAAGGGCATAGAGCCCGGTTCGGTTGAGGTTCACCGGGATTTCATTGCCGCCACCGTAGTGAGCGGCGGCACCCGAACCCGGGTGAAATACACCACGGCAGACGACTCCGGGTGGTGGCAAGTCTCGGCGCGGTTGCGGGTCATCCGCGAGGTGCTGGACCCGGCGGACAGCGGTTTGAACTACAGGCCGGGCAGTCCGCCCCGGGTCAGCCGCAATACGGTCTTGCAGTTCTACGGGATCGAACTGCCCGCCAGCTCAGACGCACTGAATAGCCTCAAGCACCAGTTGAGCCAGCAGGGCTTGCCGCTGGTGACGCAGCCCCAGGCACAGCGGATGCAACAGGCACTGGAGGGGGCGAGGCAAACCATTGACGAGCTTGATGAACGCCAGTATCTGGCCGAACGGCTGACGGAATTGGTCCAGGATCGGCCCGATGGCGAGCGGGTTGATTTGTCCGAACACCCTACTGAACTGCCGCCGGGATCAACGCTTGCGATCAGCGATGAGGCCGCCCGGGATCAACTCAATCAACTGGTGGCCTCGCCCGCGATGCAAGCGCTGCTCACGCGCGAAGCGGCGGACTGGGAAGGCAACCCGTTCAGGATCTCCGAGGGTCGGCTGGAACGCCGCACCCCGCTAGGGAGCTGGCGAAATCTGACGGTTTATGTCGAAGCTGTCCCTCAATTAAAGGCTGAGCTTGGTCCGTTGGTAGCGTTGAGCGCCACCATGGGCAATGCGTTGTATTCCGTACCCCAGCATGACCTGCGCCAGCGAGTGGCGGCCAAGGGGCTTGGCTCTCCCGTGAATGCCGGCCAGATACGCAACGTGATCCGATGGCTGCAAACCTCGCTGCCTCCAGCGCCGCCCCTTGGGGACTATGACGGATGGTTGACGCCGCCGCGGTCCAAGGGAGGCTTGTCGACGGAGGACAAAACCATCCTCGCGAACCTGGCCGTTGACGGCTCGGACATCTGGAGCGGCCATCTGGATGATGAAACACCAGCGTCACTGCGGGACAAGGCTGGCGAAGTCCTGGAAGCCGTACTCAACAATTCGCGGACGCTGGAGTGGGGCGGGCAATTGGCGGAGGCGGTGGAATGGCTCGATGCATCCACCGATGCAGGCGAGGCACGGCGAACGCGCCAACACCTGGTGATTGCTGCCTTGAAGTTGCAGGTCGACCCAGACGCCCCGGGCATTCCGGGGCAGGTGGCCGGTTATGCGCTGTATCAACCCGGCAATAAGGGCCGCACCTTGAGCGCGGTGCGCGAGGACGTTGAACAGCACCTGATCGGCAAAGGGATCGAGCTGAAGGTGGCGCCGCTGCTCGCGCAGTTGTTTCTGGCCCAGGCGGCACCGGAGTTTCTGGTCAGGGGCGTACCAGACGCAGTGCGTATCGGCACGCCGGCCTGGATGGAGCTGCGCCTGGGTTGCAAGCTGGCCGACTTCAGCCAGCCGGGTACTTCCCGGTTGATGAGCGAAGAGCAGGTCACTCATCTGACGACTCAAGGGCCGACGGATGCGGCGCAGGAGGCGTTGATCCAACTGCACGCCATGAAAATCCTGGCGGATTGGGGCGTACTCAATGGCGTGATAACCGCCGGCACCGACGGCAGTCACTCTGAGAAAAATATTCAGGCTGCCTCCAAAAGCTTTCTGGCCCAGCGTGCCGAGGCCAATGAAGCATTCACCATCGCGACCACGGCGTTGCCAACCCGCAGGGCACTGGCGATCAAGGAGTTGCTGCGCGCTTTTCCCGGGGTTTCGGAGCGTCAGTTGGAACGTATGAAAGTGCGGGTTGCCGATGACCGGGTCGCGCGAAACATGGCCCCCTCCGAGCCGAGGACGCGGCTCATTATCGACACTTACATGACTGGCGACCTGAAGCCAGGCGTCTGGCTGCTGGATGCCGACGTACCACCTTCCGCATCACGAAAGGTGCCCATCAGCGCGGTCAACGCCCATAAGGTTCCCGAGGCGGTGAAGGCCGCCCAACAGACACTGGATGCCAGGATCAGCCAGTTGCCGGCGTTGGCCCCGCTGTTGAAACCCCAGGTCACGGCACACTACCAAAAGCTCCAGGCCGCCTACGCCACCCGGTTGAAGCTGATGTTCGCAGAGCTGCCGCTCAAGGACCGCCAGCGCATAGAGAAGGGCACGGTTCAGCTCTATACCTTGCGTGGCGAGACCGGTGAGCCCAAATCCGGCGAAAAACCTGAGCGGCTGGAAGAGGTCAGGGGCCGCCAAGGCACCTTGATCCGCGCCGAAGACGTTGAAGGTGTGAGTTACTTCGAGGTGTTCGCATCCGGGAAAATCGTCAAGCGCAGCGATTTGCCGGACACGTTGCCCTTGAATGGCACCATCAGTGCGGATCACGAGACCATGCTGCGGGTGCAACGGGGCACCCACGTGCCGTTTGATTACGACGCTTACGACAAGGGAACAGAAAACCGGGCGGGGGCCATTTCATCGAATGTCATTATTGAACCCCTGGGCGACAGCCTGCCCGGCGACTGGCTTCGGGAGGGTGTCACGCCCGATGCTTTTGTTCCCGATACCTATGCCTCGGCAAAAACCCGGCGCATTGTCGAACAAATCGCCACAGACAATTTCTATGAGCGTCCGGCCACAATGCTGGAGCGGGCGAGGAACCCGTTGCCCCTTGAAAACCACCGTGAGGCCGTAGCACGCGACCATGCGATCCTGGTCGGGCTGGTGCCCTTTGTTGGAGCGTACAAGGCGTTCTCGGAAGGCAAGATCGGCGAGGGTTTTGCCAATTTAGTGCTTGATGCGGGCGGATTATTGATGGGCGCAGGGAGCCAGGCCCGAGCCCTTATCCGCTCGTCCAGGGCCTTGAAGCCAGTCAGTGCATTGAGGGGTAGCCTGGCCCGTATCAAGCCTGTGTCCGGGCCACACCCGGTGAAAGTCGCATGGCAGAGCCCGCCGTTAACGTTCAGTGACCGAGCCTTCAACTTTGCCCGGGATGCGGGGCTGTTTGCCAGCGCGGTGTTCAACCCTGTGGATGGTTACCCGGAAATGCTCGTGGCGGCGACCAGAGGCCTGGCCAAGCTGCCGTTGCTGATTGGGGGTAGCGCGCTGAAATTTTCCAAGGCGGCCCCGCATCTGGTGACCGCGCAGGAAAAGCTCAAAAGTTATCTGATTACGGCAGCGGGTATGCAGGCCAGGGCTAACTGGGCGCACCGTTCGGTGGCCAGTGTCGAGGGGCAGTCAGGAAAAAATCTGCAAGAGGAGCTGGTCGCAGGCCAGCATGATGGCAAGTGGTATGCCGTCGACCTGCAAACGGGGAGCCTGTCGGGTACGCCGCTTCGCCACTTTATGCCGAAGCCGCAAACACCCGCGTAACAGGAGCCGCCTGCGTCTGCCCGCCGTTGGGGCGTCAGACGCAGGCGGTCATTACATCAGTTCAAACCGAGCTTGCCACGCAGCGTCGACAGGTCTTCCGCCAAGGTATTGACCGGGCCAACCAGGGCTTTACGGTCAGCTTCCTTGACCTTGTCGTAGGTCTCAAAGCCGCCATCCTTGGTTTTGTACTTGGCCAGGATCTTGTCTACAGCCGCGAAGTTCTTGTCGACTTTGGCGACGAACGCCTTGTCTTGCTTCTCGATCTGCGGACGGAACAGGTCGACGATTTTCTTCGCGCCGTCGATGTTGCCCTGGAAGTCATACAGGTCGGTGTGGCTGTAACGGTCTTCTTCACCGGAGATCTTGGTCGCGGCTACTTCTTCAAGCAGGGCGGCAGCACCACCGACGACTTTTTCCGGCGGGAAGGTCAGGCCATCCACACGGGTTTTCAGGTCCAGCACGTCACTGTTGAGCTTGTCTGCCAGGGCGTCCAGGCCTTTGGTGGTGTTCTCGGAGAACAGGGTGTACTCGATGCGGTGGAAGCCGGTGAAGTCTTCGGCTTTCACGCCTTTTTCGTGGTCGTCTACACGGGAGTCGATGGACGCGTCGAGGTCGCTGAACAGCTCGGCGATCGGCTCGATGGACTCATAGTGAACGCGGGTTGGCGCGTACAGCTTCTTGGCGGTCGCCAGGTCGCCTTTTTTCACGGCGTCGGTGAACGCCTGAGTCTGGGTGACCAGTTCACCGATTTCTTCGGTGACATAGATTTTGTAGTCCGACACCGGCCCTACCAGGTCCAGCGGCGCGGTGGCGGCGAAGGCGGCCAACGGCGAAAGGCTCATTAACAACGACAATGCGAGAGACGACTTCTTCATGGGACGATTTCCGCTCTGGGGTTTGTTTTAGGTTTTGGCAGTGGTTTGTGGATGTGTCGCATCAAGCAGCGTGCGCCCGATAAAATCCTGGGGCCCGGTGACGCCTGGCAAGGTGAAGAAATAACCGCCGCCGACCGGCTTCAGGTATTCCTCCAGGGGCTCGCCGTTGAGCCGGGTTTGCACGCTGATAAAGCCTTTCTCCAGGTCAGCCTGGTAGCAGATGAACAACAGCCCCATGTCCAGCTGACCGTTTTTATTGACGCCGTTGGAGTAGTTGAACGGCCGGCGCAGGATCAGGTTGGCCTGGGTCTGTGCAGTACGTGGGTTGGCCAGGCGGATGTGGGCATCGAGCTTGGTCAATTTGCCTTCCGGGTCCTTGCTGTAGTCCGGGACCTGGGTTTCTTTCTGGCCGTCCATGGGCGCGCCACTGGTCTTGATCCGGCCAATGATGCTTTCTTGCTCTTGCAGGGGCGTACGGTCCCAGCGCTCGACGAAGTTGCGGATGATCCGCACCGCCTGGTAGCTGCCATTGGCGGCCCAGGCCGGTTCGTCGCTGCCGGGTTGAACCCACACAATCTGATCCATCGCCTTGTTGTCGTTGGAATTCGGGTTGGCCGAACCGTCACGAAAACCGAGGAAGTTGCGGGCGCTCTGTGCCGGCTCGCCGGGGCGGGCAGGGGCCTGGGGCGGCACGCTGCCTTCCTGTTTCCAGCGCACCAGCAGCAGGTCCGGCAGGTTCTTCACGATGTCGCGCAGGGCGTGAATATTGGTGTCCGGGGTGTTGGAGCTGAACTGCAGGCTCAGGTCGCCGTGGCACTGCGCCGGTTCCAGCGCATCGTTGGGGAAACCGACCATGCGAATCAGGCGCTTGGGCTTGGCCGCGGCCAGGCCGAAACGCTCGTCGAACAGCGATTCGCCCACCGATACAGTGATGGTCAGGTTGTCCGGCGTCACCACCGGGCCGAGGATCCCGGAATCGGTGGGTGGCAGTTTCGGATCGACTTGCACCACGGTGCCGCCGGTCATCAGGAACGCAATGCGCTCGTTCAGGGTGCGAAACAGGCGCTCCAGGTCTTCGCGGTCGCTGGCCAGCACATCGAACGACACCAGCATGCCGCAGGCCGGGCGCGGGGTGACGATGCCGGTCTGGTGCTTGCCATGGTAATCGTGGTGGTCCTGGGTCTTTTCACTGCTTGGGGCGGTGGTGACTTGTGCAGTCGCCGACGCGGCCGCCATCGCCGGGCAGCTCAGGCTGCTACCGGCAATCGCGGCGCCAGTGGCGGCCATGCCCAGCAATACACGACGACGCTGGGAAGAAAATTGTTCTGAATCACTCATGTCTACGGTCGTCTTCACTTCAGGCCGGAAAGGCCAAGGGCGGGGTCGATTCCATCGAGTGCGGCGGCCAGAGCCTTGGCCTTGTCGGCGATCTGCTTGCGCTGATCGGCCGTAACGCTGTCATACGTGGCGTAGCGGCCATCGACTTTCAAACCGTTAAGTTCGGCGTCGAGGGCGGTGATCGCACTGTCGATGCCGGGCAGCAGTTGCTCGGCAGATTTGGTCAACAGTGGGCGCATCAGGTCGACCACCTTGCGGGCGGCGTCCAGGTTGGCGGCGAAACCGTTGAGGTCGATATGGCTGTAGCGTTCTTCCTCACCGCTGGCGGCGCGTACGTCGGCCAGGCTGTTGAGGTTGCGCACCACAATGCTCACCAGTTGCTCCGGTGGCAGCGACTGGGCCAGCAGCTGTTGCTTGAGGCTGGTGACGTCGGTCACCAGACGCTGGGCAATCGGGGCCAGGCCGTCGAGGTTGCGTTGCTGGAACAGGCCGTATTCCAGGCGGTGGAAGCCGCTGAAGGCCGGGTCTTGCTCGCGTTTTTCAAAGTAATCGGCGCGGGCATTGATCGCGTTGTCCAGTTCCGCCAGGCGCTGCGAGGCCGGGGCCAGGCGCTGGTAAGCCTCACGGGCCGGCACGTAAAGCGCCTGGGCCTGGGCAAGGTCGCCGGCTTCGATGGCCTGATCAAGCGCGGTAACCGCCTTGACCAGGGCGCTGCCCTGGCTGCTCAGGTACACGCGAAATTCCGACAGCGGGCCGATAAACGCCACCATCGATGGCTTGGCTTTGGCTTGGGCGTCCGACTCGGCGGTTGGAGTCACCTTCAAGGTGCCCCGCGGGTTGCTCAACAGGCCGCAGGTGATCTGGTAGTCGCCGGGCAGCAGGTTGGCGTTGATCACCTGGCTCAGGCCCGGAGCGATGTTTTCGCGCTCTTCGACCACCAGCACGCCGTCGAGGATCTCCCATTCCACGGCACGGTCCGAGCGGTTGATGATGCGGAAACTGGCGTGGCCGGCCGGCACCGTGAGCGCATTCGGCTCGCAGCTGTGGGCGTGGATGGTCACGGCGATTTCATTGTGGTTGGCCTGGCGCTTGGAGGCGGCCAGTTGCGAGGCGTAATAGAACAGGCCACCGGCGGCGATCATCACGACCACCGAGCCGCCCACCGCCCAGCGCAAGGCGCGGGAGGGCGGAGCCGGTTGAGGGGTTTGGTTGGACAAGAGGCGGTCCTTACTGGCTGGAAACGGAAGAGGTTGTGCGGGCGGCCGGCTTGCTCGGCGGCGCCGGCAAGAAGAACATCACCAGGGCCACCACCAGGTAAATCAGGTAGGCACCCAGGGTGCTCACGGTCGGGGCGTCCTGGTAGCCGAACATGCCGGCGAGCACCGAGCCCAACGGGCCATCCATCGGCAGCGTCGCGCTGAAATCGAACAACACGGTTTGCAGGTGGTTCCATACCCCGGCTTCGTGCAGCGCCTGTACCGAGTTGGCGAGGATGCCGGCGGCCACCACGAGGATGAACAAACCGGTCCAGCGGAAGAACGCACCGAGGTTCAGGCGCATGCTGCCGGTGTAGATCAGGAAGCCGACGATGATTGCCAGGATCAGGCCGAGCAGGGCGCCAATCGGCGCGCCCGGGCCTTCGCTTTGCTGGAACACGGCCAGCAGGAAGAACACGGTTTCGAGGCCTTCGCGGGCCACGGCAAAAAACACCATGGCGATCAGCGCGGTGACCTGGTGCTTGGAGCCGGCCAAGGCATGATCAAGGGATTCATGCAGGGAATGCTTGATGGAGCGCGCTACCTTGCGCATCCAGAACACCATGGAGCTGAGAATGCCCACGGCCACCAGGCCGACGATGCCTTCAAACAGTTCCTGTTGCTTTTGCGGGAATTCGGCACTGACCAGTTCCAGGCCGCCCCCCACCAGCAGCGCCAGGGCGGCTGCCAGAAAGACGCCGATCCACACTGCGGGCATGTACTGGCCACGGCCAGTCTGCTTGAGATAGCTGGCAATAATGCCAACGATCAAGGCCGCTTCTATGCCTTCGCGCAGCATGATTAAAAAGGGAACAAGCATTCGGCACCGAATCGTGACTAGATAGGAGGCTAAGTTGTAACATAATGATACTCATTGCTAAACAGGAAATGTTGACCTTTACTGAACGTTGACTGAACGGTGGTGGCAAACCGCAACCGCCACTAGAATGCGCGGCAACGTTCCAGTCACCGGATTGCGCCATTCCCCATGTCGGAAAAAGACACGATTTCCATCCAGCTGGTCCGCGAAGCCCTGTTGCAGAGCTGCGCACCGGGTGCGGCGACCGATGAAGTATTGACCAAGGTCGGGATCAGTCCCGCGCTGCTGGGCCAGCCAAATGCACGCGTTCCGGCCACGGCGTATGCGCGCTTGTGGCGCTTGCTGGCACGGCGCATGGATGATGAATTTTTCGGCATGGACCCGCGCAAGCTCAAGTCCGGCAGCCTGGAATTCCTTTGCCGCGCCTCCATGGCCCAGCCGACGCTTGCCACCGCACTGGAAACCGGCCTTGGCTTTCTGTCGCTGATGCTCGAGCGCATGCCGGCGCAACTGGTGCGCCAGCAGAGCCTGGCAGAAATCGTATTGCTGGAGCCTGAGCCCAAACCCAAGCGAGCCTTCACCTATTTTGCCTATTGGATGATCGTCCACGGTGTCGCCTGCTGGCTGGCCGGGCGGCGTATCCCGATCCTGGCGATTGAACTGCGCTGCCCACAGCCGGACTTCTGTGACGACTACCAGGTGATGTTCTCCGACAACCTGCGCTTCGACCGGCCCCGCACCCGGATGATTTTCTCCGCCGACTGCCTCGACCTGCCGATCAAGCGCAGTCCGGAAGAACTCAAGCGCTTCCTGGCCCATGCGCCTGCCAACATCCTGGTCAAATACCGCGACCCCGACAGCCTCGCCACCCGCATCAAGGCCGACCTTCGGCAAATGCCCGCCGACACCTGGCCGGAAACCGAAGGCCTGGCTGCCTCCCTGTGCATCTCGGCCTCGACCCTGCGCCGGCGCCTGGCAGAAGAAGGGCAGACCTACCAGGGCCTCAAGGACAGCGTGCGCAAGGAGTTGGCGATCGTATGGCTGGCCGACGCCGAGATCAGCTTTGCCGAGATCGCCACCCGCCTGGGATTTGCCGACGCCAGCTCGTTCTACAAGGCGTTTCGCAAGTGGTCGGGCTCCAACCCCGGGCACTATCGCAGCTTGATACTGAACGAAGCGCTGAGCCAATAGGTCACTGCCAGGCTGGACTGCTTATCCACGGTTTTGATGATCTGGGTCACTTTCCTGTGCCGCAGTGCGTGTGATATTCGGCGCCACCGCTCCATCGTTCGTTTCCTGACGCAGCCTGATCGGCGTTTGTCGCGATCAACGTCTACGCCATTTCCCTCATCCAAGAGCAGGATTTCATGGCACTTCACAGAACCGTAGAGACCCAGGACCAAGCCATCGAAGACGTCTATTCGAGTGGCTCCGCCCAGCACAAACTCCCCAAATATCGCCTCCCGGACCACTCGACCACACCGTCGGCGGCCTACAACCTGGTGCGCGACGAGCTGCTGCTGGACGGCAACTCCCGGCAAAACCTGGCGACCTTCTGCACCACCTGGGTCGAGCCCGAAGTGCAGCAGTTGATGGCCGATGCCCTCGACAAGAACATGATCGACAAGGATGAATACCCGCAGACGGCCGAAATCGAAAACCGTTGCGTGCACATCATTGCCGACCTGTGGCACGCGCCGAAGTCCTGGCAAACCGTCGGCTGTTCCACCACCGGCTCCAGCGAGGCGGCGATGCTCGGTGGCCTGGCCCTCAAATGGAGTTGGAAGAAACGCCGCGAAGCCGCAGGCTTGCCCACCGACAAACCAAACTTCGTGTGTGGCCCGGTGCAGATTTGCTGGAAGAAATTCGCCCGCTACTTCGACGTGGAAATTCGCGAAGTGCCATTGCGCGGCGATGCATTGGGCCTGCGCCCGGCCGACCTGCGGGAATATTGCGACGAAAACACCATCGGTGTGGTGGCGACCCTGGGCGTGACCTTTACCGGGATCTACGAACCGGTCGCCGCCCTGGCGGCCGAGCTGGATTCGATGCAACGTGACCTGGGCCTGGACATCCCGATCCATGTCGACGCCGCCAGCGGCGGGTTTATCGCCCCGTTCATCCAGCAGGAACTGCAATGGGACTTCATGATCGAGCGTGTCAAATCGATCAATGCCTCGGGCCACAAGTACGGCCTGGCGCCGCTGGGCGTGGGCTGGGTGATCTGGCGCTCCACCGAAGACCTGCCGGAAGAGCTGATCTTCTACGTCGATTACCTGGGCGGCAACATGGCCACCTTTGCCCTCAACTTCAGCCGGCCGGGCGGTGAAATCATCGCCCAGTACTACAACTTTCTGCGGCTCGGGCGCGACGGCTACACCCGCATTCAACAAGCCTGTTCGGACACTGCGCAGTGGCTGGCGTCGGAGATCGTCAAGTTCGCCCCGCTGGAACTGGTGTATGACGGCAAGGACGGGCTGCCGGCGGTCTGCTACAAGCTCAAGGATGGCGTCGACCACGGTTTCAGCCTCTACGACCTGTCGGAGCGCGTGCGTATGCGCGGCTGGCAGATTGCGTCTTACCCGCTGCCGTCCGACCGCCAGAACATCGTGGTGCAGCGCATCCTGGTGCGCCATGGCGTGAGTCGCGACCTGGTGGCGCTGCTGCTTGATGACCTTCGCAAGGCCATCGCCTACTTGCAGAAAAACCCGGTGGAGCATTCCGACGCGGGCCCAAGTTTCAGCCATGGCGCCATTGCCGACCCGGTTACCCCGGCCGACACCCCGAACCTCGACTGAACGCCCTGAACACTCACCGGGCCTTGAGGCCCGGTGCCTTTAGCGTTTCATCGCCAGGTACGAATCATCGTGACTGCCTTCTTTACTTTCCTGCACGACAACCCTTACATCCTGCTGTTCCTGGTGGTTGGCCTGTCTGTCTGGGTCGGGCGTGGCACCATCAAGGGCTACGGCCTGGGCGCGGTGGCCGGAGCCATCGTGATCGGCTGCGCGATTGCGACCTGGGCGTCGTACTACGGCGTGCATTTCGAACTCGATAACTTCACCAAGAGTCTGTTTTATTACCTGTTCATGTACGGCGTCGGCCTGCGTGTGGGGCCTTCGTTCATCAACAGCCTCAAGGGCGATGGCCTGAAGTTCACCTTCCTGGCAATTCTGTCCTCGTTCCTCGGGCTGGGCATCGTGGTGCTGGGCGTACGCCTGTTATCGCTGCCGGTGGGTGCGGCGGGCGGGATTCTTGCCGGTTCGCAAACCATGTCGGCGGCCATAGGTTCCGCCGAACAGGCCATCACCTCGGGCGTGGTGCCGCTGCCGCCGGGGACCACGGCGGCTGCGGCCACGGCGATGATCGCGCTGTCCTACGGCATCACTTATATCTGGGGCACGGTCGGCATCATCCTGATCTGCAAATACCTGCCGCGCTGGTGGGGTGTGGATGCGCGCAAGGCGGCCAAGCAATATGAAGTCGAACACGGCGTGCCGAACGTCGATGATGCGGGACTCAGCGGTTATCGACCGTTTGACCTGCGGGCTTATCGGCTGGTGAATCCGGAGCTGGTGGGGCAGAGCATCGCGCAGTTTCGCGAGCGGTTTGCGCTGTACCAGATCGAGAATGTCGAGCGCGGTGATCAGTTGCTGGGCGCCGATCCGACATTGGTGTTGCAACTGGGCGACGTGATTGCGCTGGGTGGGAGCCTGGACGCGCTGACTGATCACATGGGCCTGATCGGTCCGGAAGTGCCGGATGCCCGGGCGCTGAATATACCGCTGGATGAAGCGGTGATCCTGGTGACCCACAAGGATGCCGTGGGCAAGGCCCTCAAGGAATTCAGCCAGTCGCCGATTGCCGGGCAGGTGCAATTGGTGGGGATTGAGCGGGGTGGGGCGCCGATTCCCGTGGGGTTGGAAACCCGTCTGCAACGCCTGGATGTGATGCACCTGATTGGCCTGCGCAGTGCTATCGACAAGGCCACGGCGTTGTTGGGCAAGGCGGGGCGGCCGAGTACCGCGACTGATTTGCTCACGTTGTCCCTGGGCATGGTGCTGGGCTTGCTGATCGGGCTGATTCAAGTGCCGGCGTTCGGTGCGGCGGTTGGGTTGGGGAATGCAGGTGGGTTGCTGGTGTCGGGGATTATTGTTTCGTCGCTGGTATCGCGGGTGCGGTTCTTTGGTAATACGCCGAACGCGGCACGCAACATCCTCGAGGACATGGGGCTGATTTTCTTTGTTGCGATTGTGGGGGTGAATGCGGGGGCGAATCTGGTTTCGCAGATCAGCGCGATTATTGCGTTGAAGATCTTTGTGCTGGGGTTTGTGGCGTGCACGATTCCGCCGTTTATTGTTTGGGCGGTGGGGTTTCATGTGTTCAAGATCAACCCGGCGATTCTCATGGGCGGGGTGGCGGGGGCGCGTAGTCATTCGGGGCCTGCGCGGGAGGCGGCCAAGGAGATTGACAGCACCGTGCCGTGGATCGGGTTTCCGGTGGCTTATGCGGTGTCGGGGATCTTGCTCACGGTGTTTGGATATTTTGCCATGGTGCTTGCGCGGTAGCCGGTCTGCGTATATGTCCGTTATTTAGGTAACGGCGGCTTATGGTTTCGCTCTTACAGCGAGTCACTTTGCAAAAGCGGCAAAGTAACCAAAACGCTCTGCCCCGCCTGTCGGCACCTCGCCTAGGCTCGGTGTTCCCTCACTCCGGTATTGCTCCGCGGGCCGCCGCGACGGGGCGTCCCTGCCCCGTCGCGGCTAAACCGGCGTCCTGCCGGTTTAGCCGCTCCTCAATCCCTGCGTTCGGCCTCGGGCTGAATGGGGCAGTCAGATCAAGATCAAAAGCAAGAGCACGGCGGCCTGAAAGCCGACCTGAGTGTGGTGAAGCAAAGGCAAAAGCCGCTTTTCTGTAGGAGCTGGCTTGCCGGCGAAGAACCTGAGAGCGCCGCGTTCATTCAGGACGCCAACGTCATCGTTAACGACCATCGCCGGCAAGCCAGCTCCTACAGTGGATCGTGCTCGCTTTAGATGTTGATGTTGCCTTTGCTTCACCACACTCAAGCCGGCCTGTAGGCCGCTGTGCTTTGCTTTTGATCTGCTTTTGATCTTGATCTTAGGCGCCCCGTTAAACCACGCTGGCCGAACGCAGGTAGTACGGAGCGGGTAAACCGGCAGGACGCCGGTTTAGCCGCGACGGGGCAGGGACGCCCCGTCGCGGCGGCCCGCTTCGTGCTGCCGGAGTGCGGGCACACCGAGCCTTAGCGAGGTGCCGAGTGGTGGGGCAAGAGCCTTTTGGTTACTTTTGGGCTCCTTTCAAAAGTGACCCGCTGTAAGAGCGGAACCAATAGCCGCCATAACCCAAATAACGGATATACACACAAACCCCCAGCCCCAAAAAAAAGCCCCGCGACCGAATGAGGGCGCGGGGCAAAAAATTGGCTGGATGCGACCAACCAAAGGAGCTCTTTAAATCAGATCACTTGGCACTGGCGATGGTAGTACTCGGCTGCCAACCACCACCCAACGCCTTGTAGATCGCCACGATACCGCGGTACAGATCCACCTCAGCCTGAGCCTGCGAATCCTCGGCGGCCAGACGCTCACGTTGCGCGTCCAGCAACACCAGGAAGTCCACCGTACCTTCGCGGTAGCGAATCTCCGCCAGGTCGGCAGCCGCACGGCTCGACTCACTCTGACGAATCAGCGACACCAACCGCTGCTGGCGTTTGCCGTAATCACTGAAGGCATTCTCCGATTCTTCCAGCGCCAACAGCACCTGCTGCTCGTAAGTCGCCAAGGCGCCATCAGCTTCCGCATCCGCCCCCCGCAACCGCGCCCGCACGCTGCCCAGGTCAAACGCCGCCCAGGTAATGCTCGGGCCCAGCGACCAGGCATTGGCCGCCGCCGAACCAATCTGCGAACCGCGCCCGGCAGTAAAGCCAAGGAAACCACTGAGGCTCACCCGTGGAAACAGATCAGCCTTGGCCACCCCAATCCGCGCGGTGGCCGCTGCCAACTTACGCTCGGCACTGAGAATGTCCGGACGACGTTGCAACAGCTGCCCCGGATCGCCAATCGGCAACGCCTTGGCAATCGCCGGCAAGTCTTTCGGGCTCAGGTCCACGGTCAACTTGTCCGGGCGCTGGCCGAGGAGGGTGGCGATGCGATTACGCTCGCGCACTTCCTCAGCCTGCAGCTGCGGCACGCTGGCTTCTACAGCCGCCAGACGCGCATCGGCACGCACCACATCGAGCTGATCGCCCACACCGGCATCCCGCAGGCTGACGGTGATACCACGGGAATCTTCCTGGTTCTTCAGGTTGGCTACCGCGATCTTCTCGCGCAGTTGCGCGCCTCGCAGTTGGCCGTAAGCGTCCACCAGCTCGGCAATCATGGTGACTTGCAGTTGATACAGGTCGGCTTCGGCAACCTGCTGGTCAGCATCGCTGGCCTCCAGGTTGCGGCGGATGCGCCCGAACAAATCCACTTCCCAGGCCATGTCCAGGCCCAGGTCATACCGCTCGCTGTTGACGCGGTTGGTGGTCTGGCCCGGAATCTGGCCTTTGCCCACGTCGCTGCTGACGCGGCTGGTGATCACCGGCATCACGTCGTTGGCGGCGTCGTCACGAATCGCCCGGGCGGCCCGCAGGCGGGCAAATGCCACCCGCAGGTCACGGTTGCCTTGCAAGGATTGAGTCACCAACTGGTCAAGGGTCGGGTCCTCGAATTGCTGCCACCAGATGCCTTCGAACTTCGCATGGTCGTACTGCTTGGCGTCGGCGGCGGCCGTTACGTTGGCCGCCTCCAGTGGCTGGGTTTTATAGTCCGGGCCCACGGCACAGGCGCTCAGCGCCAGTACCAGCAAGCTCGGCAAAAATACTTTCACGCTCATTGCTGTGTCTCCAGCTTCAAGGCCTTGGCCGCTTTGCGCGCTTCACCGCGTTCGACAAACCGGCGGATCAGTACATAGAACACTGGCGTCAGCAGCAGACCAAAGAAGGTCACGCCGATCATCCCGGAGAACACCGCCACACCCATGGCGTGACGCATCTCGGCACCGGCACCGCTGGAGAGCACCAGAGGCACTACACCCATGATGAAGGCGAACGAGGTCATCAGGATCGGCCGCAGACGCAGACGGCAGGCTTCCAGTACCGCAGCCAGAGGGTCGAGACCTTCCTGCTGTTTGTCCTTGGCAAACTCGACGATCAGAATCGCGTTCTTACAGGCAAGCCCCACCAGTACGATCAAGCCGATCTGGGTAAAGATGTTGTTGTCGCCGCCGGAGATGATCACCCCGGTGATGGCCGACAGCAGGGTCATCGGTACGATCAGGATCACCGCCAGTGGCAGGCTCCAGCTTTCGTATTGGGCGGCCAGTACCAGGAACGCCAGCAGTACGCAGAGCGGGAACACGAACAGCGCGGTATTGCCCGAGAGGATTTGCTGATAGGTCAGGTCGGTCCACTCGTAGGTCATGCCGTTGGGCAGCTCGTCTTTCAACAGTTTTTCAATCGCCACCTGAGCCTGGCCGGAGCTGTAGCCCGGTGCGGCGTTACCGTTGATTTCAGCAGTGATGAAACCGTTGTAGTGCATCACGCGGTCCGGGCCCGAGGTGTCGCTGACCTTGATAAAGGTCGCCAACGGGATCATCTCGCCTTTGTTGTTGCGTACTTTCAGCTGGCCGATCTGGTCTTCATCCTGGCGGAACTGTTGTTCAGCCTGCACGTTGACCTGATAGGTACGACCGAAGCGGTTGAAGTCGTTGGCATACAACGACCCCAGGTAGATCTGCAGGGTGTCGAAGATGTCGCTGATCGCCACGCCGTGGGTCTTGGCCTTTTCGCGGTCGATGGCAGCATCGACCTGGGGCACGTTGACCGTGTAGCTGGTGAACAGGCCGAACAACTCCGGTACGCCACGGCTCTTGGTGATGATGTTCTGCACTTCTTTGTACAGCTCGTCGTAACCCAGGTTGCCACGGTCTTCGACCTGCAGGCGGAACCCGCCAATCGTACCCAGGCCCTGTACCGGCGGCGGTGGGAAGATCGCCATGTAGGCTTCCTGGATGCTGCTGTACTTGCCGTTCAGTGCACCGGCAATCGCACCGGCAGACAGGCTCGGGTCTTTACGCTCATCGAACGGTTTCAGGGTCACGAACACGATGCCGTTGTTCGGGCTGTTGGTAAAACCGTTGATCGACAAGCCAGGGAAGGCAATCGCGCTTTCCACGCCGGGCTGTTTCATGGCGATGTCGGACATGCGCTTGATCACGTCTTCGGTGCGGTCCAGGCTCGCGGCGTCCGGCAATTGTGCGAAGGCCACCAGGTATTGCTTGTCCTGGGCCGGTACGAAACCGGTTGGCGTGTGGGCAAAGCCCAGCCAGGTCAGAACCATCAGGCCGGCGTACAGGAACAGCGCGATGCCACTGCCGCGAATCACCCGGCGCACGGTGCCTACATAACCATGGCTGGCTTTATCGAAGAAGCGGTTGAACGGCTTGAACAACCAGCCACCCAGCATCTTGTCGAGGAACCGCGAGAAGCCGTCTTTCGGTGCGTTGTGACCTTTAAGCAATACCGCTGCCAGTGCCGGCGACAGGGTCAGCGAGTTGAACGCCGAAATCACCGTGGAAATCGCAATGGTCAGGGCGAACTGCTTATAGAACTGTCCGGTCAAGCCACTGATAAAGGCAGCGGGGATGAACACGGCACACAGTACCAACGCGGTCGCGATGATCGGGCCGGTCACTTCGCTCATGGCCTTTTCAGTGGCCGGGAACGGTTCCAGTCCCAATTCAATGTTCCGCTCGACGTTCTCCACCACCACGATGGCGTCGTCCACCACGATGCCGATGGCCAATACCAATCCGAACAGCGACAGCGCGTTGAGTGAGAAGCCGAACAGGTGCATCACCGCAAACGTACCGATCAACGATACCGGCACCGCCACCAATGGAATGATCGAGGCGCGCCAGGTCTGCAGGAACAGGATTACCACCAGCACCACCAGAATCAGTGCTTCGAACAAGGTGTGAACCACGGCCTCGATGGAACCGCGCACGAACACGGTCGGGTCGTAGGCGATGCGGTAGTCCATGCCTTCCGGGAAGCTCTTTTTCAGCTCCGCCATTTCGGCGCGCACTTCATTGGAGATGTCGATCGCGTTGGAACCCGGGCGCTGGAAGATCGGGATCGCCACGGCCGGCTGGTTATCGATCAACGAGCGCAGGGCGTACTGGCTGGAGCCCAACTCAACCCGCGCGATGTCTTTCAGGCGCGTGATTTCGCCGTTGTCGCCGGCACGAATGACGATGTTTTCGAACTCTTCCTCAGTGACCAGACGGCCCTGGGTATTCACCGACAATTGGAAGCTGGTGTCGGTGGGCGCAGGCTGCGCACCCAATGCACCGGCCGCCACCTGGCGGTTCTGTTCGCGAATGGCCGTTACCACATCGGTAGCGGTCAGGTTGCGCGAGGCGGTCTTGTTCGGGTCCAGCCACACACGCAGGGAGTAATCGCCCATGCCGAACAGCTGCACATCACCCACGCCGCCCAGCCGCGCCAGCTCATCCTTGATATTGAGGATGGCGTAGTTGGACAGGTAGAGCATGTTGTAGCGTTGGTCCGGGGAGGTGATGTGCACCACCATGGTCAGGTCAGGGGAGGCCTTGTCCACGGTAATACCGATGCGCGTCACTTCTTCAGGCAGTTTTGGCTGAGTCCGGGTCACCCGGTTCTGTACCTGCACCTGCGCGTTGTCCAGGTCGGTGCCCAGGGCGAAGGTGATGGTCAGGGTCAGCTTGCCGTCGGCGGTCGACTGCGAGGACATGTACAGCATGTTCTCGACGCCGGTGATGGCTTGCTCCAGGGGAGCGGCCACGGTTTCACCGATGACTTTGGGGTTGGCCCCCGGGAAGTTGGCGCGTACCACCACAGTCGGCGGCACCACTTCCGGGTATTCGCTGATCGGCAGTTGGAACAGCGAGATCGCGCCGGCGATCAGGATCAACAGCGAAAGCACCGCTGCGAAGATCGGCCGCGAAATGAAGAACTTGGAAAAATTCATCTTGAGTTGTATCCCTTAACCGCGTGGAGTCGCGACGCTGGCCAGCTTGGGCGCGGCTTTATCCGGCGCCACTTGCTCCAGGTTGCTGGCTTCAAGCGCTTGTCGTTGTTGTGCCAGGGCGGCGAGGGTTTCCTTGCTGGCCATCGGGATGGTTTCCGGAGCAACCGGCGACCCCGGGCGAACGCGCTGCAAGCCCTTGACGATGATCGTGTCGTCCTTGGTCAGGCCGCTGCGCACGATGCGCAAGCCTTCGATCTTCGGCCCCAGTTCCACGGCGCGATAAGCCGGCTTGTCGCCGTCCATCACCAGTACGAATTTCTTGCCAAGGTCAGTGCCCACGGCTTCATCGGTGATCAGCACGGCCGAGTAGGTGCCGCTGCCTACCAGCTTCAGGCGGGCATACAGGCCAGGGGTGTATTCGCCCTTGCTGTTATCAAACACGGCGCGACCACGAATGGTGCCGGTGGCCGGGTTGACCTGGTTGTCGACGAAGTTCATCTGGCCCAGGTGCGGGTTGCCGGTTTCATTGGACAGGCCCAGGTACACCGGGGTGGTAGCGCCACGGCGACCCTGGCGCGCGAGTTCGGTGTACTTGAGGTACACACGCTCATCGGCGTCGAAGTAGGCGTAGACCTTGTCGGTGGACACCACGCTGGTCAGCGCGGTGACATCGGCGGTCACCAGGTTGCCGGCGGTGATCTCGGCACGGCTGACACGGCCGCTGATAGGTGAGGTCACACGGGTGAAGCTCAGGTTCAGCTTGGCCAGGTCCAACTGCGCCTGGATCCCGGCCACCGTGGCGTGGGCTTCCTGGGCGGCGGTGGTGCGCGAGTCGGCCAGTTCGGCGGAGATCGCATTGCTCTGGCGCAGGCGTTCGCCGCGCTGGGCTTCGTTATCGCTGCGGGTGGCGGCGGCCTTGGTTTGCGCGAGCTGTGCTTCGAGGCGGCGCACTTCAGCCTGGAATGGGCGTGGGTCAATCTGGAACAGCAGGTCGCCTTTCTTGACCAGCGCGCCTTCGGTGAAAGCTACCTGATCGATCTGGCCCGACACGCGTGGACGGATCTGCACGGTTTCCGGTGCTTCGAGGCGGCCGGTGAACTCGTCCCACTCGTTGACCGGTTGTTCCAGCACCTTGGCCACGCTGACGTGGCTTGGTGGCATGGCGGCCGCTTGTTCTGGTGTCTTGCCGCACGCGCTCATCACCATCACGGCCAAAATGGCCAGTGGATAGCGCAAATGTTTGAGTGACTGTTCCATGAGGTGCATCCGCCAATGTATTTAAGATGGGCGGATCATGCTCGGCAGGGTGCTATCTCACGAATCGAATGAAACAAAGGTAACTATCATTCGGAATGATATAAGCGTAAAGCGAGCCCTCTAGCATGAGGGTTTCGTTAGGGAGCTATCAATGCTGTTGATGACAAAGGACTATTGCGCAGGATGCAAGGAACAGCGCGCCCCGTAAACTGTCGAGGGTGGTTGCTATTCAAATGTGCACAGCGCCGGGTTGGTGGCCTTGCATTCGTTTCCTGTCCAGGCGCTGCCAACAGGCTTGGCGTTGGCCTGGTTTTTCAGGGTCATGCTCACCGGTTCATGGTTCTGATCGAGGTAGTGGCATGCCACAGACGACCGACCCTGGCTGCTTTGGATCACCGCCTTTTCGAACTGGACCTGGTGCAGGTCCGTCTGCTCTGTCATCGGGTTTTGCCCGGTCCATTGCTGACCGCCTGGGCCGGACGCGGTGTAGGCAACCACTTCGCCGGACGGTGTCTTTTTGAAAGCATCTTTAAGGGCATTGGTGGGCGGGCAGGCGCCAGCGCCGGCGTAGGCGTTGCCCACCAACGCCATCAGGGTAATCACGAGGGCTGAGGTTTTCTTGAGCTGCCTGTTCATCACGCGTGCTCCTGGTCTGGAGAAACAGTGATGTGAAGACTAGCCCAAACAGGTAACGCCGGACGGTGTTAAATCCACACGTCGTTGATCGCCGTGCGCTCCCCACCTTCCGTGCCGGTGTTCAACACACCGCAGGGCTCGATCAACAGCAACTTCACCTCACCCAATGCGTGCGGCTTGTGCTCGACGCCTTTGGGTACCACGTACATTTCCCCTTGGCCGATCGTCACGGCGCCATCGCGAAAGTCGATGCGCAGCGTGCCTTCCAGCACGATAAAGGTTTCATCGGTGTCGGCATGGTCGTGCCAGATGAAATCACCCTCGATCTTCACCACCTTGAACTGGTAGTCATTCATTTGCGCGACGACCTTGGGCGCCCATTGCTCGCTGAACAGGGCGTATTTGCTGGCGAAGTTGATCGGTGTGTAATTCGTCGAAGCGGGGGTGGCGGACATTGGAGGTTCCAGGGTTTCAAGTCATCGGAGCCTTACGTTAGGCCCAATGGCTTGCCGGATATTGAATGATCGTGCAGTGCCAGCTCATTCACCATTCGCTCGATCAGCACCCTGACGCGGCGCGGCTGAACCCGGGTTGGCGGGTAGACGATGTTCAACGCGGTACTGCCCAGATCATAGTCAGTCAGCAGCTCGACCAAGCGTCCGGCCTCAAGATCGGCGCGCACGTCCCACACCGATTTCAGGCAAATGCCATGACCGGCCAAGCACCACTGGCGCACCAGCGCGCCGTCGTTCGCCACCCGCCGGCCCTGGACCAGCACCCGATGGGTGTGCCCGTGCCGCTTGAAGGTCCATTCCCGCGAAATATTGATGCCGAAGCGCATCACCAGGCACTCATGACGCGCCAGGTCCTCGGGGTGTCGGGGCGTGCCATTGAGCGCCAGGTAGTGGGGTGATGCACACAGCACGCGACGGTTTTCGCCAATCGGCCTGGCATGCAGGGTGCTATCCGCCAGCGCGCCGTAGCGCACCGCGAAATCAATGCCCTGGCTCACCGGGTCGGCGTAGCCGTCACTAAGGTTCAGGTCAATGCTGATCTCGGGATGCTCCAGCATGAACGCGGCGAGGATCGGTTCAATGTATTGGCGCCCGAGGTCTTCCGGGGCGCTGAGCCGAATCGGCCCCGACAGGGTGTGGGTGCCATGGCGAATGCTGCTGTGCAACTCCTCGGCCTCCGCCAGCAGGCGCCGTGCACCGTCCACCAGCAAGCGGCCTTCGTCCGTCAGGTTGATCGCCCGGGTGGTGCGGTTGAGCAGGCTGGCGCCATAGAAACCCTCCAGCTGCGCGAGCCTTTCCGAGACGGAGGCGGGTGACAGTCCCAGCTCTCTACCCGCCGCCGACAGCCCGCCTTTTTCCACGATCAGCAAAAACAACTCGAGGTTCTTCAGCAGCATTGTTCGGTATTTCCGAAGGTGGTTTTTGATTTCAGCTCAATTATCAAATTAAACCCAAAGGACTAGTTTTGCACCCATCGTTAACCAGCGGAGTGACTGACATGTCGTCCAACCCTGCAAAAATGCCCATCCAGGTCTGGGTGCTGACCCTGGCGGCCTTCGCCATCGGCACCGCCGAATTCGTGATTGCCGGCTTGCTGACCCAAGTCTCCCATAGCCTCAACATCACTGAAGGGCAGGCGGGCAACCTGATTACCGCCTATGCGCTGGCCATCGTGGTCGGCGGCCCGGTGCTGACGATCTGGCTCTCACGCTACGAAAAACGCACGGTGCTGTGGCTGTTGATGGCGGTGTTCGTCGGCGCCAACGTGATGACCGCCCTCAGCAGCGACTACAGCGTGTTGCTGGTGAGTCGGGCGATTGCCGGGCTGACCCAGGGGCCGTTCTACGGGATCGGTGCCGTGGTCGCAACGCGCTTGGTGGCCAGCGGCATGGAAGGCCGCGCCGTCGGCCAGATGTTTGCCGGGCTGACGTTGGCCAACGTATTGGGCGTACCCGCCGGCTCGTGGATTGGCAATCAATATGGCTGGAGCACGGCCTTCCTGGTAGTCGCCGCGTTGGGCGTGCTCGCGTTGCTGGCAATCGTCGTGTCGATCAAGCGCCAGGGCACCGAGCAGGCGGTTTCGGTGATCAACCAGTTGTCGGTGTTTCGTAACCGCAACCTGCTGGCCAGCCTGATGTTCACCGTGCTCGGCTGGGCCGGGTTCATGGCCTTTTATGGCTACATCGCGCCGATTGCCGAACAGGTGGCCGGGTTTGATTCGACGATGTTGACCGCGGTGCTGGTCGTGGTCGGCATTGGCCTGGTAGTTGGCAACAGCCTCGGGGCGCGTACCGCCGACGCCAACTTGCGCTTTTCGCTGATGTTCTGGCCGGCGGCGATGATCGTGACGCTGATCGCCGCAGGCCTCGTGGCGCCCTACAAGTGGCCGTTCCTGGTGACCGCGTTCCTCTTTGGTATCGCCTCGTTCGCCAACGTGCCATCCATGCAAATGCGCGTGATGAAACATGGCGGCAAGGCCCCGGAGCTGGCTGCCACGGCGAATATTTCGGCCTTCAACCTGGCCAACGCCCTGGGCGGCATCATCGGCGGCATCGTGGTGGACAGCCACTGGGGCGCGGCGGCGATTCCGTTTGCGGCTGCGGCGATTCCATTGCTCGGTGTGCTGTTCATTGTTTCCCAGGAAGGCGCGGGTAAAGCCACCCGGCCTGCCGCAATGGCTTGATCCCCTGAATTCAGTATGAGGTGAACCAACATGGACAAAACCGATAACCCGCAACGTCGTACGTTCCTCGCCCAGGCCGGCGCAGGTGCAGCCGTTCTGGCCGCAGGATCGCTGCTCGGCCCGGCCACTGCCAACGCCGCGGTGACAGGGCAGGGCAACGCTGCCCCCGCGGCGACTGCCGGCAAGGCAACCGGGCGTTTCTGGCCTGGGGACACCCGGCTGGTGGTGTCCATTTCCATGCAATTCGAGGCAGGCGGCCAACCGCTTAAGGGCACTGACAGTCCGTTCCCCCACGTGGATTTTCCCGACAGTGTTCCGCAGGATGTGGCCACCAACACCTGGTTTGCCTACGGCTACCGTGAAGGTATTCCGCGGATGCTTGACCTCTGGGACCGGCATGGGGTGAAAGTCACCTGCCACATGATCGGCGACGCCGTAAAGCGCAACCCCGCGCTGGCCCGGGAGATCGTCGCCCGTGGGCACGAAGCCTCGGGGCATGGCCCGCACTGGAGCTCGCAATTTGCCATGAGCCGCGATGAAGAGCGCACCTTCCTGCGCCAGGCCGCGAGCATGCTGCAGGACGTCACCGGTCAGCCGGTCACCGGCTACAACTGTAACTGGCTGCGGCGCGGGCCCAATACCTTGTCGTTGCTGCAGGAGCTGGGCTACGTCTATCACATTGATGATGTGAGTCGTGATGAGCCGTTTATCGAGCAGGTCAATGGCAAGGACTTTGTCGTGGTCCCGTACACCCTGCGCAACAACGACATCGTGTTGATTGAGGGGCGCAATTACTCGCCCTCGAAATTCCTTGAACAGGTCAAGCTGGAGTTCGACCAGCTCTACCAGGAAGCCGGTAGCCGACGCCGCATGATGGCGATCAGTGCCCACGACCGCATCAGCGGTACGCCGCAAATGGTCAGGGTCTGGGACGAGTTTCTGCGGTACGCCAACAGCCATCCCGGCGTGGCGTTCATGCGCAAGGACGCCATCGCTCAATACACTTTGAAAAGCCCCCTCAGCCTCAGGGAAAGCGAAACCATCTGAGTTCGTTCTCTTCGCCTTTATAGGATGTGCCTCTATGCAACGCTCCATTCCCTTTATCGCCGCCGGATTCCTGGCCCTGACCCTCTCGGGCTTGGCGTTTGCCACCACCGAGCTGGTGGCGCCCGGTGTCCTGGTGGTGGACAAGAGCCTGACCGCCGCGCAACTGAAGATCATGGAAACGGTCGCCCGGCGTTACGACACGTTCTGGAATACCGGTGACGAGAGCCTGGCCCGTGAAGCGCTGGCGCTCAACTTCATCGACAAAACACCGCCCGCCGGGCGCAAGCAAGGGCCGGAGGGCCCGCTGCTGGCCTCCCGCGCGTTTCGCGGCGCGGTGCCGGACCTGAGCTGCGAAGTGGAGCAAATGATCATTGCCGGCGATCGCGTCGTGGCGCATTTGCATTTTCGCGGGCACTTCACCGGTTCCTTCGGCCAGATCAAGGGCACCGGCCAGGTCGTGGACTTTATTGCCACCGACATTTATCAGATTGGCAACGGCAAGATCGTCGCCAACTGGCACATCGAAGACAACCTGACGCTGATGAAGCAGTTGGGTGCGCTCTGACGGGAGGGCTCTGCACATGACCGTTCACTACCTGGATCACTTCACGCTCCGCACGGAGCATGTCGACGCGACGGTGAGTTTCTATCGTGACGCCCTCGGCCTTGAGGAGGGCTGGCGCCCGGCGTTCCCTTTTCCAGGGAGCTGGCTTTATTCAGCAGGGCGGCCGCTGTTGCACATCGCCAACGTTCAACGCAACGATGCGGCGCTTGAAGCGTACCTTGGCGGGCGCAGCCCGGGGCACGGCTCAGGTGCGCTCGATCACATCGCATTGCGCTGTGACGATCTGCCAAGGCATCAACAACGCCTGCGCAAGCGTGGGGTGCCGTTCACCGAGCGGGTGGTGCCGGAGCTGTTCGAGCACCAATTGTTTGTCGAGGACCCGAACGGTATCAGGGTCGAGCTGATCTTTGCTTACCCGGCGGCCTGAGGTGACTGCCCGGCCAACTGTTGGCTGGGCAACAGCTATCGGGCAGTTGTGGTTTGCGCTGGACAGCGCACTGCCGACGACTGTTTTCATCTGATTGATTCTATTGATATTTATTTATGGCATGGGCTCTGCAATGCACACAGGTGAACCCTTTCACCCGTCGCTCAGCGGAGCCCTGTATGCCTTGCACCTTTTTCTCGCGTTCCCGTTTTATCTGGCTTGGCGCAGCGCTGTTGCTGGGCCATGCCGCCATTTCCCAGGCCGCCGAGGGCGATGACGCGGTACCGTCCCTGGCCGGCAAGCGCATTGCCGTGAGCATGACTGGTACCAGTCACTACTTCGATATCAAGGCGTTCCAGGCCCAGGTCGACGAGATCAAGCGTCTCGGCGGCACGCCCATTACCCTGGACGCCGGGCGCAATGACAAGAACCTGGTGACCCAGCTGCAAACCGTGGTCACCCAGAAACCCGATGCGGTGATCCAGACGCTCGGCACCCTCAGCGTGATCGACCCGTGGCTCAAGCGCATCAGCAAGGCCGGCATTCCGCTGTTCACCATCGACGCGCCTTCGCAGTACAGCCTCAACAACACCACCTCCGACAACGTCGCCACCGGCAAGGCCTTGGCCGATCAACTGATCAAGGACGCCGGCGGCAAGGGCAAGATCCTGGTGTTCAACGGCTTCTACGGCGTGCCGGTGTGCGCGATTCGCTACGACCAGTTGAAGCTGGCGCTCAAGGATCATCCGCAGCTGGAGATCATCCAGCCGGAGCTGCGGGATGTAATCCCCAACACCGTGCAGGATGCCTATTCCCAAGTGTCTGCGTTGCTCAACAAGTACCCGGCCGGCAGCGTCTCGGCGATCTGGGCGGCGTGGGACATTCCACAACTGGGCGCGAGCAAGGCGCTGATCGATGCCAAGCGCACCGAGATCAAGACCTACGGCGTGGATGGCACGCCTGAAGTGCTGGAACTGCTGGGCCAGGCGAATTCGCCGGTAGGCGCGGTGGTGGCCCAGCAACCCGCGCTGATCGGCAAGACCGCCGTGCAGAACGTGGCGCGGTACCTGGCCGGGCAGCGCGACCTGCCCAAGGAAACCCATGTGCCGACGCTGCTGACCACCGCTGCCAACCTGGCGCAGGTCCAGCAACTGCGGGGTGATTGATGGCGGCGTTGCACTTGCAGCATCTGCGCAAACGCTTCGGTGCCACCCTGGCGCTGGACGATGCGAGCCTGAAAGTCGAGCGCGGCACCATTCACGGCCTGGTGGGCGAGAACGGTGCCGGCAAGTCGACCTTGATCAAGGTGTTGGCGGGGATCCACAAGGCGGACTCGGGGCAACTGAGCATTGACGGCCAGTCGTACGCTTCACTGTCGCCGCGCCAGGTGGACGCCCTGGGTGTGCAGTTCATCCATCAGGAGCGGTTATTGCCGGCGAGTTTCACCGTAGGCGAGGCGCTGTTCTTCGGGCATGAGTTGCGCCGTGGTCCGTTTGTCGACCGGCGTCGCCAACAGCGCGAAGCCGAGCGTTTGCTGGCGGAGTATTTTGACCTGCAACTGCCGGCCGGTGCGTTGGTGGGCGAGCTGAACAGCGCCGAGCGCCAGGTGCTGCAAATCACCCGGGCGTTGATTCGCCAGCCGAAGATCCTGGTGTTCGACGAGCCCAGCGTGGCCCTGGTCAAGCGCGAAGTCGACCAGTTGCTGCGCATCGTCAAGCGCTTGCGGGACCAGGGTTTGTCGATCCTCTACATCTCCCATTACCTGCAGGAAATCGACAGCCTGTGCGATGAGGTGACGGTGTTGCGCAATGGCCGCGATGTAGCGGTGGTGCAGCCGCGGCATACCTCCAGCGCGCAGATTGCGCGGTTGATGGTCAATCGCGAGGTCCAGGAGATGTATCCCAAGGCGCAGGTCGAACTTGGCGAGCCGTTACTGCAGGTGCGCGGGCTGAGCCTGGCCCGGCGTTACCGGCAGATTGACCTGGAACTGCGCCGGGGCGAAATCGTCGGCCTGACCGGGTTGGTGGGGTCGGGGGCCAAGGATTTGCTCAAGACCCTGTTCGGCGTGGTGCGTGCCGACAGTGGCAGCGTGCATCTGGAAGGTCGTCTGTTGCGCCTGCGTTCACCGGGTGACGCGATCGCCCAAGGGATTGCCCTGGTGCCGGAAGAACGTCGCAGCCAGGGGATTTCGCCGCTGCTCTCGGTGCTGGAAAACCTGACCCTGGCCGGGCTTGGGCGCTTCAGCCGCTGGGGTTTGCTGAGCAAACGCCATGAGCAGGCCGAAAGTCTGCGGCTGATCAGTGAATTGGTAATCAAGGCGCCGGGCCCGCAGGCGGCGGTCAGCCAGTTGAGCGGCGGCAACCAGCAGAAGGTTGCCCTGGGCAAATGGCTGAGCCGGCGCTCGGCGGTGTACCTGTTGGACGAGCCGTGCGTTGGCGTGGATGTCGGCGCCAAAGTCGAGATTTATCGCCTGATCGGGCGCCTGGTGGAAGAGGGCGCTGCGGTGCTGGTGTTGTCGTCGGACCTGCCGGAGCTGCTGGGCATTTGCGACCGCATCCTGGTGTTGCACCGAGGCGAGATTGCCGGCGAATTCCAGGCCGGTGAGGCAGACAGTGATCAGTTGTTAGCGTGTGCCACGGGCGCGGTGCAACCCTCGGTAGCCGTGCCGGTGAAACAGGAGGTGGCCCATGTCCCTGCTTGAAACGGCGACCCCGGGCTTGTCCCAGCGACTGTGGGTGCTGGTGTTGCGACGCGGCTCGGTGGGCGTGTTCCTCGCGATCTTGTTGGGGTTTGCCGTCTCTGCGCCGAATTTCCTGTCGGCGGGCAATATCGCCAATGTATTCAGCCAGTCGGCGATCCTCGGCGTGCTTGCCTTCGGCCTGACCTGCGTGATTATCGGCGGCGGCTCCAACGTGGTGGCCGGCGGTCTCGACCTGTCGCTGGCGGCTAACCTGGGGTTGTGCGCGGCGGTGTTCAGTCGGCTCAACAACGCCGGCCTCGACCTTTGGGCCAGCCTGCTGCTGACCTTGGGCTGTGGACTGGCGGTCGGACTGCTCAATGGCCTGGCCGTGGTGGTGCTGCGCTTGCCACCCTTGCTCGCGACCCTGGCAAGCATGAATGTGCTGGCCGGGCTGGAGCTGGTGCTCACCGAAAACACCGTGGTGTCCACTGACTCACCGTTGCTCGACCTGCTCAGCGGCGGCACCTGGCTGGCCGTGCCGGCGCTCGCCTGGGTGTTGCTGGTGACAGCCTTCCTGCTGACGTTGCTGATCCAGCACACCGCCTACGGGTTGCGCCTGCATGCCGTAGGCGAGTACCCGCACGCCGCAGAAGCTGCCGGGATTCGCGTGCCGGCCTATGTGCTTTCCAGCTATTTGCTGTCGGGGCTGTGCGCGGCGGTGGCGGCCTTGTGTTCGGCGGCGTTTTTCAGCGGCAGCACCACCGGCTCCGGTGACATGTTGCTGTCGGTGGTGGCGATCGCCTTTCTCGGCGTGGTGTTTTCCCGGCGGCTGGTGGCCAGCATCCCCGGCACCTTGCTGGCGACTTTGCTGATCGGCTTTTTGATCAACGGGTTTCAACTGCTCAACCTGTCGAGCTTCTGGGTCAACGGTGTGCAGGGCGTGTTGATTCTGCTGGTGGTCGCGGCCTCCAGTGCTTTGAATCGGGGAGAGTCATCATGAGCCGAATCGCAACCATGGGCGTAGCGGGTTGGCGTTCGCTGTTGCCCCTGACGTTGCCGCTGGTATTCGTGGCCATCGTGCTGGTGTTTGCCTGGCAGGCGCCCGGGTTCCTCAGTGGCGGCAACCTGAAAAGCCTTGCGCTGAACAACTTCGTGCTGTTGGCGATTGTCGCCATCGGCATGACCTACGCGGTGGCGGCCGGTGGCATCGATTTGTCGGTGGGCACCGTGGTGGATTTCGCCAGTTTCAGCTTTGTGGTGCTGCTTAACGCCGGGCACGGATTGGGCGTGGCGATTGCTGGCGCGTTGGCCGCCGGGCTGCTGGTCGGGTTGTTCAATGCCGGCTTGATCGCAGGGCTCAGGATCAGCCCGTTCCTGGCGACCCTGGGCACCTTGTTTATCGGCACCAGTGCCCAGCAGTTGCTCTCGGACGGCGGCCAACCGATCTACATCGCCCAGGGATTCAAGCCGGAACTGGCGAGCTTCAGCCCGCTGGGCGTGCCGTTGCCACTGTTGATCGTGCTGGTCCTGGCCGTGGTCTACGGCCTGTTGCTGGCCCGTGGGCGCCTGGGGCGGGAGTTGCTGGCCCAGGGCACCCAGCCGTTGCTGGCGTATTACTCGGGGTTGTCGGTGCGGCGCATCGTCACCACCACAGTGCTGGCGGCAGCGCTGGCGTGCGCAGTGGCGGGGATTCTGCTCAGTTCGACGGTGAGTGCTTACGTGCCGCTGTCGGGCAATGCGTTCCTGCTGAATGCGATTGGCGCGGTGTTTATCGGCACCACCCTGAATCGTCAGGGCCGGGCGAATATTCCGGGCACGTTGCTGGGGGTGCTGTTTATCAATGTCATCGCCAATGGCTTGCTGCTGATCGGCTGGAATTTCTACTGGCAGCAGGTGGCAACCGGCGTGCTGATTTTTGCGGTACTGGCCTTCAGCTTTATCAGTCGCAGGATTGCGCAGAACACCTGAGGCGCGGGGCCCCAGGTGTCAGTCGGGCCGTTACTTTTCCCAGTCAGCCTTGGGAATCAACAGGCCATGGTTGCCATTATAGGCGGCGCGCTCGGGCTGCTTCCAGCCTTCAAGCAGCGCGTCGTCCAGGCGGTAGATCTCAACCCCCAACGGCCGGCACACCTTCAGCGGGTCTTCGGCATCCGGGCCCCACATCGGCAGCGACAGGTCGCCGCCGGGGCAGGTGGAGAGGGCGCACAGCAGGTCGATTTCGGCGAAGAACTCCAGGTAGTCGCCCTGCTTGGCCGGGCAGGCTTTCATGAAGTACATGTCGTCGTGATTGAGGCCGGTGCACTGGAAGATGTTCAGCACGTCGTGCACGTCGAACTCGGTCAGGCCGTGGGGCAGCACCGCGCGGGTCAGGTTGGAGTGGCAGTGATGGTGGAAGTCTTCGCCGGTCAGCATCTTGTTCACGTAAGGGTCGCAGCGCGTGCCCAGCAAGTCGTGCAAACGCCCGCCGTGCTCGTCGATGCCGTAGTCGGCCAGGCTGTCGTCGGTGATGGTGACCATCGGCCGCAAAAACGGCAGGTTCGACCACAGGCGGTCGTAGGTCGTGACATGAGCACCTTGCAGCTGGCGGGTGCGCGCTGCCCACATGCGTTCACGGGGGTCGTTGGCGCTCCACACGTTGAAGTCACCGACCTGCGGGCCAACCGGGGTGGTCACGCGGAACACGTGGCCTGCCGGTACTTTCCAGGCACGGCCGGTGCGGATCGGCACTTCGAATTGCTCGATCAGGGTGCGCCCGTCCCGGGACTCGCGCACGCGGTCATAGAAGGCTTTGTCGACCTGCAAGGCAGCGCCTTTGCTGACTTGGTAGGCTGCCGGGTAGTCCTTGTACATGGTGGGTTCTCGCTTCAGGGTTTTGGGAGGCTGCTGAGGATGTCCAGCAGCAGCGATTCGGAGTCGTTGAGGTAGCTGGCCAAGGCTTCGCCGGCGGCTTGCTTGTGGCCGTCAACCAGCAAGTCGTGAATCTGCCGGTCGCGTTCCAGCCAGGGCTTCTGGAAGGTTTCCTCGCTGGGGGCGTTGGAAAACACCAGGCGCATCTGGGCCGCAATATGGGTGAAGAACTCATCCAGCAACGGGCTGCGCATCAGCCCGACGATGTGTTGGTGAAAGCGCAGGCTGTGGGTACCGAAGGCCTGCCAGTTTTCGCGGTCCTGGGCCAGTTGCGCGGCCTCGATGGATTCCAGCATCAGGTCGGACTGGTACTCGCGCAGTGGCTTGCTTGCGGCAATCGCCTGCAGCTCCAGGGTGCGCCGCACCTTGAAGATGTCGCGTACTTCATCCACCCCCAGGCGGCGCACGATCACGCCTTTATTGCGCACGTAACTGGTCAGGCCTTCGCGGCCCAGGTGGTGCAAGGCTTCGCGCACGGTATTGCGCGAAGCGTTGTAGGCGTTGACCAGCTCGCTCTCCACCAGCGGCATGCCGGGCAGCAGGCGGCCGCCGATGATGTCTTCGCGCAGTTCGATGGCAACCTGGTCGGCCAGCGACAGGCTGGGTTCCTTGGCTTGGCTCACGTTGGGGCTCCTTGGGCTCACGCCAGTTGGACGTCTTTGAGGAACTTGGTCATGCGTTCGCTGCGTTGCTCGAGCATTTCACGGGGCGCGGCGTCCTGGATAATCTCGCCGCCTTCCATGAACACCACGCGATCGGAAAGCTTGAACGCAAAGTTCATTTCATGGGTGACGATGACCATGGTCATGCCTTCGCGGGCCAGTTCCTCGATCACCGCCAGCACGTCGCCCACCAGTTCCGGGTCGAGGGCCGAGGTGGGCTCATCAAACAGCATCACCGAGGGCCGCATTGCCAGCGCCCGGGCAATTGCCACGCGCTGCTGTTGGCCGCCGGACAACTGGTGCGGGTATTTGCCGGCGTGCTCCAGCATGCCGACCTTGCGCAACAGGGCCAGGCTCAACAGGCGCAATTCTTCGCTGCCACCATGGGCATGGTAGACGGGCGCGAGCATCACGTTCTCAAGGGCGGTCTTGTGGGGGAACAGGTTGAACCCCTGGAACACCATGCCGACGTGGACGATGCCGCGCATATGCACCTTGTGTCCCAGCGCGCCTTGCGGCTCCCGGGTACCGCGCAGGAACGGCTGGCCTTGCAGGGTGATCTCGCCGCGGTCCAGGCTTTCGAGGCCGTTCATGGTGCGAATCAGCGTGGTCTTGCCTGAGCCCGACGGGCCGATGATCGACACCACCTCGCCCCAGCGCACATTCAGTTCCACGCCCTTGAGCACCTCCAGCTCGCCATAGGCCTTGCGCACGGCGCGGGCCTGCAAGGCAAACTCGCCGGGCTCGGCCTGGCCGGCCGCACGCCGCGTCGCTACCCCGTCAAGTTCGGCGGGGGCGATGGCCTTGGGTTTGCGGCGGGTCACGTCCAGGTGGTTTTCCAGCACGCGCAACAGCCAGCTGAACACCGTCACGATGAACACGTAATAGAACGCCACCGCCAGCATGGTCTCCATCACCAGGAAGTTCTGGGTGTAGAGCTGTTGCCCCACCAGCAGGATTTCCGAGAGCGAAATCACCGACACCAACGAGGTCAGCTTGACGATAGTGATGTACTCGTTGGCCAGTGTGGGCAGCGCCACCCGCAGCGCCTGGGGCACCACGATCAACCGCTGCACGCCGCGATAACCCACGCCCAGCGCCTTGCCGGCTTCCCGCTGGCCCTTGACCACCGCCAGCAGGCCGCCGCGGTGGATCTCGGCGATGTAGGCCGCCTCACTCAGCACCAGGGCGATCAAACCCGCCGAGTAAGGGTTGGACAGCACCACGCTGGTGGACGGAAATACCTGCGGCAGGTTGTAGACGAAGATCAGCAGGACCAGCAACGGCAGGCTGCGGAAGAACCAGATGTAGACGCCGGCGGAGTCCCGCAGCCAACGGCGTTCCGACTGTCGGGCCAGGGCCAGGAAGAACCCCAGGACAATCCCCAGCAGCCAGGTTTCCAGGCTCAGCTCGACCACGGTGCCGACCGCTCGCCAGAAGTCGCCGTTCCACAACAGGCCCAGGGTGTAGTGCCAATCGAATTGCATACATGTGCTCCGCGTTTCAGTTACCCAGTGCCGCACTGATCTCGGCGGCGTTCGGCTCGGCCAGGTTGTAGCGCGCCAGCAGCTTGCCGTAGCTGCCGTCCTGCTTGATCTGGTTCAGGGCGCCGGTCAGTTCCTGGAGCAGTGCCGGGTTTTCCTTGCGCACGGCGAGGCCGACCACCACCGGGTAGATCAGCTCGCTGGAGCTGATCACGGTTTTGCCTTGCAGCTTTTCGACGGTGATCTTGGCCACCGCTGCGTCTTCCATCTGCACATCGACCGCCTGGGCGAGCAAGGCCTGGGCGGCTTCCGGGGAGGTCGGAAACTCGCGGGACTCGATCGCCGGCTTGCCCGTAGGGAGGCAGTATTCAGCCGAGACTTTGTTCAGCTTTGGCACCCATGACGCACCCTTGATCGAGCCGACGCGCTTGCCGCAGAGGTCTTCCGGGCGCTGGGGTTTGAAGTCGCCGGCGCTGAGTACCATCAGCGACGAGCCGGTCTTCAGGTAGCTGAGGAAATCCACCTGCTTGGCACGCTCGGGGGTGACATACAACGCCGAGGCCACCACGTCGAAGCGCTGGGCGTTGACGCCGAGGATCAGGTTGGCGAAACGCGTGTCGAGAAAGCGCGGCTTCAGTCCCAGTTGCGTGCCCATCAACTGCATGAACTCCGGATCGAACCCGGCCGGAGTTTTTTGTTCAAGGTAGGTGTAGGGCGGGTAGGTGAGGTCCGAGCCGATCGACAGCTCGCCCGGCTTGAGGGTGCCCTTGATCTCGGCCGCCGACAGTAGCGGTGCCACACACGCCAGGGTGATCGCCAGCCCCAGGGTGCGCATGGTGGTGTTGCCCGTCAGACCTTTTTGCATGTTCGTCGCCTCGGTTACTGGATACAGGGGTGATTTGGATTGTTCAACAATCCTGTATTAACCATTAAGCCGTTATCGTGCCAACTAATGGATTTGCGCGGTTTTTGACGGTTTTTTAAGCGTGAGAGGGCCTTTTTTTGTACGCACGCACACCAAATCGGGGCGATTCGTTACCGGGCGCTACGTGGTGGGGCAGGAATATTGCGGGGCATAAAGAAGCGACTTATTGATAAAGTGCCGATTCAAAACCGTGAGTGAACCGCAATGCCGTCGATGTCCCAACGCCGCTCGACCTTGATCGCCTTGTTGGTGGCCGTCACCTTCTTCATGGAGAACCTCGATGCCACGGTGATCGCCACCGCGCTGCCGGACATCGCCAAGACCTTCGGCGTGGGCGCGGTGGACGTGAACATCGGCATGAGCGCCTACATGCTCGCCGTCGCGGTGTTCATTCCCATCAGCGGTTGGCTGGCGGACCGCTTTGGCTCGCGGCTGGTATTCGGTTGGGCGATCGTGCTGTTCAGCCTGTCTTCGTTGCTGTGCGGCTTGAGTGACAGCCTGCAGACCTTCGTCGCCGCGCGCGTGTTGCAGGGCATCAGCGGGGCGATGATGGTGCCGGTAGGGCGCCTGGCGGTGTTGCGGGCTACCGAGAAAAAAGACCTGGTGCGGGCGATTTCATTTATCACCTGGCCCGGCCTGGTGGCGCCGATACTCGGGCCACCGGTGGGCGGGTTTATCGTCACTCACGCATCCTGGCCATGGATTTTCTACCTCAACCTGCCGCTGGGCCTGCTGGCATTGATCGCCACGCTGGTACTGATCCCCAAGCGTGACGAAGTGACGTCCCGCACCTTCGATTTCAGCGGTTTCCTGCTGGTAGGCGTCGCCAGTGCGGCGCTGCTGTACGGTGTCGAGCTGCTCGGGCAAAGCCGTGGCAGCCTGTTGCAGGGCCTGTTACTCAGTGCCGCCGGCGTGATGCTTGGCGCCTTTGCCTGGCGCCATATGCGCCGGCATGCACAGCCGTTGCTGGCGCTGGAGGTGGTGAGCGTGCGCACGTTCAGCGTGTGCCTGTGCGGTGGGTCGATTTTTCGGGTGGCCATCAGCACCTTGCCGTTCCTGCTGCCGTTGATGTTTCAACTGGCGTTCGGGCTCTCTGCCTTCGATGCGGGGTTGCTGGTGCTGGCGGTATTTGCCGGAAACCTGGCGATGAAGCCCTTCACCACAGCGGTGATGCAGCGCTGGGGTTTTCGTCCGGTGCTGATGATCAACGGCATTCTCGGCGTACTGGCGATTGCCGCGTGCGCGTTGCTGGACCAGCGCATGAGTTGGGCGCTGATCCTGTTCATTCTGTTCGTGGGCGGCCTGTCACGCTCCATGCAGTTCACCTTGTTCAACACCCTGGGGTTTGCCGACATACCCAAGGCGCAGATGAGCGATGCGTCTACCTTGTTCAGCATGTTTTTCCAGCTGAGCATGGCCATGGGCGTGGCGATTGGTGCGCTGTTGTTACGTTTTGCCATGAATTTACACGGCAACACCGGGCAGGCCGCGACCGCCGATTTTCAGCTGACGTTTCTGTGGGTGGCGGTGATTGCCGGCGTGGCGTTGCTGGATAACCTGCGGCTTCCGGCCCAGGCGGGAGAATCGGTGCTGCAACGCAAGTGAGCCCACGATACCTTCGGGGTATGAAGCAACACCTATTGAATATTGGACGGCCTGTGCCCCCGGCAGCACTCTGCGTTGAAGCAGAAAATCGGGGCCCATAATAATAAAAGAGGCGCAACCATGACCGTGCTATTGAGTGAGCGCAGCCAGATATTTGAGCGGGCCGATGCCTATGTGGTGTCGGACTATGTGAACCAGCATGTGGGCAGCCACCGTATCCGCCTGCCCCCAAAAGGGCGCCCGCAGGCGAGCATCAGCCACCGGACCTTTTCCAGCCTGGACCTGTGCCGTATCAGCTACGGCGCGCCGGTGCGGGTGACGTCGGTAGCGCTGGAAACCATTTACCACCTGCAGGTACTGCTCCAGGGCCATTGCCGCTCGAACGCTCGGGGCGAGGAACTGGTGTTCGGACCGGGGGAGATCCTGCTGATCAACCCGGATGACCCGGTGGACCTGACCTATTCCGCAGACTGCGAAAAATTCATCATCAAATTGCCGGTGCGCCTGCTGGAAAACGCCTGCCTTGAGCAGCACTGGACGCTGCCCCAGGATGGCATCCGTTTCGCGGCAGCGCGGCATGTGCTGACTGAAATGGGCGGGTTCCTGCCGTTGCTCGGGCTGATCTGCCACGAGGCGGAAAACGCCGCCGAGCCCGAACTGCAGGGCCTGTATGAGCGCGTCGTGGCAAACAAGCTGCTGGCGCTGCTGGGCAGCAACGTGCTGCGCGTGATCCCCCGGCCCGATCAGCGCGGCGGCTTTGAAGCGTTGCGCGAGTTTATCGAGGAGCATTTGACCGACGACATCAGCACTGAGCAACTGATGGCCGTGGCCAAGGTCAGCGAGCGCTCGCTGTATACCTTGTTTGAACGCCAGGTCGGCGTTTCGCCCCGTGACTATATCCGCCAACGCAAACTGGAGCGGGTGCACGCCGTGTTGCAGCGGGGCGCTGCGCGCAGCGTCACCGAGGTGGCGCTGGACCACGGGTTTGTGCACCTGGGGCGGTTCTCCGAGGCCTACCGCAAACGCTTTGGCGAGCTGCCGTCCTACACCTGGAAGCGCCGGCTTGCGCCAGGCGGATAACGATTTGCAGCCAGCGGATATTGACGGGTAGGGCAAGTACATAAGGTGGAGGTGCCTGATACAAGAACAACCGAGGGCCTACCCCATGATCAGCACATTCGACCGACTCGCCCGACAATTGCGCGACTCCGTCCAGGAAGATCCCGCCACCGGGGTGTTCCGTTGCCGCCGCGACATCTTCACCGACCCCGACCTGTTCGACCTTGAGATGAAGCATATTTTCGAAGGGGGCTGGGTCTACCTGGCACACGAAAGCCAGGTGCCAGAGATCAACGACTACTTCACCACCTGGATCGGCCGCCAACCCGTGGTCATCACCCGTGACAAACACGGCACGCTCCACGGCCTGGTCAACGCCTGCGCCCACCGTGGCGCCATGCTCTGCCGCCGCAAACAAGGCAACAAAGGCTCGTTTACCTGCCCATTCCACGGCTGGACCTTCAGCAACGCCGGCAAGCTGCTCAAAGTGAAAGACGCCAAGACCGGCGCCTATCCCGACAGCTTCGACTGTGACGGCTCCCACGACCTCAAGCGCCTGGGCCGCTTCGAAAACTATCGCGGCTTCCTGTTCGGCAGCCTCAGCGAGTCGGTGCCGGAACTGAGTGATTATTTGGGTGAAACCCGGGTGATCATCGACCAGATGGTCGACCAGGCACCGCTGGGCCTGGAGGTACTGCGAGGCAGTTCGTCCTATGTGTATGACGGTAACTGGAAGCTGCAGATCGAAAACGGCGCCGACGGTTATCACGTCAGCTCCGTGCACTGGAACTACTCGGCGACCATGGGCCGGCGCAACTACGAAGCCGAAGGCACCCGCACCGTGGACGCCAATGGCTGGTCGAAAAGCCTCGGCGGTGTCTACGCCTTCGAGCACGGCCATATCCTGCTGTGGACGCGCCTGCTCAACCCGCAGGTGCGCCCGGTGCATGCTCACCGTGAGGCCCTGGCCGAGCGCCTGGGCCAGGAACGCGCCGACTTTATCGTCGATCAAACCCGCAACCTTTGTCTCTACCCGAATGTGTACCTGATGGACCAGTTCTCCACGCAGATTCGCGTGGTACGGCCGATTGCCGTGGACAAGACCGAAGTCACGATCTACTGCATGGCACCCAAGGGCGAAAGCGCCGAGGAGCGCACCACGCGCATTCGCCAGTACGAAGACTTCTTCAACGTCAGCGGCATGGGCACGCCGGATGACCTGGAAGAATTCCGCGCCTGCCAGACCGGCTACCAGGGCGCGACCACCTTGTGGAATGACCTCAGCCGTGGCGCGAAACAGTGGGTCGAAGGCGCCGACGAAAACGCCCGGGCCATGGGCATGCACCCGCAGCTCAGTGGGGTGAAAACCGAAGACGAAGGCCTGTTCGTGCGCCAGCACGCCCACTGGGCGCAAAGCCTGCAACGTGCGATCCAGCAGGAGCAACAACGCTTGATCGCCACAGACAAGGAGGTGCTGGCATGAGTGCTTCCCGTGATCGCCTGCTGGACTTTCTGTACCGCGAAGCCCGCCTGCTGGATGACCGCCAGTGGGACGAGTGGCTTGAATGTTACTCACCCAAGGTCGAGTACTGGATGCCCGCGTGGGACGACCACGACACCCTGACCGAAGACCCCCAAAGTGAAATCTCGCTGATCTATTACCCCAGCCGCGACGGCCTGGAAGACCGCGTGTTCCGGATCAAGACCGAACGCTCCAGCGCCAGCACCCCGGAACCGCGCACCGCGCACCTGATCACCAACCTCGAAGTGCTGGCCGACGACGGTCAACACGTGGAGCTGCGTTTCAACTGGCAAACCCTCAGCCATCGGTACAAGACCACGGATACGTATTTCGGCACCTCGTTCTACCGCCTGGACATCCGCGCCGAACAGCCGCTGATCACGCGCAAGAAGGTGGTGCTGAAAAACGACTACATCCACCAGGTCATCGATATCTACCACATCTGAGGACACGCCCATGACGTACTCCATCGCCCTGAACTTCGAGGACGGGGTGACCCGTTTCATCGACTGCAAGGTAGGTGAAAAGGTCCTCGACGCGGCCTTTCGCCAACGTATCAACCTGCCCATGGACTGCTCCGACGGTGTGTGCGGCACCTGCAAATGCCGCTGTGAAACCGGCACCTATGACTTGGGCGACGACTACATCGAAGACGCCCTGAGCGAAGAGGAAGCCGTTGAGCGCCAGGTATTGACCTGTCAGATGGTGCCGCAATCGGACTGCGTGATTGCCGTGCCGGTGCCGTCGGGTGCGTGCAAGACCGGCACCGCGCAGTTTGCCGCCACGGTGGCGAGCATTACCCGGCATGCCGATGCGGCGTTGGAAGTCAGCTTCGACCTGGACCAGGCGCCGGTATTCCTGCCGGGGCAATACGTGAATATCGGTGTGCCTGGCAGTGGGCAGACGCGCTCGTATTCCTTCAGCAGCAAGCCCGGCGACACGCGCGCCAGTTTCCTGATCAAGCACGTGCCCGGCGGGTTGATGAGTGGCTGGCTGGAGCGTGCCCAGCCGGGGGACGCCGTACCGATGACCGGGCCGCTGGGCAGCTTTTACCTGCGTGAAGTGGCGCGGCCCTTGTTGTTGCTGGCGGGCGGTACCGGGTTGGCGCCGTTCCTGTCGATGCTTGAAGTGCTCGCCGAGCGTGGGGAGAACCGGCCGGTGACGCTGATCTACGGCGTGACCCGGGACCAGGACCTGGTGATGGTCGAGGTGCTTGAGGCCTTCGCCAAACACCTGCCCACCTTCAGTTTTGTCACCTGCGTGGCCGACCCGCAGACCGCGCATCCCCGGCAGGGCTACGTCACCCAGCACATGGCCGCAGACCTGCTGAACGAAGGCGACGTGGATGTGTACCTGTGCGGGCCGCCACCGATGGTCGACGCGGTGCGCCAGCACTTCAAGGCCCAGGGCGTAACGCCGGCCAGCTTCCACTACGAGAAGTTCACCCCCAACGCCATCGTCACCGGCGATGCTGCCTGAGGACACCGCTATGAATTCACGTTTTAACACCAAGGTGGCGCTGGTGACCGGCGCCGCCCAGGGCATCGGCCGCCGCGTGGCCGAGCGTTTGCTGGAAGAGGGCGCCTGGCTGGTGGCGGTGGATCGCTCGGAGCTCGTGCATGAGTTGCAGCATGAACGGGCGCTGATCTTCACCGCCGACCTGGAGCAGCATGCCGAATGCGCCCGCGTCATGGCCGCCGCGAAGGCGCGCTTCGGGCGTATCGATATTCTGGTGAACAACGTGGGCGGGACCATCTGGGCCAAGCCGTTCGAGCACTACGCCGAGAATGAAATCGAGGCCGAGGTACGCCGCTCGCTGTTCCCGACGCTGTGGTGCTGCCACTGCGTGTTGCCCTACATGCTGGAACAGGGCAGTGGCGCCATCGTGAATGTCTCGTCCGTGGCCACCCGCGGGGTGAATCGCGTGCCCTATGGCGCGGCCAAGGGCGGTGTCAACGCCCTGACCGCGTGCCTGGCCCTGGAGACCGCCGGCAGCGGCATCCGGGTCAACGCCACCGCGCCCGGCGGCACCGAGGCACCACCACGGCGGATCCCGCGCAACAACCAGCCCCAGAGCGACCAGGAGCGCGTCTGGTACCAACAGATCGTCGACCAGACCCTCGACAGCAGCCCGATGAAACGCTACGGCAGCATTGACGAGCAGGCCGGCGCGATTCTGTTCCTGGCCTGCGACGAGGCCTCCTACATCACCGGCGTGACCTTGCCGGTAGGAGGTGGCGACCTCGGCTGATCCACCGCTGTACCTGCAGACACTGACTCACAACAACAATAATGAGAGCACTGCCATGCGTACCCACGACGTCAATTCGATTATCGATAACGCCCGTTTCAACCGTTTTCACTGGCTGGTGGTCAGCCTGTGTGCCGTGCTGTTGATCTTTGACGGCTATGACTTGTTCATCTACGGCGTGGTGTTGCCGTCGATCATGCAGGAATGGGGCCTGACGCCCTTGCAGGCCGGAGCCCTGGGCAGTTACGCACTGTTTGGGATGATGTTTGGCGCGCTGATTTTCGGCAGCCTGGCCGACAAGTTCGGCCGCCGTAAAGGCATTGCCATCTGCTTTGCATTGTTCAGCGTCGCCACCGTGGTTAACGGCTTTGCCAGCAACCCGACTGAATTCGGGATCTGCCGGTTTATTGCCGGGCTTGGCTGTGGCGGCCTGATGCCCAACGCGGCCGCACTGATTACTGAATACGCACCGAAGAAAATGCGCAGCATCCTGATGGCGGTGATGTTCGGCGGTTACTCCCTGGGCGGCATGCTTTCGGCCGGTGTGGGGATTTTCATGCTGCCGCGTTTTGGCTGGCCATCGATGTTCTTCGCCGCGGCTATCCCGCTGCTGCTGATGCCGCTGATTGTGTATTGGCTGCCCGAATCCATCGGCTTCCTGATTCGCCAGGGCCGCAAGGAACAGGCGCGTGCGCTGCTCAAGCGTCTGTCGCCGCACACCCGGATCGACCCGGAAGATGAGCTGCATATCAGCGCCGGCAAAGGCAAGGGCGCCTCGGTGCTGGAGCTGTTTCGCCATGGCCTGGCGTTACGCACGGCGGCGATCTGGGTCGCGTTTTTCTGCTGCCTGTTGATGGTCTACGCCCTGAGTTCATGGCTGCCCAAACTGATGGCCGGTGCCGGTTACAGCCTGGGATCGAGCCTGTCGTTCCTGCTGGCCCTGAACTTTGGTGGCATCGCCGGGGCGCTGGTCGGTGGCTGGCTGTGTGACCGGCTGAACCTGGTGAAGGTAGTGATCTGCTTCTTCATCGCCGCGCTGGTGTCCATCAGCCTGCTGGGCATCAAGAGCCCGATGCCGGTCCTGTACCTGCTGATCTTTTTTGCGGGCGCCACCACCATCGGCACGCAAATCCTGCTGTACGCCGGGGCTGCGCAACTCTATGGCTTGTCCATTCGCGCCACGGGCCTGGGCTGGGCGTCCGGCATTGGCCGCACCGGCGCCATCGTCGGTCCGCTGTTGGGCGGCGCGCTGATGGGGATTGAACTGCCCCTGCACCTGAACTTCATGGCCTTTGCGATTCCCGGGGCTGTCGCGGTGCTGGCGATGACCGCGTATGCGTTGAATGAGCATCGAGACCGGCCTGCGGGGGTAGTCGCACCGGCGCAGTAACTTCCAGATCTGTCGATAACAATAACTAAGAGCAACGACATGAAAACACAACGTATCTGGCTATCCCTGCTAGGGATGCCCCTTGCGGCGACGGCGGCTGAGGGCGGTTTTATCGAAGGCTCCACGGCCAGCTTGCAGGCCCGCAACTACTACTTCAGCCGCGACTTCTCCGACATCGTCGGCGCCAACAAACAATCCAAGGCAGAGGAGTGGGGCCAGGGTTTTATCCTGACCTACAAATCCGGCTACACCCCGGGGCCCGTGGGCTTTGGCCTGGATGCACTGGGCACCCTGGGCCTCAAGCTCGACAGCAGCCCGGACCGGGCCAATACCGGTTTGCTCCCGGTCAAGGGCGATGGCAGCGCGCCGGATGACTACAGCCGTTTGGGGCTGACCTTCAAGGCGAAGTTCTCCAAAACCGAACTGAAAGTCGGCGAGCTGCAACCCAACCTGCCGGTGCTGGCGTTCAGTGATATTCGCCTGCTGCCGCCGAGTTACCAGGGCGTGAGCGTAAGTTCCGGTGAAATCGCGGGGCTCACGCTGCAGGCCGGGCATTTGACCACCACCAGCCTGCGCAACGAGGCCGGCGCCGAAAAGATGATCGCCATGCTCGGCCATGTGCCGCAGCGCGGAGCCGAGAGTGACGCGTTCAACTACGTCGGTGGCGACTACGCCTTCAACACCAACCGCACCACAGCCAGCTACTGGCACGGCCAACTCAAAGACATCTACCGCCAGGACTTTATCGGGCTCAAGCACAGCCAGCCCATGGGCGACTGGGTGCTCGGCGCCAACCTGGGTTACTACACTGCGCGGGAAGACGGCGATAAGTTGCTCGGCAAGATCGACAACCAGGCGTTTTTTTCGCTGCTGTCGGCCAGGCGTGGCGGGCACACGTTCTATGTCGGTTACCAGGCCATGTACGGCGACAGTGCCTTCCCGCGGGTGTTTGCGAACATCTCGCCGCTGGGCAACGAGGTGCCCACCTACGAGTTCGCCTACACCGACGAACGTTCCTGGCAAGCGCGATACGACTATGACTTCGCCGCGCTGGGCATTCCGGGGTTGACCACCACCGTGCGTTATATCACCGGCAACAACGTGACCACTGGCGCCGGTTACGAAGGCCGTGACCGCGAGCGTGACCTGGATATCGGCTATGTGGTGCAAAGCGGCGCGTTGAGCGGTGTGGGGATTCGGGTGCGTAACGTGATGGCCCGCTCGAACTACCGCAGCGATATCGACGAGAACCGGCTGATCCTCAGTTATACCTGGAAGCTGCTCTAAACGGCGCCCTGGCACGGGCTCGGCTAACGCGTTGCAGTACCGCGGATATAACGCGCCGGCGACGAGCCCAGTGTCTTGCGAAACATGCTGATGAACGAACTGACCGACTCGTACCCCAGCGCTTCGGCGGTTCGTTGCACCGACTCGCCCTCGGCCAGGCTCTGCAAGGCCACGATGATTTGCCATTGCTTGCGCCATTGGCCAAAGGTCAGGCCTGTTTCGTGCTTGACCAGGCGCGCCAGGGACCGCTCGCTCATGGCGACTTGATGCGCCCATTGGGCCATGGTGCAACGATTGGCCGGATCCTGGGCCAGGCCGCGGGCGATCAAGCGCAACTGCGCGGTGGCCGGCAGCGGCAGGTACAACTGTTCCGAGGGGGCCAGTTCCAGCTGTTCGAGGAGCACGCTCGCCACCCGGGCATTGGCAGAGGCGGGCGGGTAGTCCTGGGCTTGGGCGCTCAGGTGCAGGATCAACTCCAGGACCAGCGGCGAAAGCACCAGGGTGCAGCATTTCTCCGGCAAGGCGGCGGCGCCGGGTTCCACAAACAGAAAGCCGATGCTGCCGTTGGCGGTCACGCGGTTGCTGTGGGCCACACCGCCGGGAATCCACACGCCGAAGCCCGACGGCACCATCCACACGCCATCCTCCACGGTGCACACGATGCCGCCGTGATACGCCACCACCAGTTGGCCCTTGCGGTGGCTGTGCACCGGGAATTCAGTGTCGTTGCGCTGGCTGCCGAGCATCAACGCGACGGCGGGCTGATCGAAACTGTCCAGTTCGAATTGATCAATTCCCTGCAGCTTCATCTCGCCCATTGCGCACCGCCTCGATTGTCTGAATTTGATTATATCCTGGCAGCATACTCAATATCGGCAAGGCCTTGCAGCCCCTACCATCGTCACCAAGGCCATCAAGGTGATTGCCGACGGCGAGATTCAACCGATGCTCAGCGAAATAACGATTGCCCACCTCTACATTCCGCCTTTCTTGCTCTACGTGGGTGTTGCAGCCCTGGTTTACGCGCTGCTGGAGCGGATCCTGCGGCGCTGGCTGGACTGGACCTGGCACCCGAGCCTGGCGCGTTTCTTTGTGTCAATGATCGTGCTCTCGACCCTGGTCCTGACGTTTTGAAGGCGCCGCGATGACGATCAAACACATCCTCAAGGCCCTCGTGACCCTGGTGCTCGGGCTGACGGCATTGCTGTTCTGTACGCAGTTGTGGCGCGCCTATGAACTGGCGCCCTGGACGCGGGACGGGCGGGTCAGCGCGCAGGTCATCCGTATTGCCCCCGAGGTCTCCGGCCAGGTGGAACACCTGCTGGTGGGCGACAACCAGTGGGTGGCCAAGGGCGCCTTGCTGTATCAGATCGACCGCAGCAGCTACCTGCTGGCCCAGCAACAGCGCGCGGCCGAGCTTGCCGAGGCACGCAGTGTGTTTGAGCAGCGCAGCGCACAGCTCAAGCGCCGCAACCAGCTGGGCGATGCCATTGCCCGGGAGGAAACCGACAACGCGGCCCGCGACCTGGCGGTGGCCAGGGCGCGCCTGGATGCGGCCCAGAGCCAGTTGGCCCATGCGCGGCTCGACCTGGACCGCACGACGATTCGTTCGCCGGTGGACGGCTATGTGACTCAGCTGCGGCTTCAGCCGGGTGACTACGCCACGGCCGGCGAGACCAATATCTTTGTGGTGGACAGCCATAGCTTCTGGGTCACCGGTTACTTCGAGGAGACCAAGTTGTCTGGCGTCAACGTCGGCGCTTCGGCCGCTATCAAGCTCATGGGCTATGCACCGCTGCTTGAAGGGCATGTGGCAAGCATTGGCCGAGGCATCGCCGACGGCAACGAGTTGCGCAGCAACAGTGGTTTGCCCCAAGTGGCGCCGACGTTCAGCTGGATACGCCTGGCCCAGCGGGTGCCCGTGCGCATCGAGCTGGACAAGGTGCCGGCGGGCGTGGAGCTGGCGGCGGGGATGACCGCCAGCATTGAGGTCAGCGAAGCGGGTGCCGCGCCGCGCTGGAGGCTGGTGCAATGGCTTCAGGCGTTCATGTGATGGGACGTGCGCTACGCATGCTGGGGGCATGGGAACCTGCGATATCGGGCTACGTACTGCGCAGCCTGATGGCGGCCTCATTGGCACTGTGGCTGGGGTTCCAGCTACACCTGGATTCGCCGTTCTCGGCCGCTTCAACCGTGTTGTTGCTGATCCATCCGCTACAGGGCGCGGTGGTGGGCAAGGGGCTCAACCGGGCGCTGGGCACCCTGGTGGGGTTGGCTGTCGCCTTGGTGCTGACCAGCCTGTTCGCCCAAAAAATGCTGCTGTTCATTCTTGGAATCGGCGTGTGGCTCGGCCTCTGTGTCGGAGCCATGACCGTGCTTCGGCACTACCAGGCCACGGCGGCGGTGGTTGCCGGCTACACCGTTTGCCTTGCCCTGGGCCCCGCCATTGTCGAGCCGCAGCAAGGTTTCGAGCATATCGTGGGGCGGGGCACGGCCGTTGTACTTGGCGTGGTGAGCCTGAGCCTGGTGGCCACGCTGTTCAGCCGCAAGACGGTGGAGCGCTCACTGAACGCGGCGCTTCGCGACGTTTCATCCCGCACCTTGCGGCTGCTGGCCACGCGCACTGACGGCGCGCCGGCGATTGCGCAAGGCCCGCTGGCCGTTGATATCAGCAAGGTGGACGACCTTCTCGGCATCGGCCGGGGGGAGTCGGTGCTGATCCGCGCAAGGCTCGCGACCCTCCAGGCAGGGCTTGCGTACCTGCATGCCGTGGTGCTGGACGAGTGTGCGTGGCCTTCCCACGCTCATATCGGTGCGCAGCTGCAACAGCTGGCTGAAACCATGCCCGGGTTTTCCATGGCGGCCGATCGTGTCCGGGCGCTGCAATGCAGCCTTGAAAGCCGTGCAAGCGAGCCGCGCTTGAATGAGCAACTGGACAACCTGGCCAGTGCCTTGTCGAGTTTTGCCTGCCTTGAGCGCGCGCCCCAAACACCGGCCCGCGCCGTGGGCTTCCACCGACACTACGGCGCTGCTTTGCGTAATGGTGTGCGAGCGTTGCTGGCCACCCTGGGCACCGCCGCGGTGTGGTACCTCACCGGCTGGGATCAGGGGCCAACCTTGTTGGCCGTACTGGGCCCGTACTGCACCTTGCTGGCTACCAGCCCGGCGCCCGAACAAGGCATCACGAGCCTTGCCAGGGGAACCTTCTACGGAATACTGGCGGCGGCGGGGTGCAAGTTCCTGCTGTTGCCACACATCAGCGGTTTCGGGTTGCTCACGGTGGTGCTGACTGCGTTCTGGGCGGTCGGGATTCATGCCACCACCCGGCCGCGCCATGCCCTGCAAGGCATCGCCTACCTGATTACCTTCAACACCCTCGTCGGCACCGCCGGGACCGCCCAATACGACTTCACCGACTTCGCCAATCAGGCCCTTGCCTGGTTGGTGACGCTTGCCATCTGCCTGCTGGCCTTCCAGCTGCTGCCGGGAAAACCCGCCAGCCACGCCCACGTCCTGCGCAAGGCGCTGCATAACGACACGCGCCGGTTGCTGCGTCATGGGCATCGTCTGGACCTGCTGAAGTGGCAGGCCACCCAACAGCAACGCCTCGTTGCCCTGCAGGCGGTGTCGGGCACCGATGAGGCGGGTGCAGTGTCGCTTCAGTTGGGTCGCCAGTTGAGGTTACTGCACCGCAAGACCCGCGACCTGGAGCCTGACTCATTGATCGCCAGATGCGCACAAACCGGCGCTCGGCGCATTTCCCGGTACGCCGCCCATTCATCCGTCAGCGCGGCCCAGGCGCGGCGGACCGCCAGGTCATTGACCCACCTGGGCGCCCACGAGCTGGCGGCTTGCTACCAGGATTTGGCCGGGCTGCTCGATCAGTACACACAGGTTTCAGCAAACACAACGAAGGTGAGATGAAATGAAGCAACTCCTTGTCTGGACGCTTTTCGGGATGATCGTGTCTGCGCCGGTAACGGTGCAGGCATCGGACGGGGCTGAAGCGCTGGCGCGCTGGCAGCAGCAATTCAAGCAAGAGCAGAAACAACGCACTGAGCAGCGGGCGGTGGCTCGCAAGGATCATAGGAATAGGCAAGGCTCATAGATTTACCGGCATAGGTCGACACTGATTACCTGGCTACCATGGGTACACATCCACCGAGGGCCATTTCCTATGAGTACGCAAAAAAACCTGTTCATTACCGGCATCAGCAGCGGCTTTGGCAAGGCGCTGGCAGCAGAGGCATTGGCTGCCGGCCACCACGTCATTGGCACCGTACGCAACCAGGAGGCCTTGCAAGGGTTTGAAGCGCTGTCTGCGGAACGTGCCCATGGGGTAATCCTGGATGTCACCGACTTTGAGCGGATCGACAGCGTTGTCGCCGAGGTGGAGACCCGCTTCGGCCCGGTGGACGTGCTGGTGAACAACGCCGGTTATGGCCACGAAGGCATTTTCGAAGAGTCGCCGCTGGAAGAAATGCGTCGTCAGTTCGACGTCAACGTATTCGGCGCGGTTGCCGTGACCAAGGCCTTCGTGCCGTACTTCCGCCAGCGCCGCAGCGGGCACATCATTAACATCACGTCCATGGGCGGCACCATTACCATGCCGGGCATCGCCTACTACTGCGCCAGCAAGTTCGCGCTGGAGGGCATCTCCGACACCCTGAGCAAGGAACTCAAGCCATTCAACATTTTCGTCACGGCCGTGGCGCCGGGTTCGTTTCGCACCGACTGGGCCGGCCGCTCGATGCAGCGCACGCCCCGCAGCATTGCCGATTACGACGCCAGCTTCGATCCGGTGCGCCAGGCGCGGGAAGCGAAAAGCGGCCACCAATTGGGTGACCCGCAAAAAGCCGCGCAGGCGATGTTGACGCTGATTGCCAGCGACAACCCACCGGCGCACCTGCTGCTGGGCAGTGATGCGCTGGGGTATGTGCGGGAAAAGCTCGCGCAATCGCTGCGGGATATCGATCAGTGGGAGGCGTTGACGCGTTCTACGGATGGTTGAGCGGGGGCATGAAGGAGCCCGGTTCACTTCAACGCCGGATCTCCAGGGTTGAGCTTCTTCCACGACTGCATCACCACCTGCGCCTTGGGCTCTTTTCCGTTCTCCAGGTAGTACTGGATCAGCGACAGCCGTGCATTGCGGTTATACGGCTGCAACGCCAGCAGCTTTTCCAGTTGCTCACAGGCCTGATCCACGTGCCCGCTGTCATGCAGCGCAACCGCCAGCACGTAGTTGTACTGTGGATTCGCCGGCTCCAGCCGTGCTGCTTCGCGCAGGTGCGGCATGGCGTTGGCCGTATCCCCGGCCCGAATCAGCATCAGCCCTTGAGTGTGCTGCAACAGTGCCGCCTCCGGATGCTGCTTGAGGTTGTCCGCTATCAGCGTGCGCGCCTCCTGTGACCGACCATTGGCTTCCAGCCATTGCGCGAGGGTCACCAGCGCCGGGAAGAAGTCCGGGTCTCGCAGCAACGCGGTGCGTAGTTGTGCTTCAACCTTGTCGCCCCGGCCGCTGGCCTGATACAGCATGGCCAGGTTGAGGTTGGCTTCGGCCCGCTCCAGCAGGCTCAGCTGCACATTTTCGTATTCCACGATCGCCTTGTCCCAGGCCGGCCCAAGGCCTTGCCCGGACGCGCTCAACAGGTCCCGGGCGGCGATGATCCGCACCGCCAGCACCGGGTCCCGCAGTAACGGTCCATACAACGCCACCCGCTCAGGTGGCGGCAGGAACGCACTGATCGCGCGCACTGCGCTTTCACGTACCTGCGGCGCCGGGTTGCCCAGCTCCCTGGTCGCCAGCTTCAACGCCTGCTCACTCGGGTAGTTGGGCAGTTCAGCGAGTAGGGTTGCGCGCTGGATCGCCGGCAGGTTGTTGCGTGCCAACTGGTCATACAGCGCCTGCGCCGCACCCGGCTGGCCGCCACGGATCAACGCCATGCTCTCGGCGTAACGCGGTGCATGCTCGGGTTCGCTGGCACTCCATAGCTTGAACTGTTCGCTGACCTTATCCCCGGGCCGCGGGATGCTGAAACTGTGGTCGTGCCGCCAGTCATTGCCCATGTAGAACTTGCCCGGCATATGGCAATCGACGCAGAACGAACCCGGCTCGCCGGCTGCGTGGCGGGTGTGTTCGGGGGAGTCGTAGTTCTTGGCCTGCAACCCGCGACCGTCCACCGTCGGCACCGGGGTTTTGCCTGCGGTGTTGTGGCATTGCAGGCACACGCCATTGCCCGGGGCCTTGAGTTCGGCGCTGTGGGGGTTATGGCAGTCGCTGCAGCGCACGCCCTTGTCGGCCATTTTGCTTTGGGCGAAGGAGCCGTGTTCGAACACTTCATCCTTGATCTTGCCGTCCAGCGCGTACAGCTCGCGGGTCAGGACACTGGGCAGGTAGTCGTCCATCAGGCGGTTGCCGACGGTATAGCCGTCTCCCAGGGGAGCACGGCGGGCGTGGCAGCGCGCGCAGGTTTCGAGCTCGACAGTGGCGTCTTTGTCCTTCAGGTTCACGGCAAAGCCTGCGTGCAGCAGGTCGCCTTTTTTTGCAGCCCATGCCACATGGTTCGACGCCGGGCCATGGCACGCCTGGCAGCCGACCCCCAGGCTGTTCCACTGGCTGTCGAAGCTGTTTTTGGCAGCCTCGAAATTGCGCTTGTAGCCGGTGGTGTGGCACTCCACGCACATGAAGTTGGCGTTCTGGCTGGGTTTGCTCCAGTGCAGCGGGTTCTTGAAGTTCACGCCCTGGCCCGGGTAGAGGTGAAACCAGCGGTTGTTTTGCGTATCCCAGGCTACGCCGAGGGCCTGCAAGCGCCCGTCGCCGACCTCGATCAGGTATTGCTGCAACGGTGCGATGCCGAAGGTATAGGCCACCTTGAAGTCCGCGGCCTTGCCGTCGGCACCGGGCGTATTGACCCAAAAATCGTCGCCCCGACGGGAGAAACGGGTGGTCTCGCCTTCGCTGCTGAACGACACATCGTTGAAGTCGGCCGGCACCGTCTCCGGCGTGGCAGCCTGCATCGCCAACTGGTGGTGCGAGCCTTGCCAGTCCTTGACCTGGGCCTGGTGGCAGCCCTGGCATTGCTGCTCATCGACCATGGTTGCCGGGGGCACGACCGCCACTGGCTGGGTCACAGGCGCCGGCGCCGCTACGGGCAGCCTGGGCGTGCTGGCCTGGAGAAAAAACCAGATCCCGGCCATGGCCAACAGCAACAAGGCGATCACGACGGGGTACAGGTAACGGCTGGATGAATCACGGGGAGGTACGGCTTTATTGTCAGGCTTGGGCATTGCGACTTCCGATGTCCGATGCATTGACGCTCTAGTGGCGCGCTTAAGCTTTGTGCAGCTTTGACGTTGGGCGCATGCCTGTCAAATGTGTGCTGTGAAATAGCTCGCAACCTGCAAGGTGAGGCGGGCTATTTTTCCAGAGTTGGCTATACCTACAAGCTCAGTGTTCCTTCGATGACAGCCAGGGAGTTCGACGATGAAGCTAGGACTAATGATCGGCACCGTATGCATTGCCTCAATCGGGGTGGTGGGATGTTCCAGCAAGGTGACGCAGCCGGACGAATACTCCGGGTTTCTCTCCGACTACAGCCACCTCAAGGAGGCCAAGTCGCCGTCGGGTGCAGAAGTGATGCGCTGGGTTGACCCCGACCTGAACCTGAGCCGCTATACCGCCGTTTACATCGAACCCACGCAGTTCTACCCCAAGCCGCAAGCCACCACGAAAATTCCCGACAGCACCTTGCAGGGCATCAACAGCTACTACAACCAGGCCCTCAAGCGCGAACTGGAAAAGTCCCTGCCACTGGCCAACGGGCCTGGCCCGGGGGTGATCGTGGTGCGGGCCGCCATCACGGCGGTCAGCAGCAAGACCGAAAGCCTCAAGCCGTATGAGTACATCCCCGTCGCCCTGGTGGCGGCCGCGGTGAGCACCGGTACCGGGATTCGCGACCAGGAAACCACCCTGGGCACCGAAGCCCAGTTCCTGGATGGCGGCAGCGGCAAGGTCATCGCCCAGGTCGTGCGCAAAGGCACCGGCAAGCCGTTGTCGAACGACTCCCAGGTGATGAAGGCCGATGACGTCAAAAGCGTGATCGATGGTTGGGCCTCGGACCTGCACCAGTCGTACCTGAAGCTCAAACGCTGAAGTGCTGTGCCCGGGGCTCGCGCCCCGGGCGACTACTGGCCGATAAACCAGCGGTAATAAGGGTTGGCACTGTCTTGCTGCAATACCGCCTGGATATCCCGACCCCAGGCGGCGCGGTCGCCGTCGTAGGCATGCAGGCTGGCGCGATAAAACTGCATCAGGCGCTGTTGTTCGCTGGCCAGCGTCCGTGTGAACCCCGGGTCTGCATTCAGCAAGGGCGCAGGCACCCGCAAATCCAGCAGTGCCGGCAACACCCGCGCGATTTCTTTACTGCGTACCCAGGGTGCGTATTCGATACGCGGCCGGTCATCGGTGACCGGCAACGCATTGCCCGCAAAGCGTTCCAGGCCCTGGCGATCGGTGACCCAGGTGGCGAGGAGGGTGGCGGCCGAATCAATGCCCACATCGCCGAGGGCGCTGCTCACGGTAGGTTGCTCAAAGCGCTGGCGAATCCGCGTGGCGTCCAGGTCGATGGGTTCCATGGAGCCCACCAGCAGCATTTCGTGGAACTCGCTGGTCCACAACGTGGCGTACGGGAACACGTCGAGGAAACTGCGCACCAGGGACTGAGAGTCCTCGAGGTTTTGCGTCGGCAGCGGCAGCCACTGGGCCAGCAGGCCGTTTTTCTCCAGGCGCCGGGCGGCCAATTGGTAGAAGTCGCGGGAGTAAAGGTTGACCACCCCGGCCGCCGACGGTGGCGGTGGTTCGAGGGTTATCAGGTCGTAGGCCTGTGGGTTGCGCAGCAGTTCCTGGCGACCGTCCCGCAGGCGCACATTCACACCCGGGTCACTGGCGGCATTGAAGTTGCCCTTGAACAACGGCGCCGCCTGGATCACCGATGGCAGCAGCTCGGCGACCACCCGGTGCTCAAGTCCCGGATAGCGCAGCAACGCCCCGGCAGTAATCCCGGTACCGAAGCCGATCACCAGAGCCGAACGGGGCTCGCCGTTATGGATCAACAGCGGCAACAGCGCCTGGACCCGCATATAGCGCAGGGACGGCATGGCGTCGCCGGTGTTGGACACGCCCTGGATGTACAGACGCTGAAAACTCCGCGCGCCCTGGCCCTGGGTGACCACGGCAACAGTGGCGCCGCGACCTTCCTGGTAGAACGCCAGGCTCGCATTGCGTGCTCCGGGCAGCAGCTTGGCCAGGCGGTCCACCGGGGTCAGCAGCGCCACTGCCAGTGACAGCAGGCCGAGAGCGACCACCGCCTGGCGCCGGCCTTTCTTCACCCCGTGGCCACGGCGCACGGCCATGTAGCCGATGGCGCCGGCAATCACGGCCAGCAAACCCAGGGTACGCACCAGCCCAAGCCAGGGAATCAGCACAAAACCACACAGCATCACCCCGACAATCCCGCCCAGGGTGTTGAACGCCACCACGGCGCCGACATCCCGACCCACCTGCTCGCTGCCCACGCTCAAGCGCAGAGCCAGGGGAAAGGCGGCGCCGAGCAGCAGGGTGGGCACAAACACGATGCACAGTGCGGCCACTGCAAAGCGTGCGCTCATGCCCGGCAGTTCGGCGCCGCCCAGGCTCAGCACCAGGGCTTCGGCCTGGGTTTGCAGGAGCACCAGCCAGCGGCCCAGCAGGGCGATTTCCAGCAAGGCTACCAGCCCGGCGCCGGCGATCAGCAGGCCGAATACGCCCCATGGGTCACGGATGCGTTCTACCCGTCGCGCCATGAACTGGCTGCCGATAAACAGCCCGGCCAGGTACGTGGCGAGTACCACGGCAAACGCATAGGTGCGGGTGCTCATGAACTGCACGATGGATTGCGACCACACCACCTCGTAGCCCAGGGCCACGCCACCGGCGATGGCATACAGCACCAGGGCCAGTCGCGCCGGTTGGGTGCTGCGAGTGTGAGTGATCGGCGTGGGCGTGTGACGCCGCACATACAGCAGCGCGCCGACGGCGGCCAGCAGGTTGAGCATCGCGGCCACCAGGGCACTGCCGCGCACGCCGAACGTGGCGATCAGCACGAAGGCGCTGAGCAAGGTGCCGGCAATGGCTCCCGCGGTGTTGGCCGCATACAGGCGGCCGCCGGCCTGGCCCAGGGCCTTGGGGTCGATGTCCAGCGAGCGCACCAGTACCGGCAAGGTGCCGCCCATCAACAGCGCCGGGATGCCCACCAGCACAAACGGCAGGAACCACGCCAGCAGGCCGATGTGTTGCTCCAGCCAGGCAAACGGGCTGGCGGCCATGCTCAGGGCGACAGTGGCGCCCACGCCGAGCACGGCGACGAGAATTTCGAGGATTGCATACAGCAGCAACGGTCGCGACAGGCGATCTGCCCAGCGCCCGAACAGCCAGCCACCCAACGCCAGCCCGGCAAAAAACGCGCTGATGCCGGTGGTGATGGCGTACACCTCAACGCCCACCACCAACGACAGTTGCTTGATCCACAACACCTGGTACACCAGCGCGGCCATGCCGGAGATGAACAGCAGCAGGGCGGGGACCAGGGTGGTGGAGGTGTGAGCCAATGCAGCGGGTTTGCTGGCGGTGCGTGACGACATTGCAAATAGCCTTATGCAAATACAGATCAAAGTGCGGTGAGGGAGCTTGCTGTGGTGAGGGAGCCTGCTGTGGTGAGGGAGCTGCTGTGGCGAGGGAGCTTGCTGTGGCGAGGGAGCTTGCTCCCGCTGGGGTGCGAAGCGCCCCCAAAACCAAACACCACGATTTACCTGAAAACACCGTGCTGTCTGGATGGGGGCTGCTGCGCAGCCCAGCGGGAGCAAGCTCCCTCGCCACAGCAAGCTCCCTCGCCACAGCAAGCTCCCTCGCCACAGCAAGCACCCTCACCACAGCAAGCTCCCTCACCACAGGTTACGCGCCGCTCGCGAGAACGGCGCTCAACGGCTATTGCGCCGGATTAGCCTTCATTTTTTCAGCAATCTTCGCATCCACCGCTGCGCGGATCTGGTCGACGCTGAAGCTGGCCGGTTTCTGGCTCGGCGGGTACTCGATGAACGTCTCGAGGAACTTCGCCGATTTGGTGACCGCCACGGCCACCAGGTAGATATTTTTCGTGGTCCAGTCGTAGTACTGGTCAGACACCACATCGGCGCGCTCATACGGGTCCATCCGCAAGTTGAGGATCTTCGGTACCCTCAGGCACACGAATGGCTCACTCCAGACCTTGAAGCCGCCCGGCGCACGCTGCTCGCAGAACACCGCTTTCCAGTTGTCGAAGCGCATCGACACCAGCACGCCGTCATCGTTGAAGTAGTAGAACTCGTTACGCGCGCCCTTGGGCTGCTGGCCGGTCAAGTAGGGCAACTGGTTAAAGCCATCCAGGTGCACCTTGAAGTTGGCACCGCCCGCGGTGGGCGCCCAGCCTTTGAGCAACTTGTCCTTCACCTCGGTATCGCCCGCGGCAGCCAGCAGGGTAGGGAACCAGTCCATGCCCGAGAACATTTCGTTCGACACCTCCCCCTGTTTGATCTTGCCTGGCCAACGAATCATCGCCGGTACGCGATAGGCACCCTCCCAGTTGGAGTTTTTTTCGTTACGGAACGGCGTGGTCGCCGCGTCCGGCCACGAGAACTGGTTCGGCCCGTTGTCGGTGGTGTAGACCACGATGGTGTTGTCGGCGATTTTCAGGTCGTCGAGGGTTTGCAGGAGTTTGCCGACATCGCCGTCATGCTCCAGCATACCGTCGGCGTACTCGTTGCCGGGCATGCCGCTCTGGCCCTTCATCGACTCGCGCACGTGGGTGAACAGGTGCATGCGGGTGGTGTTCATCCAGACAAAGAACGGTTTGTTGGCCTCCGCCTGTTTCTTGATGAACGCCTGGGCGGCGGCGGTGGTTTCGTCGTCGATGGTTTCCATGCGCTTGGTGGTCAAGGCGCCGGTGTCTTCGATCTTGCCGTCGGCGAAGCTGTGGATCACACCACGGGGGGAGTTGGCCTTGACGAATTCGGCATCGTCCTTGGGCCAGTAAGGCCGTTCGGGCTCTTCTTCGGCATTGAGATGGTAGAGGTTGCCGAAGAACTCATCGAAGCCGTGGTTGGTGGGCAAGTACTCGTCCTTGTCGCCCAGGTGATTCTTGCCGAACTGGCCAGTGGAGTACCCCAGGGACTTGAGTGCCTGGGCAATGGTGATGTCGCGCTTTTGCAAGCCGACGGAGGCACCGGGCGCGCCGACCTTGGACAAGCCCGTGCGCAACGGCGTCTGGCCTGTGATAAAGGACGAACGCCCGGCGGTGCAGCTGTTCTCCGCGTAGTAGTCGGTGAACATCATGCCTTCCTTGGCGATACGGTCGATGTTCGGGGTCTTGTAACCCACCACGCCCATGGAATAGGCGCTGATGTTGGTTTGCCCAATGTCATCGCCGAATATCACCAGGATATTCGGCTTGTCGGCGGCCCAGGCAGATGCCGAGCCCCCCATCACCGATACCGCCACCAGGGCGAGTTTCGGCAGCCACTTGCGTATGCGAGTCATATGACTTGCTCCTTTCTCGGCTTGAGTCGCAGTGCCTGCGACCAACGTTTAGTACAGTCCATCGCGACGTCTTTTCTTATTGCACCTGCTTTTGCACAGCCGGCTCGAAGGGGTAGATACGGTTCCATTCGGTCGCCATGTCCACCACGGTCCAGCCTTTTGTCTTGGCCTCATCGAGCGCCTTGTCCAGGCGCCCGACTTGAGAGTTGCGGTCATAGGCCCACTCGCGCCTGGCGTCGGTGTGGTGCACCAGGCCCATGAAGCGTTTGCCAGCGCCTGCAGCCGTCCACTGCAGCATCTGCAGGTCACCGTCGGAGTTGCCGAAGGCCAGGATCGGCCGGCGGCCAATGATCGAGTCGATGCTTTCCGGCTTGCCCGGGCCGTCGTCGTTGTGGGCCAGCTTGGCGGTGCGCAGGACCTGCGGCGCACCGTCCTTGATCTGGAAAGCGGTGACGAAGTTGGAGCCGATCACCTGTTCCGGCGGCACGCCGTAGACCACCTCGGCAAAGGCGCGCATGAAGGCGGTGTCCCCGCCGGAAACGATGTAGGTCTTGAATTGCTGGCTGCGCAGGTAGTCGAGCATCTCCAGCATCGGCTGGTAGATCATCTCGGTGTAGGGCTTGCCGGTTTTCGGGTGGCGGGCCTGGGTGAGCCAGGTCTTGGCGTTGTCGATAAAGGCGTCGGTGGTCAGGCCGGTGTGGGTTGCGCCGATGATTTTCAGCAGGCCGTCCATCCCGCTTTGGGCCAGGGCCTGATGGTCGTTTTCGATGACCGCCTTGAACGGTTGGGTGGTTTTCCACTCCGGGTGCTGCGGCGCCAGGCGTTTGATTTCGTCGAAGGCAAACAGCACCTCGAAGTAGGCCGGCTGCTCGGTCCACAGGGTGCCGTCGTTATCGAATACGGCAATGCGCTCGGCGGGTTTTACGTAGTCCCTGGAGCCTTCGGCCGTCACGGCCTGGACGAATTCGATGATGTGTTGTTTGCTCGGGCCTTCGTTCCACGACGGCAGTGGGTCGGCGGCCAGGGCCGGCAGGCTGAACAGCAGGAGAAGGGGCAGGACAGAACGGAGAGACGTCATGGGAAATCCTTTTCGCGACGAGGGTTCAGTGGTAGCAAGCGTAGCCGACGAAACAGCCAGCGCAACGCCCCGCAGCCACGTCGCCACAGCGGCGGGATACGTGGCCAGATGCCATGCACGAGGTACGCCGCCAGCACCGACACCACCACGGCAGTGCCCCACGCCAACCCGTGCCGCGATAACTGCCAGCGGCTGTGTTGCCCGAGTTGCTTGAGGTCTTCGGCAATGGAAAATGCCGGGGTGTAGGCGCTCGCCGCGTGTGCCTCCACGCTGACCTCAGGCACTCGTGTGACTTGCAGGCGATGGTTGCGGCTGTCCCACCATTTCACGCTGATGGCGGGCAGTTGGTAATGGCCGGCTTGCTCGACGCGGTACACCTGGCGGTCGATGCGTTGGCCGCCGCTGATGTGGCCGCGTCCATCATCCAGGTTGCTGATGATGGGTGATTGCGGGTAGCGGCGCAGGCCTTTCACCTCGGCCTGGCCAGGCGGTGGCAAGGACAGGCCGGGGGTGTTGTCGGCTTGCAGGGTGAGGGTGCGGGTGAGGGTGTCGCCGACCTTGAGCGGTGTGGGTGTGAGGGTTTGGGTCAGGCGCAAACCATCGGCCACCAGGACGGTCTCTCCGGGCTCGAACCCCGGCGGCCGGGAGGCCTGGAATGACAGCGGTGCAGTCTGTGCACTCATCGGCGCAGTGGCTTGGCCGGGCTGGGCCTGCACCGTCAGCGCCGGAATCTCAAAGGTCCGGGCCACCGCAGGCGTGATGCGATAACGGTAGCGCATGCCGTAGAAGGTCTTGCCCTCGATCACCTGGTTCAGGTGTTCAGCCTCACCGTCCGGTGCCTGCACCCGTGCACCGGGCAGTTGCAAGGGCGGCAGGTTGGCGGCGGCGGTAAACCAGCTGTCGGTCAACACATCGACCTGCAGTTGCACCTGCTCGCCCACCACCACGTCATTGCCGGGCACCAACTGTGCCTGCACCCTCAGTTGCGGCTCGACCGCCCATAACGGGCCCGTCACCAGCAATAACAGCCAGCAGAGACGGTTCATGGCTGCGCTCCCTGGTCCTGCAGGCTGAACTTGCGCCGCAGGAAGTTTGCCGGGGAGGTCGTCAGGTTCTGCAGCCACAACGCATCGTTGCTCGCCTGCTCCGTCTCGATCGCCTTGCTCTTGCCCTTGCCGGCGGCCTTGTCGAACTTGATCGCATCCGGCTTGACCTCGGGGGCGTTGTCCGAGGCGTTTTCGGTGTCCTTCTTCAGCGCCAGGGCCAGGGCCAGGTTCGCGCTGGCCTCGGGGAATTGTGGCTGTAGCTGCAAGGCTTGTTGATAGGCGGCGATAGCGTCGTCGAACTTGAAGCGGCGTACCTGAATATTGCCCCGGTAAAACGCGGCCTGGGCCGTGTCGAGTTGGGAAAACGTCGCCAGGGCCAGGTCATAGTCGGCGGCGTTGTAAGCGGCGATGCCTTTCCAGTACGGGTCTACAAACAGCCCGGCGGCGGCGGGGTAGTGATGGTGCTCGAAGGCCCAGCGGCCCTGTTGATCGCGGGTGAAAAATGCATCGGTCAGGGCATTGGCTTCGGCCGGCGCAGGTTGCAGGAACACCCCGAGCACCAGCACCGCCATCCAGTTCAGGCTCCAGCCCCGGCGCACGCTGAACAACGCCAACAGCAGCAGCGGCCAGCACAGCCAGTAACCGGCGTCTTTCCATTGCAGGTTGCGCTGTTGCTCGTCGGCATTCTGGAAATGCTGCTGGGCGTGCAGCTCCACCCAGTCCAGATCGTCATCGTTGAGGGTCAGGCTGCCCAGTGGCGCGTCGGTGGCGGACGCCAGTTGCTTCAAGGCACCGGCATCGAAGTTGACGCCGACCGCCAATACCAGCACCTGCAACGGGCTGTCCGCCAGGTGCTGCTTGAGCTGCGGCAGTTGGGCGGGATCGGCGCCGTCGGTGATCAGCAACAGGCTGCCGGGGGCTTTTTCAGCCGCCAGCAGGCGTCTGGCCTGGTCGATCACCCCGGCCACATCGCGCCCGGGTTTGCTGATCAGGTCGGTGGCCAGGGCCTGGATAAAACTGTCCAGCAGCGCCGGGTCGTCCGTCGGCGGCAACACCAGGTGCGCGCTGCCGGCGTACACGATCAACGCGGTGCGCGCACCCTGGCGACGCTGCACCAGGTCATGCAACTTGTGTTTGGCGGCTTGCAGGCGGGTAGGCGGCACGTCGGCGGTGTCCATCGACGGCGACAGGTCGAGGGCGATGATCAGCGGCGCACGGTTCTCCAGGAAGTCGGGACGGTCCTGGTCCCAGGTAGGCCCGGCGCTGGCCAGCGCGCCGAGGACCAGCAAGGCGCTGACCAGATGCACTGGCCTCAGGCGATGGGAATCCTTAGGCGTCAGCAGTAAATGCGGCAACAGGTGCGGCGCGATATTGCCCCGCAGCCGGCGTTGCAGGTCCTTGCTGCGCCGCCACAGCAACGGCAGCAACAAGCCAGGCACCGCCAGCAACAGCCAGGCCGGACGCAGGAAGTGGAAGTCACTGAGGTTGAGTTCCATCGCGGACCTCCCGCCGTTGCCGTCTCAGGTGCGGCCACAACGCGGCGACCAGGTGATACAGCGCCAACACACTGATCGCCGCCGCCAGGGGCATCCAGAACAGGTCGCGCTTGGGTTGGTGGCTCAGGGTCTTCACCTGGTGCGGGGTGATCTGGTCGAGGGTGGCGTAGACCTGGTCCAGGGTGTCGCGGTTTTCGGCCCGGAAATACCGCCCGCCGGTGGCCTCGGCAATCTGTTGCAGGGCGCTGAGGTTGACCTTGGCCTCACCCGAGGCGCCAGGGTCGCCAATGCCGATGGTATGAATCACCACGCCCTTGGCCGCCGCCATCGATGCCGCGTGGTCGGGCGGGATCGCGCTGCTGGTGTCGTTGCCGTCGGTGAGCAGGATCAGCACCTTTTCCTGCTCGTGGGCCTGGTCCAGCAGTTTCAGGCTCAGGCCGATGGCATCGCCAATCGCCGTATTGGGTCCGGCCATGCCGATGCCGCTGTCATCCAGCAGCAGCGACAGGCTGGCGTGGTCCAGGGTCAACGGCGCCTGGGGATAGGCGCCGCTGCCAAACAGGATCAGGCCGATACGGTCGTCCTGGCGGCGCTGGATGAACCCGTGCACCACCTGTTTTACCGCCGCCAGGCGGTTGATCTTCTGGCCGTTGGCGTCGGTAAAGTCCTGGGTTTCCATGGACTGCGAGATGTCGATGGCCAGCATCAGGTCGCGTACCGGCTGTTGGCGTTCGATGGGTTTTTCGATCCATACCGGGCGGGCAATGGCCACTACCAATAGCGCCCAGACCAGCAGATTCAGCAGCAGTTGCAGACGGTTGGTGCGGATGCCGCTGGCCGCCGGCGTCTGTCCCACCGCCCGGCTGAGGCTGGCAAAAAACGGCACGCGTACGGCGCTGCGGGCTTCGCGGTATTCCGGCAGGTATCGGTAGGCCAGCCATGGCAGCGGCAGCCCGAGCAACAGCCAGGGGTAATCAAGCTGCCACATGATGATGCTCCACCCAGGCTTTGCACTGGGCCAACAGCTGGTCGCGTTGTGCGCTGGACATATCGGCCGGCCCATACGCCAGGCTCGCCAGTTGACGGCTGAAATCCTCCGGCAGCGGCGTGGGCGCATGGCGCAGCAGGAAGGCCTGCCAGGCGGTGCCGCTCAAGGTTGGCACGCGCTGGTGTTCGTCAGGCGCAAGGGGCATCGACAGGGCCACGCGTTTGAGCAGTGCCGGCAGCTCCCGCAGGTCTTCGATCGCATCAAGGTGCGCCAAGGCTTCGCGGCGATAGGCATTGCGCCGCCAGTGCAGCCAGGCCCGGATGCCCAGCGCCAGCAGCACAATGGCGAGTACCCCAAGCAGCACCCACCAGCCCCATGTCTGCGGCCAGTAACTGACTGGCGCGGGCAGGCCCAACTCCTTGAGCTGTTCAATGCTGGGGATGTTGGCGTTCAACGGCGCCTGCCCAATTCGTCACGCAGTTGGTCAACCGCAGGCCGCGCGGTGCTGATCATCAGCAGCGGTACCTGGCTGCGGCGCAACAGGCTGGCGACGTCCTTGAGGCGGCCGCCGAGAAAGTCCCCCAGGGGCTGGCGCACCTGGCGTTTCTGTACCGCCAGTTCGACCTGCAATTGACCCTGGGTGACCATCAGGTGCCCGGTGTCGGGCACGTTCAGCGCCAGTGGGTCGTAGACTTGCAGGGCGATCACATCGTTGTGGGCCGACAGTTGCCGCATCAATTGCAGGGTGCGCTCGCCAGCACCGGCAAAGTCACTGACGATGCAGATCAAATGATCATGCCCGGCCAGTGCCAGGCATTGTTGCAGCACCTTGTCGAGTTGGCCGTCGGCCTCATGGTCCGGATTGCCGGCGCTCAGCGCGGTGTTCTGCTGGACGATCCGGCTGCACAGGGTTTCGACGCGCTTGCGGCTGCGCAGCGGCGCCACGCTGTCGATACGCTCATCGTTGAATACCAGGCCGCCGACCCGGTCGCCTGCGTTGAACACCATCCATGCTGCCAATGCCGCCAACTCGGCGGCGACGGCGGATTTGAAGCTGCGCACCGAGCCGAAAAACATCGACATGCGCTGGTCGACCACGATCAGCGCCGGGCGATCGCGCTCCTCGGTAAAGGTACGAACCACCGGCTTGCCGGTACGCAGCGAGGCACGCCAGTCCAGGTGGCGCAGGTCATCGCCGGGCTGGTAGCGCCGCAGCTCATCGAAGTTCAAGCCGCGCCCGCGCAGCCGCGAGGCGTGGTTGCCGGCGAGGATGCTGCCCTGGGGCTGGCGCGCCACAAAGCTCAGGCCACGGGCCTGGAACTGCAGGGCCATCAACTGCCCCAGGGACACGTAGACCAGGCCGTCGGCGTTCATGCCGGGATCGCCACGTTGCCCAGCAGGCGGTCCAGCACCTGGTCAGCCGTGACGCCATCGGCTACGGCGTCGTAGCTCAATTGCAGGCGGTGACGCAGCACCGGGTGCGCCACGGCCTGCACGTTTTGCGGGGTGACGAAGGCCTGGCCTTGCAACCAGGCATCGGCGCGGGCGGCGCGGTCCAGGCCGATGCCGCCACGGGGACTGGCACCAAGGCTGATCCAGCGCGCCAGGTCGGCGTCGTAGTCGGCGGGATGGCGGGTGGCGTTGATCAGGTCGATCAGGTAGCGGTCGATGGCGGGGGACACCTGGATCGCGCTGACTTCCTGGCGGGCGGCGAAGATCACCTCGGGCGCCAGGGTGAAGCCTTGGGTCGTCGCGCTCGCGGCGTGCTGCTCTTCTTCGCGCAACAGGCGCAGCACCTGGCTTTCGTTTTCGGCGGTGGGGTAGTCCAGCAGGACCTTCATCAGGAAACGATCCATCTGCGCTTCCGGCAGCGGGTAGGTGCCTTCCTGTTCGATGGGGTTTTGAGTCGCGACCACGATAAACAAGTCGGGCAGCGGGTGGCTGGCGCCGGCCACGGTGATCTGGCGTTCTTCCATGGCTTCGAGCAAAGCCGCCTGGACCTTGGCCGGGGCGCGGTTGATTTCATCGGCGAGGATCAGGTTGCCGAACAGCGGGCCTGGCTGGAAGCGGATCTGGTTCTGGCCGTCCACCTGGTGCAGCACCTCGGCGCCGGTGATGTCCGAGGGCAGCAGGTCGGGGGTGAACTGGATGCGGCTCATCTTCGCGTCCAGGTGCCGGGCCAGGGCCTTGACCGTGCGGGTCTTGGCCAGCCCCGGGAGGCTTTCCAGCAGCAGGTGACCGTTGGCCAGCAGGCCGATCAGGATCTGGCGGATCACCTGGTCCTGGCCCAGCACGCTCTCGGCGATGCTGGCTTGCAGGGCGGTTAAATCATTGAGCGCTGTCATCACAGTCTTCCTTGAAACGGTGGGTCACCAGGGCGCGGCGACCACGATGTACTGCACGGAACTGCCGACGTATTGCGGCTGGTACCAGGTGGGCCCGCAGTGCTGGTAGGCCACGCCATTGGCGACCACCGAGACGCAATCCACCGGCACCGTGGTGACCCGGGTGCCGATGGCGAGGATGGTCGCCGTGGTTGCGCCGACGACGGCAGCGGCGGCCCATGGGTGGTACCAGTCATCTCCGTGGGGTGGCGGAGGAGGAGGTGGCGGCGGTGGCGGTGGCATCGGATGCGGCCCGGGTTGTGGCCCTGGATATGGATGCGGGCCAGGCTCGGGATGCGGCCCTGGTTGAGGATGGGGCTGCGGGTGCGGCGCAGGAATTGGCGGCATCGGCCGGGGTGCGGGCATCGGGTGCGGCGCAGGCATCGGCGGGCGGTAACCGCCACCGCCGCCATGGGGCACCACGAACGTGCGTGCACCACCACCTCCACGCACTTGCCAGGCCTGGGCAGCCAGCGGGTCGAACAGCATCAGCAGCAAACTCGCGGTCAGTAGCGCCGAAGTGCTTTTCATGGCTGCTCTCCGTGGGGCTCCAACTGCTGCAAGGGCACCGCGCGGGCGCCGGCCGGGGGCGTGAACTCAAAATCCTTGGGCGCGGGTGGGCTGTTGAGTTGCCACAGGTAATTGACGCTGTGCCGGGGATGTTCGGCGGTGTCGCGGCGACTGATCACCAGCCGGCACGGCAAGGGTTGCGCGCCCTGGCGGATCCACAATTGCCAGTCGATGTCCGGCTGGCGGTAGGCGAAATGGGTGCAGGTCTGGCCGTCGATGGTTTCGCTGCCGATCAACACGGCGTTGCTGATGCCCACTTCCCTGGCGGTGCCGGGGTTCCAGCGGAACAGGTCGGCCAGGGGCAACTCGATGCCATAACGTTCGCTCAACTGGTCGAGCAGACCGCCAATGTTCGCCGGCGCGGCCTGGTTGGCGAAGTAGCCGCTGCGGCTGTCGTACAGGGTGAAGCGTTTACCGTTGTAGAACAGGCTGCGGCGTTCACCGTCGCTTTCCACCGAGACTTGCAGCTTGTCCGGCTGCATCGCCGCGAGGCGGGTCTGGTGACTGAATTCGATGGTCTGGCCGTTATCCAGCACCTGGTCGGTGTGGCTGTGGGCGTCGATGCGAAACTGCTGCAGGCTGCGCAGGTAGCCGCCCATCTGCTCCAGGGCGGTGAGGGCCTTGGGTTCCAGTTCGTCGGCCCAGACGGTGTGGGCGTTCACCAGCAGGCCTGTCAGCAGTAAACGCGCGAGATGCATACGGGACATGGCGCACTCCGTTCATTCCATGAAAGTGGCTCTCACCAGACGTACTGCAGGCGGAACGTCCAGGTGTTCACATCCGGCGACCCGGTGCGCTCCGAAACCGTATCGTTATAGGCAATCAGGCCGCCAAATTGCGGTGACAGCATGAACCCCAGGCTGGCGCCCAGCAGGCCGTTTTCCTGTTTGTTGTCTTGCCAGTCGCCGTCGATCCGGCTTTCGCCGCCCCGGTTGTAGGTGGCGTCCAGCGAGACCCAGAGCGCGCGGTTGATGGTGTAGCTGTAGTGACCCTCGATGGCGTACAGCGGTTTTTGCTCCAGCTTGCTGTCGCCGTGGTAGTCCTTGTTGTCGCCGAACAGCGAGACGTAGGTGTTGATTTCAAGCCAGGTCGGGCCGATGGGCGTGCCGAAGCCCAGCTCCGGCTTGAACACCCAACGGTTGGAACCGATGTTGATGACACGGTCTTTATCGTAGTCACCGGTGGGCATGGTCATCCACAGCGCGCCGGTGAGGAACGTCTCGGGTTTCCAGCTGGCGAACTCCTGGGCCGTCAGTGCCGGGCCGCCGAAGATGTTATGGGCGAACACGATCTGCGTGTCGCCCATGCCGCCGTTGCGCTTGGTACCGCTGAAGTACTGCGCATTGTCGAAGGACGCGGATACGTCGGCGTAAGGCTGGATAAACTGGATGGCGCTGCTGCGCCCGTCGATGCCGAACGAACGGGCGAAACGGAACAGGTAAAGGTCGGCATTCAACGACAGGCCGGTGATCGGCAGCGTGGTGTCGATCGGGGTGTTGGTGTCGATCCGGTTGTAGTAGCCGAACACCATGTTCAGGTCCGTCGGGGTGTTCTGCCAATCCCTGGCATTGTCGGCAAACCCTATCCCTGGCAACAGTGCCAGCGTGGCGGCCGTTAACGCACTCAGTTGACTACGTGAAGCCATGGCTCTACTCCTTCTAAATACCAGCACGCTCAAACAGTCCTTATTTTCCAAACGTCACGTTGATCCCGGCGAACAGCGTGAATTGGGGCAAGTCATCACCCTTGCGGGCGACGGTCCATTGCGGTTCTAAAAACGCGTTGAAGATATTGCCGCCGGCTTTCCAGGCCTTGCCGGCACCGAAACCGATGGGAATGTAGTGAGTGTCGTTTTTCAGGTCGAAGGTCCAGGTGCCGGTGGAGCGCAGGTACCAGCCCTTGGGCAGGTTATGCATGATGAACGGCTGGAACGTGGCGCTTTCGACATGGGGCCGGCCGCGGTCGCCGGCGAACGAACTTTGGTACTGCACCAGCGCACCGAGCAGTCCTCTTGGGGAGGCATCGATGGCGACGGCGGCCAGGCCGGCCTGCCATTTGCCGGTGCCCAGTTCGTCGTGCTCGGCGGTGGGCGCGGTGATTTGCGGGCCGATGCCCAGTTGCACGCCTTCAGTCTTGAGCAGGAAGATATCGAACAGGTTCAGGTCGCCAATCCCGGTGCTGTAGCCGCTATGGGGATCCGGCCGGGTGCTGATGGGCAGGGTAGCGCGCAACAGTTGCGGTACGCCCAGCACATCCGACGGCGCTATAGGCAATGTGCCACGCAGCAACAGGTCATTGGTGTGGGCATTGGTGTCGAAGAGCCTGGGGCTGTAGTAATCCTGCAGATTCGCACCCGGCGCGAGGTTCAGCGGGTTATTGCTCTTGTTGGCCGTGTCGGCGTTATCGGCCCACGCCCAGGACGCGGGCAACACTAAAGCCGCCAGCAAAATTGCCGGGACAGACGGTGACCTGAGCATGGTGGCTCCCCAATTCCCTGGAAATAAACCCGATAGCGCATTGATGAAGGCTAAGGGGCTGCCCCTATTCGAACTTGTTTGTAGGACATGTCGTTTTAAGCTAGCAGCAAAATCCAGACTCGCTAGTTAACCGAAAGAATTAGTTGGTTTGTGCGGGAGTTATCACGGGCTCTTTGAGGATTACAACGAGATCGAGCAGACGTACTTACAGCGCTCGGCCAAAAGCGGACATTCCAAGCCGAGTAAGACAAAGGAGTTTCGCAAATGTGGCGCCCATCTACCGAGTTCCGGCCCTCTAACCCTTCAGAACCAACGACATGTCCGGATATTTCGCACACATGAAGTCGACGAAAGCGCGAACTTTCGGCGCAGCAAGGCGCCTGGATGTATGCAATACCCAGAGTGCCGGCTCTTCACCCGAGACCGTGCCCCACTGCACCAACTCGCCACGGGCAAGCTGGTTCCAGGCGATGGACTGGGGGATCAACGCTGCGCCACCGCCCGCGATAGCCGCATCGCGAACCATCAGTAACGAAGAGAACCGCAGCTTGGGGATCGGATCCAGGATCAACTGCCCACCATCGAGACTCCAGTGGGTGGGCTGAAAACTCGACATTACGACGCAGGGCACGGGCCTGATTGCGCCGGGCATAGGCTTGGGCACTTCAGGCGCCGCCACAACCACCAGCCGGTCCTTGGCGAAGCAGCGGCCGACCAAACGGCTGTCCGGGCTCGGGTTGACCCGAATCGCGACGTCATAGTGTTCCTCGACCAGATCGACCAGGCGATCCTCTGCCGCGACTTCGATTTCGACCTCTGGGTAGGCGCTACAGAATTCGACGCCGATACGGCCCATCGCAAGCTGGGAGAACAGCACCGGGGAGGCCACACGCAGGCGTCCGCGAGGTATCGATAAGCCCTCACGGGCGGCCTTCATCGCTTCGGCCACCTCGCCCAACGGGCCTTCTGTGCGGGCCATCAGGCTTTCGCCGGCTTCGGTCAGCTTCAGGCCGCGAGCGCTGCGCTCGATCAGCCTCACGCCCAGTTGCTCTTCCAGGTCGGCGATTCGTCGCGACAAGGTGGCTTTCGAGATACCGCTCGCACGGCTTGCCTTCCCCAGCCCCTCATTCGTTGCGACGAGCATGAAATCGATCAGCGCGTTCAGGTTCATGGTGTTCCATTTTTGAAACGAAGTGTCTGCATTTTGGTGTCTCTGCTTTATCTGTGCAACAGCCTATCTTCTCGTCATCGCAACGCAAGACGAGGAATTGCAATGAACACACTGCAACGCGCTGTATTGATCCGAGCCTACGGCGGCGCTGACGCCGCGCAAGTGGCCGAGATCGAAAAGCCTGAACCAGCACTAGGCCAGGTGCTGGTTCGCGTTCGAGCCGCCGGCGTGAACGGCATCGATTGGAAGGTCCGTGAAGGCCTGGTGCGAAGTGCCTTTACGCTGCCACTGCCCATCGTCCTCGGCGCCGAAATGGCGGGCGTCATCGAGGCGGTCGGTGCCGGTGTCACGCGCTTTCGTGTTGGCGATCGAGTCATGGGCGCGATGGGTGAGCTGGGCGCGTACGCCGAATTCGTGACCGTCAGTGAAGCGAGTCTTTCCCCTACGCCTGAAACCCTGGACGACGTCCAGGCTGCGGCGATTCCCGTCGCCGCCGTCGCCGCCTGGAAGAGTCTTCACCACGCCGGGCCGATTCACCCCGGCCAGAAAATCCTCATTCACGGCGCGGCGGGCGCATTGGGCGCCTATGCCGTGCAATACGCCAAGCGCGCCGCCGCTGAAGTCTTCGCAACAGCCGGTACGGCTGACCTGGAGTATGTACGCCGCCTGGGTGCGGACCACGTCATTGACTATCGATCCCAGCGTTTCGAGGACGTCATCCAGGGCATCGACCTGGTGCTCGACTACGTCGGGGGAGAGGTACTGGATCGCTCGTGGCAAGTGTTGGCGGAAAACGGCGTGATTGTTGGCACCTCATCCCCCGACATTCTGGCGCGCACACCGGCGAATCGCCGAGGCCTCTGGTTCATGAACAAGCCAGATCCGGCATTGCTGGAGACGCTGGCCCAGGAAGTCGCCAGCGGCACGCTGCAGTCCCGGATTGGCGAGGTCGTCGGTTTCAGTGACATCCCGCAAGCCATCGAACGCAATCGCAGCGCTTCAGGAACCGGCAAGGTCGTGGCCGACTTCTCTCGCTGACTCACCCTAACTATCCACTGCAGGAGATTCAAACATGAGCATTCTTGTTATCGGCGCCACGGGCACCATTGGTTCACTCATCACTCAGGGGCTTGCCGACGCGGGGGCCGAGGTCAAAGCTCTTGTGCGCCAACCCGGTAAGCGCGAATTTCCGGCCGGCGTCACTGAGGTGGTTGCAGACCTCACCGATGTCGCGTCGATGCGCGTCGCGCTGTCGTCGGTGCGCACGCTGTTCCTGCTCAACGCGGTGACGCCCGATGAGGTGACGCAAGCGCTGATCACGCTGAACCTCGCCCAGGAAGCTGGCATCGAACGCATTGTCTACCTGTCGGTGATTCATGCCGACAAGTTCACCAATGTTCCGCACTTCACCGGCAAGCAAACCGTTGAGCGCATGATCGAAAGCCTCGACATTCCCGCGACTATTCTGCGGCCCGCTTACTTTATGCAAAACGACCTTATGGTCCGGCAGACGATCCAGAACTACTCGGTGTACCCGATGCCAATCGGCTCGGCCGGCGTCTCGATGATCGATGCGCGCGATATTGCCGATGTCGCCGTGGCAGAACTGCTGAGACGCGACAACGCATCTTCTGCTCTCGATCGTGTAACGCTGGAGTTGGTGGGGCCGAAAGCACTGACTGGCGCCTACGTGGCAAAGACCTGGAGTGCAGCCCTGGGGCGTGAGGTCGCCTATGGCGGTGATGATGTAGCCGCTTTCGAGGGGCAGCTGGCTTCGTACGGTCCGGCCTGGCTGGCGTATGACATGCGCCTGATGATGGCGGGTATCCAGGTGTTCGGCATGCAAGCCGCTGACGGAACAGTGGAGCGATTGGAGGCCATCATTGGGCACCCATTGCGCACCTATGAAGACTTCGTTCGCGAGGCGATTGCCCAGGCATAAACGGTCGGGGCAGGGGGCGAATCATGCTTTGGTGAACATGTCCGCCCCGTACTCGGTCCATACCGCCTTAGTAGACGACCCAGGCGGAGTCGTTGTCGGCCGACAGCACGCAGCGCTCGACCCACCGCACGCCTTCGACGCCAGCGTCGATGCCCGGGTAACGCACCGCGCTGAGGGCCTGGGTATCGGCGCGGGCAGTCGCATCCATGGCCAGGGCAAAGCGGTAATAGAGATTGGCCCAGGCTTCGAACAAACCTTCCGGATGCCCGCCGCCAATGCGATCGTCGATCAGTGCATCGGGGTGCAGGTAACCCATGCCGCGCTCGAGTATTTGTGCGGGCTGCCCTTGGACCTCGAAGCTCAATTGGTTAGGGCGCTCATCCCACCATTCGAGACTGGCGCGAGAGCCGATGACGCGGATTTTCTGGCCGTGCATGGAGCCGGCATTGACCGCGCTCGACCAGACCATGCCCATCGCGCCGCCTTCGTATTCCATCAAGGTGTAGGCGTTGTCTTCTAGGGGCGCGCGGCTGGCAACGAAGCTTTGCCGACTGCACATCAGGCGTTTGATTTTCAGGTCAGGCAGCATCACTTCCGACAGGTACAGCGGGTGCGTCCCGACGTCACCCAGCACGTAGCTCGGGCCTGCCTGACGCGGATCGACACGCCATTGCGTCGCCTGGCTCTGGGCCTCTACCGGCGCGCTATGGAAACCGTGGGCGAACTGCATGTGCACCATGCGCACGTCGCCCAGTTCACCGGCGGCGATCATTTGCCGGGCTTGCTCGATCAGTTGATGGCCGGCATACCCGTAGGTCACGCCGACGATGCGGTTTTGCTTATGCGACAGTTCGCGCAGGGTTTCGGCCTGCTCGACGGTAAAACACAGGGGTTTTTCACACACCACGTGCAGCCCGGCTTCCAGCGCTGCCTTGGTGATGGCGTAGTGCGTGCCATTGGGGGTGGCGATCGACACCGCTTGAATGCCGTCTGGCCGTCGGGCTTCCTGTTCGAACAGGCTCAGGTAATCGGCGTAACAGCGTTCGGGCTCGACCCCCAGTTGCTCGCCGAATTCGCGGCCACGCGCCGCATCGATATCGAATGCGCCCGCCACCAGTGCGAAGGTGTTGTCACGCAGTGCGGCGCAGCGGTGGATGTAGCCGATCTGGCTCTGGCTGCCGCCGCCGACCATGGCCCAGCGGATGGGTTGGGGGATTCGTTTGCTGCCGTTGATCATGGGGTGTGCCTCGTGTGGGGTCAGAAACCGACGGTTGCCAGGTAGGTGCGGCTGGATCGGACATCTTCCAGGCTGCCATTGGCGTTTCGAGGGTCGCGTTCCTGCTCGACCGTGATATAGCCCTCGTAGCCCAGGGTTTGGATAAGGCGATACAGGTCCGGGTAATCGATAACGCCGCGACCGATGGGGCACATCACGCCCCTGGCACAGGCGTCGAAGAACTTGATGCGTTGCTTCATCACCTCGTCGAATACGCGTTGGTCGATGTCTTTGAAATGGATGTAGTCCAGCCGATCGGCGTAGGCGCGCAACGATGCCGCCGGGTCCATGCCCGCGTAGTAGAGGTGCCCAGTGTCCAGGCAGAGCCCGGCAACGTCGTGGGGAATGTCCTCGACCAGCCGCGCCAGTTCGTCGGCAAACTCGATGTAACCCCCGGCGTGCGGGTGAATGACCGGGCGAATGCCGTAGTCATGCCAAGCGATATGGCAGATGGCCCGGATGTGCTCGATCATGGTTTGCCATGCGCCATCATCCAGGCGTTCAGCCAGCGCTGAATGGCCGGCAGCGTAGTCACGGTCCTCATGGCCCCAATCGATGATCACCAGGTAAGGGCCGGCAAAGCGCTGCCCGGGCTCTTTGTCGATGGGCGGCAGTTGCTTGAGCAATTCGCAGATATCGCGGGTTTGCCTGAGCAGCGACGGCAGGTTCGCGGGGTTTACCAGATCATCGAAAATCGTCCCGGCCACCACATGCAGGCGGTTTTCGCCAAGGGCTGTTGCCACCACCGTTGCGTCAAGCGGCAAGTAACCATAGGGGCCTAACTCAATCCCGCGATAGCCCGCTTCATTGGCTTCACCGAGCACGTCGCGCCACGCTGGCAGATAAGGATTTTTTACATCGTCGACGCCCCAGCAGCAGGGCGCCGTAGAGATGTGGATGGTCATCGATACACTCCGGTGTTTTTGTTATGAGTGGACTGTTCAGCCTGTGACGATGCTATTTCAGGGGGGTGGAGCACCGCTACGGGAGGCTGGATAACTCTGTCAAAACCCTTCATGATTGCGAAAAAGAGATGTCAAAACATGTCAGAAGAGCCTCGTCGAAAACTGCGCCCTACCATGGCGGATGTCGCGCGCGAAGCCGGCGTCAGCCTCTCCACCGTCGACCGTGTGCTGAATCTGCGTGCAGACGTGCGTACCGACACGGCGCATCGCATTGCCACGGCGGCGGCACGCCTGGGCTTCCATGCCAAAGGGGTCATCGAACAACGGGTCCTGAATGACAAGCCGACGGTGCGGCTGGGGTTCCTGTTGCAGAAGAGTGGCGTGGCGTTCTACCAAGGGCTCGCACAAGCGCTGTCCAACGCCTCGGCCATGTTCGCGCGGGCGCGCATCCGTGTGGTCATCGGTTACCTGGACGACCTTGACCCGGCAACGGTGGCGCAGCGCATCCAGGCTATGGGTGAACAAGTCGACGGCGTTGGGGTGGTGGCCGTCGATCATCCGCTGGTGCGTGAGGCCATCGCCCGCCTGCAGGGCGCGGGCGTTGCCGTGGTCGCGTTGATTTCGGAACTGGCCGGCCCAGCGTACGTCGGCCTCGATAATCGGTTGATGGGACGCACAGCGGGGTGGTTCGTCACCCGATTGGCAAGGCAGCCGGGCTCGGCAGTGGTGATGGTCAGCAGCCAGCGTTTCCAGTGCCAGGAGTTGTGTGAGCTGAGCTTTCGCAGCTACCTGTCCCATCATTCACCGGATTGGGAGTTACTCGCCTCACGTCTGACCCTTGAGGACGATGATTTCGCCTATGGCAACGCGCTGGATTTACTGAGCGGGGAGCCCGACCTCGCCGCCTTGTACGTGGCCGGCGGTGGTGTCGCTGGGGTGCTGCGTGCATTGCGCGAACTCAAGCAGCAGAAGATCAGGCTTCCGGTGGTGGTGTGTCATGACCTGACGCCGCTGACCCGGGAAGCGCTGAAAGCTGATCTGGTGCAGGCGGTGCTCTCTCATCCGGTGGTGGAGGTAGCACAGCAGGCAGTGAACGCTCTGGTCGCCGCGGTATCGGGCTCCAGCCTTGTCGACAGGGTGATAGTGCCCATACAAATTGATGTCAGCGAGAGTATCTAGTGACTATGGTCGCAACGATTTGCCAGATGGATCGCTCAGGGCACAATCACCGTCAAGCAAAAAACCTCCACGGAGCGTCAGCGCAGAGGAAGTCCCATGAAAATAATTAACAGTATAGATTCTGTCAGCTCTCCAAAGTACGAGCAGTGGAAAAGCCAGTGGCGGGATCAGTCCGAGCTGGATGGGTTGTCTTATATCAGTGATGTTGTACACCCTGAAGATGCCTTGATGTTTTGCAAGGTCTTGTATCCAGATTTTGTTTTTCATGAGTCGGGGGTATTTCTGGAAAGTGGATTTACTGTTGAGGCGTACTCCAGTTGGATGAAAAATTGTAATAACGATGTGGTGGCGGTTGAGAAGCTTTTGAACCATATGCATCTGTATGACGTGTTTGGCGGCTGCACTGACAGGGTGGATGAAGCCGTGTATGAACAGCTGTGCAGGATTATTGCCCAGTCATGGAGGATGGTGTTGCTGAGTAAATTTCCAGAAAAGAAGTTTTGTGTGCAAGCGATAATATCTGATCAGGAATACGGTCCAGTGGTTACGTTTTCTCAGGTCAGAGAGTAGCTTTTTATACAGTTCTTCTCATTCATAGTCGTGCAAGGGGGAAGTTTCGGGTTGATCGCTCCCACGTTTCAGTGGGGGAGCGATGGCGTGTGCCTTAACCTCACGCAGCCTCTATAGACTGTCAGGATCCCCAAAAAACATTTTGACTGGGCTCTAAAACGGTAGTTATAGCCAGAAAAAATCGAATTGTGCCCCCAGTTTTGCCCACATTTGCACCGACTAGGCTAGTGATCGCGAATGGCGATCTCCGACGGGCTCCAGTATGGCAGTGGCTGGTATTCAGCGCGCCTCCGTGTACTGGATCAGAAACCCAAGCTGCCTAGAGTGTCGGCGCTGATGCGATTTTGACCCAGGTTGCTGATTTTGACTGACCCACACGCAGCCTCCGAAATCACCCGCAAGGTAATCATTTCTTGAGTACTCGGGTGGGTCAATGAATTCCGGTAGCCTGCGTCAAAATCGCATCAGCGCCAACAGGCAGTCCTTCATCCGCGGCATGCAGCCCGAGAAAGTCCTGAGCAAGGAAGAGCGCGAGCAGATACGCAAGGACAAGAAACGTATCCAGCAGCTTGAGAGCGAACTTCATCGCAAAGAGAAGGCGCTGGCCAAAACAGCCGTGTTGCTGGTGCTGCTAAAAAAGCTCAACGACTACTGGGGGATCCCCGGGGGGAATACCAAGGTGGTAGGGGGGCCCACTCATGCGCGCCGACTGGATCAGGCTCATGATCGCCGCCGCCCGTTTACCACTGCGCAGTGATCCTGCGAAGAGCCAGTTCGAAGACCCAAGCGCCCATGGCCTGATTGTGTTTTCGACCTAGTTGAATGCCGTTGAGTCAATACACTAGGTGTCCAGGTCGATCAGACCCTGAGTGTTGAGTTTGACGTGTAGGCGCTTGAGCATCTTGTCGAAGATGCCCTGGCTACACCAGTGTCTAAACCGCTGATAAACAGTAGACCAAGGGCCGTATCGCTCAGGCATGTCTCGCCAGGTCGCACCGGAGCAAAACATCCAGAACACGCCATTGAGCATCTGTTAGTCATCGGCTTGTGGAGGACGATTCGGAGAGGCGCGCGCTGATTGTACTGGTACACTGTCAACAGAAAGCTATGTGTTCCGTTGTGCGAGAGTGAGAGTCCAAAGCGGCTATCATGAAATGCTCAATGAGTCAGTTGAAACTTGTGTAAACTGAAGAGGCACGCACTGGAAGGGGGACAGATGTTTTTAGTACGAGTTGCACTTCATGATGTACGCTCAATAAAGTCTATCGAGCTTGACTTTCGATCGCCTAGAAGTAAAGCAAGGCGTTGGACTCTTTTGTTGGGTGAAAACGGGTGCGGAAAGAGCTCTGTGCTACGTGCTATCGCATTACTGCTTTCCGGGAGTGATGCTTTGCCAGAGCTTTTGGGGGAGCCAGACATCTGGATCCGTAATGGTGCCAAAAAGTGCAGAATTGAAGGCACATTAGTTACCGCGAAAGGTGAGGTTCGTGAAATTGCTTTAGAGATTCACCGAGGTGATGGAATTCGAAGTATTTTCAATCGGAATCATGCGTCTCTAGAGGCGTTGGATAATGCCTTGTTTAAGGCAGAGCGAAATTATTTTGTGCTCGGTTACGGCGTTTCACGAAGACCAACTTTGGCAAATTCTAGATCAACTTTTCCTGAGGAGCGATCACGTAATCCTCGCGCCCAAGGCTTGGCTACTATGTTTTCTCCTGACGCCTCGCTTATATCCTTGGAGCAATGGGCAATGGATCTTGACTATCGCAAAGGTAGAAAATCAATTGGTGCGGTGAGCCAGGCATTGAATCAACTCCTTCCAGGTATGGAATTTGCGCGTATTGATAGAGACCTGAGGCAAATTATTTTTAAAACTGTAGACGGTGAAGTACCTTTGAGTCAGCTATCTGATGGATATCAGAACATGGCTGCGTGGTGCGGGGATCTTCTTTTTAGAGTGACTGAAGCTTTTCCCGATCGGAAAGATCCCCTGCTAGCTCGGGGGGTGTTGCTCATTGATGAGCTGGATCTGCATCTCCATCCAGTGTGGCGTCGTCGTCTGGTGGATTTTCTTTCCACGACGTTGCCAAATTTCCAGTTCATTGCTACGACACACTCAGCGTTGACAGCTCAACAAAGCGGGGAAGGTGAACTCTATGTGATTCGTCGAGACGGGCAAACCAATGCCCCCTGTTTGGTTCCGTTCCAGGGTGAACCTCGAAAAATGATGCTGCACCAGTTGCTAATGAGCCCCATGTTCGGATTGGAAACTTTGGATTCCGTGGAGGTGGAAAAAGCCCGCACTGTGGTTCGGGAACTGAGTGCCAGATCCGCCCCCTTAAGCACTGTCGAGCAACAACAGCTTCATCGAATGGAAAAGGTTCTGAAGGATGCTCCGGATTGGGATGTGATCCCTGAGTACGCGTTGGCTCAAAAAAAACTTCTGGATCAAATAAGCTCGTCTATCAGTCGTGGCAAAAAGCGTCCCTCTGTGTCTGCCTCAAAAATACGGGCGGTTGTTAAAAGCCTGGAGGGCTAGGGATGATTAAAATTGTCCGCATTAGAACCAGAAAAGGACTAGAAGGTTATACGGGGTCATACCTCCAGAAAAAATTGAGCAAGTTACTGGGTTATTATTATTCGGATGGCGCTACTGGGAAAGTAAGTTTTAAGTTCAAGAACCGTCAGGTTTGGCGTAAGGCCAAGCCGCAATTAAAAAAAGAGTCTCACAGTAAATGTGCATATTGTGAGGCGGATACAGCGGTTGTAGCTCATGGTGATGTCGAGCATTTTCGGCCGAAAAGTGAGTATTGGTGGTTGGCTTATTGTTATGATAACTATACGTTCAGCTGTCAGGTGTGCAATCAGGTCTATAAGGGGGATAATTTTTTTGTTTCCGGGCCTAAACTTCCCTCTCCAGTAGTCCCGCCTATTTTGCCAACTGACTCTAATGCGCTTGCCCAGTTGATAAAAAGTCTTTGTCCTGATCCGGTGACTTCGAGTGATCTAGATGTGTCTGGGTTGTTTTTGGTCGAAGATGCGAATCTTCTAAATCCCTACTTGAACGATCCGGAGCTGGACTTTTCGTGGGACCCGAAGCCGGCCACAAAGGAAGTATGGTTGGTATCAAATTCTACTGCTAGATCAACTAGGGTAGTGGATGCAGCTGTTGATATGTTGGGGCTGAATAGAGAAGAGTTACTAAGGCTCAGGTGGAATGCGTATTATGAACTTGAAACTTTAGCGCTTGTTTTTCAGGGTGCAAACTTTACTGTTGAAAAAAGAAAAGATCTGCTGGCGCGTGTTCGATTGCATGCTTCGGACGATAAGCCGTTTGCTGGGATGAAACGCTATTTTTTGAGAGAGTGGGGGTTGCTTGATTGATGTCTCTATTTAGCGTCAAGGCCAGGTGCCCCCTGGGTTCTGGCTAATTCGCACCCAGCAATGATTTACCGATTGCGTTGTAGCGGTGCGATGAGAAGGCCCCAAAGCGTCTCGGCACCGCCTTCTTGGGAAAGCTTCTGGTCTTGCCGAGTGTGGAACGCCATGCCGAAGGTCTTCAGGTACATGGATTGGTCGTCCGTATTTACGGTGAGCGCCTCGTTGTACGAGCCGCCGCCAAACGAGTCTCCATGGCTGTAGTAGATACCGGCGCCCATCTGGCCGCCGGTAAACACTGCCGCTTTTGCAACGTCGTGGCCGTCCTTGTAGATATTCGCAGAAAAGCGATTTGCATCTATCCGACGGAACACCCCTTCATACCCTGAGTTGCGCGCTTGGAGCTCCAGCAACGAGTTCTCGAAATAGCGGGCGATGTACTCGAAGCTGTCGAGCAAGAAGCGGTCTTTGTCCAGCTGGGTGAAGCTCTTAGCCATTCGAAGGTTACTCGACCTAGGGCCAGCCGGGGCGATAAGGGAGGGCGCTGAACCTCCATTGAAATCGTTGCGTTCAGCTCGCGGAGCAGTGTTCGGTTGGCCACGGCTGCGTCGCTCGGCGGCCTTCCGAACCTCCTTCGCAACCTGCAAAAATGCTTCGTCCCGATCAGGCCAAAGGGTCACTGGCTTACCATCTTGGGGCGTACCAAGCAGCTTGCCGAAGGGGGCATGATGCCAATCGCATGGGCGAAGAATCACAGGAATGACAGTCGCTTCTTTAGCGGCATGGCGCTCCATCGCGCGAGCCATCTCGATGTTGTAGCAATAGTCGGAAGCGATGAAATCGGGGCTTACCAGCAACAGGATAATTTCGTCGCTGTTGATGTGATCATCAATGGCAACATCGATCTCTTGACCTGCTCCGATTCTGCGGTCGTGCCAAGTCTCAATGACGCCTTGGCGCTTGAGCATCGAAAGCTGCTTTTCCAGCTGGTCGCGCAGCGCCTCGTCAGCATGGCAATAAGAAAAGAACACGTTCGGCAAAAGGGTCACTCCTACTCGGATAGGTGCGATGTCAATCTTACGGGCAGCTTGGCTGCGAAGTACAGACGTGGGCTTGGTTTGACTGCTGATTGGATGCCCTTCAGTTGAACCTGTTAGCCAAAAAACAACGGTGCTCGAGTCGTGACATGGTCGTAGATCATTTTGGCTCGCTCGTAATGAATGATGTGCTTGCCGTGAGGCGTTGGCCACACGAACTGACGGATCTCAAGTGGCGCAAATGTAAAGGAATGTGGAAGGCCTAGGCGTCTCTTAACCGTGCCGTCAGCACTGTTGCATTGCTCGCAGATGATGACGGGAGCAAATGTGGTGATCCGATGAGGTTCTCCAGGAAGCGGTTTTCGTACGTAAGGGTCGGTTCCATGGTCATGGTGAGTATGGAGACCTACAGCCCAGCCTTCTCGCCTATGCGGTTTGTTCGGGTAAAGCATCGTCCAACGTAGCAATTGGTATCGTGTCCGTTCGCAGCACGGGCATCGCCAATGATCATCAAGCTTCGCCCATAGCTGGTGGCAATGGGCGCCATCAAAGCTCAGGTATTCCTCCCAGCTAGGAATGCGCCGGAGCAGATTGCTATTCAGCGTTTTCTCTCTGTTAGCATTCTTGATTTTGGTACCGTCGCAGGCCAAACAGTAGCCATTGGCCGAAAACTCGGGCTTGCAGGGACAGAGGTTTTTGGTCATCAGAGCTTCTCAGTCTGTCGTTGGGTTAACCCACGTGATGACCGCGCGCCAGGCATTTGTGCTGGAGTTGCTGGCAGCCACCATCATTTGTAGCTACTAACGGTATGCGGGTCTCTGAGGGTCTCATCTGTCCACGCAAGGCCAATGCAGAACATCAGGGTCAAGGAGGCGTAGTTGATCACTGCATGTACTCCTCCTGCACTCACGTCATCAAGTGCTCGGTATCACCATACAAGCAGATCACCAATCATCGCCCCCAACGCAGCCCTACGGGCAGTCAGCAAGCTACCTCCTACGCTGATGAAGAACGTGTGCACTTCCCGCGACCTTCCAATGAGGTGAAAGGATCGAAACGTCACCCTAAGCGTGAAGATGCTGACGATAGCGAATGCTATGAGCAGGTACACGTAGTAAGCCATGAGCTCGGGTGCGGTCAGTAGCGCGGTCACCAAAACGCTCACCTCTTCTGGTGAGGTGGTGGCCAGGAGTGGCAGTGACCCGATGAAGAACGCATAAATCACCTCCCTCGATGCCCGCTGCCAGAATCCAAACTTGTCCTGGGTTTTCACCAGCAAACGCATGTACCCCATTTGAATCGTATTTGCATTAATTGGAATGCGTGAGGCGTCAGTACCTGGACAGCCGCTTCAGTCCTTCAAGCATTTGCTCCAGGTAGCTTTGCGACCCAAGTGCGAACCCTGCTGCCAGCAGCGGGGCCCTGTACTCTTCGGTCGCATATTCGTGAGCGAAGCGGTTGATGGTCTCTGAATGCCAGGAAAGCCGGCCCAATGCGATTTTCTTGAAACCGTGGTTTTTCACCGCATCCGCGAGTGATTCTTCACTGACTCCGCGTTGCTCGCAGAAGAACAGGAAACTGAAAAACTCAAACCGTTCGTAAAGCAGCCCGTGATCCTGCAGACCTGCGAAGTCAGGCGCCCACCGAGGCGTAAGACGGTCATGGAGTCGGTTGCACAAGGGGGTAAGAGCTCTACTTTGGTCTTCGAAGCTCTTCCATAATTCAAACAGGCCATTGGCTCCCTCAACGTAGAACGGTGATAGATCAAGTCCCACAGGGAAAGGCATTTCGCGCCGGTTGATAAGTGTCGTGTTAAACAGCTCGTTTAGCTCGCTCAGGCGATTGGCCCGCACAAGTCCCATGCCATACGCATAGGTAACAAGTGCTATCGGGTAACTCTTCAATGCAAGTCCAGCTACCCACCCTGACTGCTCGACCTGAGACGCAGCGTGCAGGCCCTTGATCGCATCCAAAACGATCGTATGCTCAACACCTGCACCCCATCGCCCTAACACTGCACAAAGGCGTGCTAGTGGCTCGATGGTCGCTTCGTAGATCTCAACCAGGTCGGTAAAATCCTTGGACGTGCTGCCCTGAGGTCGTTCTGCGAAGAGAGGAGCCAGATGGCTGATCGCTTGATGAGCCTGGCTGGTCACTAAATCATCGAGCTGAATCCTGTGTTCGGGTCTGGCCATAAAGCGTTTGGCCATAGCGAGAGTCAGCTCGATGCCGGCAGGGTTCTGCAGGCGGGATTGCTGGATGGTTTCCAGTTTGAGGTTCAGCCCATCGAAGAAGGTGTCGGCATCCAGGCCCGTCACGATGTTGGCGCGCCGCTGAGTGATGAGCTCTTGGCCACGCTCGCTCAATTTTCCTCGCGAAAGCCAGTAGGTCGGGTAGCGACGGGAGGGCGCCCTCAAAAACGCCGCCCTCAGCGCATGATCCCACTCACCTGACCAGCCCGCGACGATCAGCCCAAACTCATCGATGATGCGGTCAAGCAACGTATTGAACGCTGGCGGGTACTTGCCCAGCTCCCCATCGGTATTGAGGATCCTGGCATCCTTGTAATCACCATGGATCTTCAGGATGTAGCAGGACGCATGAGTGAGTGGCTCCGCTCCTGCGAGGGTGTCTTCTGAGCTGACGACAGTTGGCTCAACGCCGACATCTCGCAGCGCATTTTCCATGAGTCGGTCGAAGTTCGTCGTGATGATCACGCGTACATGACCCGCTTTGACCATCGCAGCGATCGCTCGATGTGCGGGGGTAGGCAGTTTAAGGCCATCCTCTAACTCGTCTTCGCTAGGTTCCAGAAAGCCTTGAATGATCGCTCGCCGTTCAGTCTGGGTTGTCGCCAGGCGTTCGAGCAACGTGGAGTAATTGGGCTGCTCTCCTGTTTGACCTACGTACCACGCGAGCCAATCTTCCTGTTCGCCGGCACCAGAGGCTATGCCCCATCGTTTCACCAGCTCCATGGTGATTTCCCAGCCGGTCGGTACGCCCGCCGAGCGTGATACGCCCGAGCCAAGAAGCACTGCGTAGACGCCTTTGTTCTCAAACATTGAAAACGCGATTTGGGCTGTTGAATCACTGCTGGCAGCGGTCATGCACATTCCTAAATTTCAGCGGGGAGGTGAGGTTTCTGCACGAGCATCGGCTTATCTAAGAGTAGTCAGATCCGTGTCGGTCGGTGGCAGCGACGGTGGCTGGTGACGACTTGCTGCATCTCCAGCCAATCGCAAATCGACCTATTTGCGGTGCAAGATAAGCCCATGAGCGATGTAGTCAGCAGTCACGACTGCCGCGGCCATCGATGCCACATAATGAAGTGCATCGTCCTTGAGGTGGTCATCATGGTCACTGATCCCTCGAATCACCAGAGCGGGGACTTCATGTCTAGAGCAGGCTTCAAATACACCGTGGGCCTCCATCTCAGCGACACACACCTTGCCATGCAGCTCCTGCATTTTCTTGAAGAGCTGCTCATCGCGTACGAGCTTTTCGCCTGCCGCAATCGTGGTGAGTGTTGGGTTCAGGGCCATTGACACTTCGCCGGCGGCTGATGAAGGCGGGAACACCAGTCCCACGGACTCAGCGTGTCGTGCTAGGCGTGCTAAGCGGGAACCGCGGGCAAGGTAAGCCCCCATGTCTTGTTGGGTTCTGAACTCGGGCTTGGACATGTCTGGCCTCGCAACCATGACACCGCCCGAAAGCGCGGCAGCACCTTCATAAGCAACTACGCGCTCGGACAAGATCACATCGCCGAGCTTCAATTTCGATCGCATCCCGGCAGCGATGCCCATCATGAACACCGCATGGGGTCGGAATTCGGAAATGAGCATTGATGTCACTGCTGATGCCTGGGTATTTCCGGCACCGTTGAACGACGCTACAACACAGGTGAGAGGGCCGTTCCGGCCTTCAACCTTGACTCGCCAGACATGGATGCCGTGCTCGCTCTGAAAACCGTAATCGTCTTCATCGATGCCAAGGGCATGCTTAGCTGCGGCCAGTTCGACAGGCAACGCGGTCAGCACCAGGACATCCGGGGACGCTGCCGCGTCCTTCGCCGCAAATTCATCAACGAAGAGCTGAATGGTTTTGTCGGCCAGTGGCTGGAGGTCACCCAGGGTATGTTGAGCTGATAGCCCAAGCATCTTGCGACGAACGCTCTCCCCGGTATGAGGCAGGTAGGCGGCTGGATTTTGGGTGAACTGCCGGTGGAGCAGGGGGGCACCCGGGCCATCATCGCAGAATGCCCCGACATCAATGTCAAAAGGAAAAACTGGAAGCTTAAGCTTGAGCGCGCGTTGGGCACGGTCGAGAACGCCTTTGCCTCCACTGATGGCAATCATGGCAGTCGCCAGATCCAGCTGCGCGTCGCGAATATTTCCACCCGTGACGACGTCGTCATCTACGTATTCAATCTGGGCGATGTTTTGGCCAACCAGGCGGCTGACCAACTCACGACCTTCGTCATCCATCTTGCTGTACAAGGAGCGCTGGGATGTGACGATGTGCAGCCTGCCCTTAACGTCCAACTGGGTGCTCAACTGCTCCACTTCACGGGCAATCGTCCAATCGAATACCATGGAGTCGCCGTGCTCATTCTTCGGCTCGCCGCTGAGATAGACAACCAGTGAAGCCTTTTCAGCCAGCGCTGCTTTCGTCAGGCCGCGAACCAGCTGATGCGCCCGTCCGACCTGTGTTCGATCCGTTGATTTCGAAATGCTCCCTGCGATCAGGAAGCACTGTTTTTCTAAGCTGGCCATCCAGAGGCTCCTAGTGCTGATAAGTGTTGGGGCAGGCATCTTGCTCGTTGAGTCAGCTCAGCGGTGGTAGCAGATGCTCTATTTTTTTGCGGTTCTTAAGGGTCAGCTGCTGCCGCAGGGGAGAGTTCTCAGGCTTCTCCTCCTGCAGGTTCAACTGGTACAGCAAGTAGAACGTCAGAGCCTGCCGGCACTGCAAGGTGATCTCGCCGTTTTCCATGGCATAGTCCCACTCGATGACCCTTTTCTGATGCGGCTTTAAGCGAGGATTGGCGCCGATAACGAGATCCACGATGGTGTGCCACTGAGTATCCCCAGCAGCTCGATCCTCATCAGGGCCAGCGTCGCGGGCCGTGATCACTCGGGACAGCGAGAAATCTCGAAACTCATGCTTGGTGTGGCAGAACGCTCGGAAATGCCAACGCGCGCCATCCTGAACAAGCGCATGAGGCGTCAACTTCCTATCAGTCGGTTCCGGAGTCGATAGCGAGCTGTACGTCACGAAAAGGGCATGGTGCTGACGAATCGCTCTCAGCACCAGACCGACAGTATCTGCATCCAGGCGTCGTCCAGGGCGGGGCACTGTCGCTACAGGCGCGTGCCAACCCAGAAAGCTTCCGTATGGGATGTCAGGCTGGATCGCGATTCTGAGCAGGTCGTCCAGGTAGCGATCCAATGCGCTTGAGGCGAAAACCGGTGAGAAGGCCGCGGTGGATCGGTAGACACGAGTGCGGTTGTCGTACTCAAGATTATGCGACGCCAAGCGCGCGTACTCGGAAAGGTCGATAGATGCCTGCGGTACGGAAATTCCAAAAAAATCAGTCAGATCGCTTCGGTTGATCTGCCCGTCCCACCTGAGTCGGTAGTCAATAAATTCTAAACGACGCTCTTGACCCCAGCGCGCGCCTGGGCGTGCAGGTGAAGCTGGGCTGTTGCCCGGCGCATTGGGTTCATCAGTCATCATGGTTGCCTCTGTGCGTATAAAAACTAGACTACATCTAAAAAGTAGTCGTATAGTTAGGCTACGCGAGCAACCTGTAGATGGCAATCGGTCTTCCCGGAAACCTAGAGGCTCCGGCTCCAATTCCACGCATGCGCCGCCGTTAAATAGGTGCCCTGGCACCTGCTGTCACCTGGCTGGCCGGCTCATGGGGAGGCGTGCGGTAGGTGGTGGCTGGCTCAAATCATCGAGGCTAAGTGTCATGCCATTGAATAACGCTGAGATTCGACGCTACGACAGTAACGTGCTGCGCCTGCCCAAGGATAAACGGGAGATATACAACGCCCAGGTCGACAGGCTGATCAAAGCGCTGCGGAGCAAGATTCGCGAACAGCACAAGATCACCATCGAACGGGTGGTCAAGGCTGGCTCCTTCGCTAAGCACACCATCTTGCGCAAAAGCAGCGACAACCCCGTCGATGTGGATGTGGTCTTCTACATCTCGGGTAAAAGCGTTAGCCAGGAGACCTACAAAAGCCTGAGCGACTTGATCCACGCCGCGCTGATCGAGATGTACCCAAACAAGGCGGTTGACGATTTTGTCATCCAGCGTAAGGCAGCGACGGTGACCTTCAAGGGCACGGGGCTTGATGTGGACATCGTCCCGGTGATCGCCAACCCAAACAAAGAAGGTTACGGCTGGCAGTTTGATCGTGTGGATGGGTCGAAGGTCGAGACGTGCGCCCCCTGCCAGATCAAATTCGTCGCTGATCGTAAGAAAGAAGACGCCGATTTCCGTACCTTGGTGCGCTTGGCCAAACGGTGGCGCAACTACACGGAGTGTACCCTCAAATCGTTCGCCATCGAGCTCATCATGGCCCACGTACTGGAGGTCAACGGTAAGGAGGGATCGCTGGAAGAGAGGTTTCGCGCTTTCCTGCTCTACATCGCTCAGTCTCAGTTAAAGGAAGTGATCAAGTTCCCCGAAAATACTGGGGTAATCCCGGCTTTCGATGACGCTGTCGTCATCCTTGATCCAGTGTGCAACGCCAACAACGTTGCCAGTCGTATCACCGAGGCGGAGCGTAAGGAGATTGTCGCGCTCGCCAAATCGTCGTGGGAGACCGCATACCTGGCGTCTGTCGACGATGACTTCGACGTTTGGAAAGAGCTGTTCGGTAAAAACTTCAGCGTGGAGGACGCGGCATGAGTCAGACAGCTACTCGGACAGAAACTTACTCGGTCGCAGACATCGAGACCGTCATGCGGCGAGTCAAGATGGACTTGATGATGATCGCATCCAGCACTGGCGCAGCTACTGAGGAGCGCGCGAAGGAGTGGGCTCATGATATTGATTTGTTGGCCAAAGGCGGCTACTTGAAATCGGTGGACGTTACCATTCTCTCCGGCGATAAAAAGGAGTTGAAGGCAACATGCTTCACCATCGACGCGGAGTCGGGAACGTTGAGCAATGAGCGGCCTGGTGACAGCCTGTGGCCAAGGTGCCCAGAGGGAAGGCTGCGTATTGTGTTGTCCTACACCCACCATTACGACTCTGCAGCTGAGGAAAAACTGACCCCTAAGTTCAAGCGCACCTGGTCACCCTCCACGGCTGACATCAGCCATGCCTCGCTGGCTTCAAAGCTAGGCCGCGAGTATTCCAGCAACGGTTACGGTGTACAGCGCAAGGATTTCGGCCAATGAGCAAAGTGAGTGTTTTTGATACCGAAACGGTGCTGCCCGATGGTGAACTGTCTGCGCGTGAGGCAGGCCTCCTAGGATTCGCTAAGCGATACGACCGGGTTTATAACCAACTCCGGCTGTTACTGGATGTCGGCCAACTAGGGGCTTGGAGCAAGGATTACCACCAAAGTGTTTTGCCGATCTGCAGCCTGGTTGCAGATCAGTACCCACTGGTCATCTTCCACGGTGACGTTGGTACGGGCAAAACGGCCATGGCCGAGTGCATCGCCAATCGCATCGTGCGCGAATCCGGGGCGGAAGATTCGGTGCTGCTCAAACTGAGCAACCGTGTCCGCGGTAGCGGGCGTGTGGGTGAAATGGGCACGTTGCTGACTCAAGTTTGGGCGGAGGTCGCGGACGCGGCCGGTAAAAACCGGCGAGCGATTCTGCTGATTGATGAGGGTGACTCCATCGCTGCATCCCGCTCTCAAAGCCAGAGCCATCATGAAGACAAGGTTGCGGTGAACACGCTTATCCAGGGCGTGGACGAGATGCGTAAGTACAAGGGGCGAGTGGTCGTGTTCCTGTGTACCAATCGATTGTCGGTGGTCGACGCCGCGCTCCAGCGCCGTGCAGCGATCGTCGAAGAGTTCCGCAGGCCCGACGCTGATGAGCGCAAAGCCCTGTTCGAGATGGATCTGCAGGGGTTGCGCTTGACCGACAAGCAGTTCCACGAGCTGGCTGCGCTGACCGGAGAGCGTAGCGAGCGGCCGGCATGGACGTACTCTGACCTTCGCACCCGTCTCTATCCGGCAGCGCTCGCACTGGCTTATCCGGATCGCGCGCTGACGTTCAAGGACTTGAAGGACTCCATTGAGTCACTGCGTCCTTCGCCTGTTATGGAAGACAAGTAAGTGCTGTTGCACCTGCGCGGCTGATGTACCTCGGCCGCGCACCGCAATCGAGTTGCGAACGGGCTGACTCGATGACTGATTGCCGAGGAGTAGCTAATGACTGCAACACCAGAAGTTTTCATTTCCGTGGATGTCGAGGCATCAGGGCCTATCCCCGGGGAATACAGCATGCTGTCGATCGGGGCGTGCCTTGTATCTGATGACACCCAGACGTTCTCCTGTTACCTCAAACCTACCAGTGACCGATATGTCCCGGAGGCGCTGGAGGTTACAGGGTTGTCTTTGGGGCAGCTTCGTTCCGAAGGGCTAGATCCCCGCGAAGCCATGCAGCAATTCAAGGCTTGGGTTGAACAGGTGGCACCTGAGGGCACGCGGGCCGTATTTGTCGGCTTCAACGCCTCGTTCGACTGGGCATTTGTGAACCATTACTTCCATTACTTCCTGGGGGAAAACCCTTTCGGTATCGCGGCTCTGGATATCAAATCGATGTACTTCGGCGCCGCGCGCAGCACCTGGGAGCAGACCCGCTCCAGTGAGATCGCCAAAATCGTCAACCCTCGCAAGAAAGGTGACCATGACGCTCTCCATGACGCGGTTTACCAGGCCGAACTGTTCAGGCTGATCCAAGCCCAGTTGATGAGTGGCTAGTCGTCTAGTCTGCGTCCGCGGCCCTCATGTTCTCCAGCAGGTGCGAGGCGTTTGATGTCCCTGGGATGGGGAACATTGCGGGCGAGTAATCCAGCAGCCACCGGAGGGCGTCCTGCGCTAGAGCCGGGCTCGCTGGTTCCCTAGAGCCTTCTACTGCCAAGCATCGACCAGTTCCCAAGGGGGCATAGGGCACGAAGGCAACGTGGTTGCTCTCGCACCATCGCACAACGTCATCCGAGTCGGTATTGATCAAGCTGAAAGAATTCTGGATGGCAGCTATTGGAGCAATCTTCGATGCTTCCACCGCTTGCGCGATGGTCGCCTTGGACAGTCCCAGCGCTTTGATTTTACCCTCCGTGCGCATTTGCTCCAGCTCTCCGACCTGATCGGCGAGCGGGACGTTTGGGTCAATTCGGTGCAGGTAGTAAAGGTCGATGGCATCGACGCCAAGTCGGCGCAGGCTAAGTTCAACGCACTGGCGCAGGTAGGCTGGTACTCCGCAAGGTGTCCATTGGCCCGGGCCTTGGCGCGTGAACCCACCTTTCGTTGCAATGACCAGATCATCCGCGAAGGGGTGCAGAGCTTTGCGGATCAATGTTTCGACATCGTGCGGGCCATAGGCATCGGCAGTGTCGATATGCTGAACGCCTGACGCGACTGCCAAGCGGAGGACTTGAATCGCGTTGCTCTCGTCGGCAGGCGGCCCCCAAATACCTGGCCCTGTCAGCCGCATGGTGCCGAAACCAAGGCGACATACCGACTTCCCAGCCAGCATCCCGCGTGTAGTCAAAGTCATGCTAATCCCATGCGTAGGAATACGTCGGCGGTAACTTGCGCAAGAAGCGCTTCGCGCAAGCCGTGAGATAGAATCTGGTGATGGATCGAATGCCGACCAAGAAGCTCATGAAGGTGCGTGTCCACTGCTGCCCTGTAGTGACTATCTGTGTCTCGACCAGGGCCGAGAGCAATTGAGGGTTCAAGTTTTGTGGCAAGAACGGTCGTATAGTTGGGGCTATGACCCGTCATCAAGGCGCCGATCGCTTCCAGCTCATGTGCCGCTACTTCGCAACCCCGATATTCAACAGCAGCGTTCCAGTACGCCACCGCGTCCATGATTGGGCGATCAACAAGTACAACTTCCGCGTTAATACGGGCTGCCTGCTCAGCCTCGAGCGTCCTTTCGATGAACCACATCGTCGAGTCATACGTGTGTTGAGTTAGCAGTGGAATGCCTTGCTGCACGGCAAGAGCCCCAAAGGAGGGAATGGTTTCGACGCGAACTCCTTTCGACTCAAGTACCGTCCGCAGCTCATTACAGAAGGTTGATTTGCCGGTTGAGTGGGTGCCGGCGACCCCAATCACAACGGAGCTCACCATAAGCTTCCTTGTTCCGGTGGCGAAGCTTCTTTCTCCTTTTGAATCTTGAGCTGGGCGATTTTGCACACTTCAATCCAGCTCTTGATGAGCGAGTCCTTGATCAGGCGATTCAGGAGGAGGGCGGTCACTCGTGCATCCTCTCCAGCGCGATGCAGTTCACCCGAGACTTCAGCGTCCAAACCTGTCAAGGTCAGCAGTGATGAGAGGCTATGGCGTTCTGCATCTGGGTACACGTGGCGTGCTAGCTTGAGGGTATCGATCACTCCAATTGGCGCCCAGTCGGGCAGGTAGCGCTTCATCACGCCATAGTCGACTGAGGCGTTGTGTGCGACAAACCATTTGCCCTGCAAATGTTGTTCGACGTTGGCCCGCAGCTCCTCCCAAACTGGTGCAGTCTTCACTTTCGAGTTGCCGATGCCATGTACACGCTTGGCTTGCCAAGTGATTGGATTCGGCGGCTTGATGAGCCAGCTGGAAGGCTCTGCTCCCTCGATGACAGGGAAACCGGCAATAGCGAGCTCCACGAGGTCAGGCGGCGTCTGGCCATTTCCTTCAACGTCGACGATTACGATGGGCTCGGAGGGCCACTGAAACTCCGTGTCTGTCATCAGATGTTCCTATGCGCTTCCGCGCGTCCATGGCGATCATAGTGGTGCGGCTTGTCGGCATCGTGCACTTGATATCCCAGCGTGTGCTGCATGAAGTAACGTCGCTGTTCATCAAGACCCCGAACGATGATGGATCGCTCGGTAATAACAGGGTCACCTTCGGCTCCCATGCGCTGACATAAGCTATTGAGCACTGACTGTTCAGGTTTCTTCCAGGCAGCTTTGCACGTGGAGTACTGAGCAGTAGGGCAGGTGTCACACAACTCGGTGATCCCGAAATGACCGTTGTAGTCGGGCTGCTGGTGAGCATAGGCAACCCCGCAAGAAGTCTTTCTGAAGATCGGAGTACCTGGAGCTTGCGCCTGATACATCCCCAGCAAACGTTGCTCCTCCTCCAGCGGCAGAAGCTTGCGTCTTGCGGTTGAGGTGTAAGGTTCAGGGATGCCTTGGCTTTGGTAGTATTGGGCAATCTCCTGGCGATAAAACAAACCGCTGAACACCGTGGCGTGAGCGTGTTTCGCCAGCTGAGCAGCGCGGGCGATATGCTGTTCAGAATCGTTGAGCCCAGGGACTATGGGACGCCAGTACAGGAGCGTCCTGTACCGCTGGGCATACTTGAAAAGGGTACGCAGGCTTTTAGCCGCAATCGACGATTTGATCGGCTCGACCTTCGGATCTTCGATCCCCGAGTAGGTCACCAAAATTGTCAGCTTGATGTTGGTCAAGGCGTTGAAGCGTTCGCAGTCCTCGGGCGTTACACGCCAGCGAGTGATGACCAGGACGTTGTTGGTCAGGCCTGCTTCATCTAACAGCCGCAAGAGGTTATGCGTGTGGCTTTTCACGTCCGACAGCATCGGGTCAGTCGCCCGATTGAAAAGCTGGATTGGCGTGATGTGGGGCTGGAAAAATCGATGTGAGACGAACCGTTCGAACGCCTCTTCGTCACTCATTAACGCCTGGGGCGTACGCTGATCAAAGTTTCCGAACAGGTGCCTTACGCAATAGCTGCAATCTAGTGGACAGCCGACGATATGGTTGAGGCTCAGACCGCTTTTGCGGTACTCGACAGGATCCCTGAGGCTTGGGTTGACCAGTGACTGCTGCGTGGCGTCGATGATGGCGACGTTTCTTTCCATTGACGCACTCCTTGCGGCTCGACCAAGCCGCAGATGCTCCTTAGAGGTGTGCCTATCCATCCTGGGACGTGTGCGCTGCAGAGCGATGTCTACCAGGCAGGCGAGCTGATAGACTATCAATTTGCCATCAAATTGGGCAATGATGGATCTAAAATTTCCACGCGAACAAACAGTCCCGTCCTCTGACTTGACGTCCTCGCATCCGAAACGCCCGAGGTAAGGTTTCCGACGTTAGATCGGCCGGGACTATAAATGGCTGTCCTATGGGCACTGACGGAGCTGCCCTCGAGTCATCCGGGAGGTGCATAGATTGGACGTAGATTTCTTCCTCAAAGAGCGTACGGCATTTATCCAGACTATTACGATGAGGCTGCAGCCCCGTTCGTTGAAACCATGCGCAAAATTGATGCACAGGAAGCGCCTGACCAGCCACCGCCATTCGATCCCGACACCATGAGCCTGGAGCCGGAATTTTTGCAGGAGTGGCTTCGGGCTCAGGCAGGTTTCCAAATAGTTGGCCAAACCTGCTTGTCCATGCTGTCCGATACCTTGAAGATCTTTTTCATGACGCATGAAGAAATTAACGGCTTCGACTGCATGGGGGCGTGCGGAAAGGGTTTTTTCAAGAAAAACGGACTCATCCAAGGCTATCGAACGGGTTTCGCTCATTACGGCGTTGACTGGAGTCAGTGCCTTGTAGATTTCGACATTCTGGAACAGGTGGTGCTGGCAAGAAACTCGACTCAGCACGGTAATGACATCATCTCTACGTGCATTCATGACTGAACGGCATCGGTAAGCTGCCCATCACTGGTTACGACAATCGGTTTAGAACAGACATCGAGACTAGTAGAGTAGAGCCTACACTCTATTGCTAATGATCAAAACAGTTGGTGCGATGGTGGTTTGCGAGCAATAGCGTAGGACTTTTCCGAAAAAGGGCTGTTGGACCTCAGGCTGGGGGCATCCTTTTCAAACCATCCATAGCATGCCCTCAAATATGCCCTCAATGTAGCAATACACTGGAAGTGAATGGAGCTCCATGGTTGGTGGAAAGGCAGAAATGATCAGTCGAACAGCCTGCCAGACGACGCCTAAAGACTCTCAGGGTCGCCAAAAAACATCTGAATCCGCGACCTTAACCAACGCTCCCCCGGATCATTGTCCTGTGACCCACGCCACGCCATATGCAACTCAAACGTGCGCACCGGCAGTGGCGGCTCCTCGGCCCGCAACCCCCCTGCAGAGGTCAGCGCTTCTGCGGCATAGTCCGGCACGGTCGCGACAATATCGGTACCCGCCAGCAACGTGCCCAACCCGTTGAACTGCGGCACTGCCAGCACCACATGGCGCTTGCGGCCCAGTTTCTCCAGTTCTTCATCCAGAAACCCGCTCAAGTCCCCGGCGAACGACACCAAGGCATGGGGCCGAGCACAGAAGTCGTCCAGGCTCATGGAGCCGGGCATGCTGTCGGCCCGCAGCAGCATCGGCTTGCTGCGGCGCAGTACCTTGCGCTTGGCGTTGGCCGGCAAGTCGGTGGTGTAGCTCACGCCAATCGAGATTTCGCCGGAGGCCAGCAGGCCCGGCATCAGGATGTAGTTGACGCGACGCACCACCAGCACGATGCCGGGAGCTTCGGCCCGCAGGCGTTTGAGCAGCAGGGGCAGCAGGGCGAATTCGACGTCGTCCGACAGGCCGATGCGGAATACGGCGGTGCTGGTGGCCGGGTCGAACTCGGACGCGCGGCTGACGGCCGTGGAGATCGAGTCCAGGGCCGGGGAGAGCAGGGCGAAGATTTCTACCGCACGGGCCGATGGCTCCATGCTGCGCCCGGTACGCACGAACAACGGGTCGTCGAACAGGCCCCGCAGGCGCGACAACGCCGCGCTGATGGCCGGCTGGCCCAGGAACAATTTCTCGGCAGCGCGGGTCACACTGCGCTCATGCATCAAGGTTTCGAATACGATCAACAGGTTGAGGTCGACACGACGCAGGTCGTTACGGTTCATCTTGTGTCCCAGGCGGCGTCAGTAAACTTGACGGGAGCGGTCATATAAGAACAATGACCGGCATGAATCTTACGGGGAAAGGCTGGTACTCTGCACCGGCTAATTCAGTTTTCCTACATGGCTTGGTACGTTTTCCGTATGTGCGGAATCAATGACAGGCATGTCGACTATTAACGGCGACCGGTGGTCTTGCTCCGAAAGCCCAGATAGAGTTCATGGCAATAGAGGTTACTTTGACGAGGTTTGCGATGTCCCGCACGATCCGTTTTCACAAGTTTGGTCCGGCCGAGGTGCTCAAATGCGAAGAGCATGCAGCCGCTAAGCCCGCACCGGGCGAAGTGCAGGTGCGCGTCGAGGCGATTGGCATCAGCTGGTACGACATTCTGTGGCGCCAGAACCTGGCATCGTCCCATGCCCGCCTGCCATCAGGCCTGGGGCATGAAATGGCCGGCGTGGTTGTGGCCGTTGGCGAAGGCGTTGACGACCTGAATGTAGGTGACAAGGTCGCCAGCTTCCCGGCCGAGAGCCCGAATGATTACCCGGTGTACGGCGAACAGATCGTCCTGCCGCGCTCGGCCCTGACCCGGTACCCGGATGTCCTGAGCCCGATCGAAGCCAGCGTGCACTACACGCCGCTGCTGATTGCCTACTTTGCGTACATGGACCTGGCACGAGTCAAACCCGGGCAATTCGCCCTGGTGACGGACGCCAGCCACTGCGCCGGCCCCTCGTTCGTGCAACTGGGCAAAGCCCTGGGTGTGCGGGTGATTGCCGCAACCAAGACCAGCGACGAGCGTGAATACCTGCTGTCCCTGGGGGCGGAGAAGGTTATCGTCACCGAAGAACAGGACCTGCTGATGCAAGTCAACAAGTTCACCGACAACCGCGGCGTGGACGTGGTGTTCGATGGCCTGGGTGGCCCGCAGATGTCGTTGCTGGGTGATGTGTTGGCGCCCCGTGGCAGCCTGGTGCTGTATGGCCTGCAAGGCGGCAACCAGACGCCATTCCCGGCCTGCGCAGCCTTCCAGAAGAACATTCAGTTCTTTGTGCACTGCATCGGTAACTTCACCGGCAAACCGGAACTGGGCATCATCCAGGACCAAGTGGCCTTGCAGCGAGCCCTGCGTGACATCAACCAACTGACGGCCGACAAGGTACTGGTACCGCTGAAAACCACGGTATTTCCGTTCAGCCAGTTCGTCGAAGCGCACCGTTACATGGACGAATGTCCATGCCGTGAGCGGGTTGCCTTGCAGGTAGAAGCTGTTTGATCTGTGGGAATATTCTCAAGCGAGTCTTCCTGCCCCCGGGCGCATGGGGTAAATGCGCCATTTGACAGGATTTAACCTGCCGACTGTTTGACCCGGGATTCAAGGCCTTGAGCCCGGTAAATCACCCGCTTCCCCCTGACGCCGCCCTGAATCCCAGCGCGGCGTTGTCGTGTCTGGACGATCCCGACCCTTGGCGCGTGCTCATCTGCACTGGTTTTAGCCAAGGTTCTGTATCTGTTAATCATTATTCAAGCGCTGATAATTGCCCCGTCACTTTCATCTCAAGGATTGAGCAATGATTGAATATCTGAAACTACTCCGCGCATCCGTTAAGCCCAATAACGTTTCGTATGCCCGCTCATGCGGAAAAGCATTATTAAAGTTGGTTGCGTCAGATGCTTCTTTAGTTTGTAAGTTAAAACAGGGTAGGAAGTTGTAAGAGCCTTCCTAAGACTGCCCGCTTGAGCTCTGCGCCTCGACTGCTGGCGCTTGTCCGGGACTGGAAGCCCCGATACGCCGATTGGCGGGCATGGTCCGGTGCTAATCTCGATTAAATGTCACATGTTGCAATAGACAACACCCCCTATGGAAACAACAGGTCTGGCAAATACCGTTAACGGTTGCCCGAAACTGATATTTCAACTCAGGTAGTAGAACTATGAGCGCAATTCACGAGCAAGCCATGAACTATGTCTATCAACAAGTACTGCAACGCTTGGTAGGGCATTTCTCTCGAACAGAGCGCACTTCGCTGCAATTGTTGATTCAACGAATCGTCGTGGCGGCAGGCGGCATTGAGCGGCTCGGTGAGTACAGGGTGTTGGTCGCCCACGGCACCGGCCCCGGCAGCAGCTACGTCCTGACCTTGCTGCGTGCGGCACAACTGACACTCGCGGGCCGCACGCCCCGGACCTTTCAATTGCGCGTCGCCACCTTGCGCCATGCCGGCATGACGCAAACCGCGCTGGACACCCTGCATCGCGGCTACAGCGCGCTGTTCCTGCATGATGACCCTCGGGTGGAACTGCTGATGGTGGAGAATCAGGAGGTGTTGCCGTTCAACCACCTGCGACCAGCAGCCGCTACAGCGCGCGACAGCAGCCGGCGCAACCTGTTGATGGTCGGGCATCTGACGTCAGCGGACCTTGGCCAGACGCTGTGCAGCGACGCTTACCTGGCCCTCGGCGACTTTTACCAGCGCGTGACCACATGGAATGGAGGGGTGCATGCGCTGGTCAGCGGTGATTCCTCACGCAAGCAACGGGAGTACCTGGCGTGGCTGAAGAAGGCGGCGCTGTCGGCCAGCGTTGTGGTGCCCGCGCGGCAACCCCGGGTGCTCAGCGGGCTGTTCGCGCGCATGGATGAGTGGAGCGACGGGTATTACCGCGACCTGTACGGCGAGCACTACGCCGACGGCACTCCTGAAGACAAGGACAGCCACCGCCATCTCGCCTACATCTGCGTTGCGGACCTGATGGAGGCGGTCGACTACGCGTCCGGGCCGTTGCTGCGGCAGTTCCTGGCCTATCAGACGGACGAGTTTGGCTTTCATTTCAGCCACCCGAGCCACGTGAACCCGCTGCTGATGGCCCACCTGCGGGGCCTGCAGGCAGAGTCCCTGCGGGAACTGGACTATGAGGAGGGCGTCCTGGGGTTTGTACAGCAGGCCACGCCGTTCATGCGACGCAAGCAGATTAGCGAACACCTGATTGCCCGGGCAGCCACTGCCGAGGGTCGCGCCTTGTCTGCCGGGTACGCCCACGAGTTGTTTGGGCTGGAGGAAAACCAGCTGAATTGCCTGATGTTCTCGCCGTTTATCCGGCACGGCGAGCGCCTCGAAAGCTTTTTGCGCCAATGCCATCCCGGCATGCTGGTGGCACTCCCTGAGCTGCACAAGGCACTGCAAGGCAAGCCGGTGGCCGATATGTTGGCGCAATGGGTGACCGACGTCAGCGGGCTACCGCTCGACTTGCTCCAACACCTCTATCGCAAGCGATCCGCCACTATGGTGCCGCAGTCGGACAGGCCGGCCATGGCAACCTGCCAGCTGTCAGGGCGTTAAGGGGGTGGCGCCGAGTGTAACGGCGGGCGAAGCGCGATGAGCCTCAAGGACGACCGGCAAACCGAGTTCGCCTACCAGGCGGTCTATCGCTACATGATCAACCTCATCAGCGAGGTCGGCGCCGAGGCCCGGGTGAAATTGCCCTCATTGCGCCAGCTGTCGGTGCGCCTGAATGTGTCGATCTCGACCATTCAATACGCGTATTCGCTGCTGGAGAAGGAAGGCCGGGTGTATTCGGTGGCCAAGTCGGGCTATTACGCCTGGCCGGTGTTGAATAAACCGCCAGGCAGCAACGGTGGCGACCTGCTGGAGCGTCTCTACGCCAGTGCGCGCCGCCCGGGCATGCTGGTGCTCAGCGCCGATGAACCGGCACTGGGGGCGTCTCTGGACGGGGCACTGTTGCTGCTGGAGCGTGAACTGTTGCGTCACTACCCGCGCCATTTGCAGCCCTGGTCGCAGCCGTGTGGCGTCTGGGAACTGCGCGCGGCCCTCGCGGCCCGCTACACCTCGTCGCCGACGCGCTGCTGGCAGGCGGACGAGGTGTATATCGGAGCCGATCTGCGCGGGGTGCTCGAAATCCTGATTGAGGTGCTCGGGCTCAAAGGCGCCGCCGTCATCGTCGAGTCACCCTGTGATTGGCTGATTCTGCGGCTGTTGCAGGGGGCGGGCGTAAGGATCATCGAACTGCCTTTTACGGCGCAGGGCGGCCTGGACCTGACGCTGCTCGAGCAACTGCTGATCCACGAGCCGGTGCAATTGGCGCTGTTGTCGTCGGGCGTGAGCCTGCCGTCAGGGATCGCGCTGCCCAACCCTGACCGCATGCAGTTGGTGGGGTTACTGAACCGGCATGGTTGTTGGCTGTTAGAAAATGACAGCTATGGCGAACTGGGGTTCGAGCAGCCGATCAGCCCACTGCGAGACCTGGCCAACCCCGAGCGGCTGATGGTGTTTTCCACCTTCGAGAAAATGCTCGGCCCGGAGGCGCCCTTTGGCTACTTGCTGTCGAGTCATCTCAGCAGTGAGTTGCAACGCCAGTTCCTGCTGCGCGCATTCTGCCTGTCGCCTATCCGCCAGCGGGCGATTGCGCGGCTTTATCAAAGCGGGCGGATCGACCAGCACCTGCGGGACTTGCGACCGCAACTCAAGGAGCAGGCCCGGCTGATGAGCCTGCGCCTGGATGAGCACCTGGGGGATCAGGTGACCTACCGGATGCCGGCGGCTGGCGCGACCTTCTGGTTGCGCTCGCGGGCGGCGGTGGACATGCGCCAGGTGTTTCAGCGGCTGCTGGGCCGGCAGGTGGTGATCGCGCCGGGGGAGTTATTCAGCATCAGCGGTCTGCACTGCCAGCATCTGCGGCTTAGCCATACCTTCGACGGGGTGCATAACCTGGGGAATGCCCTGGGTGACCTGGCTATGGCATTGAAGCAGGCGCAGACCGAATAAGAATGAAATTTCGCTGATTGTTGTAGGATTTATAACGTCGCGGAGCAGTCCAACTCCCAGTAAACTGCACTCTTTTTCCGAATCCTTCTCTTTCAGAGGTTTATGCATGACTCTCAGTCCTTTTGCGGGCAAGCCGGCACCAGCTCAACTGCTGGTAGACATCCCGCGACTGGTAACGGCCTATTACACCGGCCAGCCTGATGCAGCGATCTCCACCCAACGCGTCGCCTTTGGTACCTCCGGGCACCGGGGCAGCTCGTTCGACCTGAGCTTCAATGAATGGCACGTGCTTGCCATCAGCCAGGCGATTTGCCTTTACCGTGAAGCCCAGGGCATCGACGGCCCGTTGTTCGTCGGCCTGGACACCCACGCGTTGTCCACGCCAGCCGGCGCCAGCGCCCTGGAAGTGCTGGCCGCCAATGGCGTGCACGTGATGCTCGCCGAAGGCGATGAGTACACCCCGACACCGGCGATTTCCCACGCCATTATTTGCTACAACCGCGGCCGCACCAGCGGCCTGGCCGACGGCATCGTGATCACGCCGTCCCATAACCCGCCACAAAGCGGCGGCTACAAATACAACCCGCCCAACGGCGGCCCGGCCGATACCCACATCACCAAGTGGATCGAAGCAAAGGCCAACGAACTGCTGGGCAACAAGCTGGCCGGGGTCAAGCGCATCACCCACGCCCAGGCGCTGAAGGCCGACACCACCCATCGCCACGACTACCTCAACACCTACGTGGCCGACCTGGTCAACGTCATCGACTTCGATGCGATCCGCAGCGCTGGCCTGCGCCTGGGCGTTGATCCACTGGGTGGAGCAGGGGTGCGTTACTGGTCGGCCATCGCCGAGCATCACCGCCTGAACCTCGACGTGGTGAACACCGAAGTCGATTCGACCTTCCGCTTCATGAGCGTCGACTGGGACGGCCAGATCCGCATGGACCCGTCCTCCAGCTACGCCATGCAAGGCTTGATCGGCCTCAAGGACCGTTACGACGTGGCCTTTGCCTGCGACCCGGACCACGACCGCCACGGCATCGTGACACCGTCCGGTGGCTTGCTGGCGCCGAACAACTACCTCGCGGTGTCCATCGACTACCTGTTCCAGAACCGTCCTGAGTGGCGTGCGGATGCGGCCGTGGGCAAGACCGTGGTCAGCAGCGGTTTGATCGATCGCGTCGCCAAGCGCATTGGCCGCCGCCTGTACGAAGTGCCGGTGGGCTTCAAGTGGTTTGCCGATGGCCTGTTCGATGGCTCCCTGGGTTTTGGCGGCGAAGAAAGCGCCGGGGCCTCGTTCCTGCGCAAGGACGGCAGCGTCTGGAGCACCGACAAGGACGGCCTGATCCCGGCATTGCTGGCGGCAGAGATGACCTCGCGCAAAGGCCAGGACCCGAGCCAGATCTACCGTGGGCTGACTGACGCGCTGGGTGAACCCTTCGCAATCCGCGTCGACGCCAAGGCCACCCCGGCGCAGAAAGCCTTGCTGGGCAAGCTGTCGCCGGACCAGGTAACGTCCAAGCAATTGGCGGGGGAAAGCATCCAGCAGATCCTCAGCCATGCGCCGGGTAACGACCAGGCGATTGGCGGGCTGAAAGTCATGACCGAAAACGGCTGGTTTGCCGCACGGCCATCGGGCACCGAGGACATCTACAAGATCTACGCCGAGAGCTTCATTGGTGAGGATCACCTCAAGCAACTGGTGGAAGAGGCGCAGGTGTTGGTGGACGGGGCGATCTCGTCTAACTGACACCCCAATTGCACCTGTGACTGATTAACCTGTGGCAGGGAGCTTGTGTGGCGAGGGAGCTTGCTCCCGCTGGGCTGCGAAGCGGCCCCAAAATCTTGGGAGCGCTACGCGCTCCAGCGGGAGCAAGCTCCCTCGCCACATTTAAATTCAGTCAAGCCAGGTCGACCAACACGATCTCGCTGTCTTCAACCGCCGTCACCCGCAGCACCGGCTCATCTTCAACCGCCACACCGTCTCGAGCCTGTGCACGCAAGCCGTTGACTTCAATCACCCCGGTGGCAGGCACCAGATACGCTCGCCGCCCGCTGTCCAGCCGATACTCGGCACTTTCACCGGCTTTCAAGTTCGCCGCCACCAAGCGTGCATCAGCACGAATTCGCAGGCTTTCGCTGTCTCCGGCCTTGCCACTGGCCAAGGTCACAAAACCCTCGCGGTCACCCTTCGGAAACGGCTTGGCGCCCCACGACGGCGGTAAACCGGCCTCGTTGGGAATGATCCATATCTGGAAAATCTTGGTCGGCGTGGCTTCCAGGTTGTATTCGCTGTGGGCGATCCCGGTGCCTGCGCTCATCACCTGCACGTCGCCAGCCTCGGTACGGCCCTTGTTGCCGAGGTTGTCGGCGTGGCTGATGGCGCCTTCACGCACGTAAGTGATGATTTCCATGTCCCGGTGCGGGTGCTGTGGAAAGCCGGTGCCGGGTGCAATCAGGTCATCGTTCCAGACCCGCAGGTTGCCCAGTGCATACGCTTGGGGTCGTGGTATTCGGCGAAGGAAAAGTGGTGGTGAGCGTCCAGCCAACCATGGTTGGCGCCGCCCAGGGTGTTGAAAGGTCGAAGTTCGAGCATGATCGTCTCCTGTGGATGGGGGCCATGATCCATCAGCGCCAGATCGATAAAAAGCGTAAAAAATGCAGGATTCCTATCGAATGCTTCGATGCCGATGCTCAGAGCTTATCTTCACTTCATCGCCTAACTGCATGAGCCCAAAGCAATTGGCTGGAACTGAGGGGCATTTGCGGCGAACATAGGGCTCTTGTCCGAGTTAAAGCATCGCAGGAGTCCGCGTGCCGCAACACACCCCCGATCTGCCTCCCGAACTGCGGCCACTGGCCGAAATGCCCCTGTTGAAACGGCTGGCCGCCCGATTATTCGGCCACGGCCTTACGCGCCTGCGCGCCCAGCATCGATTCTCCTGGCTGCATGGCCAGGCCGACGGCTTTCGCAGCGGCCATACGGCAGGCGTGGAGTACGGTTATCAGGAAGGCAAGGCGGACGGCATCGAAGAGGGCCGTCAGGTCCTGCTGATTCGCGACTTTCGGCCGGATGAACACACTGCGCCGGGTGTCGACGACGACCTGTTCGACGACTGGCGCCTGCCATTGACCGCCGAATTGAAGAAACGCATCAAGGCCGATGTGGCACGCCTGCTGCCGGCCCACGCCCAGCCGAGCGTGGCCCAATGGAAGATGATCTTCAGTGATACGCCGTCCACCTCAGTAATCGCGGGCGCCGGCGCGGGTAAATCGACCTCGCTGGTGCTGCGTATCCTGCTGCTGACCCATTACCTGGGCTTTGAGCTGAGCTCGATGACCGTGGTGACTTTCACCCGCGAGTCGCGCAAGGACTTCATCAACAAGCTCATGGAAATTCTCGCCTTGTGGGGCCAACCCCTTGGTATGAAAGACGCGCAAGCGGTGGTGCGCACCTTTCACTCGCGCATTCTGCCGATGGTTCGCAGCCTACCGGGCCTTGAGCGGCTGCAAGCTTTTGAGAACCTCAATGCCCGCACCGAAGCGGGCTTTGATGAAGCCGACAGCAACCCCTTTGAACTGCGGATCAACGAGGCCCAGCGCCAGCAGCTCAATGCCTGCTATCACCAGTTGCATGGCCGCCACGCGCGCTTTCGCGAGCTGATTGCCCCGTTGGCGCGGCATGCCCTGCAACTCAAGGAACTGGAACGGGACCATCCGGACGTGCAGAAGCGCGTGGCGGTGACCGAACTGGCGGCCAAGCGCGATGAAGAACTCTGCGATGTGATCGAAGACCTGTGGTTTCGCGCCGGCGCCTGGCCGATCAAGGGCATCGAGCCCAATCGCCAGACCTTCGACATAAACGGCGCACAGTTTCACTGCCATGGTTACATTGCCGAGCTGGATGCCTGGGTAGTGCTGGGTTTCGACCCGCGGGAAAACGCCCAGGTCAGCCGTCCCGGTTCGAAGCTCTCGGTACGCGCAGAGTGGGCCGTCAAGCGCACTCTGTTTCAAGCTTTCTGCCGTAAGCCGTTGATATGGTTTGAGAGTTACGAATCATCCAAGAGACTTCTGAGCAGTTTGGCGGGCGATGCCACAGCGGGCCCGGGCTTCGATTACAAGGTCAAGGGCGAACTGGGTTCAGCGCCGCTGCTGGACAGCTTTGTCGCCGCCGCCGGGTTTATCGAAAACCTCGGGCTGGACGTGCCCACCGCCGTCGGCAAGATGAGCTTTGCCAAGGACGACCCGGACCGTTTTTACTTCGAAGCCCTGAGCATCTTCTGGAAGGCCCTGGAAGACCATCTGCTGGACCAGTCACCACCGGTCATGACCTATAACCGAATGTTCTCGCTGTTTGGTGAAAACACCCCGGAAAACCTCAAGCTGCTCAGCGACCCGCTGCTGCGGCCGATGTCGCACCTGATGATCGACGAGTTCCAGGACGTATCCCCGCAGATCGTCTCGTGGATCCGCGCCAGCCTGCGGGAGATCCGCAGTCGCGGGCCGGCCATGCATGTGGGCCGTGGCGCCCAGCGTTCTTCGCTGTTGTGCGTGGGGGATGACTGGCAGTCGATTTATGGCTGGCGGGGCAGTTCGCCCAAGTACTTCATGGAGTTCAACAAGGAATTCCCGTCACCGGCGACCACGCGGGTGATGCTGGGCGAGAACTACCGCAGCCACCAGCACGTTATCGACGCGGCCGAACACATCGTGCGTGCTGCCCCGGCCATCAGCGGCAAGAAAGCCAAGGCGAGTGGAACCCCGAAAGCATTGGTGCCTGTCACGGTGCGTGATCGTGACGACGCGGCGTTGGGCCAGCAACTGCTGGCGCACTACCAAAAGGGCGACTCAATATTAATGCTGTATCGAAAAAGCAGCGATAAGCTATTGATACAAGAGCATATTCAGTCTGTTGTTAATGTGGATTCTAGCTTGCCGTATGACGCCCGCCGGCTCAAGCAACTGACCTATCACAGTGCCAAGGGCCTGCAAGCGGATGCGGTATTCCTGCTGGGAGATTGCCAGCACTTGACCAGTTCGCCTTACAAAAACCAGGTGTACCGCATGGCGGGCCTGGGCAAGGACGGCGACACCGAGCCTTACGACAGCGCGCAAAAAGACGAAGTGCTGCGGCTGGCCTATGTGGGGATTACCCGGGCGGTGAGCCATTGCTATTGGTATGTCGAAAGCCAGGATGGCCAAGGGGTGAATGTGCCAAAGGCGTCGGACCGGGTGGCCGGGGACAAAGCGTTTTTTGATGATCAGCGCACCCAGAAATCATAAGCAGTGACATCAAACTGCTGTGGCGAGGGAGCTTGCTCCCGCTGGGCTGCGAAGCGGCCCCAAAATCCTGGGAGCGCTTCGCACTGGAGCGCCAGCCCGGTCCAGCGGGAGCAAGCTCCCTCGCCACAGGGTACTCGCGCCGCCAGGTTAAGCCCGCAACGACAACGGCAGCACAAACGACTCCAGCTCATCCTCCACGGCTTCGATGATCCGCTCCACGTCGGCAGCGTTCATGACGGTGGCGCAGGGAATGCCGGCAATCGCGATCAGGGTTTCTCCGCTGGCGCGGTCGAACAGGCGGGCGATCATACTGCCGGGAGCGTCCATGCTCGCCTCAAAGCCCATGGGATGAAAATGCCAGCGCATCAGCTGGCAGGCGTTGGGGAACGTCACTTTATTCATGTTGCCCACCTTGTTCATTGAGCGCTTCCTTTAGCTCGCTGCAGGGGCGCCATCACCGTCACTGGTCATGGCCGTCTTGAGCTCTAAAAATAGCATTCGTTCGCATCCGGCAGGGGAGTTTTTTTGTCCCGTTCGGCGGTTGTTTTCAAGAAAGTTGATGTGGGTCATGTCCTACGCATTAGTGGGCGAAAGGCCATTAGTCAGAACTGTCAATTGGCCATTGAAGCCGCCTGGAAAGTTCGGCAAGCTCGCTGGTTCCACCAGCCTTTGAGCGCCCCATGCCCGACTTCGTCCCGGATGATTCACTGCAGACCCAAGCCACCGGCGAGCTGGTGCTGCGCCATCATTTGTGCTGGAAACACCGGGACCTGGACGGCGTGATGTCGTACTACCACCCGGACATCCAGTACCACGATTTCTTCCAGAACCGGGTCGTAGGGGCAGGCGAACTGCGTGAGTACCTGCAAGCCAGCATGCCCCGTGGTGCGGATGAAGCGATCGAGCACACCGACCGCATCCGCGCCGACGGCGATACGGCGTTCATCCAGTACCGCATCACCTTGCGCGGTGGCCAGGGCCTGGTGTCGTTTCGTACCAGCGAAGCCATCACCGTGCGCGACGGCCTGATCTGGCGGGTCAACGAATACGCGTCTTTGGTGCACGAGCAGTCCTCCAGCCGCAGCGAGACCACACGCCCGACGGTCAGCCGCCTGGGTCTGTCGCCCCAGCAATTGAGCTACATGGCCAATGACTTGCAGCAGTATTTCCAGCGCCAGCAACCGTACCTGGACCCCGAGCTGGATTTGCAGCGAGTGGCGAAGGAGTGCGGGTACAGCCGCAACCAGATTTCCTACCTGTTGAACCAGGTGCTGGGCCAAAGTTTCTATCGCTACGTCAACCAGGCGCGTCTCCAGCACCTGCTGGCGGCACTGGACAAGGCCACGCCGCCGATCCGCATTGACGAACTGGCGTTTGCTGCCGGTTTCAATTCAACGTCAGCGTTCTATAGCTGTTTCCGCCAGCACACCGGCCAGTCGCCCAAGGCCTACGTCAAACAAATTTCCCTGCGTGCACGCGCGCAAGACAGCCCCTGAGGCCAGGCTCTAGGATCACTGCCATCGAAGTGTGGTGGTGGAGCTTGGCATGCCTGCATGGCGCAATATCAGTTTATGGATGGACCAGCTGGACGAGCCGCTGGTGGCGCGACCGTCCCTGGAGCAGGACCTGGACGTCAACGTGGCCATTATCGGCGCCGGCTACACCGGGCTGTGGACTGCGTATTACCTGAAGCGCCAGTCTCCCGAGCTGAAGATCGCCATCATCGAGGCGCAAACCGCCGGGTTCGGCGCCTCGGGGCGTAACGGCGGCTGGCTGATGGGCAACCTGCTGGGGGAAGACCGGCTGCTGGCCGGCTTGTCCCCGGAGCAGCGCCGGGCCTCGTTCGACCTGCTGCACGCGATTCCCGATGAAGTGGCCCAGGTGATCGAGCGTGAAGGCATCGACTGCGACTACCGCAAGGGCGGCGTGCTGTATTGCGCCGCGCGTTATCCCGAACAGGAAACCACCCTGCGGGCGTACCTGGCCAAACTCCACAGCCAGGGCCTGACCGAGGACGATTACCGTTGGCTCGGCCCGCAGCAACTGGCCGAACAAATCCGCATCGCCAAGCCCTACGGCGGCATCTATGCGCCCCACGTCGCCACGATTCACCCGGCCAAGCTGGTGCGCGGCCTGGCCCGTGTGGTGGAGCAGATGGGCGTCAGGATCTACGAAAACAGCCCCGTTACCCACTGGCAGTCCGGCAGCTTGCGCACGGCAAAAGCCTCGGTGCGCGCCTCCTGGGTGGTGCCGGCGGTGGAGGGGTATGCCACGACATTGGCGCCTCTGGGGCGCTATCAGCTGCCGGTGCAGAGCCTGATTGTCGCCACCGAGCCTTTGCCGGCCAGTACCTGGGATGAGATTGGCTTGAGCCGGGGCCAGGCCTTCGGTGAAAGCAGCCGCCAGGTCACCTACGGCCAGCGCTCGGCAGACAACCGCCTGGTGTTCGGTGCCCGTGGCGGTTATCAGTTTGCCGGCAAGTTGCGGCACAACTTCGAGCTCACCGAGGGCGAAATCGAACTGCGTCGCTACCTGTTCGGCGAGCTATTTCCGCAGCTTAAAAAAGTCCGAATCACCCACGCGTGGGGCGGCAACCTGGGCATGTCCCGACGCTTCAAACCACACATGCTTTGCGATCACGCGGCAGGCATTGCGCTGGCCGGTGGTTACGGCGGCGAGGGCGTAGGGGCCAGCAATCTGGGCGGCCGCACCTTGGCGGACTTGATCCTGGGGCTGGATACGCCCCTGGTCCAGCAGCCGTGGGTCATCCAGCCGGGCCGGCTGGACGGGCTCAAGGCCTGGGAACCGGAACCCTGCCGCTGGCTGGGCTACAACGCGATCATTCGCAGCTTTGTCCACGAAGACCAGGTGCTGGCCAACCCCAACACCGCGCCGTGGCGGCGCAAGCTGGCCAGCGGCGTCGCCGGGTTCATGGAAGGTTTCATGCACTAAGTCGTTTCAATCACCACAGGTATGAACATGAGCATTACCCAGTTCAAAGACACACTCAGCGCCCATTTGCCGGATTCCTCGCCCGTCGCCGTGCCGTTGGGCACACCGGTGGCGGTGGCCTCGACCCTGAGCGTGGAGCGCAGTGACGGCGTGGAAACCGGCATCTGGGAGTGCACGCCCGGGCGCTGGCGCCGGCAGATCTTAGCCCAGGAGTTTTGCCACTTTATCCAGGGACGCTGCACCTTCACCCCCGACAACGGGGAAATGCTCCACATAGAAGCCGGCGACGCACTGATGTTGCCGGCCAACAGCACCGGTATCTGGGACATCCAGGAAACCGTGCGCAAGACCTATGTATTGATCCTCTGATTCTTTGATCTTTGATCGCCTGCCATAAAAACAGCCCTAAAACCGCCAGGAAATCGAACCATGAGACCCATTGCCCTGTTGCCGCTGGTATTTGTCGCCACCCTCAGCCAAGCCGCCGAGACGGTGAAGATCTACAACTGGTCGGACTACATTGCCCCCGACACCACCAAGAATTTCCAGAAAGAAACCGGCATCGGCTTCACCTACGACGTGTACGACAGCAACGAAACCCTCGACGGCAAGTTGATGACCGGTAAATCCGGCTACGACGTGGTGTTTCCCTCCAACCACTTCATGGCCCGGCAGATCCAGGGCGGGGCGCTGAAGAAACTCGACAAGAGCCAGCTGCCCAACTGGAAGAACCTCAACCCGGTGCTGCTCAAGGCCCTGGAAAACAACGACCCGGGCAACGCCCATGGCTTCCCGTACCTGTGGGGCAGCACCGGCATCGGCTACAACATCGACAAGGTCAAGGCCGTGCTGGGCGACAACGCCCCGGTGGATTCCTGGGACCTGATCTTCAAGCCCGAAAACATGCAAAAGCTGCAGAAATGTGGCGTGGCGATCCTCGACAACGGCCCGGAACTGCTGCCGGCGGCGCTCAACTACCTGGGGCTGCCGCACCACAGCAAGAAGGCTGAAGACTACAAAAAGGCCGAGGACCTGCTGATGAAAGTGCGGCCGTACGTGGCGTACTTCCACTCCTCGAAATATACCGCCGACCTGGCCAACGGCGACATCTGCGTGGCCGTCGGCTTCTCCGGCGACATCCTCCAGGCCGAAAGCCGTGCCAAGGAAGCCAAGAACGGCGTGAACATCGGCTACAACATTCCCAAGGAAGGCGCCGCCATCTGGTTCGACATGGTCGCCATGCCCGCCGACGCACCGGATGAGAAGGCCGGTTATGCGTTCATGAACTACCTGCTGCGCCCGGAAGTGATGGCCAGCATCACCAACTACGTGCACTACGCCAACGGCAACGCGGCGGCAGACAGCCTGGTGGACCCGGCGATCAAGAGCGACACCAAGGTGTACCCAAGCCCGGAAATGATGGGCAAGCTGTTTGCGCTGGAAGCGATGCCGCTGAACATCGACCGGATTCGTACGCGGGTGTGGAATACCATTCGTACTGGCCGCTGATTGGCAACATTTCGACGATCATCAATGGCTGCCTTTAAGCCCTGCGCCCTCTAAATTCCTTGCCTCCTAATGTTGATTCGGAGGCAAGGAATGCCTGTATCAAACAAGTCTGGACGTTTGCGGATTGGAAGGGCCTCAGAGATTGGCGGTGTGTACCTGCTGACGGCCGTGGTCGACCAGCGCTTGCCGATCTTCAGCGATTGGCAAGTCGGGCGGCTGCTCGTCAAAGAGTTTCGGCAGGCACATGAAGATCAGTGGGCGAATTCACTCGCGTTTGTGGTGATGCCGGATCATTTTCACTGGTTGGTTCAACTGCACGACAAGTCGTTGGCCGAGTTGATGTGCCGAATAAAATCGCGCAGCAGTTTGACGGTCAATCGTGCGCTTGGGCGTCGTGGCCGACTCTGGCAGAAGGGCTATCACGATAGAGGTGTGCGGCGTGAGGAGGATCTGAAGGATTTCGCCCGTTATGTGGTGTTTAATCCGATTCGCGCGGGGTTGGTGAGGCGCGTGCATGATTATCCGCTTTGGGATGTTTGGTGGCTTTGAGGGCCTCACGCAGCCTCGCTAAAGCTCGACAGCTGCTACGGCTCACCCCGCGTAGCAGCTGTCGAGCCCAAGCGAGGCTGCGTAGCCCCACCGCCGAACCTAAGGGTTCTCCAAGTCATGCCCCAACGACTGGATAAACAACGAAAACAGCTCCGGCTGCGACGAGATATCCAGCTTGGCATACAGGTGCCGACGATGAACCTTGACCGTATCCGGTGAAATACTCAGCCGCTCGGCCATGGCTTTCGAAGAAAACCCGCGCAGCACCAACCGCGCAATCTCCAGTTCCCGCTCCGACAACACCCCACTCCCGAAATGGCTCAGCGCATCGCGAATCTGGCTGGCCATTTGCGCAGGCGCCGCCACCCGCTGGGTGCTTTGCTGCCAATGCTGTTGCATCAACGGCAGCACCCAGGCCGCCAACGTCGTCATCAGCCCGGTTTCCTCACCGCTAAACAACCGCTGCATGCCCAACGACAGCGACAACGTCCCCGCGCCGGGCAGTTGCAGGATGAACTGCACTTCGTCCTCCAGCACGTTGTCGTGGAAGTAATTGAGGAAGTACTCACTCTGGCGAAAATGGTCCGGCGCCACTTCTTCAAGCCGGTACACGCCGCTGGCATAGCCTTCGCGGCACGCCTGGAAAAACGGATCGAGCAAGTACAGGCCATTGAGATAAACCAGCATCGACGCCGGCTTACTGCTCGGTTGCGCGTCGTATTCCTCCAGCGCCTGGGGCGGGCCATCGGCGGGGTAGAAGATCGCCAGGGCATTATCGAAAGGCACGCACTGGTGCAGCAACAGCACCAGTTGCTTCCAGAAGCGTTCGGTGCCGATCTGCGCGACGGTACGGCCCAGCCCCGCGTGCATGCCGACTTCCCTGAACAGGCTCATGTGCAGCTCCACGCAAAGGATTAGGCCGCAAGGGTTCGACTTTTGCCCGGCGACGTCAAGGGGAGTACTCCAATAGGGGAATTGGCCGCTCTGTGCGCAGCGTTTAAGTTGGCCGTCAGTCAGCGGGGAACATACCCTGCGTCGCTTTGCCTTTTCGTTTCTGCCTCAAACCAAGAACAATCAAGAGGATAACGATATGAGTGCTCCTTCCACGCCCGACGGCGTGCTGAAACCCACCTTGAGCGTGTTCGATGTAGTGGCCATCACCGTCTCGGCGGTGACCCCGGCCAGTTCCGTTTTCGTGATTGCGCCGTTTGCCATCCAGCAGGCCGGCAGCGGGGTGTTCCTGGCGTTTGTGATGGCCGCGCTGCTCGCGCTGATGTTCGCCTTTTGCTACGCCGAACTCGGCCGCGCCCACAACAGCGCCGGCGGCGAGTACGTGTATGCCAAGCGGGTGTTCGGCGGCATGGCCGGCTACGCGACGTTTCTCACGGTATTGGTGATGTTGCTGTTTATCCCGCCGGTGTTGGCCACCGGGGCAGCGACGTACCTGAATAACGCCCTGGGCACAAAATTCGATTCACAGACCGTGGCCCTGGTCATCGTGGTGTGCAGTTACGCCCTGGGCATCCTGAATATCAAGCTGAATGCCTGGATCACCGGCACCTGCCTGCTGCTGGAAGTGGCGGCGTTGCTGGTGATCGTGTTTATCGGCTTCGGCAACCCGGTGCAGCCGGTCAGCGTGCTGTTGCAGCCGCAGATCGTCGAAAACGGCGTGCTGCATCTGGCACCCTGGGCGCTGGTAATCGGTGCGGTGGGCATCGGCCTGTTCTCGTTCAATGGCTACGGCCCGGCGGTGCTGCTGGCGGAAGACATGAAGTGCGGCGGCAAGGGCGTGCACAAGGCGGTGCTGTGGTCCCTTGGCCTGGTGGTGGTGATCGAGCTGGTGCCCATCACCGCGCTGCTGATCGGCGCGCCATCCCTCAGTGCGATGATCAGCAGCCCCGATCCCATCGGCTATCTGCTGACCAGTCACGGCAATGAAACCCTGTCACGGCTGGTGAGTGCCGGGATCTTCCTGTCGGTGTTCAACGCCATCGTCGCCATCGTGATCCAGATTGGCCGGGTGGTGTTCAGCAGCGGCCGCGATGCGCTGTGGACGCCGACCATCAACAAACTGTTCACGCGGATTCATCCGCGCTGGGATTCACCGTGGCTGGCTACGCTGTTCCTGGCGATCCCGTCGGCGCTGCTCAGCTTCAGCTCCAACCTGGCGGACCTCACGTCCTTCAGCGTGCTGCTGATCATGCTGGTGTACCTGATCGTCGCGCTGAGTGCGTTGATGAGCCGGGTATTGCTGCGTGACCGTGAGCACCCGTATCGCATGCCGTTGTGGCCGGTGCCGGCGTTACTGGCGGTACTGGGCGCTGGCTACCTGTTGGTGACCCTGGCGATTGCCGCCTCGGGTCGCGACATCATGATTATCATCGGCCTGTTGGCGCTGTCGGTGATCCTGTATTGCATCAGTGGCCGGTTGAGTCCGGCGTTTCAGAAATTGTAAGGAGTGGTTATGCGCGCACGGCAATTGGGCATCACGTTGGGACTGGGCACGCCCGGTGAGTTGAATGCCATCACCGACGTTCCTGGGGTTCGGGTCGGCCATAGCACCATCAAGACCCGCATCGACGGCAAGCAGGTGCGTACCGGCGTGACGGCGATCCAGCCGCGGGCCGGTGCCGCGCGGTATCAGCCGTGTTTTGCCGGCTACCACGTGCTCAATGGCAATGGCGATGCGACCGGCCTGGAATGGATCAGCGAATCGGGGTTGCTGACCACGCCGCTGGCCATCACCAACACCCACAGCATCGGCATTGTGCGCGACACCCTGATCGCCCTGGAGCGCGAAAGCCTGGCCGACCCGGCGGTGTACTGGTGCATGCCGGTGGTGATGGAGACTTACGACGGCTTGCTCAACGACATCTGGGGCCAGCACGTCGGCCCGGGCCATGTGCGTGAGGCGCTGGCCAACGCTGAATCCGGGCCGGTGGCGGAGGGCGCCGTGGGCGGTGGTACCGGGATGATCTGCCATGAGTTCAAGGGCGGCATCGGTACGGCGTCGCGGCGGCTTCCGGCGGAGCAGGGCGGCTGGACCGTGGGCGTGCTGGTGCAGGCCAACCATGGCAAGCGCCAGGAATTGCGGGTGGATGGTTATCCGGTAGGGCGCAAGCTGATGGACATCCCGTCACCGTTCGCCGATCGCGGCACCCCCGGTATGGGCTCCATCGTGGTGATCATCGCTACCGATGCACCGTTGCTGCCGCACCAGTGCCAGCGCCTGGCGCAGCGGGCCTCCATCGGTATTGCGCGCACGGGCGGCGGCACCGAGGATTCCAGCGGGGACCTGTTCCTGGCGTTCGCCACCGGCAACCAGGATTTGCCGGTGGCCGACTATGGGCGCAAGGGCGTGCCGTTCAGTACGCCGCTGCAAATGGTCAATAACGACCACATTTCGCCGTTGTTCAGTGCGGCGGCAGAGGCGGTAGAAGAAGCGATCATCAATGCCATCGTGGCCGGTGAAGAGATGACCACCGACCACGGTGTGCGGGTGCCGGCGCTGGACTCGCAGGCACTCTTGCAGGCATTGCGCCAAACAGGGTGGAAGGGCCAATAAATACTTTAAGTCTTGTCCCGGTAATACGGGACAAGACTTAGATAGTGGCCAATTAATACTAACTATGACACGGTGACACTTTCTTAGTGCACCCCAGTCAATACTTTGGATCCATTCATATAAAACCGCTTTAGCAATATTTAATATTTAAATAGTGGTCTTTTTATAAGCCGCTACTAGCCAGCGTTTGCAGGAATTGTTCACTGCGCCATGTTTTGCCCGGCAAAAATAGCGCTGGACGAATGATTTCAAGTTGTGTCAGTTTTCTTTCGCCTTCAAAAGGGGCGAGTGATAGGACTTACTCGCCAGAGTGGGTTCTATCGGACAAAAACTGTTCCACTTGCAAACAAGGAAGTACGTTTATGTCAAAAGTAAAAGACAAAGCTATTGTGTCGGCGGCTCAAGCAAGTACTGCCTATACGCAAATCGATAGCTTTAGCCATCAATATGACCGCGGCGGCAACCTCACGGTCAATGGCAAACCTTCGTTCACCGTTGACCAGGCTGCTGACCACCTGCTGCGTGAGAACGCCGCGTACCGGGACGTGGATGGCAACGGCAAGATCGACCTCACCTACACCTTCCTGACTTCGGCCTCGAACGCGACCATGAACAAGCATGGGATCACCGGGTTCAGCCAGTTCAACACCCAGCAGAAAGCACAGGCCGTACTGGCCATGCAATCCTGGGCCGATGTGGCCAACGTGACCTTCACCGAGAAAGCCTCGGGCGGTGACTTCCACATGACCTTCGGCAACTACAGCGGCGGCCAGGATGGCGCAGCAGCCTTTGCCTACCTGCCGGGCACCAACGCCAAGTACAACGAAAGCGGCCTTGATGGCACTTCCTGGTACCTGACCAACAGCAGCTACACGCCGAACAAAACCCCGGACCTGAACAACTATGGCCGGCAGACCCTGACCCACGAAATCGGCCACACCCTGGGCCTGGACCACCCTGGCGACTACAACGCCGGGACCGGCAACCCTTCGTACAAAGACGCGGACTATGGACAGGACACGCGTGGCTACAGCGTCATGAGTTACTGGAGCGAGAGCAACACCAACCAGAACTTCAGCAAAGGCGGGGTAGAGGCTTACTCGTCCGGCCCGCTGATCGACGACATTGCCGCAATCCAGAAGCTCTACGGCGCCAACTACAACACCCGCGCCGGCGACACCACCTACGGCTTCAACTCCAACACCGGGCGTGATTTCCTCAGCGCCACTTCATCGGCCGACAAGCTGGTGTTCTCGGTGTGGGACGGTGGCGGCAACGACACCCTGGACTTCTCCGGTTTTACCCAGAACCAGAAGATCAACCTCAATGCAGGCTCGTTCTCCGACGTTGGCGGCCTGGTGGGCAACGTTTCCATCGCCCAGGGTGTGACCGTGGAGAACGCCATCGGTGGCTCGGGCAACGACCTGCTGATCGGTAACGCTGCAGCCAACGTCCTCAAAGGCGGTGCCGGCAACGACATCATCTACGGCGGCGGCGGTGCAGACCAGCTGTGGGGCGGCGCAGGCTCGGACACCTTCGTGTTCGGTGCCAGCTCGGACTCCAAGCCAGGCGCATCCGACAAGATCTTCGACTTCACCTCGGGTTCGGACAAGATTGACCTTAGCGGCATCACCAAAGGTGCAGGCCTGACCTTCGTCAATGCATTTACCGGGCATGCCGGCGATGCGGTGTTGTCCTACGCCTCGGGTACCAACCTGGGCACCCTGGCCGTGGACTTCTCCGGGCACGGCGTGGCGGATTTCCTCGTCACCACCGTTGGCCAGGCAGCCGTCAGCGACATCGTGGCTTGATACACGTGTAAAGGAGGGCGGCGCACACGCGCTGCCCTCTGCCCTTGCATCCACCCATTGAACGGGCGATGGTGATGACGTTATTTCGCACTACAGTGGCCTGGTGTTTCCAGGTATTGCTTATGTCGGCAGGAGCCTCAGCAATGGCAAGCAGTCTGGTTTTACCTACGTCCGCGCAACTGGCCGGGCATTGGGCGCTGCACCAGCAGGAACAGGTATGCGCGCTGGATTTGATTGAACAGGCCAATGCATTGGGCGGCGATGTCGCGTGCGCCGGGCAATGGCTGGGAGAAGCCCCCGTTAGTTGGACGCCGACTCCCGATGGTATTTGGTTGATGAATGCCGAGGGCACGGGCATTACTCACTTGAATCGCCAAAAAGAAGGCGAATATGAGGGCCGTTCCAAATCCGGCGCCGTGTTGTTATTACAACGCGCACCCTAAGAGTTCGTTATAACGCTATAACCCGATTTTAATGTTTGCTCGCGCCTTATTGGGGCGCTGGGCAAACTATTGCGCGTCATCAGGCTCAGGGAAGATCAGGCAACATGGCGAAGACCACTCCCGTTGCACCACTATTTAAAGCACTTGGCGATTACAAAAGCATTCTGATCAGTATTGGCTGTTTCACGGCATTGATTAACGTACTGATGCTGGTGCCGTCGATTTATATGTTGCAAGTCTACGACCGCGTGCTGTCTTCACAGAACGAAACCACCCTGGTGATGTTGACGCTGATGGTGGTGGGCTTCTTTGCGTTTATCGGCGTGCTGGAAGTGATCCGCAGCTTTATCGTGATCCGCATCGGCAGCCAACTGGAACGACGCTTCAACCTGCGGGTGTACAAGGCCGCTTTCGAACGCAACCTGCAACGGGGTGAAGGCCACGGCGGGCAATCCCTGGGGGATTTGACCCATATCCGCCAGTTCATTACAGGGCCTGCGCTGTTCGCGTTTTTCGATGCGCCGTGGTTTCCGATCTATCTGTTTGTGATCTTCCTGTTCAACGTGTGGCTCGGGGTGTTGGCCAGCGCAGGCGCGGTGCTGCTGATCGGGCTGGCGTGCCTCAACGAATACCTGACCAAAAAACCTCTGGGTGAAGCCAGCGGGTATTCCCAGCAATCCACGCAATTGGCCACCAGCCACCTGCACAACGCCGAGACCATCCAGGCCATGGGCATGCTGGGGGCGTTGCGCAAGCGCTGGTTCAAGGTGCATTCGCAGTTTCTCGGCTTGCAAAACAAGGCCAGCGACACCGGCTCGATCATCAGTTCCCTGAGTAAATCCCTGCGCCTGTGCCTGCAATCGTTGGTGCTGGGCCTGGGGGCGTTGCTGGTGATCAAGGGCGACATGACGGCCGGGATGATGATCGCAGGTTCCATCCTGATGGGCCGGGTGTTGAGTCCCATCGATCAGTTGATTGCCGTGTGGAAGCAATGGAGCTCGGCCAAGCTGGCCTACCAGCGCCTCGATAACCTGATGCGCGAGTTCCCGCCCCAGGGCGAGCAGATGGCCTTGCCGGCGCCCAAGGGCAATGTGAGTTTCGAGCAGGTGAGCGCCGGCCCGCCCGGGCGGCGTGTGCCGACCTTGCATCAGGTCAGCTTCAACCTGGCTGCCGGCGAAGTCCTCGGTGTGTTGGGCGCGTCTGGCTCCGGCAAATCAACCCTGGCCCGCGTACTGGTGGGCGTATGGCCAACCCTGGCCGGCACCGTGCGCCTGGATGGCGCGGATATCCATCGCTGGGACCGCGACGACCTCGGCCCGCATATCGGCTATCTGCCTCAGGACATCGAACTGTTCAGCGGCAGCATCGCCGACAACATCGCACGCTTTCGCGAAGCCGACCCGCAGTTAGTAGTGCAGGCCGCCCAGCAAGCCGGCGTGCACGAACTGATCCTGCGTTTGCCCCATGGCTACGACACCGTGCTCGGTGACGAGGGCAGCGGCCTGTCCGGTGGCCAGAAACAGCGGGTGGCCCTGGCCCGCGCCCTGTACGGCGGCCCGCGCCTGATCGTGCTGGATGAGCCCAACTCCAACCTCGACACCGTGGGCGAAGCCGCCCTGGCCAGCGCGATCATGCAGATGAAAGCCCAGGGCAGCACGGTGGTGCTGGTGACTCACCGCTCCTCGGCGTTGGCCCAGGCTGACAAGCTGCTGGTGCTAAACGAAGGCCGCATGCAGGCCTTCGGCCCCAGCCAGGACGTGCTGCGGGCGCTGTCCGGCCAGCGAGAACAGCCCAGCGGTAGGAGCGAGCTTGCTCGCGAAGGTCGTTAACGATGACGTGGGCAGCCTGAATCAACGCGGCGCCCTCGGGCTTTTCGCGAGCAAGCTCGCTCCTACAGTTTTTCATCAAGCCGCAAGGATCAGGCGCATGAGCAGCGACAGCAGCATTCAAATCAACCGCGATTACGAACAGACTCACCCCGAGCACGACGCACGTTTCTTTGCCCGCATGGGCTGGCTGCTGACAGTGATCGGCGCCGGCGGTTTTTTCCTGTGGGCCAGCCTGGCGCCGCTGGACCAGGGGATTCCGGTGCAAGGCACGGTGGTGGTCTCGGGCAAACGCAAGGCCGTGCAAACCCTGAGCCCCGGCGTGGTCAGCCGGATCCTGGTGCGTGAAGGCGAAGCGGTGAAGCAAGGCCAGCCACTGTTCCAGCTCGACCAGACGCAAAACCAGGCCGACGTGCACTCCCTGCAAGCCCAGTACCGCATGGCCTGGGCCAGCGTGGCGCGGTGGCAGAGCGAGCGTGATAACCAGTCGATCATCACCTTTCCTGCGCAGCTCAGTGGCAACCCGGATCCAGCCCTGGCCTTGGTGCTGGAAGGCCAGCGCCAACTGTTCAGCAGCCGCCGCGAAGCCTTTTCCCGGGAACAGGCCGGGATTCGCGCGAGTATCGAAGGCGCCACCGCCCAACTCAACGGCATGCGCCGCGCCCGCAGCGACCTGACCGCCCAGGCCCAATCCCTGCGCGACCAACTGAACAACCTGCAACCCCTGGCCGACAACGGCTACATCCCGCGCAACCGCTTGATGGAATACCAGCGGCAACTGTCCCAGGTGCAACAGGACCTGGCGCAGAACACCGGCGAAAGTGGGCGGGTGGAGCAGGGGATCCTCGAATCGCGCCTCAAGCTGCAGCAGCACAGCGAGGAGTACCAGAAGGAAGTCCGCAGCCAGCTGGCCGACGCGCAACTGCGCAGCCTGACCCTGGAACAGCAACTGACCTCCGCCGGTTTCGACTTGCAGCACAGCGAGATCAACGCCCCGGCCGATGGCATCGCGGTCAACCTGAGCGTGCACACCGAGGGCGCCGTGGTGCGTGCCGGTGAAACCCTGCTGGAAATCGTGCCCCAGGACACCCGGCTGGAAGTGGAAGGGCGCTTGCCGGTGCACCTGGTGGACAAAGTCGGCACTCACTTGCCGGTGGACATTCTGTTCACTGCCTTCAACCAAAGCCGCACGCCGCGGGTGCCGGGGGAGGTGAGCCTGATCTCCGCCGACCAGATGCTCGACGAAAAAACCGGCATGCCTTACTACGTGCTGCGCACCACGGTCGGCAGCAGCGCCCTGGAAAAACTCCATGGCCTGGTGATCAAGCCGGGGATGCCCGCCGAGATGTTCATCCGCACCGGCGAGCGCTCCTTGCTCAACTACCTGTTCAAGCCGCTGCTGGACCGCGCCGGCTCGGCGTTGACTGAGGAATGAACATGAAGCCGATGTTCATCGCCTTGTTACTCACCTGCGGCAGCGCCCAGGCGGCCATGGGGCCGTTCGATGTCTACGAGCAAGCCCTGCGCAACGACCCGGTGTTCCTTGGCGCCATCAAGGAACGCGACGCCGGCCTGGAGAACCGCACCATCGGCCGCGCCGGCCTGCTGCCCAAGCTGTCGTACAACTACAACAAGGGCCGCAACAACTCCCAGGCCACCTTGCCCGACGGGCGCGGCGGCAATTATCACGACGATCGCAACTACAACAGCTACGGCTCCACCTTCACCCTGCAACAGCCGCTGTTCGACTACGAAGCCTATGCCAACTACCGCAAGGGCGTGGCCCAGGCGCTGTTTGCCGACGAGAGTTTTCGCGACAAGAGCCAGGCGCTGCTGGTGCGGGTGCTGACCTATTACACCCAGGCGCTGTTCGCCCAGGACCAGATCGATATTGCCCGCGCCAAGAAGAAGGCCTACGAGCAGCAGTTCCAGCAGAACCAGCATTTGTTCCAGCAGGGCGAAGGCACACGCACCGACATCCTGGAAGCCGAGTCCCGTTACGAGTTGGCCACCGCCGAGGAAATCCAGGCGCTGGATGAGCAAGACGCTTCGCTGCGGGAACTGGGGGCGCTGATTGGCGTGCAGAGCGTCAACATCACCGACCTGGCGCCGCTGAACCCGGGGTTTGCCGCCTTCACCCTGACCCCGGCCAACTACGACACCTGGCACGAACTCGCGCTGACCAACAACCCCAACCTGGCCTCGCAACGCCAGTCCGTGGAAGTGGCGCGTTATGAAGTGGAGCGCAACCGTTCGGGGCACCTGCCGCGGGTCACGGCCTATGCCAGTTCGCGGCAGCAGGAGTCCGACAGCGGCAACACCTACAACCAGCGCTACGACACCAACACCATCGGCATCGAAGTCAGCATGCCGTTGTATGCCGGTGGCGGCGTCTCGGCCTCCACCCGCCAGGCCAGCCGCGCCATGGAGCAGGCCGAGTACGAGCTGGAAGGCAAGACCCGTGAAACCCTGATCGAACTGCGGCGCCAGTTCAGTGCTTGCCTGTCGGGCGTCAGCAAGTTGCGCGCCTACCAAAAGGCACTGACCTCGGCCGAAGCGCTGGTGGTGTCGACCAAGCAAAGCATCCTCGGCGGCGAGCGGGTCAACCTTGATGCGCTGAACGCTGAGCAGCAGCTGTACAGCACCCGTCGCGACCTGGCCCAGGCGCGCTACGACTACCTGATGGCCTGGACCAAGTTGCATTACTACGCGGGCAATTTGCGCGATACCGACCTGGCCAAGGTGGATGAGGCGTTCGGGCCTATGAGCCGCTGATGCCTGGATGAGTATTGCCTGGTGCAAGGGGGCTTCTGTGGTGGGGAAGTTTGTTGTGGTGGCGGAGCTTGCAGTGGTGGGGAAGCTTGCAATGGTGGGGAGCTTGCTGTGGCGAGGGAGCTTGCTCCCGCTGGGCTGCGTAGCGGCCCCAGAATCTTTGGGAGCGCTGCGCACTCCAGCGGGAGCAAGCTCCCTCGCCACAGCAAGCTCCCTCGCCACTGCAAGCCGCCCCCACCACAACAAGCTCCCTTCTCACAGGACGCGCTCACCACAGGTACTTCAACAATAAGAAAAAGGACTCTTCATGATCACCGATTCACCTCGCTTCAAACCCTTCACCGCAGGCTCCTTGCTGCTGCTGTCCGTGGCGGCCCACGGGCAGTACCTCGAAACCGGCAAACCGGGCGATCCCGCCAGTTGGCGTTCGGCCGAGTTCCAGAGCGACTGGGGCCTGGACCGGATGAAAGCCAATGAGGCCTACGCGGCCGGCATCACCGGCAGTGGCGTGAAGATCGGTGCGCTGGACTCGGGTTTTGACCCCAATCATCCCGAAGCCTCAAAGGACCGTTATCACGCGGTTACCGCCAGCGGTACCTACGTCGATGGCAGCCCGTTCAACACCACCGGCGCCCTCAACCCCAACAACGACTCCCACGGCACCCATGTGACCGGCACCATGGGCGCGGCCCGGGATGGCGTGGGCATGCACGGCGTGGCGTACAACGCGCAGATCTACGTCGGCAACACCAACGCCAACGACAGCTTCCTGTTTGGCCCCACACCGGACCCCAAGTACTTCCAGGCGGTGTACAGCGCCCTGGTGGATTCCGGCGTGCGCGCGATCAACAACAGCTGGGGCAGCCAGCCCAAGGATGTCAGCTACCAGACCCTGGGCGACCTGCACGCGGCCTATGCCCAGCATTACAACCAGAACACCTGGCTCGACGCCGCCGCCGATGTGGCCAGGGCCGGGGTGATCAACGTGTTCAGCGCCGGCAACAGCGGCTATGCCAACGCCAGCGTGCGTTCGGCCTTGCCGTATTTCCAGCCGGAACTGGAAGGTCACTGGCTGGCGGTGTCGGGCCTGGACAAGGCGAATAACCAGAAATACAACCAGTGCGGCATCGCCAAGTACTGGTGCATTTCCACGCCGGGAGCGTTGATCAACAGCACCATTCCCGAGGGCGGCTACGGGGTGAAATCCGGCACGTCCATGTCGGCACCCCATGCCACCGGTGCACTGGCGCTGGTGATGGAACGCTACCCGTACCTGAACAACGAACAGGCCTTGCAGGTGTTTTTGACCACGGCCACCCAGCTTAATGGCGCGGTCACTGACGCACCCACCACCCAGGTCGGCTGGGGCGTGCCGGACCTGGGCCGGGCGATGCATGGGCCTGGGCAATTGCTGGGCCCCATGACGGTCACGCTGGCGGCCGGGCAGGGCGATGTGTGGAGTAACGCGATCTCCGACAAGGCGCTGATCCAGCGTCAGGCCGAAGACAGTGTGGAAACCCTGGCCTGGCAGCAAACCCTGCGCGACAAGGGCTGGGAAAACGGCGTGGGGGCGGGTGCGAGTCAGCAGGACCAGACCGACTACGCCGTCGGTACAGCCCGGGCGGCGGCAGCGGCCCAGCGTATCTACGAAGGCAGCCTGATCAAGTCCGGCGCGGGCAGCCTGATCCTGACGGGTGATAACACCTACCGTGGCCCGACCACCGTGAACGGCGGCCGTTTGGCGGTGAACGGTTCACTGACCTCTGCCGTGACGGTCAATGACAGCGGCACCTTGGGCGGCTCCGGTCGCATCGCGGCCTTGCAGGTGAATAACGGCGGCACCGTGGCGCCGGGCAATTCCGTGGGCACCCTGCAGGTGGCCGGGGATGTGAACCTCGCCGCCGGCTCCACCTACGCAGTCGAACTCACCCCCACCAGCAGCGACCAGATCATCGCCACCGGCAAGGCTACCCTCGGCGGCGGCACCGTGACCCTGGCCCTGGAAAACAGTCCGACCCTGCTCAGCCAGCAGCAGGCCGAGAGCCTGGTGGGGCGCCAGTACACCATCCTGCAGGCGGCGGGCGGAATCCAGGGACAGTTCGGTGCTGTGTTGCCCAACTACCTGTTCCTGGGCGGCACGCTGGACTATGCCGCCAACGGAGTGCAACTGGCCATTGCCCGCAGTGACGCGAGTTTTGCCAGTGTCGGCGCCACCCGTAACCAGCGTTCGGTGGCGGCGGCTGCCGAGCAACTGGGCGCCGGCAACCCGGTGTATGAAAGCATCCTGCGCGCGGACTCACTGGCCACAGCGCAACAGGGCTTGCGGCAACTGTCCGGGGAAATCTACCCGGCCATTGGCACGATGTTGATCAATGACAGCCGCCAAGTGCGTGACGCCGTGGGCGACCGCCTGCGCCATACGCCGGTGGCCGGTGAAAGCAACGTGTGGGTCAAGGCGCTCGGCAGCTGGGGCAAGACCGACAGCCGCAGCGAAACCGCGGGCTACACCAGCTCCCTGGGCGGCATGCTGGCCGGTGTCGACGGCGCCCTGGACGAGCAGACCCGCGCCGGGCTGGTGGCCGGTTACAGCGACAGCTCGCTGAACATGGGCAGTGGCACTCACTCCTCGGCGTCCATCGACAGCTACCACCTCGGCGCCTATGCCGGGCATGAGCTGGGTAACTGGCGCTTGAGCGTCGGCGGCGCCTACAGCTGGCATCGCGGCGACGTGAAACGTGACTTGCAGTACGGCGAGGTCAGCGGCAAGCAGAAGGCCAAGCTGGATGCACGCAGTGCCCAGGTATTTACCGAAGCGGCCTACCGCTTGAACCTGCCAGCGGTAGCGCTGGAGCCGTTCGCCAACCTGGCTTACGTGCATCTGGACAACGAACGCTTTCACGAGAAAGGCGACGCCGCCGCCCTGGCGCGTGGCAGTGACAGCCGCGACGCGGTGCTGAGCACCCTGGGCCTGCGGGCTTCAAAAACCTTGGCCCTCAATGACCGGCAGCAACTGGACGTTTCCGGTTCGTTGGGCTGGCAGCACAGCTTGAGTGCCGTCGAGTCCGAAGAGCACCTGGCGTTTGTCGCCGGTGGGCCGTCGTTTGCGGTGCAAAGCTCGCCGCTGATGCGCGATGCGGCATTGGTGGGCGTGCAGGCGAGCCTGGCGTTGAGCAAAAGCACACGGGTCAACCTCGACTACACCGGCCAATTGGCTGGACGGGAAAAAATCCAGGGCGTGGGGTTGAGCCTGAACTGGCAGTTCTAAACGCTGCGCCTCTTCATGCAGGAGCGAGCTTGCTCGCGAAAAACGTGAAGGCACCGCAGCCCGAGTCATCGTTAACGATCATCGCGAGCAAGCTCGCTCCTACAAGGAAGTCCACCGTGAAAACAAAAAAACGAGGGTTTCAATCCGCCATCCCAACAGGCCCGGGCTACCCGCTCAAGGCCAGGAGTTGCGTGCCATACGGCGCGTTGCTGTGTTGCCTGGCCAGCCTGGGTACCGCCCAGGCCGCACCCTACGTCGAAACCGGGAAACTGGGGGACGCTGCCAGTTGGCGCAGCAATGAGTTCAAGGCCGACTGGGGGCTGGGCGCCGTGCATGCAGACGCCGCCTACGCCGCCGGCTACACCGGCAAGGGCGTGAAGCTGGGGATCTTCGACCAGCCGGTGTACGCCCAGCATCCGGAGTTCGCCAGCCCCGGCAAAGTGGTCACGATCGTGACCGAGGGCATCCGCCAATACACCGACCCGTACATCCCGGTGAAGGCCGGGGATGCCTTTCGCTACGACGGCACGCCATCCCTGGGCTCCAACGGCAAGCTCGGCAACCACGGCACCCATGTGGGCGGCATTGCTGCGGGTAATCGCGATGGCGGGCCGATGCATGGCGTGGCGTTCGATGCGCAAATCATCAGCGCCGAAAACGGCGACCCAGGCCCCGAAGACGGGATCATCCTGGGCAACGACGGCGCGGTCTACAAAGCCGGTTGGGACGCGTTGGTGGCCAGCGGTGCGCGCATCATCAACAACAGCTGGGGCATCGGGATCGGTGACCAGTACGCCAAGGGCGGGCGTGATCCGGCGTTCCCCAACTTCACGGTCAATGAAGCCCAGGCGCAGTTCAATAACATCCGTCCGATCCTTGGCACGATCGCAGGCGGCGCTTATCAAGGCGCGATCGATGCGGCCCGCAGCGGCGTGCTGACGATCTTTGCCGCCGGCAACGACTACAACCGCAACAACCCGGATGCGATTTCGGGCCTGGCGTACTTCGTGCCGGAGATCGCACCCAACTGGTTGTCGGTGGCGGCCTTGCAGCAGAACCCCGACACCGCCAGTGCCGATCCGTACGTGATCAGCACCTTCTCCTCACGCTGCGGTTATGCCGCGAGCTTTTGCGTCGCGGCGCCCGGCACCAAGATCTACAGCTCGGTGATCAACGGCACCACCCTGGAAAACCTGACCACCGACTACGCCAACTTCAACGGCACCTCCATGGCCGCGCCCCATGTGGCCGGCAGCGCGGCGGTGTTGATGGAGCGCTTCCCGTACATGAGTGGCGACCAGATTTCCACGCTGCTCAAAACCACCGCGACCGACCTCGGCGCACCGGGCATCGACTCGCTTTACGGCTGGGGCATGATCAACCTGGGCAAGGCCATCAACGGCCCGGGGATGTTTGTGACGGCTGAGGATATTCCAGCCGAGTTTCGTATCGACGGCGCCTACGGCTCCGGCCAATTCGTCGCGGACCTGCCAGGGATTGGCGCCGTGGTGGATGCCGGTAAACCGACCCAGCGTCTTTGCACCGACGTGCATTGCGGGCTGGACGTGTGGAGCAACGACATCTCCGGGCATGGCGGCCTGACCAAGCAGGGTATTGGCGCGCTGGTGCTGACCGGCACCAACACCTACAGCGGCCCGACCCTGGTCAATCAAGGGTTGCTGGCGGTCAATGGCTCGATCACCTCCGACGTCACCGTGGGCAGCAGCGGGGTAGTGGGCGGTTCCGGGCACATTGGTTCACTCACCGCCAACAGCGGCGGTACCGTGGCGCCGGGCAATTCCATCGGCACCCTGAATGTGGCGGGGGATGTGAACTTTGCGGCGGGCTCTACCTATGCGGTGGAGCTGTCGGCCACCAACAGTGATCGCATCGTCGCCGGTGGCAAGGCCACTCTCAGCGGCGGCACCGTGACCCTGGCCCTGGAAAACAGCCCGACACTGCTGACCCAGACCCAGGCCGAAAGCCTGATCGGTCGGCAGTACAACATCCTTCAGGCCGCCGGCGGCATTACTGGCAGCTTCGGTTCGGTGCTGCCCAACTACCTGTTTCTCGGCGGCACCCTGAACTACGCCGCCAACGGCGTGCAACTGGACGTGGCGCGCAACGCCAACACCTTCGCCAGCGTAGCGGCTACCCCGAATCAACGCTCGGTGGCAGCGGCCGCTGAACAGCTGGGCGCCGGTAACGCGGTGTATGAAAGCCTGTTGTCAGCGCCGAATGCGGCGTCGGCCCAGGGTGCGTTCCAGCAGCTGTCCGGGGAAATCTACCCGGCGCTGGAAACCGCGCTGGTCAATGACAACCGCTACCTGCGCGAAGCCGTGGGTGAGCGTTTGCAGCAAGGCGAAATGGGCGCATCGACCGAGACTATCGACAGCCGCGGCAACGTTTGGGTCAAGGCCCTCGGCGCCTGGGGCAAGACCGACAGCCGTAGCGACACAGCGGGCTACACCACCTCCATCGGCGGCATGCTGGCGGGTGTGGACGGCGCGCTGGATGAAGACACCCGCTTGGGCCTGGTGGCGGGCTACAGCGACACCTCGCTGAACATGGGCAGTGACACCCACTCCCGCGCATCGATCGACAGCTATCACCTGGGTGCGTATGCCGGGCACGAGATCGGCGCCTTGCGTTTGAGCGGTGGCGCAACCTACAGCTGGCACCGCGCCGATGTAAAGCGCGAGCTGCAATACGGTGAAGTCGCCGGCAAGCAGAAAGCCAAGGTGGATGCCCGCAGCACCCAGGTGTTTACCGAAGCGGCGTATCGCCTGAACCTGCAACCGCTGGCCGTGGAGCCGTTCGCCAACCTGGCGTATGTGCACCTGGATGCCGACGGGTTTACCGAGAAGGGTGATGCGGCAGCGCTGAAGGGCGGGGATGACAGTCGCGACCTGGTGTTGAGCACACTGGGTGTAAGGGCGCTGAAAACCTTGAACGTGAGCGATCACCAGCAACTGGAGCTTTCCGGCACGTTGGGCTGGCAGCACAACCTGAGCAGCGTCGACTCCGAGCGGCACCTGGCGTTTGCGTCGGGCAGCCCGTCGTTCTCCGTGGAAAGTTCGCCGATGGTGCGTGATGCGGCCCTGGTGGGCGCGCGGGTCAGCCTGGCGCTGAGCAAGGACGCGAAGGTGAATCTTGATTACAACGGCCTGCTGGCCAGCAAGGAGAAAGTCCATGGCGTCGGCTTGAGCCTCGACTGGGCGTTCTAAACACCTGTGGGAGCGGGCTTGCCCGCGATAGCGCCGGGTCAGTCAACCATGCATCGACTGATACGCCCTCATCGCGGGCAAGCCCGCTCCCACATGGACTCTGTTTCAATCGTCAATTTGTGCAGATTTGGCTTTCTCGACAATTCCAACAAAAGAGAGGCAATACCATGGGTGTCTTTGACTATAAAAACCTCGGGGCCGAGGGTTCCAAAGCGTTGTTCGCCGATGCCATGGCGATCACGTTGTACTCCTATCACAACCTGGATAACGGCTTTGCCGTGGGCTACCAGCACAACGGGTTTGGCCTGGGCCTGCCGGCGACGCTGGTGGGCGCGTTGCTGGGCAGTACCGATTCCCAGGGGGTGATTCCGGGGATTCCCTGGAACCCCGATTCGGAAAAGGCCGCCCTCGACGCCGTCAACAAGGCCGGCTGGACGCCCATCAGTGCCAGCACCCTGGGCTACGGCGGCAAGGTCGATGCCCGGGGCACGTTTTTCGGTGAAAAGGCCGGCTACACCACGGCTCAGGTCGAAGTGCTGGGCAAGTACGATGGCGACGGCAAGTTGCTGGAAATCGGCATCGGTTTTCGCGGGACTTCCGGGCCTCGGGAAACCCTGATCAGCGACTCGATTGGCGATTTGGTCAGTGATTTGCTGGCGGCGCTGGGGCCGAAGGATTACGCGAAGAACTACGCGGGCGAGGCGTTTGGCACCTTGCTCAAGGATGTCGCGGCGTATGCCGCCAGCCAAGGGCTCACGGGCAAGGATGTGGTGGTCAGCGGCCACAGCCTGGGCGGCCTGGCGGTCAACAGCATGGCCGACTTGAGCGGCAATAAGTGGTCGGGGTTCTACAAGGATTCCAACTACGTGGCCTACGCCTCGCCGACCCAGAGCAGCGGCGACAAAGTGCTGAACATCGGCTATGAAAATGACCCGGTATTTCGGGCGCTGGACGGTTCGTCGTTCAACTTTTCGTCACTGGGGGTGCACGACAAGCCCCATGAGTCGACCACCGACAATATCGTCAGCTTCAACGATCACTATGCGTCGACGCTGTGGAATGTGCTGCCGTTTTCCATCGTCAATGTGCCGACCTGGATTTCCCATTTGCCCACGGCCTATGGGGATGGCATGAGCCGGGTGCTGGACTCGGCGTTCTACGACCTGACCAGCCGCGATTCGACGATTATCGTGGCCAACCTGTCAGACCCGGCCCGGGCCAATACCTGGGTGCAGGACCTCAACCGCAACGCCGAGCCTCACAAGGGCAACACGTTCATCATTGGCAGTGACGGTGATGACCTGATCCAGGGGGGCAAGGGCGTGGACTTTATCGAGGGCGGCAAGGGCAATGACACGATCCGCGATAACAGTGGGCATAACACTTTTCTGTTCAGCGGGCAGTTTGGGCAGGATCGGGTGATCGGGTATCAGTCCACTGACAAGCTGGTGTTCCGGGACGTGGAGGGCAGTGCCGACTGGCGTGATCACGCCAAGGTGGTGGGTGGCGATACGGTGCTGAGTTTTGGCGCGGATTCGGTGACGCTGGTGGGGGTTGGGCCGGCCGGGGTTTGGGACGATGGAATTTCCATCGGCTAAATAGCGCTGCTGTTGTGGCGAGGGAGCTTGCTCCCGCTGGACTGCGTAGCAGGCCCGTTTTTTTGGGGCCGCTTCGCGCCCCAGCGGGAGCAAGCTCCCTCGCCACAGGGTTAGTTAGCGTATGGGGAGGGGTTATCTCCAGTAGTGGCCGTGGTTCCAGTACGGGCGATGGGGTTGGCCGTAGCCGTAGCCGTAGTAATGACCGCGTGGCCAGTAGCCTCGCGGGCCGTAGCCATAACCCCAGTGGCCGTAGTAGCCGGGAGGAGGGGGTTGCACGATCACCACGCGTGAGGGCGCCTGGCGGATGATTATGGTGTCGGCAAACACCGGCGTACTCGCCAGCGCAGCCCACATCAAGGGAATGAATAGCAGAGCGCGCACCGCTCGGGACATGAATGTCATGGCCATGGTTCTCCGTCGTACCACCCTCGAAGTTGAAGGTGGTTGATCGGTTAAACGCGGCGACGGGGAAAATCCTTCGGTGAAAATCTGTTTATTTTTCGCGCTGCCCGAGGGCGGGTTGCTGCTTTATTTCTCTTTGATCACGGTCGCAACGTCGGCGGCCTTGACCCGTACATGCTTGCCGGCGATGTCGGTGAACTCGTAGAAACCATCCGCAGTCTTCGCGTTCGGTACGTCCTTGGTCAAATATTGGGTACCGTTCTGCAACGTCACCACGGTTTGCGTGGAGCAACCGGCCAATACCAGCATCGTCAACATACCCAGTGCCAGACCTAAATTCTTCATGCTCATAACCCTTACCCTGACCCTTCGAAAACCCCGTGCCTGAGCAGTCGGGGGAGACACATTTAATGTGGCTGACAGCCATCTGATCATTATTACGCAAAAAGTTGCGTGTGCCTTTGATCTATTACCGATTGCAACAGCCGGTCAGGGACGGCACTCTGTATGCATAACCAGTGTTTGATTCAGTGCGTGAAATGCCCAATCCCCTTGAAAACCCGCTGTATTACCTGCACAACTTCCGCCAGGTGCTCGACTGGCTGGGGCAGCGTTATGCCGATTTACTGGCCCCGGAAGAAGCGCATTTCATTCAGCAATTTGACAGCTTGCCCCAGGCGTCCCAGGCCTTGCTGGTACGTATGGTGATGCGCAAGGGCATGCATTTTCGCGCTGGCAAACTCAACTATGCCGAGATCGGTGCAGCACAGGAGGCGGTCGTGCCTTTGCTGGAACAGGGTTGGGTGACGGATCAGTGCCTGCTGTCGTTCGACGAGCTGTTCGGCCTGTTGCAGAAAGCCGAAATCCTCGCGACGTTCAAACCCTGGATCGAGCAACCCAAGGCGAAAAAGGCTGACTGGCTCGAGGAACTATCCGCGCAGTTCTGCGAAGCGCGCTGCTTTCAGGCGTGGTGTCCGGACCTGGCCGATCAGCTCTACAGCCTGACCGTGATGGACCTGTGCGACCGTTTGCGGCTGATGTTCTTCGGCAATCTCTATCAGGACTGGTCGGAGTTTGTGCTGGCGGACCTGGGGATTTTCACTTACGAGAAAGTCGAGTTCTGCGCCGAGTCCCGCGGTCTGCGCAGCCGTGACGATGTGCATGGCTTCCTGTTCCTGCACCAGTGCCAGCAAGCCTTTGAGGCGGGCGAGCCGCTGGAGGTGGTGCTGGAAAATATCGCCACCTTGCACACCGACAACCCCTGGCTGGAAAAGCGTCGGGCCAAGCTGTTGTTTCAAGTGGGCCAATACTGTGAGCGCAGCGCCGAGCTGGCCCTGGCCGAGGCGATCTACCGGGGCTGCACCTATCCCGGCGCCCGGGCGCGGCTGATCCGGGTGCTGGAGCGCCAGGAAGACTTCGCCCAGGCGATGCGCCTGGCCCGTGAGGCGCAGTTGGCACCGGAAAGCGCCGCCGAGCAGCAGCATCTGTTGCGGGTCATACCCAGGCTGGGGCGCAAACTGGGTGAACCGGCGGTGCCCAGGGTAAAACCCCGCGAGATCGTGCGCCTGGACCTTGAACTGCCTGCCCCCGAGCCGCTGATGTCGGTGGAGTATTGCGTGCAGGCGCACCTGAGCGACCACGGTGCGCCGGTGCATTACGTCGAGAACAGTTTGATCAATTCGTTATTTGGCCTGCTGTGCTGGCCGGCGATTTTCGCGCCATTGCCGGGGTCGTTTTTCCACCCGTTCCAGCGCGGGCCGGTGGACCTGCACAGTGAGGACTTTCATCAGCGGCGGGCCGAGCTGTTTGCCGAATGCCTGGACCAACTCGGCGACGAGCGCTACAAGGCCACGATCCGCCAGCGCTACGTGGACAAATGGGGCATTCAGTCGCCCTTCGTGTTCTGGAACGTCCTCAGCGAAGAACTGCTCGACCAGGCCCTCGATTGCATGCCCGCCGTGCACCTGCGCCACTGGTTCGAGCGCCTGCTGCTGGATATCCGCGCCAATCGCGCCGGCATGCCTGACCTGATCCAGTTCTGGCCCGAAGAAAAAACCTACCGCATGATCGAAGTCAAAGGCCCCGGTGATCGCCTGCAAGACAACCAGCTGCGCTGGCTGGAATTCTGCGGCGAACACCAGATGCCCGTGACCGTGTGTTATGTGCGCTGGGCGGAGCAGGTGGCTTGAGCTACAGCGTTGCGGTGCGTGCGTTATGTGAATTCACCGCCAAGGTCGGCGACCTCGACCTGCGTTTTACGCCATCCCCCAGCGCCCAGGAAGGGATTGTCGGCCATCGCACCGTGGCTTCGCGGCGCAGTGCCCACTACCAGAACGAAGTGGCCCTTGAGGGCGAATACCTTCAGTTGAAAGTCCGGGGCAGGGCGGATGGCTACGACCCGGACCGCAACCAACTGGAAGAGGTGAAAACCTATCGCGGCGACCTGGCCAAGCAGCCGGCCAACCACCGGCAATTGCACTGGGCACAGGTGAAAGTCTACGGCTGGCTGATGTGCCAGAAGCTGGGGTTGTCGCAGATTGTGCTGGCGCTGGTGTACTTCGACATTGTCGGTGAGCACGAAACCCTGTTGAGCCAATCCTTCCAGGCCGCCGACCTGGAGCATTTCTTCAACCAGCAATGCGCCCTGTTCCTCGGCTGGGCCGAACAGGAAATGCATCAGCGTGAAGCCCGCAACGCCGCAGCGGTTGCCCTGGGTTTTCCGCATACGGCGTTTCGCCCGGGCCAGCGCTCCCTGGCGGAAACCGTCTACAAGGCCGTCAGCACCGGCCGTTGCCTGATGGCCCAGGCGCCCACCGGTATCGGCAAGACCGTGGGCACGATCTTCCCGATGCTCAAGGCCCTGGCGCCTCAGCAACTGGACAAGGTGTTCTTCCTGACCGCCAAGACCCCGGGCCGAAAACTGGCGCTGGATGCGGCGCAGGTGCTGTACGACAGCAGCCCGGGATTGCCGCTGCGGGTGCTGGAACTGGTCGCGCGGGACAAGGCCTGCGAACACCTGGACAAAGCCTGTCACGGCGATTCGTGCCCGTTGGCCAAGGGCTTTTACGACCGCCTGCCCGCCGCCCGCGAAGCCGCGTCCAGGGTACGCCTGCTGGACCAGCGCAATTTGCGGGAAGTCGCCCTGGCCCATGACGTGTGCCCTTACTACCTGAGCCAGGAAATGGCGCGCTGGACCGACGTGGTGGTCGCCGACTACAACTACTACTTCGACTTCGGCGCCATGTTGTTCGGCCTGGCCCAGCTCAACCAGTGGCGGGTCGCGGTGCTGGTGGACGAGGCCCATAACCTGGTGGAGCGCGGCCGCTCGATGTACAGCGCCGCCCTCGATCAGTACAGCCTCAAGATCTTGCGCGACAGCGCTGCGCAACCGCTGAAGAAATCCTTGCAGCGCCTGAACCGTGAATGGAACGCCCTGCACAAGGAGCAAGTTGCGCCGTATCAGGCTTACGCCCGCAAGCCCGACAAACTGCTGCAAGCCCTGAGCCTGTGCACCAGCGCCATGGGCGAATATTTCAACGACCATCCCGAAGCCCTGAATGGCGACTTGCAAGCCTTCTACTTCGAGGCGTTGCAATTTGCCAAGGTCGCCGAGCTGTTCAACGAACACTTCGTCTTCGACATCAGCAAGCGCGAACTCAGTGGCAAACGCAGCTCATCGACCCTGTGCCTGCGCAACGTGGTGCCCGCCGACTTCATCCGCCCCCGCTTGACGGCGGCCCGCAGCAGCGTGCTGTTTTCCGCGACCCTGAGCCCGCGCCATTACTACGCAGACCTGCTGGGAATGCCGCCCGACACCGCCTGGGTCGACGTGGAATCACCGTTCAAGGCCGAACAGCTGCAGGTGCATATCGTCGATCGGATCTCCACCCGGTTCGTCCACCGCCAGGCGTCCCTGGAACCCATCGTCGAGCTGATCGCCACCCAGTTTGCCCAGGCGCCGGGCAACTACCTGGCGTTCTTCAGCAGCTTCGATTATTTGCAGCAAGTGGCGCAACTGCTCGCCGAGCGGCACCCGCGCATCCCGTTGTGGCACCAGTCACGGGGCATGGCCGAGGCCGAGCGCCAGGGGTTTCTCGACCAGTTCACCCAGCACAGCCAGGGCATCGGTTTTGCGGTACTGGGCGGGGCTTTCGGCGAAGGCATCGACCTGCCGGGCACCCGGCTGATCGGCGCATTCATCGCCACCCTGGGCCTGGCCCAACTGAACCCGGTGAATGAGCAGCTCAAACTGCGGATGGGCGCGATTTTTGGTGCCGGTTACGACTACACCTATCTGTACCCGGGTATCCAGAAGGTGGTGCAGGCCGCGGGCCGGGTGATTCGCAGCCAGCAGGACCGCGGCGTGGTGATGCTGATCGATGACCGTTTTGGTGAAGCCCGGGTACGGCAGTTGTTGCCGCGCTGGTGGTCGATCACTGCGGCGGATACACCGCATCCCGCAACTGGTGGGTGAACAGGCCGGACATGCCTTCGTAAGCCATATTGGTCAGTGCAACCACCGTGAGCTTTTGCAGCGGGTCGACAAACCAGCTGTGACCGTAGGCGCCGCCCCATTCAAAGGTGCCCCGCGATTGCGGTGTGCCCGTCAGCGCAGGGTCATCCAGCACCGCCCAGCCATAACCGAACCCCCAGCCAGGGTCCTGGGTTGGAGGGTGGGTGCCCACCGAATCGGTGACCATCAACCGCACGCTGTGCGCCGACAGGATCGGTGCGCCGCCCCGGCGAATGGTTTCCAGGAACCGCGCAATATCACCTGCCGTCCCGGCCATGCCGGCACCGCCGGAAGGGTAGGCCTTAGGATCGAGAATCCGCCGTACATCAAACAGTGCGGTGCTGTCGCCCGAGGTGATGGTGGCCTTGTCGACCATCCGTATTGGTTGTGGTGAACCATCCTGATAGGTGGCGGACAGGCGTTTGAGATCCGTCACGGCAAACCCGGTATCGCGCAACCCAAGCGGTTCGGTCACCGATTCGCGGACCAATGCTGGCAAGCTCTGGCCGGACGCCTTTTCCAGCACCGCACCCAGCACATCGGTGGCCATCGAATACCGCCAGCCTTTGCCCGGCGGGTAACTCAGGGGCACGCTGGCGATGCGTTTCAGATTCTCGGCAAAGCCGATCTCCGGCTCGCCCAAACCATCGGAAACCCCGGCAGTGCGGTACGGGCCGTGCGGGCTTTCCAGGAATCCGTAGCTGAGGCCGGCGGTATGGTTGAGCAACTGGCTGACGGTAATCACCGGGATGGTGCCATCGGCCAGCTTGGGCTTGAAGTCGGGCAGCCAGCGGCTGACCGGATCGTCAAGGCGCAAACGGCCTTGGTCCACCAGGTGCATCGCGGCGGCCGAGACCAATGGTTTGGTGACCGATGCCAGGCGAAAGATCGTGTCTTCGGTCATCGGGCGCCCGGCTTCGCGGTCCGCCAAGCCGGCAGCACGGTGGTAAACCAGCCGACCGTCCCGCAGCACCAGCACCACTGCGCCCACCAGGCGTTTGTCGGCAATGGCACTGTCGACCACCGCATCCACGCGCTTGGCGAGCAGCGGGTCCGGGCTGTCGGCGCAGGCGAGGGTGGCGCAAAGGGCGGCGGCAAGGGGCACAAGGTGTCGGGCAGGCGGCTGCATGGGTCAGGCTCACTCTTTGGCAGTGCAGGGCTGCCAAATATGAACACTAGAGCCCTGGACTACAACGTGATGTTACAGCCGCTGTCGATTGGGGTTTGTTTTTCAGTCATGAAAGATCTCCTTATGGGAAGCCTAGGTTCCCCGCTGGAGCCCGGACGCGGAATGCCCTAGAGTCCGTGTTTCTGTCGCGATCGTCCGGAGCTTTTATGGATACCCTTTCCGATGTGCTGGCACTGCTAAAAAGCCATCGCTCGACCTTCGCCGGCCTGAAGGCTGGCGGCACCTGGGCCATCAATTTCGCGGCGCCGGACGGCATCAAGTTCAACGCGGTGGTGGAGGGCAGTTGCTGGCTGGAGGTGGAAGGGCTCGCGGTGCCGATGCGCTTGTATGAGGGTGATTGTTTCCTGTTGACCCAGGCGCGCCCGTGGCGGCTGTCCAGCAATTTGTCCCATGAAGGTGTTGATGCACGCGAGGTGTATGCCGATGCGGTAGGCGGCATCGCTACGGTGGGTGACACAGTGGATCTGTTTTTGATTGCCGGGCGTTTTATCTACGGGGATGACGCCCGACTGTTGCTGGACAGCCTGCCGCCGGTGCTGCGGGTGAGCGCCAACTCCGAACAGGCCGCCGTATTGCGCTGGTGCCTGGACCGCCTGGCCCGAGAATACGCCAGCCCGTTGCAAGGCGCGGCATTGATGACCGAGCATTTGGCGCAAATGATGCTGGTGCAAATCCTGCGGCTCTATCAATCTTCCATGGGCGCCAGTACTACCGGCTGGTTGGCGGCGCTTAACGATCCGAGGCTGGCCCCGGTATTGCGGGAAATTCACGCCGCGCCGGCCCGCCGATGGACATTGAGTGAAATGGCCGATGTGGCGAGTCAATCCCGCTCCACCTTTGCCTTGCACTTCAAGCAACGGGTGGGGTTGGCACCGCAGGAGTACCTGACCCGTTGGCGCATGCACCTGGCAGTGCAGGCGTTGAAAGCCAGCGACAACAGCGTGTCCACGATCGGCCAGGGCCTGGGCTATCAGTCAGACAGCGCCTTCAGCAATGCTTTCAAGCGCGTGATGGCCTGTTCTCCCCGGGAATACCGCGAGCGTACCCCACACAAGGAACCCCGTGATGAGCGATATCCAGCAGCAGAAGGTCAAGGTCAACGGCATTGAACTGAACGTGCACATCGCCGGGCCCGAGAGCGGCCCGCCGGTGTGGTTGCTGCATGGGTTTCCCGAGTGCTGGCACTCCTGGCGCGAGCAGATTCCGGCGCTGGTGGCCCAGGGTTATCGGGTGTTTGTCCCGGAAATGCGCGGCTATGGACAATCCAGCGCGCCGCCGGAAGTGGCCGACTATGATCTGCTGACGCTGTGCGCCGATATCCAGGGCGCCATGGACCTGTTCGGGCATCGCCAGGTCGTCATGGTCGGGCATGACTGGGGCGCCGTGGTGGCCTGGCACCTGGCGTTGCTGGAGCCTGAGCGCGTCACCCGGGTGGTGACGATGTCGGTGCCTTTTGCCGGGCGCTCCCGCAGGCCGGTGATCGAAATCATGCGTGAGCTGTATGCCGATCGCTTCAATTACATCCTGTACTTCCAGACGCCGGGTGTGGCCGAAAAGGAACTGGATGCCGATATTGAGCGGACCTTGCGCTTGTTCATGCAGGACCAGGATGTGTTCCTGCAGAAGAAACCCGCCAGCGCCACCTTGCTGGAAGGTGTTTCACTGCCGGGCAAGCTCCCGGCGTGGTGTCGCCAGCAGGACCTCGACGTGTATGTACAGACCTTCGCCGGCGACGGCTTCCGCGGCCCGCTGAACTGGTACCGCAACTTCGAGCGCAACTGGCAACGCACCGAGTTTCTCGCCGGCAAGCAGGTGCTGCAACCGACGCTGTTCCTGATTGGCGACCGCGACCCGGTGGGCGTGTTCGAAGCCCACACCCTCAAGCGCATGCCCGAATCCGTGCCGAATCTGCAACAAGCCGTCCTGGCCAACTGCGGCCACTGGATTCAGAACGAGCAGGGGGCCAAGGTCAACGAACTGCTGGTCGGGTTTCTAGGCCGAACGTGAAGGTCGCGCCGCGCCCAGCTACATCAATCAGGCGGATTTCCTGGCCGTGCAATTGCAAAATCCGGTGCACGATGCGCAAGCCCAGCCCGCCATCACGACGGGCGCCGCCAATGGTGAACGCGCGCAGGAACAGGCCTTCGCGCAAATCCGCCGCGATCCCCGGGCCGCTGTCGCTGACGGTCACTTCAACAAGACCGGCCCTGGGCGCCAGTGTCACTTCAACGTTGCCATTGAGCGGCGTGTGGCGCAGGGCGTTATCCAACAGGTTGGTGAGCACCCGTTCGATCAGGCCCAGGTCCGCCAATACGGTCGGTACCACCGGCGGCAGGCTGGCGGTGAGGGTGATGCTGCGGGCTTCGGCCGTGAGTTCGAATTTCTGGAAGATGTCCTGCACCAGGTCGGGCAACGAGAACCCTTCGATCACCGGCTGCACAAAACCGTGCTCCAGGCGTACCAGTTCCAGCAGTGACTGGGCCAGGCCGCCCACCTTGCGGCTTTGGTCCAGGGCGATGCCCAGGTAGCGCCGGCGCTCCTGTGGGGTCAGGCTGGCGTCTTTCAGGGACAGGGTTTCCAGGTAGCCATGCAAGGAGGCCAATGGAGTACGCAGGTCATGGGAAATATTCGCGACCATCTCCCGGCGTTCCTGTTCCTGATGGGTGATAGCGCGCCATTGTTCTCCCAGGCGGTTCTCCATCTGTACAAAGGCGTGGTCGAGCACGGCGATTTCATCCTGGCTGGCAACCTCGGGGGCCACAGCCTGTGGGACTTTCGGTGCGCCGTTGATATCGAACTGGCCGACCTTTTCGGTCAACTGCCGCAGCGGTCGGGTGATCCAGGCAAATGCGGTCAAGCCCGCCAACAGGCACAGCAATGCCACCAGGGCGATGGACCACAGGGCGATGTTCAAGGCCATGCCGGTGGCGTCCCGTGCGTCGAACACATCATGGGCTTCGCCCAGCAGCACCACATACAAGTAGCCGGCCTGCTGGCCGTTGACCCGCAGCGGCGCGGCGCTGAACACCTTGAGGCCGTCGACGCTGCGCGGGTCGTCGCCGAGGATCGGCAGCATCGCGCCGCTGAGGAAACGGCGCACCGGTTCCAGGTTGACCTGGTCCCGGCGCAGGTGGCCGCTGGGGGCGGCATTGCCGACCACGCGGCCGTTGATGTCCAGCAGGTACACCTCGACACTCGGGTTCACCAGCATCAACTGGCTGAACAGGTTGCGCACCGCGTCCGGCTTGAGCCCATCGGCGTCCATCAGTTGGGTATCACGGGCGATGTGTGCGGCCAGGTCGCGGGACAGGCCTTGCACCACTTCCAGTTCATGCATGTGGTTGGAGCGCACTTGCAGCCACGCCGAGGTGCCGCTGCAAATCAGCAGCAGCAGGGCGAACACCAGGGACAGGCGTTGGGTAAGGGTCAGCCTCATGCCGACTGCTCGGCAAATTTGTAGCCACGGCCCCACACCGTGAGGATGCGCGCCGGGTTGGCCGGGTCGGCCTCGACCTTGGCCCGCAGGCGGTTGATGTGGGTGTTGACCGTGTGTTCATAGCCTTCGTGGCTGTAGCCCCACACGGCGTTGAGCAGGTCCATGCGCGAAAACACCTTGCCCGGCTGACGGGCGAAAAAATACAGCAGGTCGAACTCCCGGGGCGTGAGGTCCAGCCGCTGGCCTTGCAGGGTGGCGTCACGGGTCAGCGGGTTGATGAACAACTGGCCGAGGTCGAGGCTGCCGGCGTCCATCTTCAGGTTGCGCGCCATGGCGTCGACCCGGCGCAACAGTGCCTTGACCCGCGCCACCAGCTCCGGCATGGAAAACGGCTTGGCCAGATAATCATCGGCCCCCAGCTCCAGGCCCAGGATGCGATGCAGCTCGCTGGAACGGGCACTGGTGATAATGATCGGCGTGTAGCGCGTCATGGCCCGGGCGCGCCGGCAGATTTCCAGGCCGTCGACGCCGGGCAACATCAGGTCGAGGATCAGCGCATCCCAGCCGCCTTGTTCCAGCAGGCGCAGGCCCTCATCGCCATCGGCACTGTGGACCACCTCGAACTGCTCGTCCCGCAAGTGCAGGCAGATCAAATCGGCAATATGGGCATCGTCCTCGACCACCAGGACACGTTTGGGCTGATCCATTGATAAAAACCTGTCTTCTTGATTCGCGCATTGTGCGGCTTTTGCAACAGTGTAGTTATCACGAATTGTTTAACTCTGCGTGAGGATTCCGCGACCACAGCAGGCCTAACCTTCACCCTCGCAATGGCAAAAATACACAACCCAATCATTGTGGCGAGGGAGCTTGCTCCCGCTGGAGTGCGTAGCGCTCCCGGTTTTTTGGGGCCGCTACGCGCCCCAGCGGGAGCAAGCTCCCTCGCCACAGTTCCAGCCACAGGGTCATTTGCCGGCCATATAGAGTTGGAGCTTAGGAGAAACTCATGTATTCACGTCGACAGATCCTGCTCGCCGGCGGCGGCCTCGGCCTTGCAGTCATCGCCGGCGGCCTGCTGCAAAAAATCAACGGCGGTCCCGCCCTGATCGCCGAAGCCGAAGCCGCCGAAAACTTCGAAGTCAGCCACACCGACGCCGAATGGCGCACCCTGCTGACCGCCGAGCAATACGCGATCCTGCGGGAGGAGGGCACCGAACGCCCCTACAGCAGCGCCCTCAATGACGAACACCGCAACGGCACCTTCGCCTGCGCCGGTTGCGCACTGCCCCTGTATTCCTCAGCCACCAAATTCGACAGCCACACCGGTTGGCCAAGTTTCTGGCAACCCCTGGAAAACGCCGTGGCCAGCCACGTCGACACCTCCTTCGGCGTGGTACGCAAGGAAATCCACTGCCGCCGCTGTGGCGGCCATCAGGGCCACGTGTTCGACGACGGCCCAGCCCCCACCGGCCTGCGCTACTGCATGAACGGCGCAGCCATGACGTTCACCGCGGCTTAATTCAATGTCTTCCTATAAGGGTCTACCCCATGTGGCTTTTGGTTCTCGCATATCTGGGCGGCGTGCTGACGATTGTCAGCCCGTGCATCCTGCCGGTTCTGCCTTTTGTCTTCGCTCGCACCGGCCAGCCGTTTTTGCGCAGTGGCTTGCCGCTGTTGCTGGGGATGGCGATGACCTTCGCCCTGGTCGCTTCACTCGCGGCGGTGGGCGGCGGTTGGGTGGTGCAAGTCAATCAGTACGGTCGCTGGCTCGCGTTGCTGTTTGTTGCGCTATTCGGGCTGACGCTGCTGCTGCCCAGCCTGTCCGAGCGCCTGACCCGGCCACTGGTGGCCGCAGGCAGTCGCCTGTCGGAAGCCGCCGGGGCCGATTCGCGGCCGCGTCCAGGCGCCTCGTTCCTGATCGGCGTGGCCACCGGGCTGCTGTGGGCGCCGTGCGCGGGGCCGATCCTGGGGCTGGTGCTGACGGGCGCCGCGCTGCAGGGCGCCAGTATCGGCACTACCTTGCTCTTGCTGGCCTACGCGGCAGGCGCTGCCACCTCCCTGGCCCTGGCGTTGCTGGTCGGCGGTAAAGTCTTCGGTTTCATGAAGCGCTCCCTGGGCGCCGGTGAATGGCTGCGTCGCGGCTTGGGTGCGTTGATGCTGGCCGGTGTGGCGGCGATCGCCCTGGGCCTGGACACCGGGATCCTGGCGCGCCTGTCGACGGCGTCCACCGGTGGCCTGGAACAAAGCCTGGTGGAGAAACTCAGCGCCAAGCCCGAACAGAAGAGCGGGGCGATGATGGCCGGTGGCGCGATGATGATGTCTGCCAACCATAGCGACGCGCTACCGGTGGAAGGCCAGTTGCCGCCGCTGGACGGCGCCGTGCAATGGCTGAACTCCGAGCCCCTGACCGCCGAGGCATTGAAAGGCAAGGTAGTGCTGGTGGATTTCTGGACCTACTCCTGCATCAACTGCCTGCGCACCTTGCCGTACGTCAAGGCCTGGGCCGAGAAGTACCGCGATCAAGGCCTCGTAGTGATCGGTGTGCACGCCCCGGAATTCGCCTTCGAGCGTGACGTGAACAACGTCACCAAGGCCATGAAGGACCTGGGCATCACCTACCCGGTGGCCATCGACAACAACTACAAGATCTGGCGCGCCTTCAACAACCAGTACTGGCCGGCGCATTACTTTGCCGACGCCAAGGGCCAGATCCGCTACCACCATTTTGGCGAGGGTGACTACGCCGAGTCCGAACGGGTTATCCAGCAGCTGCTGCGTGAAGCCGGCGCGACCAAGGTGGCGGGAGGCTTGATCGAAGCAGACGCCAAAGGCATCCAGGCCGCACCGGACATGAACGAAGTGCAATCGCCGGAAACCTACCTGGGCTTCCAGCGCGCCGAGAACTTCGTGTCCACCGGCACCCTGGGTACCGACAAGGTCGTGAATTACCCGGCGGCCGGCAACCTGGCCCTGAATGACTGGACCCTGGAAGGCCAATGGAACGTGGGCGGCCAGCAAGCCACCCTCGCGGCGGCCAACGGCAAGATCGTCTACCGCTTCCACGCCCGAGACCTGCACCTGGTGCTGGGCCCTGGCGCCGATGGCAAGCCGGTGCGCTTCAAAGTCACCGTCGACGGCCAGGCGCCGGGGGATGCCCACGGCACCGACGTCGCCCCGGATGGCAGCGGCACCGTGACCGAACAACGCTTGTACCAGTTGGTGCGCCAGCCGGGCGCCGTCAAGGACCGGACATTCACCATCGAATTTATTGACCCGCAAGTGGCGGCCTACGCCTTCACCTTCGGCTAAGCCAACAGAGAAATCCTGGAGTGGAAACCCGATCAATGTGGGAGCTGGCTTGCCTGCGATAGCGGTGTTGAATTCACCGCCGCCATCGCAGGCAAGCCAGCTCCTACAGTTGACCGGGTTTGATCAGCCTTTTTTGGAGTGAACCTTATGAAGCTATTTAAATATTTACCAGCGCTGGCATTCGCCGCCTTCGTTGGCCACAGCTCGGCCTTCTCCTTCGGCCCATCCGACGACGCCGTAGCCATCGCGCCCCCGGCCATGGACCTGCCGGCAGACGGCAGCAACCTGCAAACCGCCGTGTTTGCCGGCGGCTGCTTCTGGGGCGTGCAGGGCGTGTTCCAACACGTACAGGGCGTGAAAAACGCCGTCTCCGGCTATGACGGCGGCGCGGCCGGCACCGCCCAGTACGAAAGCGTCAGCGGCGGCGATACCGGCCATGCCGAGTCCGTCTCCGTGACCTACGACCCGAGCAAGATCAGCTACGGCAAACTGCTGCAGATCTACTTCTCAGTGGCCCACAACCCCACGGAACTCAACCGCCAGGGCCCGGACAGCGGCACCCAGTACCGCTCGGCGATCTTTGCCCAGAATGCCGAACAGCAAAAAGTCGCCCAGGCCTACATCGCCCAGCTCGACGCGGCCAAATCCTTCGACAAGCCGATCGTGACCAGGATCGAGATGGGCAAAGCCTTCTACCCGGCCGAGTCGTACCACCAGGACTTCCTGACGGAAAACCCGTCCTACCCGTACATCGTGATCAACGACCTGCCCAAGGTGGAACAGCTGAAAAAACTGTTCCCCGACCAATACCGCGCCGAGCCCGTACTGGTGAAAAACCAATAACCCAACCCCAGCACATTTCAAAGGTGGGAGCTGGCTTGCCTGCTCCCACATGGGTTCTGCACCGGTGTTCAGACCACCTCCAGATACGAACTATGAATCGCCCGCGCCAACTCCCGCACGGTGTCGATAAACTCCGTCAACCGGCTATGCAGCCCATCCTCCAGAATCTCATCAATCCCGGTATACCTCAGCCGCGCCTCAAATTCGGCAGCCAAACGCTGCGCCGTACGCCCATAACTCCCGGGCAAGTCCGCCAGGATATGGCTCAATTCCTCAATACACGCATGCAACGACCGCGGCACATCACTGCGCAACAGCAAAAGCTCCGACACCGACCGTGCATTCAGCGCATTCGGATACAGCTCCGTGTACGCCTCAAACGACGACAGGGCCCGCAACAACGCGCTCCACTGGTAATACCCACGCGCCGAAAGATCACTGACCTCTTCGGACTCTTCCCCAAACATCTCATACCGCGCGTCCAGCAGCCTCAAGGTGTTATCCGCCCGCTCGACAAACGTGCCCAGGCGAATAAACCGATACGCGTCATTGCGCATGATCGTCCCGGACGTCGCCCCGCGAAACAGGTGCGAACGCTGCTTCACCCAGTCACAAAAGTGGCTGATGCCATGGCGCGCCAGCCCACCGGCCGCAATGCTGCGCATCTCCAGCCAGGTGGCGTTGAGGTTTTCCCACATATCGGCGGTGATCCGGCCGCGCACCGCGTGGGCGTTGCCCCGGGCGGCCCGCAGGCAGTTGTAGATACTCGCGGGGTTTTCCTCATCCAGGGCGAAGAAGTGCAACATGCGCTCGGCGTCCAGTTGCTGATGACGTTCGAGGTAACTGTCCAGGGTGCCGCTGCTGAGCAACGACATGGCCAACTCATCCAGCCCGTCACTGCGCCCGGCCTGGGGCATCAATGACAGCGAATAACTCACTTCCAGCATGCGCGCCAGGTTCTCGGCACGCTCCAGGTAACGGGACATCCAATACAGATCTGCGGCGGTTCTACTCAGCATACTCAGCCCTCCACCACCCAGGTGTCCTTGGTTCCGCCGCCTTGCGACGAGTTGACGATCAATGAGCCTTCACGCAGTGCCACGCGGGTGAGGCCGCCGGGTACCAGGCGGGTTTCCTTGCCCGACAGCACGAACGGCCGCAGGTCGATATGCCGTGGCGCGATGCCGTTTTCGACAAAGGTCGGGCAGGTGGACAGGCTCAAGGTCGGTTGGGCGATGTAGGCGTGGGGGCGGGCCTTGATACGTTGACGGAAGTCTTCGATCTCGGCAGCGGTGGAGGCGGGGCCTACCAGCATGCCATAGCCGCCGGAGCCCTGGGTTTCCTTGACCACCAGTTCCGGCAGGTGCGCGAGGACGTGGGACAGCTCATCCGGCTTGCGACACTGGAAGGTCGGCACGTTTTGCAGCACCGGCTCTTCATCCAGGTAGAACCGGATCATTTCCGGCACATACGGGTAGATCGACTTGTCGTCCGCCACGCCGGTACCGATGGCATTCGCCAGCACCACATTGCCTGCGCAGTAGGCCGCGACCAGGCCGGGCACGCCGAGCATCGAGTCGGGGTTGAAGGCTTGCGGGTCGAGGAACGCGTCGTCGATTCGGCGGTAGATCACATCCACGGCCTTGGGGCCGTCGGTGGTGCGCATGAACACCTTGAGGTCGTGCACGAACAGGTCGGCGCCTTCCACCAGCTCCACGCCCATTTCCCGGGCCAGGAATGCATGCTCGAAGAACGCGCTGTTGAAGCGCCCCGGCGTCAGCACCACCACATTCGGGTTGTCCAGGCGGCTGGAGCTTTTCAGGGTCTTGAGCAGCAGGTTGGGGTAGTGGTCCACCGGGGCGATGCGCTGCTTGGCGAAGACCTCGGGGAACAACCGCATCATCATCTTGCGGTCTTCGAGCATGTAGCTCACGCCGCTGGGGGTGCGCAGGTTGTCTTCGAGCACGTAGTAGGTGCCGTCGCCGTCGCGTACAAGGTCGACCCCGGAGATGTGCGAGTAGATATCGCGGTGCAGGTCCAGCCCGACCATCGCCTTCTGGTAACCCTCGTTGCCCAGCACCTGGTCGGCGGGGATGATCCCGGCCTTGATGATGCGCTGGTCGTGGTAGATGTCGGCAAGGAACATGTTCAGTGCGTTCACCCGCTGGATACAGCCGCGCTCGATGACGCTCCACTCACTGGCGGGAATGCTGCGGGGGATGATGTCGAAGGGGATCAGGCGCTCGGTGTCTTGCTCGTCGCCATACAGGGTGAAAGTGATCCCGGCGCGGTGAAACAGCAGGTCGGCTTCACGGCGGCGCTGGGCCAGCAGTTCTGGCGGCGTATTGGCCAGCCAGCGGGAGAATTCCTGATAGTGCGCACGGCAAACGCCTTGTGCGTCATTCATTTCATCAAAGAAAGATCGAGCCATTCCAATTACCTTGTCAGTGCCGGGACTAACTGCGCTTTGGCACTGCCGCTTTAGAAAACGCATTTTTTTATGAGCCCGTGGCTGATGGTGCCAGCAGGCCTGGTCCTTACTTTCTTTTGGGGTGGGCTCTGGGTCGGGGGGTAACGATTGCTCCTGTATCCGGGCAGATGAATCAATAAAGCAATGCCTGTGCCATCCACCTTGTGGCGAGGGAGCTTGCTCCCGCTGGGCTGCGCAGCGGCCCCAAAAAGGAATGAGAGCGCTGTGCACTGGAGCGCTGTCCCGGTCCAGCGGGAGCAAGCTCCCTCGCCACAGATGTAGCTCTATCGCCTCAAAACGGTGCACTGATTACTTGAACTTTGCACCAGCCCGGTTCTTCTAAACTGCTTCAAATGCCAGCACGGAGCACGGATGTGCCCAGAATCATTTCACCCGACACTCCGGAGTCGAACCAGACCGACCACAGCGAACACAACGCGAAGATTTTCGGTTCGCCCAAGGACCGTCTCGATTTCTACCGACGCGAGATCCAGTACGAAACCAGCATCCTGGCCAACCGCACCGACGCCTACCTCACGGCGCAGTCGTTCCTGGTGATCGCCTTCGTTTCCGGCATGGGCAACCTCAACCCGGAATGGGGCAAGCTGTTCACCCTGGTGGTGCCGGTATTCCTGGCGATGCTCGGCATCCTCAGTTCCCTGAACGCCTGGCCGGGCATTCGGGCGGCCTACGACATCATCGATCACTGGCACTACAAGCAGAGCGAACTGCTGCGCAGCGAGCCGGTCATGGGCCTGGCCTATGATGAATCGCCGCTGTTCAGTGAAACGGAGTCGTCCCACAAGGGCTATCGCAAGTCACTGCTGTTCTCGATGCGTGCGCCGTGGCTGTTCATGGTGTTCTGGGTAATCCTGGGGGCCTATGCGTTCTATATCCAGGTGGACAACCCGGGTTCGTAACTCACGGGAACTTCATCCCACGGCGCACGACCTTACCTTTACGCAGTCTGCGTTTTTCAACAGAGGTGAGCCATGAGCACAGACAACGATCCCCAAGTCAGCAACCGTAACGACCCGGCCATCGACCGCGGCGAGCCGGCCCCCGGCACCGCCGCCGATGCGCCGAAAGACCCCAAACCCGCCAGCGACCCCAAGGCCAAAGAAAACGACTACAGTCCAGACTTCAAGCCCGAGCGCGAGCCCAAGCCTGAAACCGATGCCGATATCGATACCCAAGGCGGTTAGAGGAGACGGTCATGTCTGTAGACCTGGAAGATGACGATGAACTCAATGACCCGGGCAATGAAGACCCGGGCTCATTGATGGATGATGCCGAAGTACCGCTTAACGACCTGGATGATGCCGCCGACGTCGGCAACACCGAAAACCAGGAATAGCCCTCATCGTTGTGCCTGGGCACGTCGTTCATACCACACCAGCATCGGCTGTGTGCTGAGGCCATGAACGATGATGCTCAGGGCAATGACCGACAGCGTCAGGTTCACCGCCACGGTGCTGCTGGTGCCCACCAGCCCATGGTTGATGGCGTAGAACAGGTAGTAGATGCTGCCGATCCCGCGAATCCCGAACCAGCCCACCAGCCCGCGTTGATTGCGATCCAGCAGGGTGCCCCAGGGTATCGACAGCACACTGAGCGGGCGAATCACGCAAAACAGCACCGCGCCTACCGCCAGCGCTCGCCAATCCCAATGGCTGGCCAGCACCACGCCCAGCAGGGTGACCAGGAACACTTCCATCGAACGTTCCACCAGGCTGCCGAAGGCGAGCATGTCGCCCATCATCACCCCGGCGGCGATCTGCGTGTCCTGTAACTGCCCGACATCCCCATGCAATGCGTGCTCCGGCTCAACCTCCATGTGACCGACCACCGGTTGCGCCAAATGCTCGGCAGGGGTTTGAGCGTTGCCCGTGGACTTGAACTCGGCCTGCCGCAGCCCGAGGCCGGCGGCAAACACCGAAAGAAAGCCATAGCCGCCGATGGCTTCGGCCACTACATAGGCGAGGGCGATCAAGGCCAGGGTCAGGTAATCATTGGGTGACAGGGTGCTGTCGGCATTGGTGATACGCATCTTGAGGGTGACCTGGCCGATGCCACGGCCCATCCAGTACCCTACAAGCAACCCGGCAGGTACTGCCCAGAGCAGGTTCTTCAGGACCCAGCCGCCCAGCCAGTCACCGTCGAACCCGCCGTGCTGCATGAAGATCAGCGCAAAGATCACAAACGGGAAGGCGGTGCCATCGTTCAAGCCCGCCTCACCGGACAGGCCGAAACGCAGCGCGTCATAGTCCTGGGCGTTGTTGACCTGCACCAGGCCCGCCAGTACCGGGTCGGTGGGCGCGAGAATCGCCCCCACCAACAGCGAAACGCCCCACGACAAACCCAGCAGCCAATGCAGCACCAGGCATGTCCCGAGGATGGTCAATAGCATCACCGGGCCGGCCATGCCAAACGCAATGCGCCAGGTTCGATGCTTGAGTGGCAGGCGCAATTTCAGCCCGCTGACAAACAGCGAGAACAGCACCGCGACTTCCGTCAGATGCTCCATCCAGCGGGCGGAACCCTTTATGTCCAGGTGCAGCAGGTCCATGCCCAGCGGGCCGATGCCGATACCCAGCAGCAGGCAGACAGCCGACGTGGTGACCGGCATCCAGCGCAGGTAGGAGGAGGTGAGGGCGAGGGTGAGCAAGACGGCACCCAGTACGGCCATCCACAGAATAAACGTCATCGGGTGTGCACCAGGCCGTGGTCTATGCAGGTTTGAGGAGTGCGGCCCGGTGCAGGTTCAATGTGATTCCAGCAACTGCGAACCGATGGTTTTCAGGCGGATCATGTCGATCAGCTGGCGCAACCCCGGCTGCGACTGCCGGCGACTGGGGTAGTACATGCACAGCGGCGCACCCAGGCAGGCCCAGTCGGGCAGCACTTCCACCAGGCGGCCGTCTGCCAGTTCCGATAGCACGCGATTTTCCAGGCAGTAGGCGATGCCCACGCCTTGCAGCGCAGCGTCGACGATGGTCTGGGTGTCGGCCGCGCTGAAGTGGCCGGGCACGTCCAGGCGCTGTTGGCGGGCGCCGTTGCCCAGCTCCCACTTGTAGGTGGTCTTGTCGCCCAGGTACATGCGCACACAGGAATGCGCGAGCAGGTCTTTGGGCACCTTGGGCGTTCCGGCGCTTGCCAGGTAGGCAGGGGAGGCGACCATGATCCAGCGCAACTCGCCGGTGAGCGGCACGGCCACCATGTCCTGGGGTACCGTGGCGCCATAACGGATGCCCGCGTCGTAGCCTTCGGCGACGATGTCGAGCATGCGGTCTTCGATCATCACGTCCAGGCGCAGTTGCGGGTAGGTGCTGGTGAATTCCCCCAGCACCGGCGAGATCAGCAACACGGCCGCGTCCCGGGGTACGTTCAGGCGCAGCCGGCCAATCGGCGCCTCGCGGTACAGCTCGAGGGTGTCGAGGCCATCCTGGATCGTCGCGAAGCCGGCACTGAGTTTTTCCGCCAGCACCACGCCGGCATCGGTAGGTTCCACGGCACGGCTGGTGCGGTAGAGCAGCTTGACGCCCAGGCGGGTTTCCAGGTTGCGCATGGTGTGGCTCAGGGCCGAGGTGGTGACGCCCAGTTCGTGGGCGGCATGCCGGAAACTACGGCGACGGATGATCGCCATGAACACATTCAGGTCGGCCAACTCGGAGCGGTTGAACGCTGCCATATCAAGCACCTTTTGTAGGGTTTGGGTTTCACGCGGCGTTGAGCCCGATTCAACCTCGGATGATCTAGAGTAATCGTTTTTTTACTGAATATTTCTGGCGGAGGCTTTTTTAATGAGTATCGAAACCATCAAGATCCCGGGGATCGACAAGGCAGTCTCGCGGATTGCCTTGGGCACCTGGTCCATGGGCGGCTCGATGTGGGGCGGTGCCGATACTGAGGTATCGATCAAGACCATCCGCCATGCGCTGGCCAGCGGCATTAACTTTATCGACAGTGCGCCGGTGTATGGCCTCGGTTTGTCTGAAGAACTGATTGGCCGGGCCCTGCGCGGCGTGCGTCATACCGCGGTGATCGCCACCAAGGCCGGCCTGCAATGGGACGACGGCACCGTGCGTCGCAACGCCACGGCCCAGCGCATCCGCAAGGAAATCGAAGACTCGCTGCTGCGCCTCGAAACCGACTACATCGACCTCTATCAGGTCCACTGGCCCGACCCGCTGGTGGCCCAGGAAGAGACCGCCGGCGAGCTGGAAAAATTGCGCCGCGAAGGCAAGATTCTCGCCGTGGGCGTGAGCAATTACGCCCCTGCGCAAATGGACGACTTCCGCCAGTACACCCACCTGGACACGGTGCAGCCGCCCTACAACCTGTTCGAACGGGCGATCGACAGCGACATCCTGCCGTACGCCAAGCAAAACTCGCTGGTGGTCTTGGCCTACGGTTCCCTGTGCCGGGGCCTGTTGACCGGTAGCATGCACGCCGCCACGCGCTTTACCGGGGATGATGTGCGCAAGCTCGACCCGAAATTCAAGGCGCCACGCTTTGAGCAATACCTGGCAGCCGTCGCGGCGCTGGATGTGTATGCCCGCGAATGCCACGGCAAGTCCGTGCTGGCCCTGGCGTTGCGCTGGGTACTGGACCAGGGCCCGACGGTGGCCCTGTGGGGCGCCCGCCGTCCGGAGCAATTGAAAGGCATCGAGGACGCCTTCGGCTGGCAACTGACCGCCGATGACCTGCAACATATCGACCGTATTCTGGCCAACACGATAAAAGATCCGGTAGGGCCGGAATTTATGGCCCCGGCCACACGTTAACCTTTGCGACAGGGATGTGCGGCAGTTGCAAAACAACAATAGACATCCCTTTGGCGTTGAGGTTTTTGGCATGAAGCGCGGTACCGTATTTACGCTTATCGGTGGCTTGTTGTGTGTGGCGGCGTTGGCGGGCGCCTTGAAATGGCGGGGCAACCCCGATGTGCTGTGGCAGATCGTCAGCCGCCAATGCGTGCCCGACCAGAACCAGCACCAAAACCCCAGCCCATGCCTCAAGGTGGATCCGGACAAGGGCTTCGTGCTGCTCAAGGACCTCAACGGCCCGTATCAGGACTTGCTGATCCCCACCGACAAGGTCACCGGCATCGAAGACATTGCCCTAACCCGGGATTTGCTGCCGCATTACTTCGCCCAGGCCTGGAAGAACCACGCGGTACTGTCCAGCGGCCTGTCTGCGCCGATTGCCGACCGCTATGTGTCGCTGGCGATCAACTCCCGTTATGGCCGCTCGCAAAACCAGCTGCATATCCATATCGCCTGCCTGCGCCCCGATGTGTTCAACACCCTCAACGAACGCGCCGCGACCCTCGACGAGCACTGGCAAACCCTGCCGGTGAAACTGCAGGGGCACACCTACAGTGCCCGTACCCTGTCGGCGGCAGACTTCGACCTGCGTGACCCGCTCGCCATCCTGAATGAGTACGTACAGGCCCAGGGCGACGCCATGGCCAGCTACAGCCTGTTGCTGGCACCCGAGGCAGATGGCAACTTCGTGCTGCTGACCACCCGGCTGACCCTCAAGGAGTGGAACCTGGCGTCTGCCGAGGAGCTGCAAGACCACCAGTGCAACCTGATGGGCAAACCACCACAACGACCTGTTTTAGCTGTTAACGACATCCGCTGATTTTGCCGTTGAACGAGTGTTCAGTTTCAATTATGTTGGCTGCAACCCCCCGCTTGGCAACAAGCGGGCTTGCGCTTTTTCTGATTGAACGAGAGGCACTGGCATGCGGTTTTCACCCTTTGTTGAGCGAATTGCAGGGCAGGGCGTAGCCGCCTGGGACATCCACCACGCCGCGTTCCAGGCCAGCAGTAAAGGTGAAGACATCATTATCCTGAGTGTCGGCGACCCGGATTTCGCCACACCTTCGTTCATCACCGACGCCGCCGTCGAAGCCCTGCGCCAGGGCGACACCCACTACACCGAAATTCCCGGCCGCCCGGCGCTACGGGATGCGATTGCCGCCCGTTACAGCAAATCCCTGGCCCGACCGCTGAGCGCTGAAAACGTCATCACCGTGGCCGGTGCGCAAAACGCCTTGTTCGTCACCTCGCTGTGCCTGTTGCAGGCCGGTGATGAAGTGATCGTCCTCGACCCGATGTATGTCACCTATGAAGCTACCCTCAAGGCCAGCGGCGCAACGCTGGTGCGGGTGCCGTGTTCCGCCGACTCGGGTTTTCGTCTTGACCCGGCGCTGCTGGCCGCCGCCATCACGCCGCGCACCCGGGCGATTTTCTTCTCCAACCCCAATAACCCCACAGGCGTGGTGCTCACCCCCCAGGAGCTGCAAGCGATTGCCGACCTGGCGATCGAGCATGAACTGTGGGTCGTGGTGGACGAGGTCTACGAAAGCCTGGTGTTCGACGGTGAGTACCACAGCCTGGCCGCGCTGCCGGGCATGGCCGAGCGTTGCATCGTGATTGGCAGCCTGTCCAAATCCCACGCCATGACCGGCTGGCGCATCGGCTGGATCGTCGCAGAACCTGCCATGGTGGCCCACGCCGAAACCCTGGTGTTGAGCATGCTGTACGGCTTGCCGGGGTTTGTGATGCAAGCCGCGACCGCCGCCGTGCTGGCCCACGATGAAGTCACCCATGGCATGCGTGAGACCTACCGTCGCCGCCGCGACCTGGTGGTGACCGGCCTCGCCGGTTGCCCGGGCATTCATGTCCGCGCCCCGCAAGCCGGCATGTTCGTGCTGGTGGATGTGCGGGACACCGGCCTCAGTTCCCTGGACTTCGCCTGGCGGCTGTTCCGCGAAGCGGGGGTTTCCGTACTGGATGCTGCCGCTTTCGGTGAGCCGGCACAGGGCTTCGTGCGGTTGTCATTCACCCTGGGTGAAGCGCGACTGGCCGAGGCCTGCGAGCGCATCAGCCGCTTCGTCGCCAAGCTCGCCGGCGAGCCACGCATAGAACCTGCGGCAAAAATCATCAGCGTGCAGCCGGTGGCCGCGAAAAAGATGATCGAGGTGCTCGACCTGCATAAACGCTTCGGCAATATCGAAGTGCTCAAGGGCATTTCCCTGACGGCCCACGAAGGCGAGGTGATCTCGCTGATCGGCGCCAGCGGCTCGGGCAAAAGCACCTTGCTGCGGTGCATCAACATGCTCGAAGTGCCGGACCAGGGCAGCATTCATGTGGACGGTGAAAGCATCAAACTCAACTACGGCCGCCCCGGCGCACCGCTGGTGGCCGACGCCAAACAGCTGGTACGGATCCGCTCGACGCTGGGCATGGTGTTCCAGAACTTCAACCTGTGGCCCCATCGCACCGTGCTGGAAAACCTGATAGAAGCGCCGATCCAAGTGCTGCGGGAAAGCCGTGCCGAAGCCATCGAACGCGCCGAGGCCTTGCTCGACCGCGTCGGCCTGGCCGCCAAGCGCAACGAATACCCGGCGTTCCTCTCCGGCGGCCAGCAGCAGCGGGTGGCCATCGCCCGCGCGCTGGCCATGCGCCCCAAAGTCATGTTGTTCGACGAACCCACCTCAGCCCTGGACCCGGAACTGGTGGGCGAAGTGCTGCGGGTGATTCGTTCCCTGGCCGAGGAAGGCCGCACCATGATCCTGGTCACCCATGAAATGGCGTTCGCCCGGGATGTGTCATCCAAAGTCGCGTTTTTGCACCAAGGCCTGATCGAGGAAACCGGCTCGCCGGACTCAGTGTTTATCGACCCACGCAGTGAACGTTGCCGGCAGTTCGTCAACGCGCATCAAACTCGCTAACTCCAAAAAAAGACGGGGCAAGATCATGAAATCCAAACGTTTGGCAAAGTGGTTGAGCAGTGCAGTGTTGATGCTGGCGGCAGGTACTGCGTTGGCGGCGGAGAAACCCATTGTGTTCGCGGTGGCGGCGGAACCTTACCCACCGTTCACGGTGAAGGGCGGCAACGGCGAGTGGACGGGCTTTGAGGTGGACCTGATCCACAAGCTCTGCGGCTTGATGAAAGCCGAGTGCCAGATCAAGGAAGTGGCGTGGGACGGGATTATTCCGTCGTTGCTGGCGAAGAAAATCGACGTGATCTTCTCCTCGATGTCGGTCACCGAAGAGCGTGAAAAACAGATCGCGTTCAGCCGCGCTTACTACGATTCGCTGCTGGGCATTGCCGGTCCCAAGGGCACCACCGTCGAAGTCTCGCCGGCGGGCCTGAAAGGCAAAATCATCGGCGTGCAGATCTCCACGGTCAGTGCCAACTACCTGAAGAAGTACTACGAGAAAATTGCTGACCTGAAGTACTACGACACCCAGGAATCGGCCAACGCCGACCTGATTGCCGGGCGCACCGACTTGATGATGGCCGACGGTGTCGCCATCGCCATGATGGTGAAAACTCCTGAAGCCCAGGGGCTGGCCGAGATCGCCGAAGTGCCTTACGACCCGATCATCGGCCGTGGCGTGGGCGCCGGCCTGCGTAAGGAAGACACTGAACTCAAGGCCCGTCTGGACAAGGCCATCGGTGAGTTGCTGGTGAGCAAGGACTACGCTGACCTGTCGCAGAGTGTGTTTGGTGTGTCGGTGAGCCCGTGCAAGCGCGCCGACACGCCAGCCTACATCAGCAAAGTATGTGACAGCCCCTACACAAACTAACCCGGTAGAGGGGGGCGCTTTTGTGGTGAGGGAGCTTGCTGTAATGAGAGAGCTCTTGTGATGAGGGAGCTCTTGTGGCGAGGGAGCTTGCTCCCGCTGGGGTGCGAAGCGCCCCCAAAAAATGGGCCTGCTACGCAGTCCAGCGGGAGCAAGCTCCCTCGCCACAAGAGCTCCCTCACCACAACAACACCCTAGCCACAAAAGCTCCGTCACAACAGCAAGCTCCCTCGCCAGAGGGTCATTGCTTGTCATAGAAATAGGGAGCGCCGATGTTCGATCTACTCAACTTCAGCGAGCAAGGCTGGGGCAACGCACTGCTCAAAGGGTTATGGATGACCCTGCAGATCTCCGCCGGTTCGTTTGCGGTGGGGCTGCTGATCGGCCTGGTGGTGGCCTGTGCCAAGCTCAGTGCGCCGCGCCCGATTGCCATGCTGATGCGCGGCTACACCACGGTGTTCCGCGCGGTGCCCGAGTTGCTGCTGATCCTGTTGTTGTATTACGCAGGCTCCATGGCCCTCAACGCGCTGATGCTGTGGCTTGGGTTCGAGCAGTTCAATATCAGTGGGCCGCTGGTGGCGATCCTGGTGCTGGGCCTGGTGCAAGGCGCATACGCCTCGGAGATTTTCCGCGCGGCGATCCTGGCGATTCCCCACGGGCAGATCGAAGCGGCACGGGCCTTTGGCTTGAGCGGCTTTGGCCTGTTCCGCCGGGTGACCCTGCCGATCATGGCGCCATACGCGCTGGCCGGCATGTCCAACCTGTGGATCAACCTGATCAAGGACAGCGCGCTGATCAGCGTGGTGGGCACCAACGAACTGCTGTACACCGCCAAGCAGGCCGCGGGCTCGACCCGGCATTACCTGCTGTTCTACCTCACGGCCGCCGCCTTGTATTACCTGGTGACATTGGCCTCCAACTACCTGTCCGGGCGCCTGGAACGACGTATTCGTCGCTGGATGCCGGTTGTCGAGTGAGCCGCACATGCCTGAGTGGATAAGTTATTACGCAGGACTGATCGCCAAGGGCTTGCAGACGACCCTGTCGCTGTTGGTGATCTCGGCACTGTTGGGCTTCGCCCTGGCGGTGCTGGTGGCGTTGGCGCGGCTGTCGCGGCGCAAGTGGCTGGCCCGTTGTGCGCTGGGGTACACCAGCGTGCTGCGGGGCACGCCGTTGCTGATCCAGATCTACATCTTTTACTACGGCCTGGGCAGCCTGTTTGCCCAATTCCCGATGATTCGCGCAAGCTTCCTGTGGCCGTTCCTGCGGGACGGCTACTGGTACATTGTGTTCGCCCTGGTGCTCTCGGTAGGCGCCTACGTCGGTGAAGTGATTCGCGGCGGCCTGCTGGCGGTGCCCAAGGGCGAAATGGAAGCCGCCTCGGCGTTCGGCATGACGCCACACCAGGCACTGTTGCGGGTGCGCTTGCCACGGGCCATGCGCCTGTTGCTGCCGACACTCGCGGGGGAGACGGTGATGTTGCTCAAGTCCACGGCACTGGCCTCGACCATCGCGGTGGTAGACCTGCTCGGCGCCGCCAACGTCGTGCGTGCCCAGACCTTGCAGATCTACCAGCCGCTGCTGTTGGTGGCCGGGGTTTACCTGTGCCTGACGTTCCTGATTGAAGCCCTGTACGCGATTGCCGAGCGGCGTGGCACACCGTTGCGCAGGTCGGCCGGATGAAAACCGATCGCTCGTTGCAAGGGATTGCCCTGTGCTCGCTGGCCTATGCGTTCCTGGCGTTGCAGGACGCCGGGATCAAATGGCTGGTGGCCGACTATTCGGTGTTCACCATCCTGTTCTGGCGCAGCCTGGTGGTGGTCACCGCGTGCGTGATCGCCGGGCGCCTTGGCCTGCTCAAGCGGGCCTGGAATTCGGTCAGCCGGAAGTTGTTGATCATCCGCGGCCTGCTGTCGCTGCTGGCCTGGTTGCTTTACTACACCGCGGCCAAGGACCTGACCCTGGCGGAAATGACCACCCTGTATTTTTCCGCGCCGATCATGGTCACCTTGCTGGCGGCGCTGATCCTCAAGGAACGCGCCAGTCGCGGCCAGTGGCTGTCGCTGATCATCGGCTTTGTGGGCGTGGTGATCGCCTGTCGTCCCAGCAGCATGGTCGACCCGCTGCCTATCGGCCTGACGCTGGCGGCGGCGCTGTGCTGGGCGTTTACCTATATCCAGCTGCGCCAGGTAGACGACAACACCTCGGTGCTGGAACAGATGCTGATCACCAACGTGGTGTTTGTGGTCTGCATGGCGGTGACGCTGCCCTGGACGCATACACCGTCACCCACACCGGCGTGGCTGGGCATGCTCGGCGCCGGGCTGGTGGGGGGCATTGGCCAGTTCCTGCTGTTTGCAAGTTTCCGCCGGGCCACGGCGACGCTGTTGGCACCCTTTGAGTACACCGGGTTGATCTGGGCGTTCCTGCTGTCGAGCCTGGTGTGGGGCACGGTGATGGACGTGTCGCTGATCTTCGGCGCGGTGCTGATCGCCATCAGCGGCACCCTGGCCATGCTGAGTGCCCGGCATCCCGTGTCACAGGACGTGGTCGGTGCCGAATGCTCCGTGACGCAGCCCCTGTATCCAGCAGCGGCAGATGTGCAGCCCGTTGGCGGGGCTGAAGGTGCCGGGGTTGAGGCACCACTCGAGCCAGAGTCCGTCGAGCATCGCCGATAAGCCGATGGCTGCCAGGCGCGTGTCGTGGATCACAAAGCCTTCGCTCGCGGCCAGGTCGTCGAGCAATTGGCGAATCAGTTCGAGGTAGGCGCGGTAGCTTTTTTCGTGGGAGTCGTTCACGTGGTCCGAATGGCGGATCAGGCTCCAGAACACCACCCACACACCGAGCAATTTCGGGTCCATGACCCGTGAGGAAAACGACCCGGCGAGGAATGCATCCAGCCGCGCCGCCGGGCCTTGGGCCTGATCGACTTCCTGCCACAGGGCGGCGGTCAGTTCGCTGGCGAGCTTGTGGTAGGTCTCGGCGATCAGGGCATCGATGCTGCCGAAATGGTGATTGAGCAACCCCACCGAAACCCCGGCTTCAGCGGCGATGCGCCGCACGGAAATGCCGGCATGCCCGTCCCGGGCGAGGCTGGTGAGGGTGGCGGCAATCAACAGGTCGCGACGGTCTTCGGTCACAGGCACACCCTTGGTCAAGATACATGGCTGAACGTGTGTTCAATATATACCCACAGATCCAACAAGAGGAGGGCAACGGCATGGCAAAAGACCTTTCGTGGCAAGTCCCGGGCGATTCCGGGAACACCTTGCACATCGGCGCCTGGCGCTTCGAGGGAGACGGTAGCGGTCCGCGGGTGCACCTGCAAGCCGGTGTGCACGCCGACGAGATCGCCGGGATGCTGGTGCTGCACCAACTGTTGCCGCGTTTGCAGGCGTGCCAGGAGCAGGGGCGGCTCAAAGGCACGGTGACGGTGGTGCCCCAGGCCAACCCGTTCGGCATTGGCCAGTTTCGCCAGGGGCGGTTGCTGGGGCGTTTTCACGAAGCCACCGGGCAAAATTTTAACCGGGCATTCGATCATTCATTGGCGATGGAGCGCCCGGCCAGCAACCTGGCGCAATGGCAGAAAAGCCTGGTGCAACTGGCGGCCGATGCCGAGTTGGTGCTGGACCTGCACACGGATGATGAAGCGCTGCCGTACCTGTATATCCACCGCAGTTTTTGGCCCGAGGGCCGGGCGTTGGCGGCGGCGTTGCAGGTGGATGTGGTGATTGTCTGGGACGAGGGCGGCGACGGGTCGTTTGAGGAGACCATCATCGATCACGCGAACCTGCGGTTGGCGGCGACCATCGAACTGCGCGGGCAGGCGGATGTGAGTGACGCTCTGGCCGGGCAGGATGGCGACGGCATCTGGGCCTGGCTCTGTGCGAGCGGGGTGATCGACGAAGCCCCGGTGATTGCCGATTGGCGGGGGCAGGTGGTGGACATGGGGTGTATGGAGACCATTCTGGCGCCGTGTGCCGGGGTGTTGGTGTTTGAGAAAGGCCTGGGCGAGCAGGTGGAAGAGGGGGAGCGGTTTGCACGGATTATCCGGCGGCCTGGGGATCCGGCTTCCGAAGTGGTGCTGTATGCGGCGCAAACCGGGCGCATGGTGACTGGGCATCGGGAGCGGTTGGTGTCCCAGGGGGCGGTGGTGGCCAAGTTTACCGGTTCGCGGTTGTCTGACAGCTACAGCGGTGGGGTGTTGGATCCTTAGTAGAGGTGTACATATCCGTTGTTTGGGTGATGGCCGATATT
>NZ_JAOTOA010000012.1:0-206409 GCF_036346535.1 Pseudomonas sp. Z18(2022)
GTTTTGGTTACTTTTGCGCTTTTCAAAAGTGACCCGCTGTAAGAGCGGAACCAATAGCGGCCGTTACCGAAGAAACGGATATGTACCCAACCCAGATCAAGCGTTCCCAGCCAACCTCAACCGCGCAGCCTGAGTAAAATCCAGCATCCGCTTCAGCGGTCTAACAGCCTGCGGAATCACCGACGGCTCAACAAAAATCTCATTACTCCCCTCACGCAAACACTGCAGCGTACGCTCCAGGGTGTTCATCGCCATCCACGGGCAATGCGCACAACTACGGCACGCCGCCCCATTCCCAGCCGTCGGCGCCTCGACAAAAATCTTGTCCGGACACAACTGCTGCATCTTGTAGAAGATCCCGCGGTCGGTAGCCACGATAAACGTCTTGTTAGGCAACCGCTGCGCCGCCGCAATCAACTGACTGGTAGACCCCACCGCATCCGCCAGCTCGATCACCGACGTCGGCGACTCCGGGTGCACCAGGATCGCAGCGTCCGGGTACAGCGCCTTCATGTCCTCCAACTGCTTGGACTTGAACTCTTCGTGAACGATGCACGCACCGTCCCACAGCAGCATATCCGCGCCGGTCTGACGCTGGATGTAGGTACCCAGATGCTTGTCCGGCCCCCAGATAATCGTCTCGCCGTTATCCATCAGGCTTTCAACGATCTCCAGCGCACAACTGGAAGTCACCACCCAATCGGCCCGGGCCTTCACCGCCGCCGAGGTATTGGCATACACCACCACCGTGCGCTCGGGATGCTGATCGCAGAACGCCGAGAACTCATCCACCGGGCAACCAAGGTCCAGGGAGCACGTAGCTTCCAGGGTCGGCATCAGGATGCGTTTTTCAGGGGTGAGGATCTTGGCGGTCTCGCCCATGAAACGCACGCCAGCCACCAATACGGTCTTGGCCGGGTGCGCTGCGCCGAAGCGGGCCATTTCCAGGGAGTCGGAGACACAGCCGCCGGTTTCTTCGGCCAGGGCCTGAATCACCGGGTCGCAGTAGAAGTGAGCCACCAGCACCGCGTCCTGAGCCTTGAGCTCGGCGGCAATGGCGGCACGGTAGCCCGCCTCTTCCTCGGCACTCAGCACCTTGGGCTGCTTGGCATCGAGATGGGCTTGGACCAGAAGGCGTTCGGAAATTTGCGTCATGTTCGCAAGACCTGCAGGCGCAGTTGCGCGAAAGTCGAGTGTACCACCGGCTCTGGAGCCTTTCGGGCGCCGCCGGACGAAGTGATTGTGTTCATCAAGCACGGTGAAGCTGCGCAAGGCTACAGAATATCGAATGGATTCAAAAGCCTAATCTGGGATTCGGCGAGGCATAAAAAAGGGAAACCCACGCCGGGGTTTCCCTTTTTTACAACGTCCGGTTTAGCGCGGCAACGCGCCAGGATCGTCTTGCAACAACACGCCCTGATGCATGTTCGCCAGCGCACCCTTCAGGATGGTTTCATCGGCGCCCTGGACCCTCTTGCCCTCCCGCGCCGCGTATTCCAGCAATATCAGGTAGTCGCGATGGCTGCTGGCCTGGTTGGGCTCCAGGGTGTCCTTAACCAGATTAGCCATCTCGTAGCGCTGGGTGCGGGTGTTCTGGCTGGCGCTTTGATCGACGGAGGCGTTGGTCAGGAATCCATCCTTGTAAGTGATATTCGCCGCACTGCTGGCCTTGTCGTCGACCTGTACATAGAGATAGTTCTGTGACTCGCGGCGGGTGTCGAAAGCCGGTGGCTTCCCGCCATTGAGGTCCCGATGGAAACTGGCTTTGAGGCTTGATTGCTGGACCTGATCGATCGTGCGATTCGAGATGTCACTGCCGCCCACGCGGGTTTTCTGGGACACCGTATAGGCAAACGTGTCGGTTTCCCCAGGGCGCGCCGGGTTGGGGGAGCTGGCCGTCTGGCTGATGGAGGCCTTGAAATCTGCCAAGCCCGTCAACAGGCCTTGATCCGCGGCATTGCGGGTCAGCGCCTGTGGCGCTTTGACGCCCTGCGGGTAGTTGCTGTTCATGGCGGTAAACGCATCCTTGAACATCGCCATCAGGTCCGCATCGGCTTTGCCCCGCGCCTGGGCCTTGTCGAACTGGGCCAGGTAGCTTTTCAGCGCGATTGCCTGCTGCTTGGCGTTGCCGAGGATGCCGGCGTTTTTCAGGTCGACCGAGAGATTCACCTCTCCCGCCGGGCTTTTCATGCGGGTGGTACGGCTCTGGCTGTCCGCATGAAACGCGAGGGTGATGTCATCCACTGCCCCCACTTTCAATTTGCCGCTGAGGTCTACCGAGGACAACACACGGGAATCAAACTGCGTCAGCTTGCTCAAATCGAGTTTCGGCGGCTGGGCAGCCAGGCCGTCGATGGCGCCTTGGAAGGCTTCGCCCAACTTGGCGATCTCCTTGAGCTCGGCGGCGCTGAGGGTACCGCCGTCCACCTTGGCCTGCGCGGCCAGGCCACCGGGCTGGCTGGCCAAGCTGAAGGTGACGGTCTTGCCGCTGGCGGTCTTGACGGTAAGGCTGACCCGGTTATCGGCTTCGCTGTGCAGCAGCGCTTGCTGAACCTTGAGTTCGGCCGGGCTTTGGATCTTGGACGACGCGGTGCCGAGCGCCGACTGGGAAATGTCCGTACCGCTCTTGGCGAATTGCTCGATCAGGGTAGCGCCCAAGCCGCTGAACCCGGTGGCTCTGGGCGTTGAGTCGATATTCGCGCCAATCGCCCGTGTCACGGCATCCTGGCTGTCATTTTCCCAGACCGTGATCGGTTCATGGACGGGTAATTGGCCGTTTCGGGAATAGGTCTGGGCCTGGACATCAACCGCCACGTTGCCGAGGCTGACCACCGAGGAGGGCCGCACGAGCGTGGCGTCCGTTTCTGGCGTCAGCGTCGTCGCTGGCGGCGTAACGGCCGGCCGATTGATAAGGGCAATGGCGGAGCTGATGGGCGAAAGCGTAGTCATGACGATCCCTGTCTTGAGCTGGATTGCTCCTAATTTAACCAAGACAGGGAGGGTTTGATAGCGAGATTGATACAATTGCTAGCAAAGAGCCATGTCAGAAAAATGACTCTTTGCCCTCTTTCGGTGCATCAGAAGCGGTAAGTTACCGAACCGCCAAAGCCGTTGGCGCTGTTTTCATACTTGGCGTCGTAGGTCAGTGCCAACTGCGGATTATTGTCGCGGACCTTGATCGGCTCTTCCTTCAGGTAGGAATAAGCGACGTCGAAGGTCAGGTTATCGACTGGCGTCCAGCCGGCACCCAGGCTGAATACCGTGCGGTCGCCTGTAGGAATACGCACGGAACGGTCGGTGTTGTTGGTAGGTGTCTGATCCACCGAGAAGCCGGTACGCAGCACCAGTTGTTTGTTCAACTGGTACGACAGGCCAATGGCGTGGGACCAGGTGTCATGCCAGTTCTGCTGCTCGGTGATGGAATTCAAGCCGCCAAACTGGGCCGCGAGCGCCGACACACCGTCGTTGTTGACGGTGATCTTCTTCAACTGGCTCCAGCGGGTGTAGGTACTGCCCAGGTATAAGGTCCAGTCGTCGTTCAGTTGATGAGTGACCGAGAAGTCCACCGACGATGGCGTCGTCACGTTCAGGCTCGCGTCATAGCGTTGCGGGCCGCCATCAAAGGCATCGGAAACCAGGCCCGAGGCATTGGTCTTGCCGGTCAGGTGGTAAACCACTTGCGAGTGGTAGGTCACACCGAAGCGCGTACTCTCAAACGGTTGCACCAGGATGCCGGCGTTAAAACCGGTGGCGGTGTCATTCCCCTTGATCTTGACCTGTTCACCGGCGCCGCCGCCCAGCGGCACGTTGGAATCCAGTTCACCCGAGATGCGGTTGAAGGTGGGCCCGAAGCCTACCGAGACCTTGTCGTTGAAGGCATAGCTGACGGTTGGCTGGACGGTGACAACCTTGATCACGCTTTTGCTGCCAAAGCCGTTGCCCTGGAAGGCGTTCTCATAATCGGTTTCGAGGCCGAATGGCGCATAAACACCCAGGCCGAACGCCCAGTGCTCATCAATCGGCGTCACCAGGTAGCCCATCGGCACGGCAATGCCAGGTACCATGTCGCCCTTGTCGGTGCCCGGGTTGTTGGCACCAAATTGTGAGGAACTGGCATTCTTGATGTTCGATTTGGCATCCAGGTAGGTCGCCCCGATGCTCACTTCATTCTGCTTGATGCGGGCCATGCCGGCCGGGTTGCCGTACACCGTGCTGGCGTCATCGGCGGAAGAGGAACGCCCGGCGTAACCAGTGCCCATTGAACTGATACTTTGTTCATTGAGGGCAAAACCACCGGCAAACAGGGAAGTGGAGGCAAGGGAGATCGACAGCGCCAAAGCGCTCTTGAAGAGTTTTTTATTCATTATTAGAACTCGAATTATTGGGCTGCACGGGGAAGCTACCAATCTTCGAGAGGGCGAATTATGAAGAGTTTTTCATGCGAAAAATTGTCCTACAATTCTACTGATTTCAAAGACTTCGGCGGTTTTTACGGTGCTTATTCAGACCTTGAAACCGGAATGTGACTGGCGGGTTTTAAGCGTGATTCCCTCGTAACCATTGACCTTCAAGCCACGCTTGAAGCATTGCAGGCGAGTACCGCCGAAAAAGCGTCAAGTCGCTGGTGGTATAGGTGTCGCAATGACATGATGAAGGCCATTTAACACGCGCGGCCGCACTCAAATGAATAGCACTGTCGGGAAGGGTTCAGAGACAAACAGCCCATCCGATTCGGGTGCGAGCGATTTGTCCGCCGCCGGCCTCAACCATAGCGAAGCCTTCACCGAACGGGTGCTTGCCAGCATCAACGACTGCATCAAGGTGCTGGACCTCGACGCACGCCTGACTTTCATGAGCGAAGGCGGCAAGCAGATCATGGAGGTCAGCGACTTCAATGCGATTCGCGGCTGCCCCTGGCCCGACTTCTGGCAGGACCAGGGCAACGTCGACGCCAAGGCCGCCGTTGCCGCCGCCAAGGCTGGGCGCAACGCCAGCTTTGTCGGCGCCGCCAATACCTTGGCCGGCAACCTGAAATGGTGGCACGTGAATGTCAGCCCGATCATGGGCAGTGACGGCCTGCCAGAGAAAATCCTCTGCGTGTCCCGGGACATCACGCCCCTGCGCGAGGCCGAAGAGTCCCTGCGCAAGCTCAACGAATCCCTGGAACAGCGGGTAGTGGAACGCACCCGCGACCGCGATCGCATCTGGCGCCTGTCGCCGGACCTGATGCTTGTGGCGCAACTCGACGGCGTGATCTCTGCGGTGAACCCGGCCTGGACCCGCATGCTCGGCCACGCCGAAGGCGACCTGGTGGGCAGCCAGTTGCTCGCGCTGGTTCACCCCGACGACCTGGCCGTCTCGTCATCGGCCGTCAGCCGTTTGGGCGACGGTAAAAACTTCCCCAACTTCAAGAACCGTTACCGTCACCAGGACGGCAGCTACCGCATGATCGCCTGGACGGCCGTGCCCGACAGCGATTACATCCACGCCGTGGGCCGCGATATCCAGGCCGAGGAAGAAGCCAAGGAAGCCTTGCGCCTGTCGGAAGATGCCCTGCGCCAGTCGCAGAAACTGGAAGCCATCGGCCAACTTACCGGCGGTGTCGCACACGATTTCAATAATCTGCTGACGGTGATCAAGTCCTGCGCCGACTTGCTGAAGCCGCCCTCCCTGAACGAAGCCCGCCGCATCAAATACGTGGAAGCCATCGCCAGCACTGTCGACCGCGCAGCCCGCCTGACCGCCCAGTTACTCACGTTCGCCCGTCGCCAGGCCTTGCGGCCAGAGGTGTTCAATGTCGGCGAAAGCGTCATGCGAGTAGGCGAGATGATGGACAGCCTGACCGGTTCACGGGTCAAGGTGAGCATCCAGGTGCCGGACGATGCCTGCTTTATCAACGCCGATGAAAGTCAGTTCGATACAGCGCTGGTCAATATGGTGGTCAACGCCCGGGACGCCATGGCCGGCAATGGGCATTTGACGATCAGCGTCTCGACGGCAAGCTGGCTACCATCGGTTCGCGCGCATCCGGTGCGCATCGCCGATTACGTGACGATCGAACTGGCCGACACCGGTTCCGGTATCCCGCCGGAAAAACTCGACGCGATCTTTGAGCCCTTCTACACCACCAAAGGCATCGGCCAGGGCACGGGGCTGGGCTTGTCCCAGGTGTACGGTTTCGCAAAGCAATCGGGAGGCGAGATCCTGGTGCAGAGCGAGTGCGGCAAAGGCAGCAAATTTACCCTGTACCTGCCCAAGGTCGAGCCAAGCGCCATGCCGGTACTTCAAGACACCAGCGCCTCGCCCATCGTCTCGAACCTGGGCGTATTGATGGTCGAAGACAACGCCGATGTCGGCCTGTACACCTCGCAAACCCTGGAACAGATGGGCTTTCACGTGCTGTGGGTGCCCGATGCCCAAAGCGCGCTGGAAGCGCTGGCCCCCAACCCGGAAAGTTTTCAGGTGGTGTTTTCCGATATCTCCATGCCCGGCATGAGTGGCCTGGAGTTACTGGAGGCCATCGAAGCCCTGTATCCGTGGCTGCCGGTGGTGCTGACTACCGGCTACAACGACGAGTACGCGCGTATTGCCCAGGAAGAAGCCAGTCGCTTCGTCCTTCTGCAAAAACCCTACTCCACCGAGGCGCTGGCCCTGCTGCTGCAAAAAGTCGTCAAGAGTCGTCTGACGCTGATAGCCCAAGGCTAGGCCGGGTGCCGGGAACGTTACCCATTTCCAGGGCCAGATCCAGCCAGGCCCGTGCAGCCGGTGGCAAATGTGCCTGCCGTCGCCAGGCCAGCGCGATGTGCCAATCAGTCTGGGGCTCATCCAGCTGAATCAAGGCAATGCCGGCATGCAGGTGCTTGTAAGCCAGCATGCTCGGCAAAAACGCGACGCCCAGTCCTGCGGCAACCAGGTCGACGATAAAGTCGATCTGGGCGCTGCGCGCGGTGATGCGTGGGACTACGCCTCTGCGCTCACAGGCCGTGAGAATAATCCGGTTAAGCGCAAACCCGGCTTCGAACAGTATGAAGGGTGAGTCGGCGAGGTCGGAAAAGTCGACGCTTTTACGCCCGGCCAACGGATGGTCGATCGGCATCACCACCATCAGCGGCTCCACCCGCACATCCTGATATTCAAATTCGCCGGCCACCGGCACCAGCAACGCGGCCACATCCACCTCACCAGCCTCCAGGCATTCGCCCAGCTTCTTGCTGCCGTGCTCGATCAGCTCGATCTCAATCTCTGGATAACGCTGTCGGTACAGGGCGAACATCGCCGCAAACAACACGCCACTGCCTACCGGCGGCAAACCGATGCGCAATACACCGCGCTTGAGCCCCAGCAAGTCATTGATCTCGGCCACCAGGTCACTGCGCTCGGCGAGCAGCACCAAGGCGCGACGGTAGGCGATTTCGCCAGCAGCCGTCAGCTCGCTCTTGTGGCCGATGCGATTGAACAGCGGCGTGCCCAATTCATCTTCCAGAGTCTTGACCGCCTTGCTGACGGTAGACTGGGTAAGTGACACCACCTCGGCCGCCTGTGAGAAGCTGCCTTGGCGTACCACTTCGACGAAGGCCAGCAACGTGCGAAGGTTCATGAGTATTCCATTTGCGACTTGAATCAAGTTGGAAAAGTTGTTTTTACCATGAAAGGCCTTTGTCTATCCTCACCCCACCGTTTTCTTCATTCCGGGGCATCACTGTTCATGATCATTTCGTCCGCATCGGATTACCGCGAAGCCGCCCGCCGCAAACTGCCACGTTTCCTGTTCGACTACATCGACGGCGGCGCCTACGCCGAACACACCCTCCGGGCCAACAGCTCGGACCTGTCGGATATCAGCCTGCGCCAGCGCATCCTGCGCAACGTCGAGAGCCTGAGCCTTGAGACCACCCTGTTCGACCAGCCGCTGGCAATGCCGGTGGTGCTGAGCCCGGTGGGCCTGACCGGCATGTTTGCCCGGCGCGGCGAAGTCCAGGCGGCGAAGGCAGCCGCGAACAAGGGCATTCCGTTTTGCCTGTCGACCGTTTCCGTGTGCCCGATCGAGGAAGTGGCGTCCCAGAGCCCACAGTCCATCTGGTTTCAGCTGTACGTGCTGAAAGATCGCGGCTTCATGAAAAACGCCCTGGAACGGGCCCAGGCCGCCGGGGTGAAAAACCTCGTGTTCACCGTCGACATGCCCACCCCGGGCGCGCGTTATCGCGACGCCCATTCGGGGATGTCCGGGGCCTACGGGCCGCAACGCCAAATCCTGCAGGCCATGACCAAACCGGCCTGGGCCTTCGACGTCGGTGTGATGGGCCGCCCCCACGACCTGGGCAACATCTCCAAATACCTGGGCAAGCCCACCCAGCTGAAGGACTACATCGGCTGGCTGGCCAACAACTTCGACCCGTCCATCAGCTGGAAAGACCTGGAGTGGATCCGCGAGTTCTGGAAAGGCCCGATGATCATCAAAGGCATCCTCGACCCCCAGGACGCCAAGGACGCGGTGAGCTTCGGTGCGGATGGCATCGTCGTCTCCAACCATGGCGGGCGGCAACTGGATGGCGTGCTGTCCACGGCCAAGGCACTGGCGCCTATCGCACAAGCCGTGGGCAGCGATCTGACGGTGCTGGTGGACTCCGGCGTACGCTCGGGGCTGGACGTGGTGCGCATGCTCGCCCTTGGCGCCAAAGGCGTGCTGCTGGGCCGTGCACAGGCATACGCACTGGCCGCTGACGGGCAGCGCGGGGTGGAGAACCTGCTGGATATCTTCGCCAAGGAAATGCGTGTGGCGATGACGCTGACGGGTGTGACATCGATCGCCCAGATCGATGAGTCGATTCTGGTGCGCAGCCAGGGTTGATGAGTGCTGCGACCTCAGAATTCCCCCTTCTGAGGTCGCCGGCAGATATTTCTAAATGTTTCTTCATAAAGCCAAACGGTCATCAAACAGAAACATCCCGGGAATTAAATCGTCACGTCTTAGACAGGTGGACCCTTCCACTTACCCCCTTCTTTTGAGGTGTCGTCGTGATGTTGCTGACCAAAAAGAGTCTGTCAGTCTTGTTGACCGCCCTGTGCCTGAGTGGTGTCGCTCACGCCACTGACGTAACGGGCGCCGGCTCCAGTTTCGTCTACCCGGTGCTGTCCAAGTGGTCCCAGGAATACAGCAAGAGCTCCAGTGACCGGATCAACTACCAGTCCATCGGTTCCGGTGGCGGCATCGCCCAGATCAAGGCAGCAACCGTAGACTTCGGTGCCTCCGACGCGCCGCTGTCGGCCGATGAACTGAAGGCCGGCGGCCTGGGCCAATTCCCAAGCGTGATTGGCGGCATCGTGCCGGTGATGAACGTTGAGGGCGTCGCGGCCGGCCAGTTGAAACTCGATGGCGATGTCCTGGCGAAAATCTTCCTGGGCGACATCAAGGCCTGGAACGACCCGGCGATCGCCGCACTCAACCCTGGCCTGAAACTGCCGGGCGCGAACATCACCGTGGTCCACCGCTCGGACGGCTCGGGTACCTCGTACAACTTCACCAACTACCTCGCCAAAGTCAGTGACGGCTGGAAAACCAAGGTCGGTTTCGGCACCACCGTGCCATGGCCAGTGGGCGTGGGCGGCAAGGGCAACGAAGGTGTTTCGGCCTACGTGAAGCAGATCAAGAACTCCATTGGCTTTGTTGAATACGCCTACGCCCTGCAGAACAAAATGACCTACGCCTCGCTGAAGAACGCGTCGGGCAAGTTTGTCGAGCCCAACGCGAAGGCCTTCCAGGCGGCAGCAGATACCGCCGACTGGGCCAACGCCAAGGACTTCAACCTGATCATGACCAACGCCCCGGGTGAGAACGCCTGGCCGATCACGGCGACCACCTGGATCATCATGTACAAGCAGGCGAAGAACGCCGAGCAAAGCCAGGCGGCCTTCAACTTCTTCAAATGGTCGCTGGAAAAAGGTCAGCAGCAGGCCGCGGCATTGGACTACGTAGCGCTGCCCGATTCCCTCGTGACCCGGATCGAAGGTTACTGGAAGTCTGACTTCGCCCACTGATCCGCCCTCCCATGATCCCCTTGCCCAGGCAGCGTCGTGCTTGAGCAAGGGGATGAGCACATCCGATATGAATGAAACTGTCCAACCCCTGGCCATGACCACTCACGCGAGCGATGTATCGGGTGACAGCCGCGCCGCTCGTGATCAACGCAACGACCTGTGGTTCAAACGCTCAATGTTCGGCGCGGCCATGCTCGTCCTGCTGTTGCTGGCAAGTATTGCCGCTTCGACATTGTGGGGCGGTGGCCTGGCCTTCAAGACCTTCGGTTTCGGCTTTATTACCAGCACCGAGTGGGATGCGGTCAACAACCACTTTGGCGCCCTGGTGCCGATTTACGGCACGCTGGTCACCTCCTTCCTGGCGCTGCTGATTGCGGTGCCGGTGAGTTTTGGCATCGCGATTTTCCTCACCGAGGTGGCGCCGCCCTGGCTGAGAATGCCGGTTGCCTCCGCCGTTGAATTGCTCGCGGGCATTCCCTCGATCATCTATGGCATGTGGGGGCTGTTTGTTTTCGGGCCATTCATGGCCGAGTACCTGTCACCCTGGATCAACGACTACCTGGGCGCACTTCCATTGATTGGCTCGCTGTTCCAGGGGCCGCCACTGGGCATCGGGATGCTGACCGCCGGCATCGTCCTGGCGATCATGATTACGCCGTTCATTACCTCGGTGATGCATGAAGTTTTCCGCAGTGTGCCGACTCAATTGAAAGAGTCTGCCTACGCTCTGGGTAGTACGACCTGGGAAGTGGTGTGGGACATCGTCCTGCCCTACACCCGCTCGGCAGTGGTCGGCGGTGTGTTTCTCGGCCTCGGTCGCGCCTTGGGCGAAACCATGGCCGTCACCTTCGTGCTGGGTAACGCCCAGCAGTTCTCCGCGTCGTTGCTGATGCCCAGCAGCTCCATCGCCTCCGTCATCGCCAACGAGTTCAGCGAGGCCTATACCGACCTGCATCGCTCAGCGCTGATTGCCTTGGGCTTCCTGCTGTTCATCGTGACATTCGTGGTGCTGGCATTGGCGCGACTGCTGCTCATGCGCCTGTCCCGCAAGGAGGGCTTATGAATAGCAGCGAACGCCTGTACCGCAGGCGTGCCTTCAAGAACCGCGTGGCCATGGTGTTGAGTTGTGGCGCCACGGTCTTTGGCCTGCTGTGGCTGGCGTGGATTCTGCTGACCACCATCATCAACGGCTTCCAGGCGCTCAACCTGCGCTTGTTCACTCAGATGACGCCTCCCCCCGGAACCGACGGCGGCCTGGCCAACGCCTTTTATGGCAGCGCCCTGATGTCCGGGATTGCGCTGCTGATCGGCACACCCATCGGGCTGATGGCGGGCATCTGGCTGGCTGAGTTCGCACGTCACTCGCGCCTGGGTACCACGGTGCGTTTCATCAACGACATCTTGCTGTCTGCGCCATCGATCGTGCTGGGCCTGTTCATCTATACCGGCGTGATCCTGCCGCTGAACCTGCTGACCAATCACCAGGTCGGCTTCTCCGCCATTGCCGGCGCCCTGGCGCTGGCGCTGCTGGTGATCCCGGTGGTGGTGCGCACGACCGACGAAATGCTCCAGCTGCAACCCTCCACCATGCGCGAGGCCGCCCTGGCCCTGGGCGTGCCGCAATGGAAGCTGACGTTGCAGATTGTATTGAGAGCGGCCAAGGCCGGGGTGGTGACCGGCATCCTGCTGGCGCTGGCGCGGATTACCGGGGAAACCGCCCCGCTGCTGTTCACCGCCTTCGGCAACCAGTTCTGGAGCAGCAACCTGCTCAAGCCGATTGCCAGTGTGCCGGTGGTCATTTTCCAGTACGCCATGAGCCCGTTCGATGACTGGCACGCCCTCGCCTGGGCCGGTGCCCTGGTGCTGACGATGTTCGTGCTGGTGCTGAGCTTGCTGTCTCGCCTGATTCTTTTGCGCAATAGGTCCCACTGATGCAATCGACCCGACTTGAACCTGAAAAAACCAAAATCCGTGTGCGTGGCTTGGAGTTTTTCTACAACAACCAGCGTTCGCTGAAATCCATCGACATCGATATTCCGGAAAAACGCATCACCGCGATCATCGGCCCGTCGGGCTGTGGGAAGTCGACCTTGCTGCGGGTATTCAACCGTATCTACTCGATGTACCCGAAGCAGGAGGCGCGCGGCGAGGTGCTGCTGAACGGCGAGAACATCCTGGCTCCCGGCTACTCGATGAACCGCCTGCGCAGCCACGTCGGAATGGTCTTCCAGAAGCCGGTGCCGTTTCCGATGTCGATCTACGACAACATCGCCTATGCCGTGCGCCACCATGAAAAACTGACACGCCGGGAAATGGATGACCGTGTCGAGCAGGCCCTGCGCGGCGGCGCCCTGTGGGACGAGGTGAAAGACAAACTCAAGCAAAGCGCCCAGAGCCTGTCAGGCGGGCAGCAACAGCGCCTGTGCATCGCCCGCACCATTGCACTGCGCCCGCAAGTATTGCTGCTGGACGAACCGACCTCGGCGCTCGACCCGATTTCCACCGGGCGCATCGAGCAGTTGATCACCGAGCTGAAAGAGCACTACACGGTGATCATCGTGACCCACAACATGCAGCAGGCCGCGCGGGTGTCGGACAGCACCGCGTTCATGTTCATGGGAGAGCTGATTGAGCACGGCAATACGGATGAGATCTTCACCAAGCCGAAGATGAAGCAGACCGAGGACTATATAACCGGGCGGTTTGGCTAGGTTTAACGAAAAAAGCCGATCACTCCCTGCCTTGGGAGTGGTCGGCTTTTTACCGGGCAAAAAAAAACCCGGAAATCCTCACTTGCGTGGGCCTTCCGGATTTTCTAAACCGCCAAAAATGGTGGGTCGTGTGGGATTCGAACCTACGACCAATTGGTTAAAAGCCAACTGCTCTACCAACTGAGCTAACGACCCGCTGTGTGGTGGCGCGTATAATACTGATTTCTAAGGATTATTCAACACCTTATTTGAAATAAATCAGAAATAACGCGTTGGGTCAGTAATTCCGGCCGCCTGGAAGCCTTCTGCACGCAGTCGGCAGCTGTCGCATTTCCCACAAGCACGACCGTCATTGTCTGCCTGATAGCAGGAAACAGTCAGCGAGTAATCGACGCCAAGTCCTACGCCAGCCTTCACGATATCGGCCTTGCTGCGGTTCTGCAGCGGCGCCAGGATGCGAAAGCCCTGCCCTTCTACACCGGCCTTTGTCGCCAGGTTGGCCATGCGCTCGAACGACTCGATGTACTCGGGACGGCAGTCCGGGTAGCCGGCGTAGTCCAGGGCGTTGACGCCAATGAAGATGTCACGGGCATTGAGCACTTCGGCCCAGCCAAGGGCCAGGGACAGGAAAACGGTATTGCGCGCCGGCACATAGGTCACCGGGATGCCTTCGCTGGGGCCTTGCGGTACATCAATGGAGCTGTCGGTCAACGCCGAGCCGCCAATGCCGTCGAGGTTCAGGCCAATCACCTTGTGCTCCACCACGCCCAGGTCGCGCGCGACGCGGGCGGCGGCGTCGAGTTCGGCGCGGTGGCGCTGGCCGTAGTCGAAGCTCATGGTGTAGCAGCTGTAGCCTTCGGCCCGGGCCATGGCGACCACGGTGGCGGAGTCGAGGCCGCCGGACAGCAGGATGACCGCACGCTTTTGTTCAGTCATCTCAGCGCCCCGGCTCGTCGTTCCACAGGTATTTGTGCAGTTGCAGTTGCAGGCGTACCGGCAGGTTGTCCGCGACAACCCAGTCGGCCAGGTCGCGAGCATTCAGGTCGTGATGGCTTGGGGAAAACAGCACTTCGCCGGCGCGGCGGTCCAGACCATATTGGATCAGCTTGGAGGTCGCCCAGTCGTAGTCTTCACGGGAACAGATGACGAACTTGACCTGATCGTTGGGCGTTAGCAACTCGATGTTCTCGTAGCGGTTGCGGTGCACTTCCTTGGAGCCTGGGGTCTTCAGGTCGACGACCCGACTGACCCGAGGGTCGACCGCAGCAATATCCAGAGCGCCGCTGGTTTCCAGGGACACTTCGTAGCCGGCATCACACAACTGCTTGAGCAAGGGAATGGCGTTAGGCTGCGCCAGTGGCTCGCCACCGGTGACACAGACATAACGCGGCCGGTAACCGGCCACTTGCTCGAGGATGTCTTCAAGGGTACGCACGGTGCCGCCGCTGAAGGCGTAGGCGCTGTCGCAGTACTGGCAACGCAGCGGGCAACCGGTCAGGCGCACAAATACAGTGGGCAGCCCGGCAGTGCGCGTTTCACCCTGCAACGAGTAAAAAACTTCGGTGATACGTAATGTGTCTTGCATAGTCGCCACGGGCGTAACAGCTAAACAGGCTGTCCGCCTCCGTCAGGCACTTCAAGGAATTGCGCCAACGCGTAAATCCCAGGAAGCGTGTTTCATAAAAGGGCGTGGATTCTAACGAAAAAACCCGCGCAGGGCGCGGGTTTCTTCTGAACGGGTTGCGACGCTTACATGCGTTGCAGATCCCGCTGGGCCAACTGGGCAGCGGAGGTACCCGGATACTGGGCCACCACCTGCTGCAGAATGCCTTTGACCTTGTCGGTATGACCCAGGCGGCGTTCTACGTCAGCGAGTTTGTACAGCGAGTCCGGCACCTTGGCGTGCTTGGGGTACAGCTGGCTGACCTTGGCAAAGGCCTGGCCTGCGCCCTGCAGATCGCCCTTGGCCAGGTTCACCTCACCCAACCAGTACTGGGCGTTACCCGCGTACTGGCTGTTGGGGTATTTGCGCAGGAATGCGGTAAAAGCCTGGCTGGCCTTATCGAAATCCTTGGCTTTGATCAGGTCGAAGGCTGCGTCGTAATACAGCTTCTCCTTCGCCGGATCACCCGGTTCGCTGCTGGCGGCAGGGGCTTGGCTGGCAGCCGCGCCTGCTGCTGCACCACCGGCGGCCGCACTTGGCGCGCCACCGGCAGAAGAATTATCAGGAGTAGCGGCTGGTGTAACGCCGGCTCCAATGCGTCGATCAAGATCCTGGTATCGCTCCAGGCCTTCTTGCTTCAGCTGGTTCACTTGATTCTGCAGAACTTCAATCGTGCCTTGTTGCTGCGACAATTGATCCTGCATGCGTTGCAGCTGGTTGAACAGCTCGCCCTGTGCCGAAGGTGCGGCCGTAGCCGCACCCCCGACATAGGCGCCGTTCGTGCCATAACCCGCTGGCGGATAACTGCTCCCGCTATTGTTATAGCCAGAGTTGCTATCTTCCACAGGAACCGCAGCCCACACCGCAAGCGGTGCCAGGCTGAGAGCCAATACAGTTAGAGCACGACGGCACGTTCGCATGACGAATTACTTACGCAGTTCGACGCGACGGTTTTGAGCCCAGGACTGCTCGTCGTGGCCAGTAGCAACTGGACGCTCTTTACCGTAGGAAACCAGTTCCAGTTGGCCTGGAGCAACACCTTGCAGTACCAGGTAGCGCTGAACGGCTTTCGCACGACGCTCGCCCAGTGCCATGTTGTACTCACGAGTACCACGTTCGTCGGTGTTACCTTCCAGAACAACGCGAGCGCCGTTAGCTTTCAGGTCCTTCGCGTGAACGTCCAGAGCGCGCATGGCTTCTGGCTTCAGGTCCGAACTGTCGTATTCGAAGTAGAAAGTGGTGATAGCGCGCAGAGCAGCTTCTTCGCTCAGGGAGCCGTCAACTGCACCAGTGTTAGCGCCGTAACCAGCGTTTGGATCAACAGCTGCGCCTTCACCGGCATTGTCGCCGCCTTTAGACGAGCAACCAACGGCTACGGACAGAGCCAGAGCCAGAGCAGCAAACTTACCAAACTTCAGCATTTCCATCGTGAAACTCCTAATGAACCCCAGTGTGTTAAGTACTTCTTTTTGTAGCGCCGCGTCAGTTCAGGTAAGGGGACCAGGACGGTTCTCTGACTTCGCCTTGTGCGGTAGGAAGCGGGAGCCTTACGCGTCCATTAATGGACACGAGCATCAAGACTCCCCGGCCCTGCTGGCGGGTGGCGTAGATTACCATGGTGCCGTTGGGCGCAACAGTGGCTGACTCATCAAGGTTGGTATCTGTGAGGATTTTTACGGTTCCGCGCTGCAAATCCTGGGCCGCAACCCGGAAATTAGTGAAACCATCCTGACGGTGAATCATCACCAACGTCTTTTCATCGGCCGAAAGCTTCGGTGCAGCGTTGTAGTTACCAATAAAGGTCACACGTTCGGCGCCGCCGCCGTTGACGCTGGTTTTGTAGACTTGCGGCTTGCCGCCACGGTCGGAGGTGAAGTAGATGGTCGAACCATCCTTACCCCAGAACGGTTCGGTGTTGATGCCCGGGCCGCTGGTCACACGGCTCAGCTGGCGCGAGGCCATGTTCATCACGTAGATGTCCGGGTTGCCATCTTTGGACAGGACGAACGCCAGGCGCGAACCATCGGGCGACCAGGCTGGCGCGCCGTTCAGGCCTTCAAAGTTGGTGATCTGCTCACGGCGACCGGTATCGATGTGCTGAACGAAGATCCGTGGACGCTTCTGTTCAAAGGACACGTAGGCGATACGTTTGCCATCCGGTGCAAAGCGTGGCGACAGGATCGGCTCACGGGATTGCAGCAACGTCACTGCACGAGCGCCGTCATAGTCGGAGCGCTGCAACGTGTAACGAGTGTTGTCTACCGAAAAACGCTCGGCCGTTACATAAAGCAGGCGAGTCGAGAAGGCACCCTTGATCCCGGTCAGTTTTTCAAACGACTGGTCGGAGATATAGTGCGCCATGTCCCGCAGTTGGTCCGTGGTGCCCGACACGCTGCCGGTCAGCACTTGCTGCTCGGTCGCGACGTTGAACAACGCGTACTGGATCTGCAGGCGACCGCCGGCCGGCGTGATGCTGCCAACCATCAGGTACTGGGCGTTCAACGCTTTCCAGTCGCGGAAGATGACTTCGCTGGCCTGGGTCGGCTGGCTGATCATGTTGCCTTTGTCGATCGGTGCGTAGTAACCGGAGTTACGCAGGTCATCGCTGATGATCTGCGCCATGTCGTCCGGCAGCACGCTGCCGCCCTGCCAGCCAAACGGCACAACGGCGATCGGGGTGGCCCGATCGCTACCGCTGGTGACCAGGATGTTCTTTTCATCCGCCGCCGCTATCCCTGCCATGCAGCAAATAACGACAAGCATTCCTCGAAGAAGGTTTCTCACAAGGCTAGATCCTCAGGTGTGAATGTCATCTTGAATGAACGGTAGGGAGCGAAGTCGCTTGGTTTCATTCCCTGCATCTCGGTCAACCGGCCAATGTTCTTGACCGCTGCTACCGCCGAACTGTCGAACGAACCATCGCCACTGGACTTGGCCACGCTGACCGAAGTCACCGTACCGTCCGGCAACATGCCGATCTGCAGCACTACTGTCATGCCTTTGCGTGCCGAAGGAGGACGAGTCCACCCTTCTGCTGCCCGTGAGCGAATCAGGTCATCGAAACTGCCCGCGACTTCATCACCACGTTCATCGGCCAAGGCTTGCTGGCGCTGCGGCGTGTCGGAAAGCAAATCGGCCAAGGCCTGGGCCTTTTTGTCTTCGGTCGATTTACGTGCTGCTTCCTGGGCCTTTTTCTTGGAGGCATCGGCGGCAGCTTTCTTCTTCGCATCGTCGGCGATTTTCTTCTTCGCCTCGTCAGCTTCAGCTTTCTTCTTGGCGTCGTCCGCAGCTTTCTTCTTCGCGTCTTCGACGATCTTTTTCTTCGCGTCTTCAGCGGCCTTTTTCTTGGCCTCTTCTTCGGCAGCTTTCTTGGCTTCTTCTTCAGATTTCTTCTTGGCTATATCAGCCAATTGTTTCTCTTCGGCCTTTTTGGCTTCGGCAGCTTTATCGGCTTTCTTGGCTTCATCAGCCTTCTGCGCCTCTTCCGCTTTCTTCGCCTCGTCAGCCTTTTTCGATTCCTCGGCCTTTTGAGCCGCCTCTTCTTTCTTTTGTTCCGCAGCAGCCTTCACCGCTTCCTGCTCGACCTTCTTCTGTTCCATCTGCTCGACTTCAGTCTGGCGCGCAGCCGACTTCTGGGCCTCACCCGCAATCTTCTGATTGGTCTGGGTGGTGGCCTGGCTTTTCGATTTCAGCTGATACAGGGTCGCCTGCACGATCGGCTTGGCTGGCGGCAGGTCCGGGGTCATGGCAAAGCTGACGAACAGCATGCCAAACACCAGAACGTGCAGGGCAATTGCCCACACGCTAGGCCAGAAGAAGCTTTCCGAGGCGGACGGCTCTCGCTGTTGGTGCATCAGGGCGCCTCGGTAATCAAGCCAACATTACCGACTCCGGCCTTCTGCAGCCCGCCCATGGCGCCCATCACGGAGCCATAGTCGACAACCTTGTCGCCGCGAATGAACACCTGGGTGTGCTTGCCGCCTTCGTTGCCGGCGCGAATGATCTTGGTCACGGCATCAGTCATCTGCGGCAAGGTCATGGCCTTGTCCTGCTGTTTCTGAGTGTCGACTTCGCTGCCAAGGTTCCAGTAATAGGTCTTGTCAGCCTTGATCGAAATGGTCAGGACCTGGGTGTTGTTGTCCTGCGGCAAGGCTTCGCTGGAAACCTTGGGCAGATCAACCTTCACGCCCTGATTGAGCATCGGCGCGGTCACCATGAAGATAACCAGCAGCACCAGCATCACGTCGATGTAAGGCACTACGTTCATCTCGGCGACCGGCTTGCGCTTTTTGCGAGCTCGAGCGATTAAAGCCATTGGGAATTACCTGCTTATTCTTCGCTGGTGTGCACTTTACGGTGCAGGATCGCCTGGAATTCATCGGCGAAGGTGTAGTAACGGCTGATCAAGGTTTCGCCACGAGCGGCAAAACGGTTGTAGGCGATTACTGCGGGAATAGCTGCGAACAGGCCGATGGCGGTGGCGACCAGCGCTTCGGCGATACCCGGGGCCACAGTGGCCAGGGTCGCTTGCTGGGCCTGGGCCAGGCCGCGGAAGGAGTTCATGATGCCCCATACGGTACCGAACAGGCCGATGTAAGGGCTCACGGAACCGACAGTGGCGAGGAACGGCAGGCTTTGCTCAAGCTTTTCCTCTTCGCGGGAAATCGCGACGCGCATGGCACGGGCCACGCCTTCCATGACCGCTTCAGGGTCAACACCTGGCTGCTGGCGCAGACGGGAGAATTCCTTGAAGCCGGCGCGAAAGATCTGCTCGACGCCCGAATCCGGGTCCGGGTTGCTGCCCGCCTGGCGGTACAGCTTGGACAGGTCGATACCCGACCAGAAGCGCTCTTCGAAGCTCTCCAGGGCACGTCGACCGGCACGCAGCAGGGTGCTGCGCTGAAAAATCATGACCCAAGAGGTAACCGATGCGGCTACCAGGACCAGCATCACCAGTTGAACCACGACACTGGCATTGCTGACCAGGCTCCACATGGAGGTATGGTCGACGACGGTAGGTTCCACGCTAAATCTCCTGCTCTGAATGTTTACCCGCGCCGCTCACGCCGGCAAAGGCCGTGCGTAGAGTTTCGGGAATGGCCCGGGGTTTCAAACTATTGGTGCGAACACAGGCCACCAGGAACTGCCCCTCACAGAGCAGCGTTGCATCCGTAGCCCGCCTGACCTGCTGTTTAAAGCGCAGGCTGGCACGGTTCAATTCGGTTATTTCTGCGCTGACCAGCAGTTCGTCGTCCAGTCGCGCCGGCGCGTAATAGCGCGCCTCGCTGGAATGCACGACAAACAACAGGTCCTCCCCTGCAAGCGTGGACTGGGCAAAGCCCAGCTCCCGTAGCCGCTCGGTTCGAGCCCGTTCCATGAACTTTAGGTAATTGACGTAGTAAACGATGCCGCCAGCATCGGTGTCCTCGTAATAAACGCGACAGCGATGTGCGAACGACTGATCCCCGTTTTGCGCGCGCATACTCTAGTGCTTACTCCTCAGGTTGCCAATCCGGCCAGGCAACTGTTTTTCATTCTCTGGCACATTTCTAACGAAAGAATGACGACGCCAGCCACTAGGACAGCACAAACGCCGAATAAATCGAATCGCCAAGCCTTTTTTAATCGTCTACTGCATCGAGGAATTCGTCTACTACGGGCATCTCGCCCAATCGTGACGGAATGTTTAACCCAAAGTGCAGATAGGCATGCCGGGTGACCACGCGGCCCCTCGGCGTACGCATGATGTAGCCCTGCTGGATCAGGTACGGTTCCAGCACATCCTCAATCGTGTGTCGCTCTTCACTGATGGCTGCCGCGAGGCTGTCCACGCCCACCGGACCGCCGTCGAACTTCTCGATCATGGTCAACAGCAGACGCCGGTCCTGGTGATCAAAGCCGTGTTCGTCGACATCCAGCAGGTTCAGCGCCAGGTCCGCCACCGGCTTGGTGATATGCCCCTTGGCGCGCACTTCGGCAAAGTCGCGTACCCGGCGCAGCAAACGGTTGGCAATCCGTGGTGTACCCCGTGCGCGGCGGGCGATTTCAAACGCGCCTTCCGGGTCCAGGGGCAAACCGAGGATGTTCGCCGAACGGCTGACGATGGTGGCCAGGTCCGCCGTGCTATAGAACTCCAGACGTTGAACAATCCCAAAACGGTCTCGCAGCGGGTTGGTCAGCATCCCCGCGCGGGTGGTCGCCCCCACCAGCGTGAACGGTGGCAGGTCGAGCTTGATCGAGCGGGCCGCCGGGCCTTCGCCGATCATGATGTCCAGCTGGAAGTCTTCCATGGCCGGGTACAGCACTTCCTCGACGATGGGCGAAAGCCGGTGAATCTCGTCGATAAACAGTACGTCGTGAGGTTCGAGATTGGTCAGCAGCGCCGCCAGGTCGCCCGGGCGCTCCAGCACGGGGCCCGAGGTGGACTTGATCGACACGCCCATTTCCTGGGCGATGATGTTGGCCAGGGTGGTCTTGCCCAGCCCCGGAGGGCCGAAGATCAACGTGTGGTCCAGTGACTCGCTGCGCCCGCGCGCGGCCTGGATAAACAGCTCCATCTGCTCGCGCACGGTGGGCTGGCCGATGTATTCGGCAAGGCTCAGGGGGCGAATGGCCCGGTCCTGGACTTCTTCACGATCACGCGGGCCGGTGGCCGCGATCAGACGATCAGCTTCAATCACTTAAATCATTCCCTTCAGGGCGCGGCGGATCATGTCTTCGCTGCTCAGGTTCTTGTCCTTGATGACCGACACGGCTTTGCTCGCCTCTTGCGGTTTGTAACCCAGGGAGATCAGCGCACTGACCGCATCGCTTTCAGCGCTGGCCACCGGCGCACCCGGCGCGTCCGGCTGGTTAGGCACCAGGGCGAACATGCTCGGCACCACTTCCCAGGCCTTGAAGCGATCCTTGAGTTCCACCAGCAAACGCTCGGCGGTTTTCTTGCCGACACCCGGCACCTTGGTCAGCGCCGACGTATCCTGGGCCGACACACAGCGCACCAGCTCATCCACTTCCAGGCTCGACATCAACGCCAGCGCCAGCTTCGGCCCCACGCCGTTGAGGCGGATCAGTTCGCGGAAGAAATCCCGGTCACGCTTGCCAATGAAACCATAGAGCAATTGCGCATCTTCGCGCACCACCAGGTGGGTGTGCAGGGTCAGCGGCTCACCGACCGACGGTAGGCGGTAGAGGGTAGTCATGGGCACTTCCAGCTCATAGCCCAGCCCGTTTACATCCAGAATCAGGTGCGGCGGCTGTTTCTCAGCCAGGGTGCCGCGCAAGCGTCCAATCACGTTCGAATCCTTAAGAATCGGCTCAGATCAAGGCCTGGCCGGTAATAACGCGGGCATGTCGGCCGACAGCACAGGCCGTTCATGCACCCCACGCAGAATGATTGCGCTGATGCTATCAGAGACGCAGCCGGCCGCCACGACTGCGTGCCGTACCCAAGCCATGGGGCATCAGGCTGGAGCGGGTGTGGGCGTGGCAAATGGCAATGGCCAGCGCGTCGGAGGCGTCGATTTGCGGCTTGGCGGTGAGTTTGAGCATGTGCATGACCATCATCATCACCTGCTCCTTGTTGGCCGCACCGGTGCCGACCACGGCTTGCTTGACCTGGGTCGCGGTGTATTCAGCGATTTCCATGCCCTCCTCGGCACCGGCAACGATGGCCGCACCACGGGCCTGGCCGAGCTTGAGGGCCGAGTCGGCGTTTTTTGCCATGAACACCTTTTCGATGCCCATGGTGACCGGGCCGTAGGTCTGGATCACTTCACGCACACCGCGATACACGATCTGCAAGCGCTCGGCCAACTCGCCGGCGCCGGTACGGATACAGCCCGAGGCCACGTACACGCAGCCTCGCGGGGTCTGTTGGACCACGCCAAAGCCGGTGATTCGCGAACCGGGGTCGATACCTAGGATTAGAGTCATAACGCCTGCGAGATGGATTTAAAGCGGATGCGCCAGGCACATGGTTTTTGTAACAGCATAGAACCCTGTAGGCGCTGGCTTGCCTGCGATAAAGACACCTCGGTACATCAGTTACACCGAGTTGATGCCATCGCAGGCAAGCCAGCTCCCACATTGGATCTCCGGCGCTCTTAAGTGAGCTGTTCGGCAACCGACTCAGGGATATCGGCGTTGGAATAGACGTTCTGCACGTCATCCAGGTCTTCGAGCATATCGAGCATCTTGAGCACCTTCTGCGCACCGTCCAAGTCCAGTTCGGCACTGGTGGTCGGCAGCATCACGATTTCCGCGTCGGTGCCTTTGAAACCGGCTGCTTCCAGCGCGTTACGCACCGAGTAAAAGCCCGCAAACGAGGTAAACACGTCGATGGAACCGTCTTCGTTGGTCACCACGTCGTCGGCATCCGCCTCCATCGCCGCTTCAATCAGCGCATCCTCATCAACGCCCGGCGCGAAAGAAATCTGCCCCTTGCGCTCAAACAGGTAGGCCACCGAACCGTCGGTGCCAAGGTTGCCGCCACACTTGCTGAACGCATGGCGCACAGCCGCCGCAGTACGGTTGCGGTTGTCGGTCATGCACTCGACCATCACCGCCACGCCACCCGGGCCATAGCCTTCGTAGCTCAATTCGACCATGTCATCGGTATCGGCCGCGCCGGCACCACGAGCCACGGCGCGATCGATGATGTCGCGGCTCATGTTGGCACCGAGAGCCTTGTCCAGGGCCAGGCGCAGACGCGGGTTGGAACCCGGGTCACCGCCACCCTGGCGCGCGGCTACGGTCAGCTCGCGAATCCACTTGGTGAAGATCTTGCCTTTCTTGGCATCCTGACGCTCTTTGCGGTGCTTGATGTTCGCCCACTTGGAATGGCCAGCCATAACACAACTCCGAAATTCTGTAGAAACCTGTCGATCCCGCCCCAGGCGGGACTTCCCTCTTAAACGTACAGCCCTTGTAACGCAAAGGCGCATCCGAAGATGCGCCCTTAGCTGACAATGTAAAACCTTATCGCGCTTTCACGCTGCGGCCTTACTCAGCCTTTGGTGTCTCGCGCAGACGGATATGCAGCTCGCGCAGTGCCTTGGCATCCACCACACCCGGTGCTTGCGTCATCACGTCGGCAGCACTTTGGGTTTTCGGGAAGGCAATCACTTCACGGATCGACTGGGCACCGGTCATCAGCATCACCAGACGGTCCAGGCCGAAGGCCAGGCCGCCATGGGGTGGTGCGCCGTACTTCAGGGCGTCGAGCAGGAAGCCGAACTTCTCTTGCTGCTCATCTTCGTTGATGCCCAGCAGGCGGAAGACCGATTGCTGCATTTCCTTGCGGTGGATACGGATCGAACCGCCACCCAGCTCGGTGCCGTTCAACACCATGTCGTAGGCACGGGACAGAGCGCCAGCCGGGTTGGCTTCCAGCTCTTGCGGCGTGCACTTGGGCGCGGTGAACGGGTGGTGCAGCGCGCTGAAGCTGCCGTCGTCGTTCTCTTCGAACATCGGGAAGTCGACCACCCACATCGGCGCCCACTGGCAGGTCAGCAGGTTCAGGTCGTTGCCGACCTTGATCCGCAATGCACCCAGCGCTTCGCTGACGATCTTGGATTTGTCGGCGCCGAAGAACACGATGTCGCCGTCGACCGCGCCAACACGATCCAGGATCACGTTGAGGTTGGCTTCAGGGATGTTCTTGACGATTGGCGACTGCAGGCCTTCAACACCCTTGGCGCGCTCGTTGACCTTGATGTACGCCAGGCCCTTGGCACCGTAGATGCCGACGAACTTGGTGTAGTCGTCGATCTGCTTGCGCGGCATGCTCGCAGCGCCAGGAACGCGCAACGCGGCAATACGGCATTTAGGGTCGTTGGCCGGGCCGCTGAACACCTTGAAGTCGACATCTTTGAGTTGGTCTTCAACGTCAACCAGTTCCAGCGGGTTACGCAGGTCCGGCTTGTCGGAACCGTAACGACGCATGGCTTCTTCGAAAGTCATGTGCGGGAATTCGCCGAACTCCAGGTCCAGCACTTCCTTGAACAGGTTGCGGATCATCTGCTCGGTGATGCCCATGATCTCTTTTTCATCGAGGAAGCTGGTCTCGATGTCGATCTGGGTGAATTCCGGCTGGCGGTCAGCCCGCAGGTCTTCGTCACGGAAGCATTTGGCGATCTGGTAGTAACGATCGAAGCCGGCAACCATCAGCAGTTGCTTGAACAGCTGTGGCGATTGCGGCAACGCGAAGAAGGAACCGGCGTGGGTACGGCTCGGCACCAGGTAGTCGCGGGCGCCTTCCGGGGTTGCACGGGTCAGGATCGGCGTCTCGACGTCGAGGAAGCCGTTCTCGTCCAGGAAGCGACGGATGCTGGTGGTCATGCGCGAACGCAGGCGCAGCTTCTCGGCCATTTCCGGGCGACGCAGGTCGAGGAAGCGATAACGCAGGCGGGTTTCTTCGCCCACATCGGAGAACTCGTTCAGCGGGAACGGCGGGGTTTCCGACTCGTTCAACACTTCCAGCTCGTAGCCCAGCACTTCGATCATGCCCGACGCCATGTTGGCGTTGGTGGCACCGGCCGGACGCAGGCGAACCTTGCCGGTGATCTTCACGACGTACTCGCTGCGCACGCGATCGGCGGCGGCGAAGCTCTCGGCGCGGTCCGGATCGAACACCACCTGGGCCAGACCATCACGATCACGGATATCGAGGAAGATCACCCCGCCGTGGTCGCGGCGACGGTGAACCCATCCGCAAAGGGTGATTTCCTGACCTTCCAGGGTCTCGTTCAGTTGGCCGCAATAGTGGCTGCGCATCATGATAGTGGTTTCGCTTCTCGTAATTCGAAATTCGGTGGAGGCCTGCCTCATCACCGTACAGCTAAGTCAGGTGACGGATAATGCAGGAGCCTGCGCGTAGAGTTCAACTCAGTCTGCTTTGTCGCCGCCGGCCAGATTCTTCTTCGACCCGGTCTTGAAGTCGGTCTCGTACCAGCCATTGCCACTCAGGCGAAAGCCCGGCATGGACAACATCTTTTTAAGCTCCGGTGCCTGGCAGGCAGGGCAATCGACCAGCGGCGCGGCGCTGATCTTTTGAATGGCTTCCAACTGATGACCACAGGAAGCGCATTGATAGTCGTACATGGGCATGAAGATGTCTCGGCGATCAGATCACGGCATACGCCGCGCCCTGCCCTGACTCCAACCCTTGGGAAAGTCCCGGCATGCGCAGCAAAGCCCGGGATTATATCTGGTAAATCGAGGCTGTGCAGCCGTGGCGGCGCGCTGCTCTTTATATAGGTGCCTGCGACAGGCTCCTGCCGGGCGCCAGACCCGGGAGAAGCCCGGGCCCGACAGGATCAAGCCTGCCCCGGATGCACAGTGGGTGCGGTAATACGCCCTTTCAATACATGAACCACGCAAACCACCCTGACCAGGCCGCTGAAGTTCTTTACACCGCCATAACGCAAGTGCACTTCCCGGTCCACGTAAGATAGCAGCGCACTGACCGAACAGGTATTGATCCTGGCTATCTCCGCAAGGATATTCCAATAAACCTCTTCGAGTCGCAAACACGTCGAAAAACCATTAAGCCGAACGGATCGGGACAATGGCCTGGCCAGGTTCATATCAAACCCTTTGGCAAAAGGATCCACCTTTATTTTGTGCAAGCCGCACGTTTCCATAACTCCATTACCTGTTCCGCGAGACATACACTTGACACTCCATTGCCTGACGACCACCCATCAATCGTTGTTGTTGGCCGTTGGGCCTATAAAACATCAAGAAGACAAGTGCAGCCAGAAGACGGGGAGCCGAGCGCCGTAGGACAAGCCAACGCGCGTATCGGGAAGCTCGCAAGGGAAGGGAGTCGCAGAGGAACAAGCACGCGAGGGGCGTCAGCTAGACGCCCACCCGCATCAGGTGTTACTTGTTTTCGAGCAGGGAACGCAGCATCCACGCGGTCTTTTCATGAACTTGCATACGCTGGGTCAGCAAGTCGGCAGTCGGCTCATCGCTGACTTTATCCAACAACGGGAAGATGCCGCGGGCGGTACGGGTAACCGCTTCCTGGCCTTCGACCAATTGCTTGATCATGTCTTCAGCGCTCGGTACGCCCTCTTCTTCCTTGATCGAAGAAAGTCGCGCGTATACCGAGTAGGCACCCGGTGCCGGAAAGCCCAGGGCACGAATGCGTTCGGCAATGGAATCCACCGCCAGCGCCAATTCGTTGTACTGCTCTTCAAACATCAAGTGCAGTGTACGAAACATGGGGCCCGTTACGTTCCAATGGAAGTTATGGGTCTTCAGGTAAAGTACATAGGTATCGGAAAGCAGTCGCGAAAGTCCATCAACGATTGATTTACGATCTTCTTCACTGATACCAATATCGATTGCCATGTTTTTCCCCTTCAATTGATAAAAAATTCATTGATCAGGTGCTGGACCACTCTAGCAAGAGTGCCGGCCTTGCGCAGCCCGCACGGGCCTCCCGAGGTGCGGCAAATCGCCCCTTGCAGAGCGAATCTACACAGCAGGCCGGGCTTCACGCCCAGCGAGAAAAATTACCCAACACCTGCGAAAAAGCCTGCACCTGTCTAGGACAAGCGTTTGCCGCAGAAATGCCGTGCCCCTTGTAACAGCCTGAAATGCTTGATTTGAGTAGGCACAGGCTTTGCTGTTAAATAGGCAGCGTGTCGCCACCGTTATTTTTCACGGCAGCGACATAGGCTGATACCCGCGCACGTGCCCAACGCCTCCCATTGTTCAGAAGCGAACCGTGCCAGTCAGCTCTTCCTTGTGATCCGTCTTAACGTGAGTTAATCAAAATGTTGAAAATCGTCCACCTGCTAACGGGCGCAGCAGCTTTGCTGCTGTCCTTTATACCCAGCCTGCGATCAGAAACCCTGCCTTACCTGCAACAACCTGACGCTCTCTACCTGACCTTCTTTGGTCTTCTTAACCTGACACTGGCTCCAGTCATTCCTTACTGGAACAAAGGCCCGCGTCATCAACTGCAAAACCTGGTCAGCGCCCTGCTGGTCCTGGCTGTTGTCGTGCAAACCCTCACCCTGCTGGCGCCTATGCCTGAAGTCGGTGGCCACCCGGCCGTCCTGCTCAGCCTGGCAATAGCACTGATTGCCATCGTTCTTCATCTGGCCATCAGTTTTTACCGCTCCTCCCCGGCCGCTGCGTCGCAAAGCTACGACATGACCAACCGGGATACCGGTACCGTCAAGTGGTTCAACACCTCCAAGGGCTTCGGCTTCATTTCCCGGGATTCGGGCGACGATATCTTCGTCCACTTCCGGGCGATTCGCGGCGAAGGCCATCGCGTCCTGGTGGAAGGCCAGCGCGTGGAGTTCTCCGTGATGAACCGTGACAAGGGCCTGCAAGCTGAAGATGTGATCGCCGCGTTGCCGCGTCGCTGATTCCAGCACCCCGAAAAAAGAAACCGCGATGCAGCCTGGCTGCATCGCGGTTTTTTTATGCCCGGGGATTTCCCCCTGCCTCATTAATAATGAGGCGGTGGCGCTTCTTCCTCGGAGGACTCGAACTGGCCGCCCATTTCTTCCTGGCGCTTGAGTAGCGCCGTCATCTGCATCTGCAGGCGTTCGACCGCCCGTTGCTGGGTAACCAGGATGTCATTGAGGGTCTCGATGGTGTCGTCTTGAAAGGCCAGGCGACTCTCCAGGTCCATCACACGGTCTTGAAGGTCCATGGCTCAAGCCTCCAGGAACGTAAAGTCAGCCGGCAGGATCTCGCGCAGACGTGCACGAATCACCGCCACTTGCTCGTCGCTGTAAGGCTTCGCCGGATGCTTGCCCCAGACCGGCGCCGGCCAGGCGGCGTCGTCGCGCTTGCGTACGATCACATGCACGTGCAGTTGGCTGACAACATTGCCCAGGGCGCCAATGTTCATCTTGTCGGCGCCGAAGCCTTCATTCAGCAACTGCGCCAGCGCTGTGCTTTCCTGCCACACCCGCTGCTGGTCAGCGACATCCAGTTGAAACACTTCGCTGATAGCTTCTATGCGCGGCACCAGGATGAACCATGGATAATTCGAGTCATTGGACAGCAGCAGCCGGCACAGGGGGAAATCCCCGATGGGCAAGGTGTCTTGTTGAAGACGTGGATCTAAGGCGAACACAGCAGTCACTCCCGTTCGGCGGGTCAGGTTTCAGGCGCCCAGCATACCTGCGAATGCCTGGCGCTTCACGGCGAATGCATCAGGCCAAATACGCGCCCTAACAGGACGCCACAAAAAAAAGCGCACCATTTCGAGACAGGCCAATATTTCGGCTACGCTAAATGACCAATGCAACCGAACCTGGTCAAAGTCCGAGCACAGGACCCGCTTCAAGACCCTGATCCAGAGGGCTTGCAAGGCACAAACAGAGAGTTGGAGCAAAAAACCCGGCCGGGAACAACTGCACCAAAATGACCCATTTGTGCCTCAAAGGGATCCGCCGACTACCCACCGAACGGGGTGAACCGGTAACGTTTTGCCCTGGTGCAGATTTTATGCACCACCGAACAGGAGTACAGCAGGCGAGTCAAGGCCAAACCAAACGGCGTAAAAAGCCCGTGCTTATGCGGTTTTTACAGGGCTTTGACAATTTTCACGAAAAAATCACATTCGGTTTCCGGTTTGTGCACGCTTGTTGCATTCACACCCATATGGTCGACAACAGCACCGGCGGGAAGCAGGTGTTTCGCGACAGAAAACAACAGCGGGTCAATGCTTTTCAGGGAAGTGTTAAAACTTTTAAGGGTGACTTTTCCACCCTGATTCCAAGGTTTTAAAACAGTATTGAAGTTGTCAGTTCGGTTACATTCGGACTGTAAATTTGCGACATGGACATAGCAATTTACGACAGGCTCGTAAAGAAGCTGAAAGGATAGATGGGCAAGTATCGCCAATATTGTCAGCGTGATATAAGTTTGCGCCGACACAAAAAAGAAAGAGCCGCCCAGACAAAAATATAGGTGGGACGGCAGTACTCTTCCTAAAACCAAAGGAGCAAATCACGATGCGCGTGATGAAGTGGAGCATGATCGCCCTGGCTGTTTCAGCAGGCACCTCGCAGTTCGCAATGGCGTCCTCCCAGGACGATTCCAAGGGCTTTGTTGAAGACAGTACCTTCAGCATCAACACTCGCCTCCTGAACTTTAGCCGCGACTTCCGTAACAATGACACCGGCAAAAGCCGCGTCGACGAAACCGGCCTGGGCTTCAACGGCCTGTACCAGTCGGGCTTCACCCAAGGCACCATCGGTGTGGGTGTCGACGTGATCGGTCTGTTGGGCGTCAAACTGGACAGCGGCAAGGGTCGTTCCGGTACCGGCCTGTTTCCTACCGGCTCCGACGGTCGCTCGCAGGATGACTACTCCAAAGGCGGCGGCGCAGTTAAGTTCCGTATCTCCGATACGGTCCTGAAAATCGGCGACCAGTACACCACCGCGCCTGTATTCGCTTCCGACGACAGCCGTCTGCTGCCTGAATTGCCACAGGGTATCTCGCTTGTCAGCAACGAGATCAAAGGCCTGAAACTTGAAGGCGGTCACTTCACGTCGAGCGTGGCGCAAGCCCAGACCTACCGCGACAGCCTGGGCCTGACAAAAACCGACTTCATCGGTGGCGTCTACGCCCTGACTCCAGAAGTCAGCGCCAGCCTCTACTACGCGAAGACCGAAGACTACTGGAAGAAAACCTACGCCAACCTGAACTGGACCCATGCGCTTAGCAATGAACAGTCCCTGGCGGTCGACTTCAACATCTACAGCACCAAAAGTGATGGCGCTGGCCTGCAACGGGCTGAGAAAGACGGCACCACCAAACTGGATAACCGTGCATACAGCTTGCAAGGCGCGTACACCATCCAGGCTCACACCTTTACCCTGGCCTACCAGAAGGTTAGCGGTGACGGTGACTACGGCTACGGCGTAGACGGCGGCGGCACGATCTTCCTTGCCAACTCCATCGCTCGTTCCGACTTCAACGCTGAAGACGAGAAGTCCTTCCAGGCTCGCTACGACCTGAACATGGCGACTTTCGGCGTACCAGGCCTGAGCTTCATGACTCGCTACGTTAAAGGTACCGGCGCCAACACCGCCGACACCTCGAACGGTAAAGAGTGGGAACGTGACATCGAAGCCAAGTACGTGATCCAGAGCGGCCCAGCCAAAGACCTGAGCCTGCGCGTACGTCAAGCCACTTATCGCTCCAGCGATGGTGTGTACTACGGTTCGGCGTCCATCGACGAACTGCGTCTGATCGCACAATACCCGCTGAACATCTTGTAATTGGCAGTTTGATTACAACGATGACTTAGGGCTTCGGCTCTAACTAAAAAGCCGCTCACTTGTTCGCAAGTGAGCGGCTTTTTTATTGCAACTTGATCTCAACAACCACATAACTAGCAAGCTAACTATCTAGTTTAATCCTACACATCAAACCTGACACATCGGACAAGTTTGATCCGCAAGTCACACCCTCACTTCGTAGCGCTTTCCTGCATTACTCGAATAACCCGCTGGGGAAACGGAATATCGATTCCCGCGCCTTTCAAACGATCACGTGCCAGTTCATTGAACATGAACATCACATCCCAATAATCCGAAGTCTTGGTCCAGACTCGCAGGGAAACGGTGATTGAACTGTCGCCCAGGGTCGAAACCACGGCTGCCGGCGCAGGATCAGCCAGTACCCGTGGGTCCTTGGCCAGTTCCAGCAGCACTTCGCGCGCTTTCTGCAGGTCGGCTTCGTAGTCGACACCCACATCAAACACCACTTTGCGGGTCGGCTGACGGTTGGTGTTGGTGATGAGGCCGTTGGACAGGCTGCCGTTCGGGATGATCACCGTCTTGTTGTCGCCGGTGCGCAACACGGTGTGAAAGATCTGGATGCTGTCGACGGTACCGGAAGTGCCCTGGGCTTCGATCCAGTCACCAATGCGGAACGGACGGAACAACAGAATCAGCACACCGCCGGCGAAGTTCGCCAGGCTGCCTTGCAATGCCAGACCGATGGCCAGGGTAGCGGCACCAATCGCGGCAACGAACGAAGTGGTTGCCACGCCGATCATCGAGGCCACGTTGACCACCAGCATGACCTTGAGCGCAATGTTCGCAAGGCTGGTAATGAAGTGTTGCAACGCCAGGTCAGCATTACGCAGTGCCAGCAAACGCCCCACTCGGTGGGTCAAGACGTTGATCAGCCACCAACCGATGGCCAGGGTGACCAAGGCCAGCAAAAACCGGCTGCCGTATTCCATGATCATCGGTAACCACGACTCCGAGGTCTTGATCAGGTGATCCACTTCAGCGTTCAAATCCATCTACATTCTCCTGTTTACCGGATGCTCGGCATATTGAGTGGCCATAAATGCAATTGAGCCCCGTAGGGCTCAATGGTGGGCGCAGGCTCTGGGGCGTGGGACGTCAAAAACGCCCGCAGGTTCCCCAAAGAGCCATCAGTCGCGGAAGTTATTGAACTGCAGCGGCATGTCGAAAGTCTTGGCGCGCAAGGCGGCAATGGCCTCTTGCAAGTCATCACGCTTCTTGCCGGTGATACGCACCTGCTCGCCCTGGATCGCGGCCTGGACCTTGAGCTTGGCGTCCTTGACATGAGCGACGATTTTCTTCGCCAGCTCCTTGTCGATGCCTTCTTTGAACACGACTTCCTGTTTCATCAGCTTGCCGGAGGCATAAGCGTCCTTGATTTCAAGGCACTGTGCATCGATCTTGCGCTTGACCAGCGACAGCTTGAGGATCTCAATCATCGCTTCAAGCTGGAAGTCGGCTTCTGCGGTGAGGTTGACGGCGAGGTCTTTTTCCTTGAACTCGAAGCTGCCCTTGCCCTTCAAGTCATAGCGACGATCCAGCTCCTTGACGGCGTTCTCGACGGCGTTGGTGAGTTCGTGCTTGTCCAGTTCGGATACCACGTCGAACGACGGCATGTAATTTCTCCAATAAAAAGGGGCGCGGCTCAGTAGAGATGGAGCACGCCCAGGCTAAAATGCCCGGGCATTATAGCGGTTCTTTCGCCTCGTTCACTGCGGGCAGCCTTACGGAGTAAAAACTGATGTCGACCACCTGGCATGTCCTCGGTGCTGGCAGCCTCGGAACACTCTGGGCCACCCGCCTGGCCCGTGCCGGGCTGCCCGTACGGCTGATCCTGCGGGACCACGCGCGGCTGGCGAGCTATCAGGCGGCTGATGGACTGACCCTGGTTGAGCAAGGCGTGGCCCACACCTACCCGGTCGTTGGCGAAACCTGCGACAGTCCGGGGCCGATTCATCGCCTGCTGGTGGCGTGCAAAGCCTACGACGCCCAAGAGGCCGTCGCACAGCTTGAACACCGGCTGGCGCCCGACGCCGAACTGATCCTGCTGCAAAACGGCCTGGGCAGCCAGGACGCGGTCGCCGCCCAACTGCCCCAAGCCCGCTGTATTTTTGCCTCCAGCACCGAAGGCGCGTTTCGCGAAAGCGACTGGCGGGTAGTGTTTGCCGGCCACGGTTATACCTGGCTCGGGGACGCGAGCCACCCTACTCCACCGATATGGCTGGATGACCTGCAAGCCGCCGGCATTCCCCACGAGTGGAGCACCGACATCCTCACCCGCCTGTGGCGCAAACTGGCGCTGAACTGCGCAATCAACCCGCTGACCGTGCTGTATGAATGCCGCAATGGCGACCTGCAAGCCCATCAATGCGAGGTCGCCACCCTGTGCGCCGAACTCGCCGAGCTGCTTGAGTGCTGCGGCCAACCGGCTGCCGCACAGGATTTGCAAAACGAAGTGGAGCGTGTGATCCAGGCCACCGCAGCCAATTACTCGTCGATGTACCAGGACGTAGCCAGTGGCCGACGCACCGAAATCAGCTACCTGCTGGGGTACGCCTGCCAGGCGGCCGCACGCCATCAACTGAGCTTGCCGCACCTGCAGCAACTCCAGGTGCGATTGGTGCAGCGACTGTCTGCACGCGGATTGCCCAGCGACTGAAGCACGCGCTACCCTGCCTGCTTGTTCCTTTGCAGCGAAAACCTTGATGCCACTGCGCCAGCGTCTCGAAAATCTACCGGTTGGGCAGAAACTGCTGGCGGCCCTGCTGGTTTTGTTGACCACCGTGTTGCTGGTGGCCAACCTTACCTTTATCAGCGCCGCCTACTGGATCTCCCAGGAAAGCATGGCGCCCCAGGCCTTGCAGGCCATCGGTCGGCTGGTGTCCAACCCGTCACTGTCTGCCGAGGCGCTGGACTCACCGCTCAAGGCGCAAACCCTGCTGGATGAACTCACCAGTTATTCGCCATTAAGGGCTGCGGCCTTGTATGACGGCGACGGGACACGCCTGGCCCAGTTGCAACACGCCAATCGCCTGCACCTGCCAGACAACTACCACGAGATTGAAATCTGGCGCGCCACCGAATTTCGCAGCAATCAAGTGATCACCATTCCCCGGGCCGGCCAACCGTCCGGGCATCTGTTGCTGGTGGCCAGCAGCGAACTGCCGGTGGCGTTCTACACCGGCACCTTCACCGCCAGCCTGGGCATCCTGATTTTCAGCGTACTGCTATGGCTGGTGATTGCCCGGCAGATCAAGCGCCTGATTACCCGGCCGATCCATGAGCTGGAAGAGTTGTCGCGCCAGGTCACCCGGGAAGAGAACTACGCCCTGCGCGCCGGTCGCGGTAACCATGACGAAATCGGCAGCCTGGCCGAAGCCTTCAATACCATGCTCTCGCGCATTGAAGCCCGCGAACAGCAACTCAAGCGCGCGCGGGACGATTCCCAGGCCGCCTACGATCAAGCCCAGGGCCTGGCGGAAGAAACCCGCCACACCAACCGCAAGCTGGAGCTGGAAGTGCAGGTGCGCAGCAAGATCGAGAAAAAACTCACCGGTTTCCAGAATTACCTCAACAGCATCATCGACTCGATGCCCTCGGCGCTGATCGCCCTCGATGAACAGCTCTACGTCACCCAATGGAACCAGGAAGCCAGTGCGCTTTCCGGCACCCGCCTGGACGAGGCGCTGAACCAGCCGATCTTCCTCGCCTTCCAGCCGCTCAAGCCCTTCCTGCCGCAGATCAAGGCCACAGTGGAGCAACACACCGTGGAACGGATCGAGCGGGTAACCTGGGTCAAGGATGACGAGGCCAAACACTACGCCCTGACGTTCTACCCGCTGATGGGCGGTGCCGGGCGCGGCGTGGTGATCCGGATCGACGACATCACCCAGCGCCTGTCCCTGGAAGAAATGATGGTGCAGTCCGAGAAGATGCTCTCGGTCGGCGGCCTGGCCGCCGGCATGGCCCACGAAATCAACAACCCGCTGGGGGCGATCCTGCATAACGTGCAGAACATCCGCCGCCGGCTGTCCAACGAACTGCCTAAAAACCTCGAGCATGCCGAGCAGGTGGGCATTGACCTGGACACGGTCAACCGCTACCTGCAAAGCCGCGAAGTGCCGCAATTGCTCGATGGCATCCAGCAAGCCGGCGCCCGAGCGGCAAAAATCGTCACCCATATGCTCAGCTTCAGCCGCCGCAGCAACCGCCAGATGGCGCCCTGCGACTTGCCGGCCTTGATCGACCAGGCGGTGGAAATTGCCGGCAACGATTTCGACCTCACCGTGGGCTTCGACTTCAAGGGCCAGGCGATCATCCGCCAGTTCGATCCGCAGTTGGGCCCGGTGCCCGGCACCGCCAACGAACTGGAACAGGTACTGCTCAACCTGCTGAAAAACGCCGCCCAGGCGATTCACCAGCGCGAAGACGACAGCGAGCCCGGGCGCATCATCCTGCGTACCCGGCTCAACCCGCCCTGGGCGGAAATCCAGGTGGAAGACAACGGCATCGGCATGAGCGAAAACGTGCGCAAACGCACCTTCGAACCGTTCTTCACCACCAAGGAAATCGGCCAGGGCACGGGGCTTGGGTTATCGGTTTCGTATTTCATCATCACCAACAATCACAAGGGGCAGATGGAGGTCCAGTCGACCCTCGGCCAAGGCACCTGCTTCACCCTGCGGCTACCTTTGGCGGGCAGCCAATTGCCCCCCAACGAACTCACTCAACTGGAGCGCTAACCATGGGCTTTCGCCTGTCGAAGATTTATACCCGTACCGGCGACAAGGGCGAAACCGGCCTGGGCGACGGCCGCCGCGTGCCCAAGGACCATCCACGGGTGGAGGCGATTGGCGAAGTGGATGCGCTGAACAGCCAACTTGGTTTGCTGTTGGCGGGTCTGGAGGAACAGAGCGGGCAACATCCGGCGCTTAAGGATGTGATCGAAGTGCTGACGCCTTGCCAGCATCGACTGTTTGATCTGGGCGGTGAGTTGGCGATGCCCGTGTATAAGGCGCTGAATGCGGCGGAAGTCGACCGTTTGGAAGCGGCGATCGATCGCTGGAACGAAGAGGTCGGGCCGCTGGAGAACTTCATTCTGCCGGGTGGTTCGGCGTTGATTGCCCAGGCCCATGTATGCCGCAGCCTGGCCCGCAGTGCAGAACGGCGGTGTCAGCACCTGAATGCGGTGGAACCGCTGGAAGGCGTGGGGTTGGCGTATATCAACCGGCTGTCGGACTTGCTGTTCGTGGCGGCCAGGGTGATTGCCAAGCGCCAGGGCGTTGCGGAGATTTTGTGGCAGGCGGCCGCAAAGCCGCACTAATGCTTACTGACTGATTGAACCTGTGGTGAGGGAGCTTGCTCCCGCTGGAGTGCGAAGCGCTCCCAATATTTTGGGTCTGCTGCGCAGCCCAGCGGGAGCAAGCTCCCTCGCCACAACAAGCTGCCTTGGCCATTGGCCAAGGTTATGCCTCAAACCTCTGGCCAGAACGCCCGAATCCCCGCCACACCTTGAGCCCCGGCTTCCCAGGCCTTTTCCAGCTCGGCAGGCCCAACCCCACCGAGCAAGAACACCGGCTTGCTGAACCCGCTGATCAACTGCTGCGCCTGCTCCCAACCCAACGGCTGCGCGTCAGGATGAGTCTGGGTCGGCTGCACCGGCGACAACGTCACGAAATCCACGTCCATCAACTCCGCCAACGCCAGCTCTTCAGCATTATGGCAAGACGCCGCCAACCAACGATCCTTGGGTAAAGGTCGCCCCTTGCTGGCGTACTTGCGCAGTTGCGCCGAGGTCATATGCCAACCGGCCGCGGGGAAATCCCCCAGCCACTCAAACGGCCCCTTGAGCATCAACTGAGCCTTGCCCGCACACAGGCCCACGGCGTCCACCGCCAGGTCACGGTACTTGGGGTCGTAACCGTTGGGGGCACGCAACTGAACCAGCTTGATGCCGTCCGCGATGGCTTTTTGAATACCGCGCAACAGCACCGGGGTTTCCAGCTCACCGGGCGTGATGAGGTATTGCGCCGGCAACCGCGCCGCGGCAACGATCGGCGCATTGGCCGCCGGAAACTCATAGTTCGGCAGGTCCCGCGGGGCGACCCATTCAAGGGGCTGGCCTTCGGCACCGTGGGGCTCGCCGGTAAAGGCCGAGACTTCCCAGACATCCAGCAACACCTGCTTGTCCGGGTAATCATGTTGCACCTTGATCAACGGGCGAGCCGTGGTGACCTGGATGCCCAGCTCTTCCTGCAATTCACGGGACAGCGCGGTAGCGACCGATTCATCGGCCTCCACCTTGCCACCGGGAAACTCCCAGAGGCCGCCCTGATGCTGGGTATCGGCGCGGCGCGCCAGCAGAATCCTGCCGTCGACACCCCGGATGACCGCTGCTGCTACATGAACTCGTTTCACCGCACTGTTCCTCTAAACGTAAATCCACCTGTAGGAGCGAGCTTGCTCGCGAAAGTCGTTAACGATAACGCGGGCTTGCTGGTTCAAAGAGGCGCCCTCTGGTTTTTCGCGAGCAAGCTCGCTCCTACAGTGATACCCGCCATACCTGTGTATCAGGTGCGGTATTCCGCGTTGATCTTCACGTACTCGTGGGACAGGTCAGTGGTCCAGATGGTTTCGCTGCACTCGCCGCGACCCAGCTCGATACGGATGGTGATTTCTTCCTGCTGCATCACCGCAGAACCCTGGGCTTCGGTGTACGTCTCGGCACGGGCGCCACGGCTGGCGATGCACACTTCGCCGAGGAACACGTCGATCTTGCTCACATCCAGGTTCGGCACACCGGCACGGCCAACAGCAGCCAGGATACGGCCCCAGTTCGGGTCAGAGGCAAACAGCGCAGTCTTGATCAACGGCGAGTGAGCCACGGTGTAGCCCACATCCAGGCATTCCTGGTGGTTGCCGCCGCCGTTGACTTCAACCGTCACAAACTTGGTGGCGCCTTCGCCGTCACGCACGATGGCCTGGGCCACGTCCATGCAAACTTCAAACACCGCCTGCTTCAAGGCTGCGAAATACGCGCCGTTGGACGAGGTGATTTCCGGCAGGTCGGCCTGGCCGGTAGCGATCAACATGCAGCAATCGTTGGTCGAAGTGTCGCCGTCGATGGTGATGCGGTTGAACGACTTGTTGGCGCCATCGAGCATCAGGTTCTGCAGCACATCACGGGAGACTTTGGCGTCGGTGGCGATGTAGCCGAGCATGGTCGCCATGTTCGGGCGAATCATGCCGGCGCCTTTGCTGATGCCAGTGACGGTAACGGTCACGCCTTCGTGCACAAACTGGCGGCTCGCGCCTTTTGGCAGGGTGTCGGTAGTCATGATGCCGGTGGCCGCGGCCGCCCAGTTATCCACCGACAGGTCATCCAGTGCAGCTTGCAGCGCGCCTTCGATTTTCTCTACCGGCAGCGGCTCACCGATCACGCCGGTGGAGTACGGCAGCACCTGGCTGGGGTCCACGCCGGTCAGCTCGGCCAGCTTGGCGCAGGTGCGGGCAGCGGCAGCCAGGCCTGGCTCACCGGTGCCGGCGTTGGCATTGCCGGTGTTGGTCAGCAGGTAGCGCACCGGGCCTTCAACCCGCTGCTTGGCCAGGATCACGGGAGCTGCGCAAAACGCGTTCAGGGTGAACACACCCGCGACGGTCGAGTCTTCGGCACAGCGCATCACCACCACATCCTTGCGCCCCGGGCGCTTGATGCCGGCCGAAGCGATACCGAGTTCAAAACCGGCAACCGGGTGCAACGTGGGCAAAGGACCAAGACCAACAGCCATGAATGCGCTCCTAAAAATATTGGATGTGTACCCCGTCGCTATCGACGGTGATGAAATGGCAAAACGCCGCGACGGCTGATGCCGGTCGCGGCGCGGGGGTGTTGCAGCGTCAGGCGAAAATCTTAGTTGATTTCGCCGTGGCAGTGTTTGAACTTCTTGCCCGAACCGCACCAGCACAGCTCGTTGCGACCCAGCTTCTGCTCATTGCGCACCGGGGCTTGGGCCAGGGCCACATCGACCTCTTCGCCCAACACTTCCGGAGCCTCAAGACCAGGCGCTTCGTCGTGCTGGAACTGCATGCGCGCAGCCAGTGCCTCGGCTTCCTGGCGCAGGCGAGCTTCTTCCTCGATCGGGTCTTCGCGACGCACCTGAACGTGGGACAGCACACGAATCGAATCGCGCTTGATCGAATCCAGCAGCTCGGAGAACAGCGTGAACGACTCGCGCTTGTACTCCTGCTTCGGGTTCTTCTGGGCGTAGCCACGCAAGTGGATGCCGTGACGCAGGTGGTCCATAGTCGACAGGTGGTCTTTCCACAGGTCGTCCAGCACGCGCAGTACGATTTGCTTCTCGAAGGTGCGCAGTGCTTCAGCACTCGCCTGCTCTTCTTTTTCGTTGTACGCGGCCAGCAGCTCGGTCATGAGCTTCTCGCGCAGGGTTTCTTCGTACAGGTGATCGTCTTCGTCGAGCCATTGCTGGACCGGCAAGTCGACACCAAAGTCGCTCTTCAGCGCCGCTTCCAGGCCGGCAACATCCCACTGCTCAGGCAGCGATTGTGGCGGAATGTGTGCGCTGACGGTGGCGTTGAGCACGTCCTGGCGGAAATCGGCAATGGTCTCGCCGATGTTGGTGGCGGCCAACAAACTGTTACGCATGTGATAAATCACTTTACGCTGTTCGTTATTGACGTCATCGAACTCGAGCAGTTGCTTACGAATGTCGAAGTTGCGGCCTTCTACCTTGCGCTGGGCCTTCTCGATGGCGTTGGTCACCATGCGGTGTTCAATCGCTTCACCGGACTGCATGCCCAGGGCTTTCATGAAGTTCTTCACCCGGTCCGAGGCGAAGATGCGCATCAGGCTGTCTTCCAGGGACAGGTAGAAACGGCTGGAACCGGCGTCGCCCTGACGACCGGCACGACCACGCAGCTGGTTGTCGATACGGCGCGATTCATGGCGCTCGGAAGCGATCACCTGCAAGCCACCGGACTCCAGCACTTGCTGGTGACGCTTCTGCCAGTCGGCCTTGATCTGTGCGATTTGCTCAGGCGTTGGATCTTCCAGGGAAGCCACTTCCACTTCCCAGTTACCGCCCAACAGGATGTCGGTACCACGACCGGCCATGTTGGTGGCGATGGTCAATGCACCCGGGCGACCGGCCTGGGCGATGATCTCGGCTTCTTTTTCGTGGAACTTGGCGTTGAGGACCTTGTGCTCGATGCCTTCCTTGTTCAGCAAGCTGGACATGTGCTCGGAAGTTTCGATGGTGGCCGTACCCACCAGCACCGGACGGCCCTGGGCCATGCATTCCTTGATGTCGGCGACGATGGCCGCGTATTTCTCGTCGGCGGTCAGGAACACCAGGTCGTTGAAGTCTTTACGCGCCAGTGGTTTGTTCGGCGGGATAACCATTACCGACAGACCGTAGATCTGGTGGAATTCGAACGCTTCGGTGTCGGCTGTACCGGTCATGCCGGACAGTTTGTTGTACAGACGGAAGTAGTTCTGGAAGGTGGTCGAGGCCAGGGTCTGGCTTTCAGCCTGGATGTTCAGGACTTCCTTGGCTTCGATCGCCTGGTGCAGGCCTTCCGACAAACGGCGGCCCGGCATGGTACGACCGGTGTGTTCGTCGACCAGTACGACCTGGCCGTCCTGCACGATGTATTCAACGTTGCGATGGAACAGCTTGTGAGCGCGCAGGCCTGCATACACGTGGGTCAACAGGCCCAGGTTGTGCGCCGAGTACAGGCTCTCGCCTTCAGCCAGCAGGCCGATCTGGGTCAGCATGTCTTCGACGAACTGGTGACCGGCTTCGTTGAGCTCGACCTGACGGGTCTTCTCGTCGATGGTGAAGTGACCTTCTTTGGTCACCACGCCTTCCACTTCCTCGATGTGTTGCTCAAGGCGCGGGATCAGCTTGTTGATCTCGGTGTACAGGCGCGAGCTGTCCTCGGCCTGACCGGAAATGATCAGCGGGGTACGGGCTTCGTCGATCAGGATGGAGTCGACTTCGTCGATCACGGCAAAGTTGAGTTCGCGCTGGAATTTTTCTTCCATGCTGAACGCCATGTTGTCGCGCAGGTAGTCGAAACCGAATTCGTTGTTGGTACCGTAGGTGATGTCGGCAGCGTAGGCGGCGCGCTTCTCTTCCGGCGGCTGGAACGGCGTGACAACACCGACGGTCAGGCCGAGGAATTCATACAGCGGACGCATCCAGTTGGCATCCCGGCGAGCCAGGTAGTCGTTCACCGTCACAACGTGCACGCCCTTGCCGGACAGTGCGTTGAGGTAAACGCCCAGGGTTGCCACCAGGGTCTTGCCTTCACCGGTACGCATTTCGGCAATCATGCCTTCATGCAAGGTCATGCCGCCGATCAACTGAACGTCGAAGTGGCGCATGCCCATGACACGCTTACCGGCTTCGCGGGCGACCGCAAAGGCTTCGGGAAGCAGCTTGTCGAGGGTTTCACCTTTGGCTATGCGGGCCTTGAACTCTTCGGTCTTGGCGCGCAATTGCTCGTCCGAAAGGGCAACCATCTGCTCTTCGAAGGCATTGACCAGCTGCACCGTCTTGAGCATGCGTTTGACTTCGCGCTCATTCTTGCTTCCAAAAAGTTTCTTTAACAAAGGCGCAAACATATCGGCAGGTTCTTCCACACATAGGGATGGAGGGCGCCCCGTGAGTCGCCCGAGCAGCCCTCACGGCCGCATGCGAACGAGCATTCTACCCGGAAACGTGGGTGAGGAAAGTGGCGTTATTCCACGATGCTGGCACGGCGCTCTTAGAGGGCTTGTTTAAAATAAGGGCTTTTTGCTGAACTTCAACCCATTCGGGTAATAAGTTACTCGTTGATTTAATGGATAAACTGCCGGCAATGCAATGGCCACGGCGTCGCAGACGCTTTCTGATACCATGGCGGCTCTGTTACTTAAGGTGTCCAGTCATGGCATTTCGCCCTCTTACGGCCCGTGCTCCCGCCGTGTTGCTTCGCGAAGCCAAGCCTTTAAAAGCCATCTTCGGCCATGCGCAACGTCTTGGTCATCTGCAACGCCTGGTAGAAAGCCAACTGCAACCCGCCGCCCGCGAACACTGCCATGTGGCCTCGTGGCGCGAAGGCAATCTGCTGCTGATCGTCACCGACGGTCACTGGGCGACACGCCTGCGCTATCAGCAAAAGCGGCTGCAGCGCCAATTGATGGCTTTCGACGAATTCGCCAGCCTGACGCGCATCCAGTTCAAGGTGCAGCCGCCTACCGTGCAGCAAGGTGCGGTGGGGCATACCATGGACCTGTCGGAAGTTGCGGCCGAAACCATTCAGGCCACCGCAGACGGGATTACCGATCCGAACTTGCGCGCTGCGCTGGAGCGGCTGGCTGCTCACGCCAAGCCCAGAACCTGAAACCTTACACAAAACTCATTGTGGGAGCGAGCAACCCCGCTCCCACATTTGACCGCGTCGCTATTTACGCTTGCTGCCGCCCAACAAAGACCCCAACAACCCGCGCACCAACTGCCGGCCCATCTGATTGGCCGCCTGCTGCATCGCTGATTTCAGCGCCTTGCCTGCCGTAGTCCCCAGGAACGCACCAGCCTTGTCGGTGAAGCTCGGTTCTTCAGCCGTGGGCGTCGCTTCGACTTGTGGCCCCAGGTCCTTGCGGGCCATCAACACTTCGTACGCCGACTCCCGGTCTATCGGCTTGTCATAGCGCCCCAGCAACGGCGAACCGGCAATCAACGCTGCCCGCTCGGCTTCGCTCAGCGGCCCGATCCGCGATTGCGGCGGCGCCACCAGTACGCGTTGGACTACTTCAGGCGTCCCCTTTTCCTGCAAGGTTCCCACCAATGCCTCACCTGTACCCAACTCGGTCAGCACCGCCAGCGCATCAAACGCCGGGTTGGGTCGGAAGCCATCGGCCACGGCCCGCAGAGACTTCTGCTCTTTGGTGGTGAACGCCCGCAGCCCATGCTGGATACGCAAGCCCAACTGCGCCAGCACGGTGTCCGGCAAGTCTCCCGGAGACTGGGTGACGAAATACACACCGACGCCTTTCGAGCGAATCAGCCGCACCACTTGTTCCAGGCGATCCTGCAGGGCCTTGGGGGTGTCGGCGAACAACAGATGCGCCTCATCGAAAAACAACGCCAGCAGTGGCTTGTCGGCATCACCGCGCTCCGGCAATTGCTCGAACAGTTCGGCCAGCAGCCACAACAAGAACGTCGCATAGACCTTCGGCGCCTCATGCACCAGGCGGCTGGCATCCAATAGATGAATACGCCCGCGCCCATCACTGGCCGGTTGCAGGATGTCTTCCAGTTGCAGCGCCGGCTCGCCGAACAACGCTTCGGCGCCCTGCTGCTCCAGCACCGCCAGGCGCCGCAACAGTGCCTGACTGGAACCGGTGGTCATCAAGGCCGCGTCCTCCCCCAGCAATTCCGGGTGGTAGCGCAAATGATTCAGCAGTGCCTTGAGGTCCTTGAGGTCCAGCAACAACAAGCCTTCGCGGTCTGCCACCTTAAAGGCGGCGTAGAGGGCCGATTGCTGGCTGTCGGTGAGTTCCAACAGACTGCCGAGCAACAGCGGGCCCATTTCACTCATGGTGGTACGCAACGGATGACCGGACTGGCCGTGGATATCCCACAACGTCACCGGATAAGCCTTGGGCGTGTAATTAAGGAAAGGCATGCCGGCAATGCGCTCGGCGACCTTGCCCTGAGGGTTGGCCGCCGCGCCCAGGCCACACAGGTCGCCCTTGATGTCGGCGGCGAATACCGCCACGCCTGCATCACTGAAGGCTTCCGCCAGTCGCTGCAAAGTGACGGTCTTGCCGGTACCGGTGGCACCCGCGATCAGCCCATGGCGGTTGGCCAGGCGCATCGCCTGGGCGATCGGCTGGCCTTCGAGATCTGCACCAATAATGAGTTGCGAGGAGTCAGGCATTTTGTCACCCATGGTTAATCTTTAGCACTGCATGGTCGATACAGTTAACGCGAGAGACCCAAAAAGTCTTAGAAAAATGGGCCGGATAATTCCTGCAGGAGCAGATGGAAATATCACACTTTTTTTGACGCAGCCATTTTGCGCGCCTCAAAAGGACGCGCATCGGATATTAAGACCATAGCGGACACCACAAGCCATGAATAAAAATCTGCGTTTCAGCCATAAAATCCTGCTTGCCGCCGCTCTTATCGTCATAGCCGCCTTTGCGTTGTTTACCCTCTACAACGACTACTTGCAGCGTAATGCGATTCGCGACGACCTGAACAACTACCTGCATGAAATGGGCGATGTCACCGCCAGCAATATCCAGACCTGGCTGGCCGGGCGCATTGTGCTGATAGAAAGCGCCGCGCAGAACATCGCCATCAACCCCGACTCAAGCACCGTCGCCAACCTTCTGGAACAGAAAGCCCTGACGTCTTCATTCATGGCGACCTACCTTGGCGACAGCAAAGGCGGCTTCGTGATCCGCCCCGACACCAAGATGCCCGACGGCTTCGACCCGCGTGTGCGCCCCTGGTACAAGGGCGCCCAGAGCAGCAACGGCTCGACCCTCACCGAACCTTATATTGATGCGGCCACCGGCCAGTTGATCATCTCCATCGCCACCCCCAGCAGCAAAGCGGGCCAGAGCGTCGGCGTGGTGGGCGGCGACCTGAGCCTGCAAACCCTGGTGGACAACATTGGCGCCTTGAACTTCGGCGGCATGGGGTATGCCTTCCTGGTCAGCGCCGACGGCAAAGTGCTGGTGCACCCCGACAAAAGCCTGGTGATGAAAACCTTGGCCGATGTCTATCCAACCAACACCCCGAAGATCAGCAGCGACTTCAGCGAGGTCGAGGTCAACGGCAAAACCCGTATCGTCACGTTTACCCCGATCAAGGGCCTGCCCTCGGTGAACTGGTACCTGGGCCTGTCGGTGGATAAAGACAAATCCTTCGCAATGCTCAGCGAATTCCGCACCTCGGCGATCATTGCCACGATCATCGCGGTGGTCATCATCATCGCCCTGCTGGGCATGCTGATCCGCATCCTCCTGCAGCCACTGCACATCATGACCCGCGCCATGGAAGACATCGCCGACGGAGAAGGCGACCTGACGCGCCGCCTGACCATCCAGAACCATGACGAGTTCGGTGTACTTGGCAGCGCGTTCAATCGCTTCGTGGAGCGCATTCACACCTCGATTCGCGAAGTGTCCTCGGCCACCGAGCAGGTCAATGAAGTGGCCCTGCGGGTAGTCAGCGCCTCCAACTCCTCGATGGTCAATTCCGACGAGCAGGCCAACCGTACCAACAGCGTCGCCGCCGCCATCAACGAACTGGGGGCCGCCGCCCAGGAAATCGCCCGTAACGCCGCACAAGCCTCCAACCAGGCCAGCGATGCCCGGCACTTGGCCGAAGACGGCCAGCAGGTGGTCGAGCGCAATATCAAGGCAATGAACCAGTTGTCGCAGATGATCAGCGCCTCCAGCACCAATATCGAAGCGCTTAACAGCAAGACGGTGAACATCGGGCAGATCCTGGAAGTGATCACCAGCATTTCCCAGCAAACCAACCTGCTGGCCCTCAACGCGGCGATTGAAGCTGCACGGGCCGGGGAAGCCGGGCGCGGGTTCGCGGTGGTGGCCGATGAAGTGCGCAACCTGGCACACCGCACCCAGGAGTCGGCGCAGCAGGTGCAGAAGATGATCGAGGAGTTGCAGGTCGGCGCCCGGGATTCGGTCAGTACCATGAGCGAAAGCCAGCGTCACAGCCTGGACAGTGTGGAAATCGCCAACCTGGCGGGCGAACGCCTGAACAGCGTGACCCAGCGCATCGGCGAAATTGACGGGATGAACCAGTCGGTGGCCACCGCCACCGAGGAACAGACCTCCGTGGTGGAGTCGATCAACATGGACATCACCGAGATCAACACCCTCAATCAGGAAGGCGTGGAAAACCTGCATTCGACCTTACGGGCCTGCTCCGACCTGGAACAGCAGGCGGCGCGGCTGAAACAGCTGGTGGGCAGTTTCCGGATCTGATCCGGCCGGGTCAGTCGCTGCCTTGCGCAGTGGCTGACGTCTTTTCTTCCGGTGACTCGGACGTTTCCTGCAACTGCTCCCACAACTCGACGGCGCCAGGAAACTCGGTGCCGTCCTCACTGCTCAGGTCATCCGGGTCATAGCGACTCAAACAACCTTCTCCCAACGTCGCGGGGGCTTTGGAAGTGGCTTTATCCAGCGGATCACTCATTCTCCAATCCTCACCTGTCGCCAAAGAAAAAGGGCCTGTCGCGATTTAACGCCCAGGCCCTTCATTCTTCAATCAAAACACTTCAATCAGAAGACGACAGTCTTGTTGCCGTGCACCAGCACCCGGTCTTCCAGGTGATAGCGCAGGCCGCGTGCCAGCACCATCTTCTCGACGTCACGGCCAAAACGCACCATGTCTTCGATGCTGTCGCTGTGGCTGACGCGCACCACGTCCTGCTCGATGATGGGGCCCGCATCCAACTCTTCGGTGACGTAATGGCACGTTGCGCCGATCAGCTTCACACCTCGCAGGGACGCCTGGTGATACGGCTTGGCGCCTACAAACGAGGGCAGGAAACTGTGGTGAATGTTGATCACCTTGCCGGCATATTCGCTGCACAGGTCCGGCGGCAGGATCTGCATGTAGCGCGCCAGTACCACGACGTCCGCGTCGTGCTGCTTGACCAGGCGCGAGACCTCGGCAAACGCCGGTTCCTTGTCCTGCGGGTTGACCGGGACGTGGTAGTACGGGATGCCGTGCCATTCGACCATGCTACGCAGGTCGTCATGGTTGGAAATCACGCAGGAGATCTCGCAGTCCAGCTCGTCGCTGTGCCAGCGGTGCAACAAGTCAGCCAGGCAGTGGGACTCACGGCTGGCCATCAGCACCACGCGTTTTTTCTGCTCTGTGTCGGTGATGCGCCAGGTCATCGAGAACTCTTCAGCGATCGGCGCAAATGCCTCGCGAAATGCTTCAAGACCAAAGGGCAGCGTGTCGGCACGAATTTCGTGACGCATGAAAAACCAGCCGCTGAGATTGTCCGAGTGATGGCTCGCTTCGGTGATCCAGCCGTTGTGGGAAGCCAGAAAGTTACTGACCTTGGCAACGATGCCAACCCGGTCCGGGCAAGCAATCACCAGCCGAAAAGTGCGCATTAGGGGGAAACTCCAGAACTTCGCAAAGGCCGCCATTCTAGCGATTGCGCAGAAAAACTGCAGTATTCCTCCACGCTTATTCTGATCCCGAGCGTCAGCCCTGCCCCTTAATAGCGTAAGGTTTTACCCACTATATGTGTACAAACCGATGGACTGGGGCAGTAAGCCAAGACTTAACGAGAGTATCTTTAAGGCCTTAAGCCTTACTAATTAACTCAATTCCACGCTTTTGCCACAAACAACCAAAGTAAATTACATAAATGCGGCCTTAAATGTTTACTTGGGCAAACCGTCTGACTATTATTGGGCCACTATCCCCTTTCACCCAGCGCCCTACATAAGGTAGTCCCCATGTCCCTGATCAACGAATACCGCGCCACCGAAGAAGCTATCAAAGAGCTGCAAGCCCGTTTGAAGAACCTGTCCCAAGACGACAAACTGCAAACCGAGCTGGAATTCGAAGGCAAACTGCGCACCCTGATGGGCGAATACTCCAAATCCCTGCGTGACATCATCGCGCTGCTGGATCCAGAGTCGAAAGTTAAGGCTCCACGTGGCGCCGTGAAAACTACCGGCACCAAGCGCGCACGCAAGGTTAAACAATACAAAAACCCGCACAACGGCGAAGTGATTGAAACCAAAGGTGGCAACCACAAGACTCTGAAAGAGTGGAAAGCCAAGTGGGGCGGCGACGTGGTTGAAGGCTGGGCTACCCTGCTGGGCTAAGCCTCGTCAGGACGCTGCGTGATACGCAACGCAATAAAAAACGCCAGCTTGCTGGCGTTTTTTATTGTCCATCTTTTACCCTGGCACCGATTACAGGCTCATTCGAGCTGCTAAAGCGTCAACATATTCCTGCCACTCATCAAGCACCTGCCGCTGAAACGGTGTAGCACTAACAGCCAACTCAACACGCGCCTGTTTAAAATCCTCGAGGGTGTTTGGTGCGCCCCATTGCGGGTCTGACAAACGCTGCTGACAGAAAACTCTCCAGCGCTGTTGCTCCTCACTACTCAAGGTTTCAGGGAAGTTACGGGCGCGATAGCGAAATAATAATTCAGGCAAACGTTCGTCATCAAAAGGCCATTGCTGCCGTGCTAATTGCTCAGGCTCGGCGACTCTCACTTGTTCACATAAACGTCGATCACGATCACCGATAAAACCATCGTACAACTGCTGCTCCGGATCGGCACTCGACGCAAAATCTTCCTCGGCATAAATCGCCGGTAATTTATCGCGCCATAGTTCTTGTGCGTCGCTTAGCCGCAGGGCGCGCGCCGCATACTCATCCATATCCAGTTGCAGCCGCTCGCGGTCTTGCGCCCGAAGCACACTTAACGGCGCGACCACCGGGCAGCGATTGATGTGCAGCAATTTGAGCGGTACCGGCAACTCACCTTCGGCAAGGTCGTCACGACGGGTATATAGACGCTGGCGCAAGGTCTGCGCGTCCTCGTCCAACAGGCCCTGGGGATCGAGCCCCAGGTCGCAGACGATCAATGCATTGCGATTGCGCGGGTGCCACGCCAAGGGCAGCACCACGCCCAGGTAATGACGCTCTGCAGAAAAACGCCCGGAAATATGCACCATCGGTTGCAACAACCGCACCTGGTCCATGACCCGTTGCTTGCTACGCAGTTGAAACAGCCAGTCATAGAGCTTGGGTTGCTTTTCGCGGACCAACCGGGCCAATGCGATGGTGGCGCGCACATCGGACAAGGCATCGTGAGCCTGCCCGTGGTCGATACCATTGGCGGCGGTCAGCCGCTCAAGCTTGAGGGTGACGCGCCCGTCCTGTTCCGGCCAGACGATTCCGTCCGGGCGCAGGGCATAGGCGGTGCGTACCACGTCGATCAGGTCCCAGCGGCTGTTACCGCCTTGCCACTCGCGGGCATAAGGGTCAAAAAAGTTGCGATACAAACTGTAGCGCGTCATCTCATCGTCAAAACGCAAGGTGTTGTAGCCGGCCCCGCAGGTGCCCGGGGCTGCCAGTTCAGCGTGCACCCGGGTCATGAAGTCGGCTTCGGCCAGGCCCTTCTCCGCCAGCACGCCAGGGGTGATGCCGGTGATCGCGCACGCTGCCGGGTGCGGGAGGATATCGTCGCCGGGCTGGCAATAGAGGTTGACCGGCGGCCCTACCTCGTTGAGTTCAAGGTCGGTGCGAATACCGGCTACCTGCAGCGGGCGGTCGGTACGCGGGTTGATGCCGGTGGTTTCATAGTCGTACCAGAAAATGGTGGTCACGGGCTATTCCTGTGCTGAAGACCGACAAAGTCTAGGCGCTGGAAGGCACCGGCGGCCAGCGCTGTGTTCACTGTACAAACATTCAGTAAATCGTTGGGTGGTTGCTTCCACCGTCGACACTGCTAGCATCGGTCTTTCCAACCCCGCCGCTGCCGCCCAGGCGCCAGCGCCGCACTGCCAAGGAACGCGATGCCACCTGCGCCACTGGATACCCGCTACCAGATCGAGACCCCGGAGGGCATCGACCTGCCCCTGCGCCCGGCCGGCCTGCTGGTCCGCTCGCTGGCCTTTGCCTTCGACCTCGGGTTGCGCGGCCTGATTCTCGGCATTCTTTTTATTGCGCTGGCCTTCCTCGGTAACCTGGGCATAGGCCTGGGTTCGCTGCTGCTGTTTCTCGTCAGCTGGTGGTACATGGTGCTGTTCGAGGTGCTCAACCAGGGCTGCTCGCCCGGCAAGCAGATAATGGGCCTGCGGGTGGTACAGGACGATGGCACGCCCATCGGCTGGTCCGCCTCGCTGATCCGCAACCTGCTGCGTTTTGTCGACATGCTGCCGTTCGGCTACTTCCTCGGCGCCATCAGTTGCCTGCAACACCCCAACTTCAAGCGCCTGGGCGACCTGGCCGCCGGGACCCTGGTGATCTATCGCGAACAGCCGCTTCCCCGCCCGCAAGTACCACAAGCCCCCGCGCTGCGCCTGCCGTTCGCCCTTGAGCTGAACGAACAACGGGCCATTCTCAGCTTCGCCGAACGCCAGGGCGAACTGTCCGCCGAACGCGTCAACGAACTGGCCGCGATCCTGGCTACGCCCCTGCAGGTCTCCCCTGCCCGCGCCGTGGCGGAACTCAATGGCGTGGCCCGCGGACTGTTGGGGCCAGCATGAAGCAGAGTCTTTTCGAAAGCCGTCACCAACCACAATGGCAAGCCTTTGCCGAGCAGTTGACGCAGTTGGAGAAAGGCAAAGCCAAAGGCACCGACTTCGCCGACTTCCCTCATCAATACCGGCAGCTGTGCCAGCACCTCGCCCTGGCCCAGGAACGCGGCTACAGCAGTTATCTGGTGGACCCGCTGCAGCAACTGGCCTTGCGCGGCCATCAACAGTTGTATCGAAATCGCAGCCAACTGGGAGCAAACGTGCTGAGCTTCCTGCTGGCCGACTTCCCCAGGCTGGTTCGCGCGCAATGGCCATTCGTGTTGGCCGCCAGCCTGCTGTTCTTTGGCAGCCTGATCGGCATTGCCTTGCTGGTGTACCTGTTTCCGGACTTGATCTACAGCATCGTCAGCCCCCAACAGGTGGCCGAGATGCAGGGCATGTACGACCCCGATGCCAGCCGTCTGGGCCGGGCCGCCGAACGCGCCTCCAGCGAAGACTGGATGATGTTTGGCTACTACGTGATGCACAACATCGGCATCGCGTTCCAAACCTTTGCCGCGGGGCTGCTGTTTGGCCTGGGCAGCGTATTTTTCCTGTTCTTCAACGGCCTGATCATTGGTGCCGTCGCCGGGCACCTGACTCAAATCGGCTACGGCCAGACCTTCTGGTCATTCGTGATTGGCCATGGCGCCTTCGAACTCAGTGCTATCGCCCTGGCTGGTGCCGCGGGCCTGCAACTGGGCTGGGCATTGATTGCGCCGGGGCAACTGACAAGAGGCGAATCCCTGCGACTGGCCGCGCGCAAAAGCGTGCAAATGATTTGTGGGGTAATGGTGTTCCTGCTGATCGCTGCGTTTATCGAAGCGTATTGGTCCTCCACCACGGCCGTGGCGCCGTGGATCAAGTACCTGGTGGGCGCCGCCCTGTGGTTGCTGATGGCCACCTACCTGCTGTTTGCCGGACGCAATCGCCATGCGCCTGAGTGATGCCAGCGTCGTGATCCGCCCACGCAACGCCTGGGAAGCCATGGACCTCGGTATCCTGCTGGCCCGCGAACACCGGCTGCTGCTGATGAGCAGTTGGGCCCTCGTGACCTTGCCGGTCTTCGCCCTGTTCAGCCTGCTGCTGTGGAATCACCCGTCCACCGCACTGCTGCTGTTCTGGTGGTTGAAACCGGCATTCGACCGCCTGCCGCTGTATATCCTGTCCAAGGCCCTGTTCGGCGAAACACCCAGCCTCAAGCAGGCCCTGCGCCAATGGCCGCGCCTGCTCAAGGGCCAATTGCTGGCCAGCCTGACCTGGCGGCGCTTCAGCCTGAGCCGCAGCTTCGTGATGCCGGTGGTCCAGCTCGAAGGCCTGCGAGGCCAGGCACGCCAGCAACGTCTTGGGGTACTGCAACAACGCAACGCCAGCGCCGCCCGCTGGCTGACCCTGATCGGAGTGCACCTGGAAATCGCCTTGTGGTTCGGGTTGATGGCGGTGTTCTATTTCTTCCTGCCGCAAGAGGTCGAACGGGACTGGGATTGGCAACAGCTGGTACTCACCGCCGGGCACGACTGGCTATGGCTGGAGCACCTGACCAACGCTTTCTATGCCTTGATCCTGGTGTTCTGGGAGCCTATCTACGTCGCTTGTGGTTTCAGCCTGTACCTGAACCGCCGCACCGTACTGGAAGCCTGGGACCTGGAGTTGGTGTTCCGCCGACTGCGCCAGCGCCTGAGTGGCGTGGCACCGGCCCTGCTGCTGGTGATCGGGCTGATGCTGGTCCCGGCGATTCCACCGGTGTGGGCCGATGAATCGCCGCCCCAAACGCCCCTGAGTACAGAATCGGCGAATCAGTCGATCAAGGCGCTGCTGGAGCAGCCACCGTTCAAGAATCCGGAAACCGTCACCCGCTACCGGTTCGGTGACGAAAAAACAGCAGACAAAAACAAGCCCGCAGCCGACGCCAAGCTACCGGCCTGGCTGGAAGCATTGCTGAAAAACCTCAACAGCGACTCGTTCAAGCACATCGCCAAAGCCCTTGAAGTACTGCTCTGGGGATTGCTGGTGGGTGGGCTGGCACTGGTGATCTGGCGTTATCGCGACTGGCTGCATGCATTTGTCAGCCGGCGCAGCCCGCGCCAGCCCAAGATAGCCACACCTGCCCCCGCTCAAATGTTCGGCCTGGAACTGGGCGCAGAAACCTTACCCGAAGATATCGCCAGCACCGCCGAACAGCTCTGGGCCACTCAGCCCCGGGAAGCCCTCGGTTTGCTTTACCGGGGCTTGCTCAGCCGCCTGCTGTACGACTTCAACCTGCCACTGAAAAACGCCGACACGGAAGGCCAGGTCCTGGAGCACATCCGCCAATTGCAACAACCGCAATTGCTTGCATTCAGCGATGAGCTGACCCGTTATTGGCAAAACCTCGCCTATGGCCACCGCCTTCCGCCGGCCCTGGCGCAACAACAGCTATGCAGCCGTTGGCGAAGCCTGTTCGGCCCGGGAGCGGCACAATGAACCGGCCACTGCTGTGGGTCGCAGTGCTTGTGGCGTGTTTGCTGGCCGCAGGCGGTTTTTATGCCTGGCACAAGGCGATTCCGTATCAGGAAGTGGTGGATCGTGGCGCTTCGCCCGAGGCCCTGGCCAATCCTTACCTGGCAGCGGAACACTTTCTGCGCCAGCAAGGCCTGGTGGTGGAACATGCCAACAGCCTGGAGCGGCTGGCCAGCCTTTCGCCCATAGGTAACAGCCTGCTGTTGCTCGGCGAGCGCAGCAACATGAGCCCGCCCCAGGTGGATCAACTGCTGCAATGGACCCGGGCGGGCGGCCATCTGTTGCTGGTAGCCGAAGCGCTGTGGGATGAGGACACCGGCAAAAGTGGCGACCTGCTGCTGGATCGCGTGCAGATACACCAGTCCTTCAGTGAAACGTTCGATGCTCCGGCACCCGCGCGCAAAAAGAAAACGCCGGACCTGACCAAGCTCTATGTGGACAACGAAACGGCCCCGGCCTACTTCAGCTTCGACACCGACTTCAATCTCACCGACCCCAAACACCTCGCGCAATTCTCGGCCAACAGTGCCAAGTCGACGCATCTGATGCAGGTCAACCTCGGGCAAGGCCGTGTGACGGTGGTCACCGACAGCGATCTGTGGAAAACCCCGGCCATCGGCCTGCACGATAACGCCTGGCTGCTCTGGTACCTGAGCCAAGGCACCCACGTCACACTGCTGTCCAACACCGATGTCGAGGATCTGTTCAGCCTGCTGCTGCGCTACTTCCCCCAGGCACTGGTGGCACTTGCCGCACTGATTGCCCTGGGGTTGTGGCACGCCGGCATGCGCCAGGGCCCGATCCGGCAGCCGGCCCCCAAGGCGCGCCGGCAACTGCAGGAACACTTGAAAGCCAGTGCCGACTTCCTGCTGCGCCGCAGCGGGCAAAACAGCCTGCTGCTCGCCTTGCAGCACGACATCCAGCGCACAGCCCGACGCCGTCATCCCGGGTTCGAATACCTCGACGCCACCGAACAATTGCGGGTTCTTGAACACCTGACTCGCCAACCCTCCCTCGTCATCAGCCAGGCCCTCGGCCCACTCCCGGTGAAGCGGCTCTCCAGCGCCGATTTCAGCCGCCAGGTGGCCTGCCTGCAAACCCTCAGGAATGCCCTATGAGCGAATTACCCGCCACTGACCCGCTTCAGCGCGCCAGCCAACTGGCCCAGGCTTTGCGCATCGAACTGCGCAAGGCGGTCATCGGCCAGGATCAGGTGATCGATGACGTGCTCACCGCGTTGATCGCCGGCGGCCATGTGCTGCTCGAAGGTGTTCCCGGCCTGGGCAAGACCTTGCTGGTACGTGCCCTGGCGCGCTGTTTTGGGGGCGAGTTCGCGCGCATCCAGTTCACGCCGGACCTGATGCCCAGCGACGTGACCGGCCATGCCGTATACGACCTGCATACCGAGCAGTTCAAGCTGCGCAAAGGGCCGCTGTTCACCAACCTGTTGCTGGCCGACGAGATCAACCGCGCCCCGGCAAAAACCCAGGCCGCTTTGCTGGAAGCCATGCAGGAGCGCCAGGTAACCCTCGAAGGCGAGGCACTGCCCATCGGCCAACCGTTCATGGTGTTGGCCACCCAGAACCCCATCGAGCAGGAAGGCACTTACCCTTTGCCTGAAGCCGAACTGGATCGTTTCATGCTCAAGGTGCGCATGGACTACCCCGAGGCGCAGCAGGAACTGGACATGGTGCGCGAAGTCACCCGCTCGTCCCGGGCCGACATGCTCGACGTACAACCGCTGCGCACGGTGCTGCACGCTGAAGATGTGCTGCTGTTGCAACAGATCGCCAGCGAGCTGCCCCTGGACGAACAAGTACTCGACTACGCCGTGCGCCTGGCCCGTACCACCCGCAGTTGGCCGGGCCTGACCATCGGTGCCGGGCCCCGGGCCTCCATTGCCCTGGTTCGTGGCGCACGGGCACGGGCCCTGCTGCGGGGCGGCGAATTCGTGACTCCGGACGACATCAAGGGCTGTGCCCTGGCAGTGTTGCGCCATCGGGTGCGCATTGCCCCGGAGCTGGATATCGACGGGCTGGAAGTCGACCAGGTGCTCAGGCAACTGCTGGACCAAGTCCCGGCGCCACGGCAATGACACGCCCATGAGACCGACTCGCCTGCTATTGATCTGGCTCGGTGTGCTGCTGGGCCTGGGTATTCTGCTCGGCACGTTGATGGCGCTGCAGGTCAAGGTGCCAGACACCCTGCACTCCGTGACCTGGGGCTTGCTGCTGGCTCTGTTGCTGCTGGCCCTGCTGGATGCCATCCGCCTGCGCCGCCGGCCGTCCCCGCGCGTGCGACGGCAGATGCCCGGCAGCCTGGCGTTGGGGCGCTGGGGAGACGTGCGGGTGACACTGGAGCACGATTATCCCCAGCCGCTGATGGTCCAGGTATTCGATCATGTGCCCGAGGGTTTGGCGGTGGAGAACCTGCCCCAATCCATCGAACTTCGCCCGGGTGAGCACAGTGAGCTGGGCTACCGGCTGCGGCCGCTAAGACGCGGGCATTTCAGTTTTACCCGGTGTGAAATCCATCTTCCCAGTGCCCTGGGGCTGTGGTCCGCACGGCGCCTGATAGACGTCAACGATGCCACCCGCGTCTACCCGGACTTCGCACGCCTGTACGGTGCGCAGTTGCTGGCAGTGGACAACTGGCTCAACCAGCTTGGTGTACGCCAGCGGCAACGACGCGGGCTGGGCCTGGAGTTTCATCAACTGCGCGAGTTTCGCGAGGGCGACAGCCTGCGCCAGATCGACTGGAAAGCCACCGCCCGGCAACGCACGCCGATCGCCCGGGAATATCAGGATGAACGTGACCAGCAGATTATGTTCATGCTCGATTGTGGAAGGCGCATGCGCAGCCAGGACGCCGAACTGTCGCATTTTGACCACGCCCTCAATGCCTGCCTGCTACTCAGTTACGTGGCGTTGCGCCAGGGCGATGCCGTGGGGCTCTGTACGTTTGCCTGCGACCAGCCGCGCTACCTGGCACCGGTCAAAGGCAGTGGCCAGCTCAACTTGCTGCTGAATGCGGTGTATGACCTGGATACTTCCCGTCGTACCGCTGATTACCAGGCGGCCGCCAGCCAACTGCTGGCCCGGCAGAAACGTCGCTCGCTGGTGATCGTGGTAACCAATTTGCGCGATGAGGATGATGAAGAGTTGCTGAGCGCCGTCAAACGCATCAGCCGCCAGCACCGGGTATTGGTTGCAAGCCTGCGGGAGGAAGTCCTTGACCAGTTGCGCCAGGCCCCCGTGCAAACCCTGCCCGAAGCCCTGGCCTATTGCGGCAACATCGACTATCTCAATACCCGGGATGAACTCCACGGCCGCTTGAACGCCCATGGTCTGTCGGTTCTGGACACACTGCCTTCGGAACTCGGAGCCTCCCTGGTGACCCGCTACCTGGGCTGGAAAAAAGCCGGAGCGCTATGAAACCTCGCGCGCAGCACTGCACAGAACCTAGGCAGAGGCCTGCAATGGATCAAAGCTGAAGTAATTCAACAGGGCGCTGATCACCTCCCCATATTCGGCGGGCGCCTGTGACACGCTGAACCCGGAGTCGTAATGCTGCGGGTTTATATCCTCATGGCACCACAGGCAGGTGGCCGTGAGGTCTACCGCCTGTACCTCGCCCTCGGGGCCGGGAATTTTCAGGCGCAGCTCGAATGCCACATCGACCATCATGGGCAATTGGCTGATCAACATCAGCCCTTTCTCGGAAACATTGCCCAAATAGCCAATGGGTTTGTCCGTCAGGCGATTGAAGACCTGAAGGAAGCAAGGTAACTGATGCCGCTCGATCCGTCGCTGCGTAAACATGATGAGGTCGCCATCCAATGGCCATGAGTTTGGCCGCTCCAGTGATTCGGAACGAGCCCAAAGGCCCGCTCTCCCCGGATATCGGTGCGACAACAGCCAATGCTTTGTCACCTTACAGCTGCCAAATCCGGGTATTCCATCCGTTCGAATAGAAACCTATACAAACCGATATTCAAAGATTAGCCCAAGACTGGCAACGAGCCAGCCATAGCATGACAAATATCATCAGAGTGACGCCGGACGCGGCTGGGCGGTACTGGCGCCGGGGTAATGCCCCAGCTGTTGCAGGGTATCCAGGCGTGCACGAGCGCGAAACGCGTACTCGCTCGCCGGGTACTGGCTGATGATGAACTGATAGGTTTGCGCCGCATCGACGAACAGTTTCTCCCGCTCCAGGCACTGCCCGCGCAACATCGAGACCTCCGGTTGCACGTAGCGCCGGGAACGGCTTTCACGGTCGACCTGGGACAACTCAAGGGTGACCCGCTGGCAATCGCCTACGCCGTAAGCGCGGTACGCATTGTTCAAATGATGGTCCATCGACCAACGGGTGCAGCCGACAACACTGACGGCCAGGGCAGCAATGATCACGATTCGCATGGGGGTTCTCCTGTCTTGTGCAGTGTATCGACCCTTCATCGAAAATCTTCAAGGTTGTTCATCTGTTCATGCAGAGTGAAAACAAGCGAATCATCGATAAGTAGTGCAAACGAACAATGACTACAACCAAAGAGCATAGTAGCCTTCCTCAGCGCTTGAACTCAGGAGTCCGTGCATGTCCGTCCGTCGTACCAAAATCGTCGCCACCCTTGGCCCGGCCAGTAACTCGCCGGAAGTCCTCGAACAGCTGATTCTGGCTGGCCTGGACGTTGCCCGTTTGAACTTCTCCCACGGCACCCCGGACGAGCACAAGGCTCGCGCCAAGCTGGTGCGTGACCTGGCCGCCAAACACGGCCGCTTCGTTGCACTGCTGGGTGACCTGCAAGGCCCGAAAATCCGTATCGCCAAATTCGCCAACAAGCGAATCGAGCTGAAGATCGGTGACAAGTTCACCTTCTCCACCAGCCACCCGCTGACCGAAGGCACTCAGGACGTAGTGGGTATCGACTACCCCGACCTGGTGAAAGACTGCGGCGTCGGCGACGAACTGCTGCTGGACGACGGTCGCGTGGTCATGCGCGTCGACACCGCCACCCCAACCGAATTGAACTGCACCGTGATCATCGGCGGCCCGCTGTCGGATCACAAAGGCATCAACCGCCGCGGCGGTGGCCTGACCGCTCCAGCCCTGACTGAAAAAGACAAGGCCGACATCAAGCTCGCCGCCGAAATGGAAGTGGACTACCTCGCGGTATCCTTCCCGCGCGACGCTGCCGACATGGAATACGCCCGTAAACTGCGCGACGAAGCCGGCGGTACTGCCTGGCTGGTGGCGAAGATCGAACGCGCCGAAGCCGTGGCCGATGACGAAACCCTCGACGGCCTGATCAAGGCTTCCGACGCCGTGATGGTTGCCCGTGGCGACCTCGGTGTGGAAATCGGCGACGCCGAGCTGATCGGTATCCAGAAGAAAATCATCCTGCACGCACGTCGCCACAACAAAGCGGTGATCGTTGCGACCCAGATGATGGAGTCGATGATCCAGAACCCGATGCCAACCCGTGCCGAAGTGTCCGACGTGGCCAACGCCGTGCTCGACTACACCGACGCCGTGATGCTCTCGGCTGAAAGTGCTGCAGGCCCGTACCCGCTGGAAGCTGTGCAGGCCATGGCGCGCATCTGCGTCGGCGCTGAAAAGCACCCGACCAGCAAGACCTCCAGCCACCGCATCGGCAAAGTGTTCGAAAGCTGCGACCAGAGCATCGCCCTGGCCGCCATGTACACCGCCAACCACTTCCCGGGCGTGAAAGCGATCATCGCCTTGACCGAAAGTGGCTACACGCCGTTGATCATGTCGCGCATTCGTTCCTCGATCCCGATCTACGCATTCTCCCCGCACCGCGAAACCCAGGCCCGCGCGGCCATGTTCCGTGGTGTCTACACCGTACCGTTCGACCCGGCATCGCTGCCGCCTGAGCAAGTCAGCCAGGCCGCGATCGACGAGTTGCTCAAGCGCGGCGTAGTAGAGAAAGGCGACTGGGTCATCCTGACCAAGGGCGACAGCTACCACACCATCGGCGGCACCAACGGCATGAAGATCCTGCACGTTGGCGACCCAATGGTCTGAGTGACACGCTGAAAAACAAAAGCCCCGCCATGTGAATGGCGGGGCTTTTTGCATTGCAGATCGGGATGTTCCATTGGCTGGCAGGGCCTCATCGCAGGCAAGCCAGCTCCCACAGTTAATCGCGCTTCTTCAAGTCAACTCGGTCAACTGTGGGAGCTGGCTTGCCTGCGATGAGGCCCGTTCCCACAACACTTCTTCATCGCCTGGCGATAAACCCCGACAACGCCGCAATCGCCTCCGGCGACTTCAACCGCTGGGTAAACAACGCCCCCTCCTCCTCGATCACCCTGCGCAACTGCTCGCGATCAACGCTTTTCATCAGATGCTTGCTGACCTGCACCGCGCCCGGCGCCAGGGTTTCGAAGCGTCCGGCGACGTCCCGCGCCTTGGCCAAGGCAGATTCACCGCTGCCCAGTGCTTCGGTTGCGATGCCCCAGATAGCCGCCTGCTCACCGCTGAACCCTTCACCCAGCAGTAACAATTCCGCCGCCTTGGCATGCCCCAACAAGCGCGGCAGGATCAAGCTGGAGCCAAACTCCGGGCACAGCCCCAGGTTGACGAACGGCATGCGCAACCGCGCATCCCGGCTCACATACACCAGGTCACAATGCAGCAGCAGCGTGGTACCAATCCCCACCGCCACGCCTGCCACCGCTGCGATCACCGGCTTGCGGCAATTGAGCAAACTGCGCATGAAGTGAAACACCGGGCTGTCGAGATCCGCCGGTGGTTGTTCAAGGAAGTCGCCGATGTCATTACCGGCGGTGAAGCATTCGCTGCTGCCCTGGATCAACACGGCGTTGACGCCGTTATCGGCATCGGCCTGTTCCAGCGCCTCGGCCAGCTGGCTGTACATGGCGCGGGTCAGGGCGTTTTTCTTGTCCGGGCGGTTGAGCTGCAGGATCAGCAACCCGCGTTCGCGTTGCTGCAGGATGGCATCGGTCATGGCAAATCTCGCGGCTGGAAAATTCAGCGCTCAACCACGGGGCAGGAACACATCGGCCAGCAGTTGATTGCGCGGCAGTCCGGCCAGGAACAGGCGCTTGGAGAAGGCCTCGACGCTGGCAGGGTGCCCGCAGAGTAAGGCCAGAGTTTGCCGGGAAACAAGCCGCAGTTGCGCCAAAGCCTCGGTTGCCTCAGCCGCCGTCAACAGCTCGACCGACACGTTCGGATGCGCCGCAGCCAGTTGCGCCAACGGCTCGGCCAGATAATGACCGTTTGCGTCATGAGCCAGGTGAATGACCCGGATGGCGCCCTGGTGATCCTGGCGCAGGGCCTCGCGCAACACGCCCCACAGCGGGCCAAGTCCGGTGCCCGAGGCCAGCAGCCACAGCGGCCGGGATTGCCAGTCGGGATCGTATTGCAACGCGCCGCCCCGCAGTTCACCCAGGCGCAGGCTGTCGCCAACCTTTAACCGGCGGGCAGCATCGCTGAATTCACCGGGCAGGCGGCAATCGATGTGAAATTCGAGAAACGGGTCTTCCTGGGGCAGGCTGGCCAATGAGTAAGGCCGCGCAACGCTGCCCGCCCACAGCACCAGATGCTGCCCCGCCCGGTAGCGCAGGCCGCGTTCGGGTTGCAGCCGCAGGCGCAGTAAGCTCGGGTTCAACCAGTCGACGCCCAGCACCGTCGCCGGCAGCCCGTCACGCAGCGGGTCAAACGCCTCGACCTGCACGTCCCCCGTGACCTGGCACTGGCAGGCCAGGCGCCAGCCGTCCTGGCGTTGCGCCGGGCTCAGAGCATCCGGTTGATTGTCCTGGATATCGCCCTGGCAACGCACCAGGCAGGCATGGCAACTGCCGGCGCGGCAGCTATAGGGCACGGCCACACCCGCCTGGTTCAGGGCATCCAGCAGGTTGCTGCCGGTGGCTACCGACCAGTGGCGTTCGCCGACGTGAAGTTCAGGCATAAAACTCTTCAACTGTAGGAGCGAGCTTGCTCGCGAAGGTCGCTAACGATAACGCGGGGCGCCTGACGAAACCCATCAGATTCACGTTTTTCGCGAGCAAGCTCGCTCCTACGGTGAATCGGGCCTGGCATTCATGACCATAGTCGGGTGTATCGGCCACCGCGGCGGGTTATACTGCCGCGCCTTTTTAGCGTCGCGCCTGCACCATACGGCGTGCCTTGGAAAGGTGCCTTCAGCCGACCGATTCACCTTACTGAAGACACCTTTATTGAATGTTCCCTTATAGAGGAGCGCGACTCATGACCGTGATCAAGCAAGACGACCTGATTCAGAGCGTTGCCGACGCCCTGCAATTCATTTCCTATTACCATCCCGTTGACTTCATCCAGGCGATGCACGAAGCCTACCTGCGCGAAGAATCGCCAGCGGCCCGTGACTCCATGGCACAGATCCTGATCAACTCGCGCATGTGTGCCACCGGCCACCGCCCGATCTGCCAGGACACCGGGATTGTCACCGTGTTCGTACGTGTGGGCATGGACGTGCGCTGGGATGGCGCCACCATGAGCCTGGACGACATGATCAACCAAGGCGTGCGCCAGGCCTACAACCTGCCGGAAAACGTCCTGCGGGCTTCGATCCTCGCCGACCCGGCCGGTGCGCGTAAAAACACCAAGGACAACACCCCTGCGGTGATCCACTACTCCATCGTCCCGGGTAACACCGTGGAAGTGGACGTGGCCGCCAAGGGCGGTGGTTCCGAGAACAAGTCGAAAATGGCCATGCTCAACCCGTCCGACTCGATCGTCGACTGGGTACTCAAGACCGTTCCGACCATGGGCGCCGGCTGGTGCCCACCGGGCATGCTCGGCATCGGCATCGGCGGCACCGCCGAGAAGGCCGCCGTGATGGCCAAGGAAGTGTTGATGGAATCCATCGACATCCACGAGCTGAAAAAGCGCGGCCCGTCCAACCGTATCGAAGAGATGCGCCTGGAGCTGTTCGAGAAGGTCAACCAACTGGGCATCGGCGCCCAGGGCCTGGGTGGCCTGACCACCGTGCTCGACGTGAAGATCATGGACTACCCGACCCACGCGGCCTCGCTGCCGGTGTGCATGATCCCCAACTGCGCCGCCACCCGTCACGCGCACTTCGTGCTCGACGGTTCGGGCCCTGCGTCGCTGGAAGCGCCACCGCTGGACGCCTACCCGGAAATCGTCTGGGAAGCCGGCCCGTCGGCCCGTCGCGTCAACCTCGACACCCTGACCCCGGAAGACGTGCAGAGCTGGAAGCCGGGCGAAACCGTGTTGCTCAACGGCAAGATGCTCACCGGTCGCGACGCGGCGCACAAGCGCATGGTCGAGATGCTGAACAAGGGCGAAACTCTGCCGGTGGACCTCAAGGGTCGCTTCATCTACTACGTCGGCCCGGTTGATCCGGTGCGCGAAGAAGTGGTTGGGCCTGCCGGTCCGACCACCGCCACGCGGATGGACAAGTTCACCCGCCAGATCCTCGAGCAAACCGGCCTGCTGGGCATGATCGGCAAATCCGAGCGCGGCCCGACCGCTATCGAAGCGATCAAGGATCACAAGGCGGTTTACCTGATGGCAGTGGGCGGCGCGGCTTACCTGGTGGCCCAGGCCATCAAGAAATCCCGCGTGGTGGCATTCGCCGAACTGGGCATGGAAGCGATCTACGAGTTCGACGTGAAAGACATGCCGGTCACCGTTGCCGTTGATAGCAAGGGCGAGTCGGTACACATCACAGGTCCTGCCATCTGGCAGAAAAAGATCAGTGAAAGCCTGGCGGTAGAAGTGCAGTAAGCATTTCCCCTGTGGGATAAAAGGCGACCAATGCGGTCGCCTTTTTTATGCCATACACCTCTTACTGTGGCGAGGGAGCTTGCTCGCGCTGGACCGGGCTGGCGCTCCAGTGCGCAGCGCTCCCATTTTTTTGGGGCCGCTACGCGCCCCAGCGGGAGCAAGCTCCCTCGCCACAACAGCCATGCGCCTCATGCTATGGTGCTCGCCCCCAATTGCACTGTTCATCTTCGTATGATCGCGATTCCCCGCCCGTTGCGTTTGACCTTCTACTCCCTGCTGATCATTGCCGGCGCGATGCTGGCTGCCGCCTTGGCCACCCGCCACGCCGAACGCCTGGCCCTGGTGGACGACGCCGCCCGCGCCAATCAGCAGCTCATGCTCTATGGCAACTCGCTGCACACCCTGATCGAACGCTACCGCGCCCTGCCCGCCGTGCTGGCCCTCGACTCGGAGATGATCAGCGCCTTGAAAGGCCCGCTGGACACCGCCACCCAGGATTTGCTCAACCGCAAGCTGGAGCGCATCAACGGTGCCGCCCAGTCTTCCACCCTGGAACTGATGGACCGCAACGGCCTGGCCGTGGCCGCCAGCAACTGGAACCTGCCCAGCAGTTATGTGGGACACAACTACGCGTTTCGCCCCTACTTCAGCCAGACCCTGAGCCAGGGCACCGGGCGCTTCTATGCGGTGGGGGTGACCACCGGGATTCCAGGGTATTTCCTGTCCAGCGCGGTGGTGGGCGAGAACGAACAGTTCCTCGGCGCCATGGTAGTCAAGCTGGAATTCCCGGAACTGGAGCGCGAATGGGCCCAGGGCAATGACCTGCTGCTGGTCAGCGATGCCCGGGGCATCGTGTTTATTGCCAACCAGCCAGGCTGGCGCTACCGCGCGCTGCGCCCGTTGTCGGACAGCGACCACGCCGAACTCAAGGCCACGCGCCAATACGACAAGAAACAACTGCTGCCGCTGGACGCCGAAGCCTTGCAGCGCTTTGACGAAAACAGCCACCTGATGCGCGTCGACGGCCCCGACGGCAAGGCCAACTACATTTGGGAATCCCTGCCGCTGAAGGCCGAAGGCTGGACCCTGCACCTGCTGCGCAAGCCACAGGTTGCCTTTGAAGACCAACGCAACGCCGGCCTCGCTGCCGCCGGTTCGTGGCTGGCGCTGGTGTTCCTGGTGCTGTTCCTGACCCAACGCTGGCGCCTGGCCCGCCTGCGCCAGCGCAGCCGTGAAGAACTTGAACAACTGGTGGAAGAACGCACCCGCGCCCTGCGCACTGCCCAGGATGGCCTGGTGCAGTCCGCCAAGCTCGCGGCGCTGGGGCAGATGTCCGCTGCCCTGGCCCATGAGATCAACCAGCCGCTGACCGCCCAGCGCATGCAGTTGGCAACCCTGCGGCTGCTGCTGGACCACGGCCGGGTAGACGACGCCTACCAGGCACTGACCCCGCTGGACGACATGCTCACGCGCATGGCCGCCCTCACCGGCCACCTCAAGACCTTCGCCCGCAAGAGCCCCAGCGGCCTGCGCGAACGCCTCGACCTGGCCACAGTGGTGGACCAGTCCCTGCACTTGCTCGACGCCCGCCTGCGGGACGAAGCCATCGGCACAGTCCTCGACCTGACCCGCCCGGCCTGGGTCCGCGGCGATGCGATTCGCCTGGAACAGGTAATGATCAACCTGCTGCGCAACGCCCTCGACGCCATGGCCGACAAGCCGCGCAAGCGCCTGGAGATCCGTCTGCACGCCGACCAGCAACTGTGGCGCCTGACCGTCAGCGACAGCGGCGGCGGGATCGCCGAAGAACACCTCAACAGCGTGTTCGACCCGTTCTTCACCACCAAACCGGTGGGCGACGGGCTCGGCCTGGGGCTCGCCGTGTCGTACGCTATCGTCCACGAACTCGGCGGCCGCCTGAGCGCCGGCAACCAAGGTGACGGGGCGATCTTTACCCTGACCTTGCCCATCGCCCTGGAGACGCCAGAACTATGTTGAATGCGGTGATTGTGGTCGATGACGAAGCCAGCATTCGCACGGCCGTCGAGCAATGGCTGAGCCTGTCGGGCTTTGAGGTGCAGCTGTTCAGCCGCGCCGAGGAATGCCTGGCGCAATTGCCCAGGGATTTTCCCGGGGTGATCCTGAGCGATGTGCGCATGCCCGGCCTCAGCGGGCTGGAGTTGCTGGCCGAAGTGCAGCGGCGCGACGCCGACCTGCCGGTGATTCTGCTCACCGGCCACGGCGATGTGCCGATGGCCGTCGAAGCCATGCGCGATGGCGCCTACGACTTCCTCGAAAAACCCTTCAGCCCCGAAGCCCTGCTCAGCAGCCTGCGCCGGGCGCTGGACAAGCGCGGCCTGGTGCTGGAAAACCGCCGCCTGCATCAACAGGCCGATCACCGCGCCCAGCTGGAATCAAGCTTGCTGGGAGTGTCCCGGGGCTTGCAGAACCTGCGCCGCCAAGTGCTGGACCTGGCCGGCCTGCCGGTCAACGTGCTGATTCGCGGCGAAACCGGCAGCGGCAAGGAACTGGTCGCCCGCTGCCTGCATGATTTCGGCCCTCGTGCCAAGAAGCCGTTTGTGGCGCTGAACTGCGCGGCAATTCCCGAGCAGCTGTTTGAAGCCGAGCTGTTCGGCCATGAAAGTGGCGCGTTTACCGGCGCCCAGGGCAAGCGCATTGGCAAGCTGGAATACGCCGACGGCGGCACGCTGTTTCTTGATGAGATCGAAAGCATGCCCCTGGCGCAGCAGGTGAAATTGCTGCGGGTGTTGCAGGAGCAGAAACTGGAACGGCTCGGCTCCAATCAAAGCATCAAGGTGGACTTGCGGATCATCGCCGCCACCAAGCCGGACCTGCTGGATGAAGCCCGTGCCGGACGCTTTCGCGAGGATTTGGCCTACCGCCTGACCGTCGCGCAACTGCGCCTGCCACCGCTGCGCGAGCGCCGGGAAGACATTCCGCTGCTGTTCGAGCACTTTGCACACAGCGCCGCCGAACGCCTGGGCCGCAACTTTGCACCGTTGAGCGGGCCGGCGCTGGGCCGCCTGCTCAGCCATGACTGGCCGGGCAATGTGCGGGAACTGGCCAACGTCGCCGAGCGCCAGGTACTGGGGCTGGGTGAACCGGAGCCGGAAGGCATCGAAGCCGGGCAATCCCTGGCGGCCCAGCAGGAAGCATTTGAAGCCCACTGCCTGAAAGCCGCGCTGACCCGGCACAAAGGCGATATAAAGGCGGTGCTGGCCGAACTGCAACTGCCCCGGCGCACCTTCAATGAAAAGATGCAGCGCCATGGCTTGGCGCGGGACTCGTTCCTCTAAACCGGTTCTTGTATCGCCGGGTGGGGCGCCATCGCAGGCAAGCCAGCTCCCACCTTTTGATTTGTGAATACATTCAAAGGTGGGAGCTGGCTTGCCTGCGATGAGGCCCGCAACCATAAGCGGATTTCCGCTCACGCCCCTTGATTCATCAGCAACTTTCCGCTCAAAAATTTCCGCAAACCCTTCTAGACCGGGCCTTCACCTGTTTGGCACAGCTCCTGCTATAGCCCCGACCAGGCTGCGCTAGCGCGCGCTCCACAAAAACAATTAGATGAAGGATCCTTAAATGGATAACTCCAACTCCCTGCCTCTGGGGTCGGCGGCTGCGCCGGCAAAAGCACGCACCACCTCCAGCCGGATCAAGTCGATCTTCAGCGGATCGGTCGGCAACATGGTCGAGTGGTACGACTGGTACGTCTACGCCGCATTCTCGCTGTACTTCGCCAAGACCTTTTTCCCGAAAGGCGACACCACCGCCCAACTCCTGAACACCGCCGCGATCTTCGCCGTGGGTTTCCTGATGCGCCCGATCGGTGGCTGGCTGATGGGCCTGTACGCCGACAAGGTTGGCCGCAAAAAAGCCTTGATGGCCTCGGTGTACCTGATGTGCTTCGGCTCGCTGCTGATTGCCCTGAGCCCGGGCTATGAAGCCATCGGCATCGGCGCACCGATCCTGCTGGTGTTTGCCCGCTTGCTGCAGGGCCTGTCGGTCGGGGGCGAATACGGTACCTCCGCCACTTACCTCAGCGAAATGGCGACCAAGGAACGTCGGGGTTTCTACTCCAGCTTCCAGTACGTAACCCTGATCTCTGGCCAGCTCATCGCCCTTGGCGTGCTAATCGTCCTGCAACAGACCCTCACCACCGAGCAGCTGTACGACTGGGGCTGGCGTATCCCGTTTGCCATCGGCGCGCTGTGCGCGGTAGTGGCGCTGTACCTGCGTCGCGGCATGGAAGAGACCGAGTCGTTCACCAAGAAAGAAAAGGCCAAGGAAAGCGCCATGCGCACCTTGATGCGCCACCCCAAGGAACTGATGACCGTGGTCGGCCTGACCATGGGCGGCACCCTGGCGTTCTACACCTACACCACCTACATGCAGAAATACCTGGTGAACACGGTCGGCATGAGCATCTCCGACTCCACCACTATTTCGGCGGCGACGCTGTTTCTGTTCATGTGCCTGCAACCCATCATCGGCGGGCTGTCGGACAAGGTTGGCCGTCGGCCGATCCTGATTGCCTTCGGCGTCCTCGGCACCCTGTTCACCGTGCCGATCCTCACCACCCTGCACACCATCCAGACCTGGTGGGGCGCGTTCTTCCTGATCATGGCGGCGCTGATCATCGTCAGTGGCTACACCTCGATCAACGCGGTGGTGAAGGCTGAGCTGTTCCCTACCGAAATCCGCGCCCTGGGCGTTGGCCTGCCGTATGCACTGACCGTGTCGATCTTCGGCGGCACCGCTGAATACATCGCGCTGTGGTTCAAGAGCATTGGCATGGAAACCGGCTACTACTGGTACGTCACTGCGTGTATTGCAGTGTCGCTGTTGGTGTATGTGACCATGAAGGACACCCGCAAGCATTCGCGGATTACCACGGACTAAGGGTTCTGCAGGTGTAAAAAAGGGGCCGTGTCAGTAGATGACACGGCCCCTTTTCATTGGCTAAGACTTCGCCTCAGTGCACTATGATGCCCTCCCCCGAACCGCGCAGCAGGAACCCCGGCCATGTCCGACGATATCCATTTCTACGAACCCGCCAACGGCCACGGCCTGCCCCATGACCCGTTCAATGCGATTGTCGGCCCGCGCCCGATTGGCTGGATTTCGTCCCACGACAGTCAGGGCCGCCTGAACCTCGCGCCCTACAGTTTCTTCAACGCCTTCAACTACATTCCGCCGATCATTGGGTTTTCCAGTGTCGGGCGCAAAGACAGCCTGAACAATATCGAACAGACCGGCGAATTCGTGTGGAACCTGGCCACCCGCCCGCTGGCCGAGCAGATGAACCAGAGTTGCGCGCCGGTATCGCCCGAGGTCAACGAGTTTGAATTGGCCGGCTTGACGCCGGTGGCGTCGAAGGTGATCGCCGTGCCTCGCGTGGGTGAGAGCCCGGTGTCGTTCGAGTGCAAGGTGACGCAGATCATTCAGCTGCAGCGCGCCGACAAGGAGCTGGTGCCAAGCTGGCTGGTGCTTGGCGAGGTGGTTGCGGTGCATATCGCCAAATGGCTGCTGAAAGACGGGGTGTACGACACCGCTGCCGCCGAGCCGATCCTGCGTGGAGGCGGCCCGGCGGATTATTTTCAGTTGGGGCCAGAGGCCGTGTTCAAGATGTACCGACCGTAGGAGCAAGCTTGCTCGCGATGGTCGTTAACGATAACGCGGGGAGCCTGACACCCAACGGCGCTCTCCGGTTTTTCGCGAGCAAGCTCGCTCCTACACGACCGCCGCCCAGGTCAACTGGCCTTCTTCGTCAACATCGACCAGGCGCTCCAGTTGCCGGGCAGCCGCATCATCAGCGTCATCGGCAGTCTTGAAGGTTTGTCCATCGAGGATCTTGTGAAAGCGCGGTGCGCCCATGCCATCCAGCGCCTTGACGGCGATGGCGGCGCTATAGCCACCCTCATCTTCACGCACCAAGGCGGAAACGGCTTCGTGGTGGGCAAACTCTTTACGTGCCATGTTGCAGGTCCTGGCCAATGGGAAAGGCGGCCATTCTAAAGCACTAGCCCGCCAGTTGCAGGTACTCGCCATAGGCGTTGACGGCCGAAGCGTCGGTAAAGGTCTGGAAGTCCATGCTGCGCACTACCATGTCATTCAACAACTCGGTGAAGACCATCAGCGCCGGCGAGCTGAAGTAGGCGCTCATCGCCTGCTGGCTGCTCCAGAAGCCCGACACCAACCACACATCCGGGTCGGCCAGGGAGTGCTGCAACGAGAATTGCAGGCAACCTGGAGCCTGACGGCCCGGTTCGATCAAACTGCTCAAGCGTGCACCCAGTTCGGTGCTGCACCCGGTACGGGCACGGATAAAGGCCATATGGCTCGCGGGAATGGGGGTGGACATGTTCGACTCTCCCGTTGAGAAGTGATGCTCGGCAAGCACTGTGAGGGCGTGTTGCCACAGGATCAAAGATACGGGCGCAGGTGCGTATGCGGTTAGTCGATTCCTGCCGGCTTATTGCACAATCCTGCGAGATGCGTAGATATAGCAATCGGCCTGCGGATTTTATTCCCGGCATGACTGCCGTATTTCAGGGGCATGACAGCCTCCGGCTTGCCTGATTCACGAATTTTCGCAGGATCAGGCAAGGATTGTGCAGAATCGAAGTACCGCTTTTTGCAAAGCCGCCTTTAAGCTGTGCCCATCGTCAAAAGCACCCGAGGATGTCCCATGTCGTCGCCAGAACTTCGCTCCACACCCCTCGACGCCGATATGGAAAAGCAGCGCGCAGAACTCGCCGGCATCGTGCGCCGGCATACCTGGGAGGATGGTTCCTACGGCACGGCGATCACTTCGCTGTACCTCAACCGCCACAACACCCCACGGGATTTCATGCCGGTCCTGGTGGAGCCTGCACTGTGCATTCTCGCCCAGGGCAGCAAGGAAGTGCGCCTGGCGGATGAGGTCTTCGCCTACGACCCGCTCAATTACCTGGTGTTCTCGGTGTCGATGCCGGTGGCCGGGCGTATCCTCGATGCCACGCCGGAAGACCCCAACCTGTCGATTCGGGTCAACATCGACCCGGCGCAAATCACCGCGCTGATTGCCGAGGCCGGCCCCATGGGTGTGCCTACTCGCCCGACGTCCCGGGGGATGTATGTCGACCGCCTGGACAACCAGTTGCTCGACGCCGTGTTGCGCCTGACGCGCTTGCTGGACACACCGAAAGACATCGCGATGCTGGCGCCGTTGATCAATCGCGAAATTCTCTATCGCCTGTTGCGTGGCCCACAGGGTTATCGGCTGTATGAAATCGCCGTCGCCAACAGTCAGAGCCATCGGGTCAGCCAGGCGATCACCTGGTTGAACGGCAACTACGAACAGCCCTTGCGCATTGATGACCTGGCCAAGGAAGTGAACCTCAGCGTCTCGACCTTGCACCACCGCTTCAAGGCGATGACCGCCATGAGCCCGTTGCAGTATCAGAAGCAGTTGCGCTTGCAGGAGGCTCGGCGGCTGATGATCGCCGAAGGCCTGGAAGCCTCGGCGGCGGGCTATCGGGTGGGCTATGAAAGCGCCTCGCAGTTCAGCCGCGAATACAGCCGGCTGTTTGGCGCGCCGCCGTTGCGCGATCTGGCCCGGCTGCGCCAGAGCGTCTAGCCCAATCCTGAAAACAGCACAGATCAAATGTGGGAGCTGGCTTGCCTGCGATAGCGGCGGGTCAGGCAATGAGTCTGTATCTGGCAGGCCGCCATCGCAGGCAAGCCAGCTCCTACAGTGAATCGCGTTGCACGTTTAATCGAGGCTGCGGGGCAACTGCAAGGTCACCCGCAACCCACCCTCGCGCAGATTCTGCAAACTCACTTCTCCCCCGTGGCTGTGGGCAATGTTGCGGGCAATGCCCAGCCCCAGCCCATAGCCCTGCTGCTGCCCGGCCAAACGGAAGTGCGGCTCGAAGACTTGCTCCAAACGCTGCTCCGGCACACCCGGGCCTTCATCGTCTACATGGAGGATGAATTCCGCGCCATCGTCTTCGATATGCAAATGGGCGTTCTGCCCGTACTTCAAGGCGTTGTCGATCAGGTTGCCGATGCAGCGCTTGAGCGCCAGCGGCTTGCCCGGATAGGTGGTGAGCGCACGGCCATGCTGGGTCACGCGGCCGTTGCCGTTGGGCGCCAGGTACGGCTCAACCAGGCAGTCGAGCACGTGGTTGAGGTCCACCGGTTCGATGTTCTCGTGGATGTCCGTGTCTTTCACACACTGCAACGCGCCCTTGACCAGCAACTCCAGCTCATCCAGGTCGCGACCGAATTTGGTTTGCAGGTTCTCGTCTTCCAGCAACTCCACCCGCAACCGCAAGCGCGTGATGGGTGTGCGCAAGTCGTGGGAAATCGCGCTGAACAGTTGGCTGCGTTCGGTCAGGTAACGGCTGATGCGTTCGCGCATCGCATTGAACGCACGACCCACTTCCACCACTTCGCTGCCGCCGCCTTCGGCCACCGGCTCCACGTCGGCGCCCAGGGACATGTCCCGCGCGGCCCGTGCCAGGCGCTTGAGCGGCCGGCTCTGCCAGTGCACCAGCAGGCCGATAAACAGCAGCAGGAAGCCGCTGGTGAGCACGATGAACCACACCTGCTGGGACGGCAGGCCTTGTTCTTCAAGGCTGGTGTAGGGTTCGGGCAACAAGGACGCGATGTACAGCCATTCGCCCTGGGCCAGCTGGATCTGGGTCACCAGCACCGGCGGATTGACCGGCTCAAGGGTCAGCGCGTAATGCGCCCAGGAACGCGGCAGTTCATCGAGTTTCAAGCCGGCGTTGAAGATGCGCAGGTCTTCGGCGCTGACGAATTCCACCGAGACATGCACGTCGCTGCCCAGGGTCTGGCGCAACACTTCTTCGACCGCACCGAGCACCGCCTGCTTGCGCGGGGTTTGCGGCAACACGGCCATGTCCAGGGGCTTGTCATTAAGGGTCACGACAAACCGCGTACCGCCCATGCTGCGCAACTGGTCCAGCACCAAGGGCCGAAACGCCACCGGCAAGGAGCGGAAATAACTGACGCTGGCGGTCATCGAATGCGCCAGGCTGCGGGCAGCCGTCACCAGGCCTTCGAGCTGGGTGGCACGCAGTTGCGATACCCAGATCACGCTGGACAACGTCTGGGCAAACAGCACCGCCAACAGGGTCAGCAGTAACATCCGCCCCAGCAGCGAGCGCGGTACCGGGATCCGCCGGCGCAGTTCACGCAGGCGCTCAGTGGGCATTGCCGGCAACCACGCTGGCTGCCAATTGATAGCCACTGCCGCGCACGGTGCGGATCAGCCGGGGTGGTTTTTCGGTGTCGCGCAGGCGCTGGCGCAAGCGGCTGACGGCCATGTCGACAATCCGGTCCAGGGGCATCAGGTCGCGGCCACGGGTGGCGTTGCCGATGGTGTCGCGGTCGAGGATTTGCTGGGGATGGTCGAGAAACAGTTTGAGCAGGGCAAAGTCGGCACCGGAGAGGATCACTTCCTCGCCGTCGACGTGGAACAGCCGGTGGCTGACCATGTCCAGGCGCCACTCGCCAAATACCAGCACCTCGCCACCACTGCGCTCCTGGCCAAACTGGGCACGGCGCAACAAGGCCTTGACCCGCGCCTGCAACTCGCGGGGGCTGAAAGGTTTGCCGATGTAATCGTCGGCGCCCAGCTCCAGGCCGATCACGCGGTCGGCCTCGTCGGAACTGGCGGTGAGCATGATGATCGGCACCTGGGCCTGGCGCGGGTGCTGGCGGATCCAGCGGCAAAGGCTGAAACCGTCTTCGTCCGGCAGCATCACATCAAGGATCACCAGGTCGCAGGGCGCTTCGTTCATCGCCTGGCGGAACCCCGCACCATCCGGCACGCCACGCACCTGGAAACCGGCGCGGCTGAGGTAGGTTTGCAGCAACTCGCGGATTTCCTGGTCGTCGTCGACCAGGAGAATGGATTTACTGATAACGCTCACGGGGTTCGTCCTTGTTGTTAGGGATGGGACGGGCTTAATAATTCGTTGTTATGGAGGGCCTCATCGCAGGCAAGTCAGCTCCCACATTTGGAATGCATTCCCCTGTGGGAGCTGACTTGCCTGCAATGGCGCCATCACTGCCTACGCAAATGCCTGCTCAAGCGCTACACCTGCCCCGGTCAAACCGGAATACGGTGCCGTCACCAGCCACACCGGAATGCCTTTGAAGTAGTCGCTCATGCAGCCTTTGTCGCAAAAACTCTTGGCAAAACCACTCTTGATAAAGAAATCGGCAAAACGCGGGATCACGCCGCCCACGATGTACACCCCGCCACGACCGCCGGTGGTCAGCACGTTGTTACCGGCCACGCGGCCCAGCCAGATGCTGAACTGGTCCAGTACTTCCAGGGCAATCGGGTCGCCCGCCAGGCCAGCGGCAGTGATGGCCTCGGGGGTTTCCAGTACCGCCTCATGGCCGTCCACCGCGCAGATCGCCCGGTACAACCTGGGCAAACCGCCACCACTCAAGGCGGTTTCCGCGCTGACATGGCCGATCTCAGTGTAGATGTGCTGCCACAGCTGGGCTTCGCGCGGGCTGCTCACCGGCAGGTCGACATGGCCGCCCTCCCCCGGCAATGCGGCCCAACGGCCATGGCCGAGGTCGAGCAAGGTGCCCACACCCAGGCCAGTGCCCGGGCCGATCACCACGGCCGGGCGCAAGGGCTCCGGCGTGCCTTCGCACACCACACGGAATTCGTCGGGTTTGAGGCGGGTCATGCCCAGGGCCATGGCCGAGAAATCATTCACCAGCAGCAGCTCATCCACCTGCAAGGTCTTGCAGAAAGCAGTCTTGCTCAGGCGCCAGTGATTGTTGGTGAATTTAAATTCATCTCCACTCACTGGCCCTGCGACCGACAGGCACACCGCGCCAATCGAGCCGATGGCCAGGCCTTCTTCCTTGAGATAGACCTGGATTGCCTCTTCCGGGCTGGCATGATCCGCCGTCGCGTGGACGCGGATCGAATGCAGCTCCTGATCCCGCCACAACGCAAAACGGGCGTTGGTACCACCGATGTCACCGACCAGCGCAAGCTTCACTTAAGTGTCTCCAAGGCAGAGGTAAAGGCGCTGGCGCCCTGCTCTGCGGAGCTTGCGGCCAAACGCATAAACGCAAACAGCTCGCGACCGGCCCCCACGTTATTGCCCAGGAGGCCCGTGGCAGGCGCACGCGCTGCAAATTCTTCGGCGTCCACCTTAAGCTCCAAGGTGCCTTTGACGCCATCCACGCGAATGATATCGCCATCGCGCACGCGTGCCAGTGGCCCGCCGCTCTGGGCTTCAGGGTTGACATGAATCGCGGCAGGGATCTTACCCGAGGCGCCGGACATACGCCCGTCTGTTACCAGGGCAACCTTGAAGCCACGGTCCTGCAGCACGCCGAGGAACGGGGTCATCTTGTGCAATTCCGGCATGCCGTTGGAGCGCGGGCCCTGGAAGCGCATCACGGCGACGAAGTCTTTTTCCAACTGGCCGGCCTTGAATGCATCGGCCAGGTCTTGCTGGTCCTGGAACACCACGGCCGGCGCTTCGACGATCTGATGCTCAAGGGCCACGGCGGAGACTTTCATCACACCACGGCCAAGGTTGCCTTCCATCACGCGAAGACCGCCTTCCGGGGAAAACGCACGGGCCACGGGGCGCAGGATGGTTTCGTCGAGGCTTTCGATCGGGCCTTCACGCCATACCAGCTCGCCGTCCACCAGGAACGGTTCCTGGGTGTAGCGGCTCAGGCCATGACCCGCCACGGTGTTGACGTCATTGTGCAGCAGGCCGGCTTCCAGCAGCTCGCGGATCAGGAACGACATGCCGCCCGCCGCCTGGAAGTGGTTGATGTCGGCCTTGCCGTTTGGATACACGTGGGACAGGGTCGGCACCACCTCGGAGAGGTCAGCCATGTCATCCCAGGTCAGGATGATGCCCGCCGACATGGCGATGGCCGGCATGTGCAGGGTGTGGTTGGTGGAGCCGCCGGTGGCATTGAGGGCGATGATGGAGTTGACGATGGATTTTTCGTCGACGATCTCGCCGATCGGCGTGAAGTTGCCGTTGGCCTTGGTCAGGCGCGTGACCTGGTGCGCGGCTTCGCGGGTCAGGGCGTCACGCAGCGGCGTGTACGGGTTGACGAACGAAGCACCCGGCAAGTGCAGGCCCATCACTTCCATCAACAGCTGGTTGGTGTTGGCGGTGCCGTAGAAGGTGCAGGTGCCCGGGCTGTGATAGGACTTCATCTCCGATTCCAGCAGCTCTTCGCGGGTGGCCTTGCCTTCGGCATAGCGCTGGCGTACGTCGGCTTTCTGTTTGTTGGAGATCCCCGACGGCATCGGGCCGCCCGGGACGAAGATCATCGGCAGGTGGCCGTAGCGCAGGGCGCCCATCATCAGGCCGGGGACGATCTTGTCGCAGATGCCCAGCATCAGCGCGGCGTCGAACATGTTGTGGGACAGCGCTACCGCCGTCGACATCGCAATCACTTCGCGGCTCAGCAGGCTGAGCTCCATGCCCGGCTCGCCCTGGGTCACGCCATCGCACATGGCGGGGGTGCCGCCGGCGAACTGGCCAACGGAGCCGACTTCACGCAGGGCTTTTTTGATTTGCTCGGGGAAATGTTCGTACGGCTGGTGGGCCGAGAGCATGTCGTTATATGACGAAACAATTGCCACGTTGGCGGCGTTCATCATGCGCAGGCTGTTTTTGTCTTCGGTGCCGCAACCGGCCACGCCGTGGGCAAAGTTGGCGCATTGCAGCTTGCCGCGCATCGGGCCGTCGCTGGCAGCGCCGCGAATGAGCGCAAGGTAGGCCTCACGGGTTGCACGGCTACGGGCGATAAGCCGTTCGGTGACCTCAAGAACGCGGGGATGCATGTATAGAACTCCAGGCTAACGGATGTGGCGACCCTCGTTCCTATGCTGGTCAAACGCCCGCCGCGAAGAGGTTGGCAGGGTGTTGCTTGACCAATCGGACCAGTTGATTCAGGTCACTCGTTGTTGATTGAACAAAATATTGCCACTAAAAAGGCTTGTTTTCTATTTTTATGCGAATAATCTTGTAATTCTTACAACAAATCGACGACAGGCACCTTCCAATGACTCTACGTATCGCTATCAATGGTTTTGGCCGTATTGGCCGTAATGTCCTGCGCGCACTTTATACCCAAGGCTACCGTCAGGATTTGCAGATCGTCGCCATCAACGATCTTGGCGACAGCTCGATCAATGCCCACCTGCTTAAATACGACACCGTCCACGGCACTTTCGATGCAGAGGTCGCCCACGATCAGGAAAGCCTGACCGTCAATGGTGACCGGATTGCCGTGAGTGCCATTCGCAACCCGGCCGACCTGCCGTGGGCTGCACACAAGGTGGACGTGGTCTTTGAATGCACCGGTCTGTTCACCGACCGTGACAAGGCCGCCGCCCATATTACCGCCGGCGCGCGCAAGGTGATCATCTCGGCCCCGGCCAAGGGCGCCGATGCCACCGTGGTGTACGGGGTAAACCATGACATTTTGCGTCAATCCCACCAGATCATCTCCAACGCTTCCTGCACCACCAACTGCCTGGCGCCAGTGGCCCAGGTGCTGCACCGCGAGCTGGGCATCGAAAGCGGCTTGATGACCACCATCCACGCCTACACCAACGACCAGAACCTGACCGACGTCTACCACACCGACCCGTACCGCGCGCGCTCGGCCACCCAGAACATGATCCCGAGCAAGACCGGCGCCGCCGAAGCCGTGGGCCTGGTGCTGCCGGAACTGGCAGGCAAACTGACCGGCATGGCCGTGCGTGTGCCGGTGATCAACGTGTCGCTGGTGGACCTCACCGTGCAACTGAAAAAAGAAGCCAGCGCCGAGCAAGTCAACGCGCTGCTGAAAGAAGCCAGCCAGCACTCGAAAATCCTCGGCTACAACACCCTGCCGCTGGTTTCCAGTGACTTCAACCATAACCCGCTTTCGTCGATCTTCGACGCCAATCACACCAAGGTCAGCGGCAAACTGCTGAAAGTGCTGGCCTGGTACGACAACGAGTGGGGCTTCTCGAACCGTATGCTGGATAACTGCCTGGCGCTCTGCAACGCCGAATAACTTGGCATTGATATCCCCTGTGGGAGCTGGCTTGCCTGCGATTGCATCACCTCGGCCTGACTGAAAGACCGAGTTGCCTGCATCGCGGGCAAGCCCGGCTCCCACAGGGATCTTCATCGCATCTCAATGTGCCACTTGCCATTTGCGTTGATGATAAGCATTATCATTTGCTGCAAATCGGTCTGGTATCACTGTGAGCCAATCTCGCTTCAACCAAGTCTTCCTCACTCAGCGTGTGATTCTGCTGCGCACCTTGCAGCGGATGGTGAATAACCACAGCACCGCCGAGGACCTGCTGCAGGAAACCTACCTGCGCGTCACCCGGGCCTTGAGCGAACGGCCGATCGACCACCTTGAACCCTTCGTGTACCAGACGGCGCGCAACCTCGCGCTGGACCACCTGCGTGCCCGCAGGATCCAGGCCCGCACCCTGCAGGAAGACGTCCCGATGGACATCCTGCAAAGCGTCGCCTCCCCCGTCAGCACCCCCGAAGACACGATCCAGGCCGAGCAGTTGCTGGAACAACTCAGTGTCAGCCTCGGCCAGTTGAGCGCCCGCCAGCAGCAGATATTTATCCTCAGCCGCCTGCACGGTTGCAGCTATCAGGAAATCGCCGACAAGCTCGATGTGTCCCTGAGCACCGTACAAAAGGAACTGAAATTGATCATGGCCATCTGCATAGGTGTGGCCGAAAGACTGGATCGCCCTTAAGCTTTGTCGGCACAGTCTGTAGGACTATTGATTAAAACGTGGCGAAGACCCGAGGAACACCGTGACGGATCCGAATAAACTGCACCCCCATGAGCTGGCTCATGAGGTGTTGCAAGACACGGCTATGGACCAAGCCCTCGACTGGCTGATCGCCTTGCAGTGCCCGCAACCCGGGCAGCAGGCCGAGTTTGAAGCCTGGCTCGCCAGCGACCCGCTGCACGCCGAAGCCTTCATCAAGGCCCAGACCGCCTGGGGCGGCGCGCCCGTGCACAGCGCGGCCGTCGCCCTGAATGCGCCACGCAAACCCGGCGCCTGGCGCCGCATCAAACCCCATTGGAAGCCCCTGGCCACCGCCGCAGTGTTGCTGCTGGGCCTGTTCAGCTTCAGTAACCTGCCAATGCGCCTGCAGGCCGACCACCTGACCGTGGTGGGCGAGCGCCAGCGCCTGCAACTGGACGACGGCTCCAAAGTCCTGCTTAACACCAATTCCGCGTTCTCCAGCAGCATCAAGGACCACCAGCGCATCGCCCGCCTGTATCAGGGTGAAGCGTTTTTCGAGGTGCTGCCCAGCCGTGGCCTGCCCCTGGAAATCGACGCCGGCCCGGTACGCGCCAGTGTGCGCGACACCGCCTTTGCCGTGCGCTACCTGAACGGTGAAGCCCAGGTTCAGGTGCAACGCGGCGATGTGGACCTGAGCAACACCTTTGACGACGCACGGGTGCGCCTGAGCGCCGGTGAAAGTATCCGCATCGGGCCCAAGGGCTTCGGCCAACCCGCCAAACTCGATGCCACCAAAGACCTGGCCTGGATCGACGGCCGGCTGATTTTCGAAAACTGCCCGATGAGCGAAGTACTGGCCGAGTTACGCCGCTACTACCCCGGATGGATCGTCAACAACAACGACAAGCTCGCCAGCGTCGCCGTCACCGGCAATTACCGCCTCGACCAGCCGCTGGACGTGGTGCGCTCCCTGGCCCACATCACCTCGGCCAAGCTCTCGGAATACCCGGCGCTGGTGATCCTGAACTAAATGAGAATTATTTTTACTCGATAGCCCAAGGCGGTACGTCTCGTTATAGCCAATGCAACTGATTCCTATTTGATTCAGTGTCGCAACTATAAGATTCGTACCTTCCGGAGCGCTCTCGATGTCCTCTCGTTTCAACCGCCGGTCCTCTTCGCCCGTCCGCCGCCACGGCTTGTCGCTGCTGACCGCCGCCATCCTGATGGCCGGTGCGCCCGTGATGGTCGCCAGTGCCGCAGAGCCTGCCACCCGCAGCCAGGGCAATTACAGCTTCAGCATCGAGCAACAATCCCTGGTCTCGGCGCTGAACGCCTTCACCGCCGTGACCGGCTGGCAAATCGGCCTGCCCGCCGAGTTGGGCCAGGGTGTGTCATCCCCTGGCGTACGTGGCTCGTTGCCGGCAGATAAAGCCCTGGACCGGCTGTTGGTGGGGACCAACCTGGGCTATCGCAAACTGAGCAACAACAATATCGTGCTGGAAAAACGCGCCGCCGCCGGCGCCATCACCCTGCAACAAATGACCATCAGCGCCACCCGCCAGGAACAGGCCGTGGACAGCGTGCCCAGCACCGTGACCGTGCATGACCGCGAGGAGCTGGACCGCCAGAACGTCAACACCATCCGCGAACTGGTGCGCTATGAGCCAGGCGTGTCGGTGGGCGGTGCCGGTACCCGCTCCGGCAATGCCGGCTACAACATTCGCGGCATCGACGGCGACCGCATCCTCACCCAGGTGGACGGCGTCGAAGTTCCGGACAACTTCTTCAACGGTCCGTACGCCAAGACCCGCCGCAACTACGTCGACCCGGAAATCGTCAAGCGCGTGGAGATCCTGCGCGGCCCGGCCTCGGCCTTGTACGGCAGCAGCGCCATCGGTGGTGCGGTGAGCTACTTCACCCTCGACCCGGACGACATCATCAAGCCCGGCCAGGATTTTGGTGCACGCCTGAAGACCGGCTACAGCTCCGCCGACGAGAGCTGGCTGACCTCCGGCACCGTCGCCGGCCGCGTGCAGGACTTCGACGGCTTGCTGCACCTGAGCCAGCGCAACGGCCACGAGATGGAATCCTACGATGGCAACAACGCCACCGGCCTCGCGCGTACCGGCGCCAACCCGGAAGATGCGCGCACCACCAACGTGCTGGCCAAACTGGGCTGGAACTACGGTGACGAGAACCGCCTGGGCCTGACCTACGAGAAGTTCAAGGACGATCGCGACACCAACCTGAAAAACGCAGTGGGTGGCCCGTTCGTCGGTGGCCGGGGCTTTAACTATTACCGCAGCCGTACAGGCAACGACACCATCACCCGTGAACGTTTTGGCATCGAAAACAAGTTCGCCCTCGACTCGCCGATTGCCGATCACATCAAGACCAGCCTCAACTACCAGATCGCCAAGACCGACCAGACCACTGCCGAAATCTACCAGCCATCGCGCAAGGTGTTGCGCACCCGCGAGACCCTGTACGAAGAGAAACAGTGGGTATTCGACGCGCAACTGGACAAGGCTTTCAGCATCGGCGAAACCAATCATGTCGTGACCTACGGCACCACCCTCAAGCAGCAGAAAGTCACCGGCTCCCGTGAAGGCGCCGCGACCTGCCTGGCGGTCGGCGGCGGCTGCACGGCCATCGGCGCACCAAGCCCGTCGGCCAGCGACAGCGTGAAAAAAGCCAGCGACTTCCCCGACCCGACCATCAACTCCTACGCCTTGTTTGCCCAGGACCAGATCGCCTGGGACAAGTGGACCTTCCTGCCCAGCGTGCGCTACGACTACATCCAGCTCAAACCCAAGCTGACCCAGGAATTCCTCAATACCGTCGACCCGACACGCATCTACGACCACAGCGATTCGGAAAAGAACTGGCACCGTGTAACGCCCAAGTTCGGCATCACTTACGCGTTGACCGAGCAATACACCTGGTTCGGCCAATACGCCGAAGGTTATCGCACGCCGTCGGCCAAGGCCTTGTATGGCCGCTTTGAAAACCTGCAACAGGGCTACACCGTGGAACCCAACCCGGACCTCAAGCCGGAAAGCAGCCGCGGTGTCGAAACCGGGATTCGCGGCAACTTCGACTCGGGCTCGTTTGACGTGGCGGTGTACTACAACAAGTACCGTGATTTCATCGATGAAGACGCCTCGGTCGCCGGCGGCACCGTCCAGCAGTTCGAAGCCAACAACATCAAGCACGCCACCATCAAGGGCGTGGAAGCCAAGGGCCGCTTGAACCTCGACGTGTTTGGCGCACCGCAGGGTCTGTACACCCAAGGCTCCGTTGCCTACACCTACGGGCGCAATGACGACAACGGCGAGCCGCTGAACAGCGTCAACCCGCTCAAGGGCGTGTTCGGCCTGGGTTACGACCAGCAGAACTACGGCGCCCTGGTCAGCTGGACCCTGGTCAAGAAACAGGACCGCGTCGACAGCACCACCTTCTTCGCCCCCGACGGCAACAGCGCCAACGGCCCGTTCAAGACCCCGGGCTTCGGGATCGTCGACCTGACCGGTTTCTACAAGGTCACCAACGACGTGACTATCAACGGTGGCCTGTACAACCTGACCGACAAGAAATACTGGAACTGGGATGACGTGCGCAGCTACGACAGCGTGGGCGAAGCCGGCGTGACCGGCCCGGCCAACCTGGACCGCCTGACCCAGCCAGGCCGCAATTTTGCGATCAACCTGATCTGGGACATCTGATCAATGGAGCCTCACCCCGCCGGAAATTTATCTGCGCCGGGGTGAGGATTTTTTACTGTGACGCGTCTTCTGGTTCGTCTAGTTCATAACAGCCTGGCAACCAGACGCTTCCTCTTCTCAAGGACATCTTCATGACTGCTTCTCCTACTGCTGAACGCCCAAGCCTGCGCTCCCAACGCCTGAACCAGATCACCAACGAGCCGCATACCAAGCTCGACGCCTTGGTGAAGGCCCATGCACCGTTTGAAACCCAGGCCAACTTCGCCCGCTTCGTGGTCGCGCAGTACCTGTTCCAGTCGGAACTGGTGGCGCTGTACAACGACCCCGAGCTGATCAAGCTCGTCCCCGACCTGGCCGAACGCTGCCGCGCCGAGGCTGCCAGGCTGGACCTGGGCGACCTGGACACCGAAGTCCCGGCCCCGGTGGCCGGCGCTGTGAAAAACCCGAGCAAGGCCGAAGCCCTGGGCTGGCTGTTCGTGTCTGAAGGCTCCAAGCTGGGCGCTGCGTTCCTGATCAAGCGTGCCGTAGGCCTGGGCTTGAGCGAAACCTTCGGTGCCCGTCACCTGGGCGAGCCGGCCGGCGGTCGTGCGGAAGGCTGGAAAAGCTTCACTCGCACCCTCGACGCGCTGGAACTCACTGCCGAAGAAGAAGCCGAAGCGGAAAAAGGCGCGGTGGATGCGTTCGTGCGCTTCACCGTGTTGCTGGAACAGGCGTACGCTAGCGCCCCTGAACTGGCCTGATTTTTCTGTAGAAACCCAATTGATGTGGGAGCTGGCTTGCCTGGGATGCAGTCACCTCGGTGTATCTGAAAGACCGAGTTGATGCTATCGCAGGCAAGCCAGCTCCCACATTTGATCCGGTTTCACTTTGAATCCTTCGTAAGTCCATCCATGCAAACTGCACCCATGACCGGCAAAACCCAATCCTCGTCCAAAATCGCCCGCGTCCTGTTCGGCCTCCTGGCCTACGTCAGCCTGGGCATCGGCCTGGTTGCGATTGTGGTACCGGGCTTGCCCACCACCGAATTCATCCTGCTGGCCGCCTGGGCCGCCACCAAAAGCTCCCCGCGCCTGAGTGCCTGGCTGGAAAACCACCGGCTGTTCGGGCCGATCCTGTTCAATTGGCGCAACGGCAAAATCATCGCCCGCCGCGCCAAGGTCAGTGCCACAGTGAGCATGTTGCTCTGCGCCGGCCTGATGCTGGTGATGCTCGAACACGGCTGGCCGATCTACCTGGCCATCGCCGGGATGAGCCTGGGCAACCTGTGGATCTGGTCACGTCCGGAACGCCTCCCACACCCCGCCTGACAACGTCCTACCGCTCATCGACTTCCCCTCATGAACCGCCGGCCCAAGCCGATGTTCCGGGCATAGCGCCGAATGGACTCGCGTGAGCTTGCAGACCAATAAGTCCATTCGCGGGTACACCTATGTTCGACACCCTCTCCATTCGCTTGAAAATCGTGCTGCTGTCCGGTCTTTGCCTGCTGGGGGTGATCGCCCTGGTGGTCGGCATGAACCTCTACCAGACCAACCAGAACGATGAACTGATCAGCGATTCAAGCTCGCGAATGCTCACCGACAGCGTGCAGAACCTGTTGCAGGCCAAGGCCGCCGAACAGGCGGTGCAACTGCAAAAGACCTTCGGCGAAAGCCTGTTGGTGGTCACCGCCCTCGCCGACCAGATCAAGGACCTGCGCAGCCTGGCGGGCAAGCGCTCGCTGGACGCCGGGGCCTTGCGTGAAGAACTCAACCACAGCCTGAAAACCGCCTTCGACCGCAACAGCAAGGTGCTCGGCATCTGGCTGTCGTTCGAGCCAAATGCTCTGGACGGCAAGGACAGCGAATTTCTCAACGATGCCGCCCGTGCTTCAAACGAAAAAGGCCGCTTTTCCAGCTACTGGAGCCGCGCCGGTGGTGAGGGCCTGAACACGGTGATGGTCGAGGACGACCTGACCAAGACCAGCCTCAACCTCAGCGGCACGCCCTACAACATCTGGTACACCTGCCCGCGGGATACCCGCAACACCTGCCTGCTGGACCCGTATGAAGACACCGTGGCCGGTAAACCGGTGTTGATGACCACCATTTCCCTGCCCCTGCTGGTCGACGGCAAAGTGATCGGCGTGGTGGGTGTCGACCTAGCCCTCAACACCCTGCAAGCCGCGACCGATGCAGCGCAAAAAGAGCTGTTCAACGGTGCCGGGCATCTGGAGATTCTCTCCAGTACGGGCCTGATCGCCGGCTACAGCGGCGAACCCGCCAAAGTCGGCAAGAACCTGATCGACACCCTCGGCGCCGAAGGCAAGGAGATTGTGCAACTGTTGGCCAGCGATACCCGCAAGATTCGCGAGGAAGACGGCACGATCCGCGCGGTGTACCCGGTCAAGCCGATTGCCGACGCCAAGTCCTGGGGCATCGTCATCAAACTGCCCAAGGAAGTGTTGCTGGCTGACGCCCACAAACTCCAGGCCGTACTCGACAAGGCCCAGGCCAGTGGCACCGTCAAGGCGCTGCTGGTGGGCGCAGCCGCCGGCTTGCTGGGCCTGCTGCTGATCTGGCTGACGGCCACCGGCGTGACCCGGCCGATCAACAGCGTGGCCGCCATGCTCAAGGAAATCGCCAGCGGCGATGGCGATCTCACCCAGCGCCTGGCCTACGCCAAAAAAGACGAGCTGGGCGAACTGGTGAACTGGTTCAACCGCTTCCTGGACAAGCTGCAGCCGACCATCGCGCAGATCAAGCAAAGCATCACCGAGGCCCGTGGCACCGCCGACCAGTCTTCGGAAATCGCGCGTCAGACCAGTGAAGGCATGCAGGTGCAGTTCCGTGAGATCGACCAGGTGGCCACGGCCTCGAACGAAATGAGCGCCACCGCCCACGATGTGGCCAACAGCGCCTCCAACGCCGCCAGCGCGGCCCGGGGTGCCGACCAGTCAGCCCGGGAAGGCATGCAGATTATTGAACGCAGCACCCGCGACATCACCACCCTGGCCGAAGAAGTCAGCAAGGCCGTGACCGAGGTCGAAGCCCTGGCGGTGAACAGCGAGCAGATCGGCTCGGTACTGGAAGTGATCCGCAGCATTGCCGAACAGACCAACCTGCTGGCCCTGAACGCCGCGATTGAAGCGGCGCGGGCCGGGGAAAGCGGGCGCGGTTTTGCGGTGGTGGCCGATGAGGTGCGCAACCTGGCCAAACGTACCCAGGATTCGGTCGAGGAGATTCGCCTGGTGATCGAACGCATCCAGACCGGCACCCGCGGGGTGGTGGCGACCATGCATTCGAGCCAGAGCCAGGCGCAGAACAATGCCGGGCAGATTCACCAGGCGGTGCAGGCCCTGGGCAAGATCAGCGATGCGGTGACGGTGATCAGCGACATGAACCTGCAGATCGCCAGCGCCGCCGAGCAACAGAGTGCGGTGGCCGAGGAGGTCAACCGCAACGTCTCGGCGATCCGCACCGTAACCGAAACCCTGACCGGCCAGGCCACCGAGTCAGCGGCCATCAGCAGCCAACTCAATGCGCTGGCCAGCCAGCAGATGAAGCTGATGGATCAGTTTCGGGTTTAAACCGTGAGGCCCCAATGTGGGAGCTGGCTTGCCTGCGATAGCATCACCTCGGTGTAACTGACACACCGAGGCGCCTGCATCGCGGGCAAGCCCGGCTCCCACACAAAGCAGATTTGTGCTGCTTATTGACCCGTCCAGGCGGCCACAAACGGCGCCAGGTCTTCTTTCGGGGCCGTACGCGGCGGATTTTGTGGGGTGCCCAGGTAGAGGAAGCCAATCACTTCCTCATCCGCTGTCAGACCCAACCCTTTGGCGACGTGGGCCGAATACGACAACTCACCGGTGCGCCACACCGCACCGATCCCCTGGGCGTACGCCGCCAGCAGAATCCCATGGGCCGCACAGGCCGCCGCCAGCAGTTGCTCGGACTTCGGCACCTTGAAGTGTTCTTGCAGACGAGCGATTACGACAACAACCAACGGCGCACGCAGCGGGCCATTTTGCGCCTTGTCGATAAACGCCTGGGGCGCGTCGGCGTCTTGCAGGCGAGCGGCTTCAGCCAGCAGCGTGCCCATGCGCTCACGTGCCGCACCTTCCACCGTCAGGAAGCGCCAGGGCCGCAATTGACCATGGTCCGGGGCGCGCATGGCAGCGGCGAACAACAGGTCGCGCTGCTCCTGGGTCGGTGCCGGTTCCAGCAGTCGCGGCACGGAAACACGGTTGAGCAAAGCGTCGAGAGCCTGCATTGGCCACCTCCAGAGAAAAATGTGCGGTCATTCTAGCGGGAATGAATCGGATACCACCAAACGATAATTGCTCTTATTCAATCCGCCCTGCCCTGTTAGACTTTGCGGCCTTATTTTCAGCCCAGGTTCAGGAAGACTGATGCCCCGTTCGCCCCTTCGCCTGTCTGCACTGTTGATGGCCCTGAGCCTGAGTGCCTGCGATGACGCGCCCCGCTTTACCAAGGCGGAGCCGGGCGAAGCGCGCGCGGGCGGTGCGACAACGGTGAGGAAGACCGATCAGAACGCCTTCTCCCTGCCCTCGGCCAACCTGTCGCCCACCCGGCGCCTGGACTTCAGCGTAGGCAACAGTTTCTTCCGCAGCCCCTGGGTGATTGCCCCGTCCACCACCACCGCCCGCGACGGGTTGGGGCCGCTGTTCAATACCAACGCCTGCCAGAACTGCCATATCAAGGATGGCCGTGGTCATCCGCCGTTGCCCGATGCGCCCAACGCGGTGTCGATGCTGGTGCGCCTGTCGATTCCCGATGCGCCGCCCTATGCCAAGGTCATCGAACAACTGGGTGTCGTCCCCGAGCCCGTCTACGGTGGGCAATTGCAGGACATGGCCGTGCCCGGCGTTGCGCCGGAAGGCAAGGTGCGGGTCGACTACACACCGGTCAATGTCAGCTTCAAGGACGGCACCGTGGTGGGGTTGCGCAAGCCGGCGCTGCAGATCACCCAGCTCGGCTACGGCCCGATGCACCCCGACACGCGCTTCTCCGCACGGGTGGCCCCGCCGATGATCGGCCTGGGCTTGCTGGAAGCGATTGCCGACGCCGACATTCTGCGCAACACCGACCCGAAAACCGCCGACAAGGAAGCCATCGTCGGGCGTGCGAACCGGGTCTGGGACGACGCGCAACACAAGACCGTCCTCAGCCGATTTGGCTGGAAAGCCGGGCAACCGAACCTCAATCAACAAAATGTTCACGCGTTCTCTGGTGATATGGGCCTCACCACGTCCCTGAGACCGTTCGATGATTGCACCGATGCACAAGTGGCCTGCAAACAGGCGCCCAACGGCAATGGCCCGGACGGCGAGCCCGAGGTCAGCGACAACATCCTGCGCCTGGTGCTGTTCTACACCCGCAACCTGGCCGTGCCCGCCCGCCGCGACGTCAACGCGCCACAGGTGCTGGCCGGGAAAAACCTGTTCTACCAGGCCGGTTGCCAGGGCTGCCACACCCCGCAATTCACCACGGCGCCAACGGCTGCCGAACCTGAATTGGCCAACCAGGTGATTCGCCCCTACAGCGACTTGCTGCTGCACGACATGGGCGACGGCCTGGCCGACAACCGCAGCGAATTCAAGGCCGGTGGCCGCGACTGGCGCACGCCGCCGTTGTGGGGCATTGGCCTGACGCAAGCCGTGAGTGGCCACACCCAGTTTTTGCATGATGGCCGCGCCCGCAACCTGATGGAGGCCGTGCTGTGGCACGGCGGTGAAGCCCAGGCGGCGCAGCAGCATGTGTTGTCGTTCAATGCCGAGCAGCGCGCCGCGTTGCTGGCATTTCTGAATTCTTTATAAGCTTTGTCCTAATTACAGAAGGGAGCTCGACATGTTCCGTCCCAAGTTGTTGTTCACCAGCCTGGCCGCCCTCGCCCTGGGTGCGTGCTCGCCCCAGGACCCGCAGGCGGTGACCTCGGCGGCCATCGCCAAGCAAGTGATCCTGCCGACCTACAGCCGCTGGGTTGAAGCCGACCGCCAACTGGCCGTCAGCGCCCTGGCCTACTGCCAGGGCAAGGAAAGCCTGGAGACCGCCCGCGCCGACTTCCTGCACGCGCAAAAAGCCTGGGCCGAGTTGCAACCACTGCTGATCGGCCCGTTGGCCGAGGGCAACCGCTCGTGGCAGGTGCAGTTCTGGCCGGACAAGAAAAACCTGGTGGGCCGTCAGGTCGAACAACTGGTGACCGCCCAACCGCAAATCGATGCCGCCGCACTGGCCAAATCCAGCGTCGTGGTGCAAGGCCTGTCGGCCTACGAATACATCCTCTACGACGCCAAGACCGACCTGGCGGACGAGACGCAAAAAGCCCGCTACTGCCCGCTGCTGGTGGCCATCGGCGAACGCCAGAAACTGCTCGCCGAAGAGATCCTGTCGAGCTGGAACAGCACCGACGGCATGCTGGCGCAGATGACCAAGTTTCCTAACCAGCGCTACGCCGATTCCCACGAAGCCATCGCTGATTTGCTGCGGGTTCAAGTGACCGCGCTGGACACCCTGAAGAAAAAACTCGGCACCCCGATGGGCCGCCAGACCAAGGGCATCCCGCAGCCGTTCCAGGCCGATGCATGGCGCAGCCAGTCGTCCCTGCAAAGCCTGGAGGCCAGCCTGGCTGCCGCCCAGACCGTGTGGGTCGGCGTCGACAACAAAGGCCTGCGCGGCCTGTTGCCTGCCGATCAAAAGCCGTTGGCTGACAAGATCGACGCCGCGTATGCCGCGTCCCTGAAACTGTTCGCCAGCAACCAGCGTACGTTGAATGAACTGCTGGCCGACGATGGCGGGCGCCAGCAACTCAACGATATCTACGACAGCCTCAACGTGGTCCACCGCCTGCACGAAGGCGAGCTGGCCAAGGCGCTGGGCATCCAACTGGGCTTTAACGCCAACGACGGTGACTGATGATGCTCAGGCGACAGGCTTTGGCGATCGGTAGCGTGCTGCTCAGTGCAATCACCCTGGGTGGCTGGACGCTGTTCAAGCAGAAGGGCAAAAGCCCGCTGCTGCTCTCGGCGCGGGATGACAGTGATGGCAAACACTACGCCGTCGGCTTCCACCTGGACGGCAAGCAAGTGTTTGCCACCCAGGTTGGCCAGCGCTGCCATGACATCATCAACCACCCGGCGCTGCCGATTGCACTGTTTGTCGCCCGTCGGCCGGGCACCGAGAGTTATCTGATCGACTTGCGTGATGGGGCGCTGCTGCAAACCATTACCTCCAAATCCAATCGCCACTTCTATGGGCATGCGGTGGTGCACAAGGACGGCGAGTGGCTGTATGCCACGGAGAACGACACGTCCGATCCGGGCCGCGGTTTGCTGGGTGTGTATCGGTTTGAGGGTGAGCGGTTGGTGCACACCGGGGAGATTTCTACCCATGGGATCGGGCCGCATCAGGTGTCGTGGATGCCTGACGGTGAGACGCTGGTGGTGGCTAACGGCGGGATTCGCACCGAGGCTGAGAGCCGGGTGGAGATGAACCTGAATGCCATGGAACCGAGTCTGGTCCTGATGAAGCGTGACGGGACGCTGCTGAGCAAGGAGACCTTGGGCCAGCAGATGAACAGTGTGCGGCACATGGGGATTGCCAGCGACGGGACGATCCTCGCGGGGCAGCAGTTCATGGGGCCTTCTCATGAGCGGTCGGAGTTGCTGGCGATCAAGCGGCCGGGGCAGGCGTTTGTGGCGTTTCCGGTGGCGGATGAGCAGTTGCAGGCCATGGGGCATTACACGGCCAGTGTGGCGGTGCACAGTGAGTTGCGGCTGGTGGCGCTGACGGCGCCCCGGGGGAATCGGTTCTTTATCTGGAACATGGACAGCGCGGAGTTGCTGCTGGACGGGCCCTTGCCGGATTGTGCCGGGGTGGGTGCGGTGGCGGACGGGTTTGTGGTGACTTCGGGTCAGGGGCGTTGCCGGTTTTATGATTGTCGGCAGGTGCCGTTGGTGGGTAAGCCGCTGGAGTTGCCGGCGGGGCTTTGGGATAACCATCTGCATCTGGTTTGATCGGGGGCATATCCGTTATTTAGGTAACGGCCGCCTAGGGTTCCGCTCTTACAGCGGCTCACTTTTGAACAGCCGGAATGCCGGCCCAGTCAAAAGTAAGCAAAACGCTCTTGCCCCACCACTCGGCACCTCGCCTAGGCTCGGTGTGCCCGCACGCAGGCAGAGTGTGGTGAAGCAAAGGCGAAATCAAAAGCTAAAGCGAACACGATCCCCTGTAGGAGCTGGCTTGCCGGCGATGGCATCCACGGGGTGTACCTGATGCACCGAGTCGCCTGCATCGCCGGCAAGCCAGCTCCTACAGAAAAGCAAAGCCACCCCGTAGCAGCTGTCGAGCGCCAGCGAGGCTGCGTGCTTTTGATCTTGATCTACGGGCCCCGTTAACCACGATGGCCGGAGTGCGGGCATGCCGAGCCTAAGCGAGGCACCGAGTGGTGGGGCAAAGCGTTTTTTGGTTACTTTTTTAGGCGTTTGTAAAAAAGTGACTCGCTGTAAGAGCGAAACCATAAGTAGCCGTTACCTAAATAACGGATATGTACTCAATAAACCAACCACCCCAAAAACCAAGCTCAAATAAAAGGCCTCGAACCAGCGAGGCCTTTTATTTGGGCTTCAATCTCTTCAACTTTGTGGCCTCATCCCTTGGGACATCCCAAACATGAACAACAACAACTCATGATCAGGCTTGGCCGTAACACCGACCTTGGCGATCCGCGGCATCGGGCATTGCTGCCCGGCACCCTGCACCGCACTGAGGACTTGTGTCCGGGGCTGCTCCCAAGCAGCCAGGGCCAGGGCCGCTATGCCCAACGCCCCCAACAGAAACAAACCTCGTGCAATTTCTAGCTTCATTACGTTAAACCTTTGATAGCGCTGCCAAACGCCGTCTCGTAAAAGTAGCTGAGTTTTTTCCAGTCCGTAGAATTCCACGACGAATGGCGACGCAATTGCAGCATGTCATGCCGAGCCGCCCGCAACGCGGTCAACCGCTGGCGGCACTTCTCGAAATCCAGCAACGCCACTTCCACCTTGGCCGCATCGCCCTCGCCCGTCACCCGCACAAAAATATGCTTGATATACAGGCAACCATGCTGCCAACGGCCCTTGTGCATCCGCGCCAGGGTACCGGCCAATTCCTTGAGCAGGCGCTCGTGCACCAACTCACCGTACTGCTCACGACCACCCGCGGCGTACCAGTTTTCGATCTCGTCGAAACCGTCCAGCGACGCCGTCACCAGCAACGCCTTCCATTGGTGCTCCGGGTCGCGGCGGGCTTCGCAGAACACCAGTTCCGGCACGCGTACATCCAGCAAACGCAGGCCCTTGAGGGCATCGCGCTCACGCAACACAGTGGGGCGTCCAAAAGGATGGAGCCAACTGCGGTAGATATGGCCGGTCTGGCGCTTGCTGTAGAGCAAACGACCATTGGTGCCCATCACCCGTTGCACACCACTTTCACCGCCACGACGACGATTGGGTTCCTCGACCCACTCGCCCTGCTGGCGCCAGAAATAATCAAATCGCTCCTCGGGAGCTACTTCACTACCTGCTAAACACTCGACAGCCATCCTGTTACCTCTTGCGCAATACATACACTCGCCACATGGCGTAGAGCGGTATGAAGTCCAGTGATTCCTGAATACGGAAACCGGCTTGTTCAAACTCTGCTTCAACAGTAGCAGCCGGTAACACGAATCGATTTTGGTAACCTTCCTGCTCACCCTTTTTGCGACGGCGCACTTCGGCACGCTTGCGTTTCCAGGCCTTGAAGTTGCCATCCACCCACAACGAGATAATCACGCTGTCGCGGGTAACACGTTGAAACTCACGCAGTATTGCCAGCCTGTGCGCGGGGTCACCGATGTGGTGCATCAAGCGCATGCAGAAAATGCTGTCGACTGCGTTGTCTGGCAAATCAATATCAAAGGCAGACGTCTGCAAGGGCCGTACCCGTTTCACCACATCCGCCGGTTGGGCGACAGTGGCGATCTTCAACATCGACGCTGAATTGTCGGCGCCGATGATCACACGGTTGGGCTTTTCTGCCAGCAGCGGCCAGAAACGCCCCGCCCCACACGGTAAGTCCAGCACCAGGCCAGGCTCACCGGCCATGGCCAGCGCACCCCGCGCCAATTGCTCGTCGCGTTTGTGGGACAACCGGCGAGCCAGATTGTCCTGATGCTTGAGCAAATATTTCTGCGCGTGTTGATCGTCGTACTTTTCGGAAAATTCGAGCTTAGTCGGAGTAGGCATCAACGGGTCCCCAGTTACTGATGCCTACAACCCTAAGCAGAATCCTGTGATCAACAGGTCAACACGTTGTGAAAAACTTGTCCTGTCGAATCCTATACATTACAAAACTTTGCAGATACAAGTCGTGGCATGTTGCCATCCTCGGCGAAAAATGGGGACTCTGCCGCAGGATAGCGGCAGGACAGGTATCAGGGTTTGACCGGGCTCAACTCGACATGAAAGCGGCAGCCATTGGGCTCCATGGTACTGAGGCTGACGCTCCAGCCCTGGTTTTCGCAGATGCGCTGGACCAGGGACAACCCCAGGCCCAGGCCTTCGCCGCGCTTTTCACTGCCGCGCACAAATGGCTCGAACATCGCTTCGCGCTTGTCCTCGGGAATCCCCACGCCGGAGTCTTCCACCACGAAGCCACTCGGCTCCAGGGTGAGACGGATAAAGCCACGTTCGGTGTAATGCAGTGCATTACGCAGCAGGTTGCCCATCACCGCGTGCAGGAAGGTCGCGTTGTAGCGGGTATCCAACGGTGCGCCGGGCTGATAGACCAACTCAAGACCCTTGTGCTCGATGGGCTCACGCCAGATTCCCAGCAGATCGTCGGCCACCTGCGCCAGGTTGGCCTGGGGCGACATGCCCGCCTCCTCGCGCTGGGCACGGGCCAGCATCAGGAAGGTCTGCACCAGTTCGCGCATTTCTTCACAGGCCCGCGCAATGCGTTCAACCTGTTTGCGGCCGCGCTGATCAATGGCCGGATTCTCCAGCAACAATTCGCAGGAACTGGCGAGCACCATCAGCGGAGTACGCAACTCGTGGCTGACATCACTGGTAAACAGCTGCTCCCGGGACAACGCCTGGCGCAAACGGCCCAGGGTCGCGTCGAAGGCCACGGCCAACTCGCCCACCTCATCCGCCGCATAATCCGGGGCCAGGGGCGGCGCCAGGCCGAGTAACTGGTCGCGATGGCGTACCTGGCGGGCCAGGCGCACCACCGGCGCCATGACCTTGCGCGCCAGCACCCAGCCGAGGAACACCGCCAGCGCGAGGCTGAGCACAAACCCCACCAGCACCACGGCAAACAGAACGCGCTCGCGCTCTTCGAAATCGCTCTGATCTTGCAGCAGGACATAGCGGCGACCGTCGACGATTTCGACCATCGCGTGGTAGGAAAGCTGCTCGCGGAACACCTCGTGAAAACCGGCGTCCAGGTGGCGCAAGTCTTTGGGCAGCTCGAAATCGCCGGGGCCGCCGCTGAAGTAGAACAACTGGTCGGGCTCGGGACGGTGGCTCCAGTCCTCGACGCTGTCCATCAGCAGCAGGCGTTGCAAGTCACCGCCCAGGCCTGCCGAAATGAGCTTTTCTTCCACTAGGTGCACCGTGGCGACGATGCCCATGGCGAAGGCCCCCGCCACCAACGCGCTCATCAAGGCGAAGGCAATGATGATCCGCTGGGCAAGGCTTTGCTTAAACTCCATCACGACCCTCGGCCAGGCGATAACCCACACCGTGCACCGTTTGCAGCAACGGTTTGGCGAAGGGTTTATCAATCACCTGACGCAGTTGATGAACATGGCTGCGCAAGCTGTCGCTGTCCGGGCAGTCATCGCCCCACAGCGCTTCTTCGAGAATTTCGCGGCGCAACACGTGAGGGCTTTTTTGCATCAGCACCGCCAGCAGCTTCAGGCCGACCGGGTTGAGCTTGAGCAGGCGCCCTTCGCGGGTAACCTCCAGAGTGTCGAGGTCGTAATTCAGGTCACCGACCTGCAACGCACGGCGACCGCCGCCCTGGGCACGGCGCAGCACCGCTTCGATGCGTGCGGCCAATTCCGACAGCGCAAACGGCTTGAGCAGGTAGTCATCGGCGCCGGACTTGAAGCCCTGCAGCCGGTCGTCCAGTTGGTCGCGGGCGGTGAGCATGATCACCGGCGTGTCGCGGCGGGCATCTTCGCGCAGGCGTTTGCACAGGGTGTAGCCATCAATGCCAGGCAGCATGATGTCGAGCACGATCAGGTCGTAATGTTCGGTGGCAGCCAGGTGCAGGCCCGACAAACCGTCCTGCGCACAGTCTACGGTGTAGCCCTTCAGCCCCAGGTAATCGGCCAGGTTGGCCAGAATATCGCGGTTGTCTTCAACCAATAAAATTCGCATGGGCAGTGTCTCCGTACGCGGTAACGGCCGTGTTGGCTCGCGCAGCTTAAGGCCAAGTATGGCTCACGGCTAGGCCTGAAGGCCGCGCCGATTACTGTTTTCAACCGATTGCGGGTGTTAACGAGTTTTTCACTATAGGTTCACAACCTGACTACAGTGTCAGCGCGAAGATCGCGCCCATCGAAAATAAGGAACATTGCCATGGGCTTTCCAAAAACGGCGCCAATGCGCTATTTGCTGTTGGTGACCGGTGCCTGGCTGGTGGTATTTCTACTGACCCGCATCCTGCTGCTGGTATCCCACCTGGACGAAGTCAGCGGCAACCTGCTGCCGGTATTCGGTGTGGGCCTGCTCTATGACCTGGGCTTCCTCGCCTATGCCGCCCTGCCCCTGGGCCTGTACCTGTTGCTGTGCCCACCAGCGTTGTGGCGCCGCCGTGGCCATCGCTGGTTCCTGCAGGCAGTCCTCACCGTCAGCCTGTTCGCCATGCTCTTCACCAGCGTGGCGGAGTGGTTGTTCTGGGACGAGTTCGGCGTGCGCTTCAACTTCATTGCCGTGGATTACCTGGTTTACTCCAAAGAGGTGCTGAACAACCTGCTGGAGTCGTATCCGATCGGCAAGCTGCTGAGCCTGCTGGCCGTGATGGCCATCGTCCTCAGCCTGGCTTTGCGCAAAGCGTTCAACGCCGCGATGAATGCACCATTGCCTGCCATGCGCAAACGCCTGCTCAGCGCCCTGGGCTTGTTGCTGGTAGCAGGCCTGAGCCTGCAACTGATCAACCAGGACCGCCCGCGCAGCCAGGGTGGTAACGCCTACAACAACGAACTGGCGAGCAACGGCCCGTATCAGTTCTTCGCGGCCTTCCGTAATAACGAACTGGACTACAACCAGTTCTACAAGAGCCTGCCGGCCGATGTGGTCGCCAAGCAGTTGCGCGCCGAACTCAGCGAGCCCAATGCACGGTTTATCGGCACTGACCCGCTGGATATCCGTCGCGCCATTACCAACCCGGGCACGCTGCGCAAACCCAATATCGTGCTGGTGACCATCGAAAGCTTCAGTGCCAAGTACATGGGCAGCAACGGCGACGCGAATAACCTCACGCCCAACCTCGACGCGCTGCGCAAGCAAAGCCTGTACTTCAATAACTTCTACGCCACCGGCACCCGCACCGACCGCGGCCTGGAAGCCATCACCCTGGCCATTCCACCGACGCCGGGACGCTCCATCGTCAAGCGCATCGGCCGTGAAAGCGGCTTCGGCAGCCTGGGCCAACAGCTCAACGCCGTTGGCTATGACAGCGTGTTTGTCTACGGTGGCCGTGGCTACTTCGACAACATGAACGCGTTTTTCAGCGGCAACGGTTACCGCGTGGTTGACCAGAGCAGCGTGCCCGAGTCAGAAATCAGCTTCAAAAACGCCTGGGGCATGGCTGACGAAGACCTCTATAAACAGACGCTGAAGCTGGCGGACGAAGACTACGCCAAGCAGCAACCCTTCCTGCTGCAACTGATGACCACCTCCAACCACCGCCCCTATACCTACCCGGCGGGCCGCATTGATATCAAATCCGGCGACGGTCGCGACGGCGCGGTGAAGTACACCGACTACGCCATCGGCCAGTTCCTGGACGCGGCGCGCCAGAAGCCGTGGTTCGACAACACCATATTTATCTTCGTCGCCGACCACACCGCAGGCAGCGCGGGCAAGGAAGACTTGCCGATGGTCAATTACCAGATTCCGCTGTTCATCTACGCCCCCAAGTTGATCGACGCCGGCGAGAACGCGAAGCTGGCCAGCCAGATCGACCTGGCGCCGACGCTGCTGGGCTTGCTGAACCTGAGCTACGAGTCGACGTTTTTTGGCCGCAACCTGCTGCAGGACAACCCGCTGCCGCCACGGGTAGTGGTGGGCAATTACCAGTACCTGGGGTTGTTCGACGGTAATGACCTGGCAATCCTCAGCCCGCGCCAAGGCCTGCGTCGCCATGACCAGGCACTGGGCGACAGCCACGAGTCCCAGGTTGGCAGTGATGACCCGTTGATCCAGCGCGCCATTACCTACTACCAGGGCGCCAGCTACGACTACAAACAACAGTTGCTGAGCTGGAAGACGCCCAAGGACGAAGTCCCCCAGGTGAGTGCACGCTAACCAAAACGCCCCGGCCAGGCCTGTCCGGGGCTTTTTTTAGAGTTTGAGTTCGCCATGCAAGCAGTCGCTGCTCGTCCCGTTTCCAAACCCCTCAACTTCTCGCTGGGCCTCGGCGTGCCTGCCGTGTTGGCGGTGCTCATGCTGTTGCTGGAGCTGACATCGCTGGACATGGACGTGGCCAAGTTGTTTTACAACGCTGGTGAAGGCGGCTTTGTGGGCCGGCACAGTTTTTTTCTGGAGGACATCCTTCACGATCGCGCCAAGCAGATGGTGATCGTGTTTTCGGTATTGGCCATCGCCGGGTTTGCCGGGGCATTTGTGGTGGAGCGGCTCAAACCCTATCGCCGGGAACTGGGCTGCCTGGTGCTGTCGCTGGCACTGGCCACCTCGTTTGTATCGCCGTTGAAGACCGTGACCGCAGTGCAATGCCCGTGGAGCGTCAAGGAGTTTGGCGGCCAGGAGACCTACAGCGAACTGCTGAGCCCCCGACCGCCCACCGACAAACCCGGGCGCTGCTGGCCGGGCGGGCATGCGGCCACCGGCTTTGCCTTGTTTGCGTTGTTTTTTGCCCTGCGGGATCGCCGGCCGAGGATGGCGCGCTGGGCATTTATGTTTGCCCTGGGGCTGGGCACGGTGCTTTCGGTGAGCCGCACGATGCAAGGCGCGCACTTTCTTTCCCATAACGTGTGGACGGCGATTTTCAGCTGGCTGATCTGTTTGGGGGCGTATTACTTCTTGCTGTACCGGCCAGTCAAAACCTCCCCAATGCAGGCCGCAACCGCGTGATGAACAGCCCTTGCCTCGCCGGGGGCAAGGGCGCAACACTCTGCGCACTTTTCTGGCAACGATCCCGCTGAGCCATGTCCGATACCCTGCTGCTGATCGAAGACGACCTGCCCCTGGCGGCACTCACGGCCGAGTTCCTGCGCGCCGAGGGATTTACTGTCGCGGTGGAACACCGTGGCGACCGCGCCGCCCAGCGTATCCGCGATGAACAGCCGGCACTGCTGATCCTCGATGTAATGCTGCCGGGCATCGACGGTTTTACCCTGTGCCGCCAGATTCGCGACCACTATCCCGGGCTGATCCTGATGATGACCGCCCTGGACGAGAACGCCGAACAGTTGGTGGGGTTTGCCGCCGGCGCCGACGACTATGTAGTCAAGCCGATCGATCCTTTATTGTTGTTGGCGCGAATCCGCTCGCTGCTGCGCCGCCATCCTCAGGCACACCGCAGTTACTATCAGTGGGGCACTTTTCGGCTGGACCTGAACAACCACTTCGCGTGGCTTGGCGAGGCGCCCTTGCAGTTTTCGGTGGCCGAATTCGAGCTGCTCGCCATCTTCGCCCGTCACTGCGGCGTATTGCTCACCCGGGAAAAACTGCTCCAGCGCCTGCGCGGCCTGGAGTACGACGGCCTGAATCGTTCGATTGACATGCGGGTATCGCGCTTGCGCAAAAAACTGATGAGCCTTGAGTGCCCCGTGACCATCCAGACCATCACCGCCCAGGGATACCTGTTCGTCGAGATCCCGACGGGGAGCCAGCATGCTGTCTAAAGTACGCCCATGGATGGCCATCGCAGCCGGTACCAGTTGGGCGGCCCTCACCCTTTACCTGTTGTGGCTGTGCACGAATGCTGCGGTGTTTATCGGCGACTACAGTTTCCTGCGCCTGATGGCCGGCCCGGGTTATCTGGTGGCCGAGCAACTCAAGGCGTTGCCCGCCGAACAGCGCGAGGCGCAGATCGAGGCGCTGCAAGCGCGCTTTCAGTACCCGGTGAGCCTGGTGAAAAAGGATGATATTGAGCTGCCGCCGGAAGCCCTCGTCATGCTCGACCACCATCAACCGGCGCAGAACAGTGATGAAGACATCACCTACTTCCCGCTGGACGACGACACGGTGATTCAATTCGGCCCCCTGTGGGGCACCGCCGAAGTGAAGGACCTGATGCAATACCCGGTGTATTGGCTGACCGCCTGTGTCGCCGGCCTGCCGGTCATGCTGTTGCTCTGGCTTACCTTGCGCGCCCGACGCAAATACACCCACGACCTCAACACCCTCAACGCCAGCGTTGCGGCACTCGCCCGCACACCCAACACGCTGCTGCCGGCGATGAGCCAGGAGTGGGCCCCGCTGCTGCTGACATTGCGACAGCATGCCCAGGACATCACGTCGATGGGCGAACGCCACCGCGAGGTTTCCCAGGCGGTGTCCCACGAACTGCGCACGCCCCTGGCCCGGATGCGATTTGCCCTGGCGCTGCTGAGTAAAAGTGCCGACCCTGACACCCGCATCCGCCTGCAAGAGCGGCTGCAAACCGACATCGAGGAGCTGGAGTCGCTGGTTCGCGCCAGTCTCGCTTTTGCGCGGCTGGCCGATGCACCCAGCGACCTGCAGCATGAGCCGATCAATATCCGTGACTGGCTGCAACAGGAGTTTGCCCTGCTGGACGGGCACCATCGCTTGCTCACCCTGGACACCAACCCCGCCGACCTGGAGCTGATCGGTGATCGCGCCCTGCTGCACCTGATCGTGCGCAACCTGCTGAGCAACGCCATCACGTACGCCCGCGAACAAGTGAACGTCAGTGCCTCGTGCCAGGGCCAACACCTGGTGCTGCATGTGGACGATGACGGCCCCGGTGTGTTGCCGGAAAACCGCGAAAAGATCTTCGAACCCTTCGTTCGCCTGGCCATGGGCGGTGACGAGCCCAGCGGGTTTGGCCTCGGCCTGGCGCTGGCCAAGCGAGCCTGCCATTGGCACCACGGGGAGCTGTCGATCACCCGCAGCCCATTGGGCGGCGCGCGCCTGACCCTGACCCTGGCGCTGCGCCCGGGTTAGGCTGTTACAGCCTGTGACAGTGGAACCTGCGCGCTGCCGCTAACCTCGCGACCTGATTCAGGATCGCCCGCGCCATCCTGAGTCCATGCCCTTTGGATCAGGTTGGAGAGTCACTTCATGCGTCACCCTAAACGGCATCTGTCTACGCTGGTGTTATCACTGTGCATGGCCGCTGGTTCCTGGTCGGGCAGCATTGCAGCCCAGAGTGTTCACGCGCCCTATTACCCCGGCTCGATCCTGCCCAATCGCCAGCCCCAGGCGATCATGGATCAGCAACTGGTCAAGTTCTACAAGGACTGGAAGGCGGTGTATCTGTCGGGGGAATGCGGCAGCGGCCGGTATTTCGTCAAGGTCAACGCCGACCACAAACCGGTGGGCGGCGGCACCGCGCCCGGCACCATCACGGTGTCCGAGGCCCATGGCTACGGCATGCTGCTCACGGTGATGATGGCCGACTACGATGACGACGCCCAAAAAATCTTCGACGGCATGGTGCGCTACTTCCAGGATCACCCGGCGGCCTCCGATCCGGGCTTGATGGCCTGGAACCAGATCGAAGGATGCGGCGATTCCACCGACCCGTTCCGCGGTGACGTCAGCGCCACCGACGGCGACCTGGACATCGCCTACGCCTTGCTGCTGGCCGACCAGAAATGGGGCAGCCAGGGCACCGTCGATTATCGCAACGAGGCCAACACCGTCATGGCCGCGATCATGAAACACGAGGTGCACCCCAGGACGCATCATTTGATGCTCGGCGACTGGGCCGGCACCGACGGCGACCCTGAGCTTGAGTACACCACCCGCAGCTCGGACTTCATGCAGTCGCACCTCTACAGCTTCTTCGCCATGACCGGGGATAAACGCTGGCAGGCGGTTCGCGACAAGAACTATTCGATCATCAGCGCCTTCACCCAACGCTACAGCGCCAACAGTGGCTTGGTGCCGGACTTTATCAGCCACCTGGACACCTCGCTCACCCCGGCGCGCCCCGAGCTGGTGGAAGGTCAATACGACGGTGGCTACTCATGGAATGCCGCCCGCTACCCGTGGCGCATCGGCCTGGATTACCTGATGTACGGTGACCCTCGTGCCCTGTACACCTTGACCGCCTTCAACCGCTGGGCACGCTCCACCACCCACGATGAGCCGGGCGCGTTCAACAGCGGCTACCGCATCGACGGCAGCGCCATCGAGGAAGACCAGAATGAGCCGGCCTTTGTGGCGGCATTGGGGGTCAGCGCGATGATCAGCCCCGACAATCAGCCGTGGCTCAATAATATTTGGGACAACCTGCAACGCCGGTCCATCAGGGATCAGGACTACTACGGCAATACCCTGAAACTGCTGGGCATGGTGATCATGTCCGGCCATTGGGAGCGGCCCCAACCGGCGCCCATCAAAAAAACCGCGCACGTGCCTGTCGATCCGTCATCCGGCATTGCTGCACCGGGACCCGTGGCATCTTTGCCGCCCGCCCCGCAGCTGATGCTGGCCCGCGGGTTCAGTTTCAAGAAACTCCTGGGGCGCCGCGGCTTCAGCTGAGGTACGCACATAAAAAAACCCCGCCTGCATCGCTGCAGGCGGGGTTTTTCAGTAGCGGGGTAAGGCTGGCTTACATCATGCCGCCCATGCCGCCCATACCACCCATGTCTGGCATACCGCCGCCGCCAGCGCCTTCAGCCTTGGGCTTGTCAGCAATGGCTGCTTCGGTGGTCAGGATCAGGCCACCGATGGAGGCTGCTGCCTGCAGAGCCGAACGAGTCACCTTGGTTGGGTCCAGGATGCCCATTTCGATCATGTCGCCGTAGACGCCAGTCGCAGCGTTGTAACCGTAGTTACCTTTGCCGTTCTTGACTTCGTTGACCACAACGCTTGGCTCGTCGCCGGAGTTGGCAGCGATCTGACGCAGCGGTGCTTCAACAGCACGACGCAGTACAGCGATACCGACGTTCTGGTCGGCGTTGTCGCCGGTCAGGTTGGTCAGGGCTTCCAGAGCACGGATCAGCGCAACGCCACCGCCAGGTACCACGCCTTCTTCAACGGCTGCGCGGGTTGCGTGCAGGGCGTCTTCAACGCGGGCTTTCTTCTCTTTCATTTCAACTTCGGAACCAGCGCCAACCTTGATCACTGCAACGCCGCCAGACAGCTTGGCCAGGCGCTCTTGCAGTTTTTCACGGTCGTAGTCCGAGGAAGTTTCGGCAACCTGGGCACGGATCTGGGTGATGCGAGCCTGGATGTCGCCTTCAACGCCAGCACCGTCAACGATGATGGTGTTTTCCTTGGAGATGGTCACGCGCTTGGCACTGCCCAGGTTTTCCAGGGTGGCGCTTTCCAGGCTCAGGCCGATCTCTTCGGAGATAACGGTACCGCCGGTCAGTACGGCGATGTCCTGCAGCATGGCCTTGCGACGGTCGCCGAAGCCTGGAGCCTTGACGGCTGCGACTTTAACGATGCCACGCATGTTGTTCACAACCAGAGTCGCCAGGGCTTCGCCTTCAACGTCTTCGGAAACGATCAGCAGTGGGCGGCCGGCTTTGGCAACGGCTTCCAGCACTGGCAGCATTTCGCGGATGTTCGAGATTTTCTTGTCAACCAGCAGGATCAGCGGGCTGTCCAGCTCGGCAACCATGGTTTCTGGCTTGTTGACGAAGTACGGGGACAGGTAGCCACGGTCGAACTGCATGCCTTCAACAACCGACAGTTCGTTTTCCAGGCCAGTGCCTTCTTCAACGGTGATCACGCCTTCTTTACCGACTTTTTCCATGGCTTCGGCAATGATGTCGCCGATGGAGCTGTCGGAGTTGGCGGAGATGGTGCCTACCTGAGCGATGGCCTTGGTGTCGGCGCATGGCTTGGACAGGTTTTTCAGCTCAGCAACAACGGCGATGGTCGCCTTGTCGATGCCGCGCTTGAGGTCCATCGGGTTCATGCCGGCAGCGACAGCCTTGTAGCCCTCGTTGACGATGGCCTGGGCCAGAACGGTAGCGGTGGTGGTGCCGTCGCCTGCGTCATCGTTGGCACGGGAGGCAACGTCTTTGACCAGCTGCGCGCCCATGTTTTCGAAACGGTCTTCCAGTTCGATTTCTTTGGCGACGGAAACGCCGTCCTTGGTGATGGTCGGAGCGCCGAAGCTCTTCTCGATGATCACGTTACGGCCTTTAGGGCCCAGGGTCGCTTTTACTGCGTCAGCCAGGACGTTGACACCGGCGAGCATTTTCTTACGGGCGGAATCGCCGAATTTAACTTCTTTAGCAGCCATGATCGATATTCCTTAAATACTTTGTAGTAACGGGAAGATGAGCGGGGAAATCAGCCTTCCAGAACAGCGAGAATCTCGTTCTCAGCCATTACCAGCAGGTCTTCGCCGTCGATTTTCACAGTGTTGCTGCCGGAGTAAGGGCCGAAAACAACCTTGTCACCCACTTTCACAGCCAGCGCACGTACTTCACCGTTTTCCAGGGTCTTGCCTGGGCCAGCAGCGAGAATCACACCGTGGTTGGCTTTTTCAGCAGCCGAACCTGGCAGCACGATACCGCCAGCGGTTTTCTTTTCTTCTTCACTGCGACGGATGACGACGCGGTCATGCAGAGGACGAAGCTTGCTCATTGTCGATCTCTCCTAATTGTGTTTTTCATCAGCCGGTGTCAATTCCGGCAGGTTAAATTCCGGCGGTGCCGGTCGCGGTTCGCGGCGCGAAACGCGGAAGTCTGTCTGGTGTCGCCACCAGAAACCTTGCGGTGACCGTTACATAAGGGCGCATAAGGTTATTACAAGGGTGCAGAGATGAAAATTTTTGTGCCGGGGGAGTCTTCAAACGCCGCACGGCACCCGCAGGTGCCGTACCGCTGAAGGGATTACTTGGGGTCGCGGTGTTCGAACTCGCCTTCGATCACGTCACCTTCACGCCCCAGGGGCTGGCGCGGAGCCGGGCCACCACGGGGTTGCAGGTCGTCGGCAAAGGCGCGCTGGCGGATCGCCGCCTCTTCGGCACGCTGGCGCATCTTGCCCGCCAGCAACTTGCGGGTGAAGGGCAACAACATGACCAGGCCCACCACATCGCTGATAAAGCCCGGGAGGATCAACAGGCCACCGGCCAAGGCCATCATCAGGCCTTCAAGCATCGTCTGGGCCGGCAGTTCGCCGCGATTCAGGCTTTCACGGGCACGCAGCGCCGTGGCCAGGCCGGCGACGCGCAGCACCAGCACGCCGAGCATCGAGCCGAGAATGATCAGCAGCAGTGCCGGGAAAAACCCGATTGCGCTACTGACTTGTACGAATACGAACAGCTCCAGCACCGGAAACAACAAAAAGAGCAACAAAAAAGGGCGCATCAAATGGTTCCTCAACGCAAGAATGCCTTGCTACTTCACCTTAGATGACGTCGCCGTTTCGTGAATTCAAGCTTCAGCGCCTGCTTTTTTCGGCCAGACCTCAGCGTGAGCCAGGAAAACCAAGGCCTCGCGTACTTGTGTCGGCGTGTTGCAAGGCTCGGCAAAGGGCAGCCAATAGAGCGCCTGGCCAATGCGCAGGTGCATGCCCTCGCTGTCGATGCCCGCCAATTGCGCGGGATCGGTGGTCGGCAGGCCTGCCAGTTCGACGTAATGGGCGATGGCCTTGGTGTGGTCGCTGTTCATGTGTTCGATCATGCTCAGCTCGGCCTTGCCGGCGAACGGGTTGGCCAGGGTCAACTGGTCGACCCAGTGGATCGCGCCAAACCCACCGATATAACGGTGGCGTACCGGCTTGAGCACCCAGAAGTCAAAATCATGGGCCTTGTGGTAGTTGGCCGAATCCGGGAAATAGCGGTAGTAACGCTCGGCGGCGGCGTCAATCTCGGCACTGTCTTCGAGTTTCTCGGCTTCGGCCAGGTAGGTCAGGCGCCCTACCGCCTGCACGTCGTCCGCCTCACGCTCACCCACCAACAGCGAACACTTGGGGTCTTTCTGCAGGTTGTGGGTGTGCTGGGCGATGCGGCTGATCAGGATCAGCGGCCGGCCCTCGGCATCCAGGCAGTACGGCACCACTGAGCCAAACGGGAAACCGGGCATGGCCTTGGACAGGGTGGCGAGTGCCCCACGGTATTCCTTGAGCAGTAGTTCTCGGGCATTCTTGGCAACGTGCGCGCTCAACTTATGACTCCTTTGATAAATATCGTCAAAAAATAAACCTGGATAGTCGCTTCATTCTGCCCACAGGACTTGCGAATGCATCTCAACGACAAAGTAATCATTATCACCGGCGGTTGCCAGGGTTTGGGCCGTTCCATGGCCGAGTATTTTGCAGCCAAAGGCGCGCACCTGGCGCTGGTGGACCTCAATCAGGAAAAGCTCGACCAGGCGGTGGCCGCCTGCCAGGCCCATGGCGTGAAGGCCCGGGCCTACCTATGTAACGTGGCGAATGAAGAACAGGTGACCCAGACCGTGGCACAGATCGCCGAAGACTTTGGTGCGATCAACGGCTTGATCAACAACGCCGGGATCCTGCGCGATGGCCTGCTGCTCAAGGTCAAGGACGGCGAGATGACCAAGATGAGCCTGGCCCAGTGGCAGGCGGTGATCGACGTCAACCTCACCGGCGTTTTCCTGTGTACCCGTGAAGTGGCGGCAAAAATGGTGGAGCTGAAGAATCAGGGCACCATCATCAACATCTCATCGATCTCCCGCGCCGGTAACGTCGGCCAGACCAACTACTCCGCCGCCAAGGCCGGCGTGGCGGCCGCTACCGTGACCTGGGCCAAGGAACTGGCGCGCTACGGCATCCGCGTGGCGGGCATTGCACCGGGGTTTATCGAGACGGAGATGACCCTGGGCATGAAGCCCGAGGCACTGGAGAAGATGACCTCGGGCATTCCCCTCAAGCGCATGGGGCGGCCCGAGGAGATTGCCCATTCGGCGGCGTATATCTTCGAGAACGACTACTACACCGGGCGGATCCTGGAAATGGACGGCGGGTTGCGCCTGTAATGACCCGATGGCCCTTTACCAGGTGACGCCGAACCCAGCGGTATAGCGGGTCTTGCTCAACGCGCTTTCCGAGTCGCCACTAATAACGTCGCGCTCGGCCTTGAGGTTGAGAGAGGCCCACTCGGTGACTTTGTAGCGCAGGCCCATTTCCGCGTCCAGGGAATAGTCGGACGGCCCTGCCAACGGCTTGCCAAGCTCGCCATTGGTGAAGAATTCGACGGTCTTGCCCACCAGGTAGCGGTTGTAGTTCCACTTCATGGCCAGCGAGTAGAAGTTGTCCTTGCCGCCGTCCTGATATTCGTAATCGGTGCGGTTGACCAGCGAACCCAGGGAGAACGCACCCAGTTCGTCATCCCAGAACTGGTAGCCCGGGCCGGTACCCACCGTGCGCTGGCGAGACAGGTCTTCGACCTTGTCGCGCTTGTAGGTCAGGCGACCCTGCCAGAACCAGTGTTCGGTAAGAAACCGATCCAGGTCGTATTCCAGCGCCCAGTTGTCGGTGGTGGTCACATCGTCCTGGAATTCGCGGTTGTATTCGCCCTGAGCGGTATGCCGCCATTGGCCATGACGCGCGGTAGTCTTGAAGTCGATGTCGTAGTCGTTGGTGTCTTTTTCCGCACGCTTATAGTCCAGCGCCATATCGACATTGCCCTTCCACACCAGGTCTTCGATCACGGGTTTGGGCTTGATGATCTGCTGGATACTGGCCAGTTCGACCGTCTTGGGCGCTTCGCCGTTGGCCAGGGTGACTTTGCCGTCATCCGCCGCCTGCAGGGACTTGGCCTTCTCACCGGTGTAGGCATCCTGCTTGACCAGAAGCTCCTGGTCACTTTCCAGGGTCTTGACCTGCTTCCAGTCTACCGGGATGGCGCCAGCGTAGTCGGTCTGGATCAACAGTTTGCCACCGTCGAAAACCTTGATCTTGCCGGTCAGGCGGTCACCGTTCTTCAACCAGACGGTATCGGCGAGCAGCGGCGTGGAGGCGCTGAAAACAGCGAGGCATAGCAGGGTTCTGGACAACATAAGCAGATATGGGGCTCGAGTTTGGCGAAAAAACGGGCATTATCGGGGTGGATAACTTCTTAGCAAGGACTGACTCGGGTATTGCTATCGAGTTCCATGCTTAACGTTAGATTTGCAGACGTTTCCTACAAATAGACGGACATTTTCATCGGATATGCCCAGCGTGAACGAAACGACCGACGCCCCGCAAAGCCCGGCCGAAATGCGCCGCACGGTGCTGTACCTGACTCTCGCCCAAGTGCCTGAGGGCTGCGTAATCAGCTACGGGGAGCTGGCGCGCCTCGCCGGTTTGGGGCGCGCCGCGCGCTGGGTGGGCCGTACCCTGAGCCAACTGCCCGAGGACACCAAACTGCCCTGGCACCGGGTGCTGGGTGCCGGCGGTCGGATAAGTCTGCCGGTGGGCAGTGCCTCAGGTGACGAGCAACGCGCGCGTTTGCGCGGCGAAGGTGTCAGCATCCTGAACAATCGTGTTGATATTCAGCGTCATGGCTGGCGCCCGGTAGAGCACAGCGGTTAGAGTGCGCGCTTTATTTGCGTAATTCTGAGGCAGACTCCAGCCCATGCCCCGTAAAACCTGGCGCGCCGCGCTCGCCGCCTATGCCAGCCCCTCGACGTTAGTGCTGTTGCTGCTCGGCTTTGCTGCCGGCTTGCCTTACATGTTGGTGTTCTCGACGCTTTCTGTGTGGTTGCGTGAGGCCGGTGTGGCCCGCGAAACCATCGGTTATGCGAGCCTGATCGGCCTGGCATACGCCTTCAAGTGGGTCTGGTCGCCCTTGCTCGACCAATGGCGCCTGCCGCTGCTCGGCAAGCTCGGACGTCGTCGTTCCTGGCTGGTACTGTCCCAGACGCTGGTGATCCTCGGATTGATCGGCATGGGGTTCTGCGATCCGCAAAAGCACCTTTCCTGGCTGATCGCCATCGCCGTGATCGTCGCCTTCGCTTCCGCCACGCAAGATATCGCCGTCGACGCCTACCGCCTGGAAATCGCCAGCGACAGCCAGCAGGCCGCGTTGGCCGCCAGCTATATGTCCGGTTATCGCGTGGCCGCCCTGCTGGCCACCGCCGGCGCGCTGTTCTTCGCTGAAGGCTTTGGCTCCACCGGCTTCAATTACAAGCACTCGGCGTGGGCTGGCACTTATGTGCTGTTCGGTGCGCTCATGGTGCCTGCGTTGCTGACTACCCTGTTCATGCGCGAGCCCAATGTGCCACTGCGCACCCAGTTACAGGCCGGGCGCTACAGTTTTGCGCACCAGTTGGTCTCGGTGTTCGTACTGATCGTGCTGTTGGTGTCGGTACCGGCGATGTTTACCCAGCTGTACAACACAGACTTCGCCAGCGTGCTGTTCCACGGCGTCAGCCTGCTGGATCTGCTGCTGGAAGACCGCGCGTTCCTGCGGGCCATCCTCTATATCATCCTGACCACCCTGTGCCTGTCGACCATGGGTCGCCGAGGCCTGGCGCCGGTGCTCACGCCGGTCAACGACTTCATCCTGCGCTACCGCTGGCAAGCCTTCCTGCTGCTGGGGTTGATTGCGACCTATCGGATGTCGGACACGGTAATGGGCGTGATGGCCAACGTGTTCTATATCGACCAGGGGTTTACCAAGGACCAGATCGCCGGCGTCAGCAAGGTGTTCGGCCTGATCATGACCCTGCTGGGTGCCGGCATGGGCGGCCTGCTGATCGTGCGCTTCGGCATCCTGCCGATCCTGTTTATCGGCGGCATTGCATCGGCCGGTACCAACCTGCTGTTCGTGATGCTCGCCGACATGGGCCCGGACCTGCAGATGCTGATTTTCACCATCTCCCTGGATAACTTCAGCTCAGGCATGGCGACCTCAGCATTCGTCGCGTACCTGTCGAGCCTGACCAACCTGAAATTCTCCGCCACCCAATACGCCTTGCTCAGCTCGATCATGTTGCTGCTGCCACGCTTGATCGGCGGGTATTCAGGGGTGATGGTCGAGAAATTCGGTTACCACAACTTCTTCCTGGTCACCTGCCTGCTGGGTGTGCCGACGCTGATCCTGATCGCCTTGCACTGGTTCCAGGAAAGCCGGCGGATTCGCTTGAATCCTCCCGAGGAAAACGAATCACTGTAGGAGCTGGCTTGCCCGCGATAGCATCAGCGCGGTGCAACTGATACACCGTGTTGCCTGCATCGCAGGCAAGCCAGCTCCCACAGAAGCCCCGCTCCAGCAACCAGATGCCTGTACGTCGGCAGCAAGCGCCCGTACAATCCAAAGTCATTTCAAGTCCAAGCAACCGACAACGGCCTACCATGCGCACCAGTCAATATTTGCTCGCCACACAGAAAGAAACGCCTTCCGACGCGGTCGTGATCAGCCATCAGCTGATGCTGCGCGCCGGCATGATCCGCAAACTGGCCTCGGGCCTGTACACCTGGCTGCCCATGGGCTTGAAGGTGATGCGCAAGGTCGAAGCCATCGTTCGTGAAGAAATGAACGCTGCCGGCTCTCTGGAAGTGTTGATGCCGAGCACCCAACCGGCTGAGCTGTGGCAGGAATCCGGGCGCTGGGAAGAGTACGGCCCAGAATTGCTGCGCTTCAAGGATCGTCACGGCCGCGATTTCTGCGCCGGCCCGACCCACGAAGAAGTCATCACCGACCTGATGCGCAACGAGTTGAGCAGCTACAAGCAGCTGCCCCTCAACCTGTATCAGATCCAGACCAAGTTCCGTGACGAAATCCGCCCACGCTTCGGTTTGATGCGCGGCCGTGAATTCATCATGAAGGACGCCTATTCGTTCCACGCTGACCAGGCGTCCCTGCAGGTCACCTACGACCGCATGCACACCGCCTATTGCAACGTGTTCACCCGCCTGGGCCTGAAATTCCGCCCGGTTGAAGCGGACAACGGTTCCATCGGCGGTGCCGGCTCCCACGAGTTCCACGTGCTGGCCGAATCCGGTGAAGACGATATCGTGTTCAGCAACGGTTCCGACTACGCGGCGAACATCGAGAAAGCCGAAGCCGTGCCACGGGAAACTTCCCGCCCTGCGCCAAGCGAAGAGCTGCGCCTGGTGGACACGCCTGAGACCAAGACCATCGCGGCCCTGGTGGAAAAATTCAATCTGCCGATTGAAAAGACCATCAAGACCCTGATCGTGCGCGCCGAAGAAGAAGGCAAGCTGATCGCCCTGGTGATCCGTGGCGACCACGAGCTTAACGAAATCAAGGCCGCCCAGCAGCCAGGCGTTGCCAGCCCGCTGGTCATGGCCACCGACTCCGAACTGCGCGACGCCATTGGCGCCGGCGCCGGTTCCCTGGGTCCGTTGAACCTGCCGCTGCCGATCATCATCGACCGTTCGGTTGAGCTGATGAGCGACTTCGGCATCGGTGCCAACATCGATGACAAGCACTACTTCGGCGTGAACTGGGAACGTGACCTGCCGGTTCCGACCGTGGCCGACCTGCGTAACGTGGTAGCCGGCGATCCAAGCCCGGATGGCAAGGGCACGCTTGAAATCAAGCGCGGCATCGAAGTCGGGCACATCTTCCAGCTGGGCAACAAGTACAGCAAGGCGATGAAGTGCGAAGTGCTGGGCGAGAACGGCAAGCCGATCACCCTGGAAATGGGCTGCTACGGCATTGGTGTTTCCCGCGTGGTTGCGGCTGCCATCGAGCAGAACAACGACGAGAAAGGCATCATCTGGAGCGACGCCCTGGCGCCATTCCAGGTTGCCCTGGTACCGCTGCGCTACGAAACCGAGCAAGTACGCGAAGCCACCGACAAGCTGTACGCCGAACTGACGGCTGCCGGCTTTGAAGTGCTGCTGGATGATCGGGACAAGAAAACCAGCCCGGGCATCAAGTTCGCCGACATGGAACTGATTGGCATCCCGCACCGGATCGTGGTCAGTGACCGCGGCCTGGCCGATGGCAATCTGGAATACAAGAGCCGGACCGAAGCCGAAGCCCAACCGTTGCCGGTGGCTGACGTGCTGTCTTTCCTTCAGGCGCGTATTCGTCGCTGAAAACCAGATCAAGAGTCGTCATGTTCAAGCGAAACACCATAGCCCTGGGGGGCGCCACGTTATGTGGCGCCCTGCTGGTCAGCGGCTGCGCCAACCAGATGTCGCAACGCAGCGAGCACGAGGAACGCATCGAGCGCAAATTGCTCGATCACAGCCTGCAGATCGATGTGGGCGAGCCCAAGGTGCTGGAGCTGCCGCAACGCCGGGTTCGCATTCACGAGCAAAAGACCTTTGAGGTCACCGAATTCGAAGTCACCCGTCGCTACGACCGCTACACGCCCTACCAGCCTTGGCGCAAACTCTATGAGATGCCCCTTGGCACGGTTGCGCTCGTGGCGGGTGTCGGCGCCAACGTGGCGAATATCTTCGCCCTGGGCAACCTGCCTGCGAGCATGACCCGCGACTGGCTCAGCTACGGCGTGGACGGGATCAACCCGTTCATGAACGTGCAATCCAACGGCCGTGCGCAACAAAACCTGGCGGGCATCGATGAAGTCCAGCGCGACAAGCGCGTGGAGTATTCGAGCCTGCCCTGGAGCGAGCGCCCGGTGCAGGTGACCGCCGGCAAGCAAACCTTTGACCTGACCACCGACCGTAATGGCGTACTGCGCCTGAACCTGTTGGACAGCCCGTTTGCCGAACATGACCTGAACCGCATCAGCACCCTGAAGATCAGTGTTGAGGATGCCCAGGATGACGTGCATTCGGACTCGTCACTGGCCATCAGCAGCACCCTGCGGGGCAAATTGCTCGAAGCACATGCGCTGATCTACGACGACCTGGAAGACGACGAGGTCAACGAGTGGGTGCACCGGGTCAAGCGCCTGTCGGAGCTGGGCCTGGAAGAGGAAGCCAGTGAGCTTGAACAAAGCCTGATCGAGCTGACCCGTAATGATCCGGAGCTGCAGCAGGAATTCCTGCAGGCCTTGACCAAGGATGCCGGGCGCCTGGTGGCAGACCCTGAGGCACGCTAACCTCCCGTAGCAGCTGCCTCGCTGGGGCTCGACAGCTGCTACGCGGATAACCTACCAACACAGCTCAAGCTGCTCGTTGCCGCTGCTCAAATCCAGCAGTCGCACGCCAATCCCCAGCAATCGCACCGGCTTGCCGCCGCGATTGAACGCCTGGGTCAACAGCTGCCGATAACTCTCCAGGTCCCGCCCTGCCCCGGCCTGTTCCAGGGTCGTCTGGGTAAAGTCGTGAAACTTCACTTTGACGAACGGCTTGCCCGCCCGATAGCTACTGTCGATGCGCGCCATGCGCCCGGCGAGGGTGTCCATCAGTTCGGGTAGTTTTTCCAGGCAACTGGGCAGGTCCGGCAGGTCGACATCGTAGGTATTTTCCACACTGATGGACTGCCGCCGGCTGTCGTTCTGCACCACACGGTCATCGATCCCACGAGCCAGGCTCCAGAGGCGCTCGCCAAAGCTGCCGAATTCACGCACCAGCGCCAGCTTGTTCCAGTCCCGCAGTTGCAGGCAATCCTCAATCCCCAACCGCGCCAGCTTGTCAGCCGTGACCTTGCCCACGCCGTGGAGCTTTTTCACCGGCAGCGCCGAGACAAAGTCTTCGACCTGGTCGGGGGTGATCACAAACAGTCCGTTGGGTTTTTTCCAGTCGCTGGCGATCTTGGCGAGGAACTTGTTCGGCGCCACGCCCGCAGAAACGGTGATGTGCAATTGGTTGGAGACCCGCCGGCGAATGTCCTGGGCAATGCGCGTGGCACTGCCGCCGAAATGTGGGCTGTCAGAGACGTCCAGGTAGGCCTCGTCCAGGGACAACGGTTCGATCAGGTCGGTGTAGTCGCGAAAGATCGTCTGGATTTCCTTGGACGCTTCTTTATAGGCATCCATGCGCGGTTTGACGATGGTCAGGTCCGGGCACAGCTTCAAGGCGTGCCGGGACGACATGGCCGAACGTACACCGTAGGCCCGCGCCTCATAGTTGCACGTGGCGATCACCCCGCGCCGGTCTGCCGAGCCGCCCACCGCCAGCGGTTTTTGCGCCAGGGTCGGGTCGTCGCGCATCTCGATGGCGGCGTAGAAGCAATCACAGTCGACGTGGATGATTTTGCGCTGCGTCATATATAAGGCAGTGGTTCTGGGCAGAAAACGAACAGGCGGGCAGTATCTCACTCACACCTGTATATAGCACCAGTAGTTTGAATCTTCCGCCTAAGCGGTGGGAAAATTCGCACATGAATTCATTTTCTCAATCGAAACTCACCCCCCGATAGAGCTGAAAGCCTCGGCCAGACTGGCCCGCAGGCCCATCAAGGGGCCACCTTGGAGAGCTAACCGATTGAACCACAAGCGCTTTTCTTTGAATCAGCGGTTGACACACTCGCGTTCCTCTGTAGAATGCCGACACACAGACGCGGGATGGAGCAGTCTGGTAGCTCGTCGGGCTCATAACCCGAAGGTCGTCGGTTCAAATCCGGCTCCCGCAACCAAACATCAAAAAAGGCTACTCGAAAGAGTGGCCTTTTTTGTGCCTGTCTGTTTTAGCCCTCTTTTCGATTGTCTGACAAAAAACCTTTTCCAATCGCGCACTTACCACCCGTGCGTGACAATCCGAGGCTAATTCGCACTTATTTGACCCATCGGCCGATTAACGGTTGACACCCCGGCGTTGCTCTGTAGAATGCCGCCACACAGACGCGGGATGGAGCAGTCTGGTAGCTCGTCGGGCTCATAACCCGAAGGTCGTCGGTTCAAATCCGGCTCCCGCAACCAAACATCAAAAAAGGCTGCTCGAAAGAGTGGCCTTTTTTGTATCTGACGAAAAAGTCCTTTTGAAACAATGGCATGGCATCTTTCATGAAACCGTACACGGTTTGTAGAGTCCATCTCATTGCAAGCTATGCTAAGTCTTCAAGCACTGTCCTTCTACGACCAATGGGCGCTGTCGCTGCACTTCGCGATACGCGTTAATATTTGTAATTATTTTGTCCATAGGGATTGGTAACTTGGCTGGATACCTCCATCCTGTCGCGCACAATCCACGAGGTGATTGATGCGCGCCAACTCGTCTGAACCACAAGACACTGTCACAGCGACACAACCGATCACTCCCACCCGTTTGCGCTGGCTGGATCTGTTGAGCAAATACCGCCAACCCATCGGGCTGGCCGTCACGTTGTTGCTGTTCGCAATCGCCCTTATTGCCTGTCGCCACCTGCTGCTTGAGCTGGACTTGTACGCGCTCCACGATTCGATCCTGGAAGTGCCGAAACCTGCACTGCTGGGCGCATTCGGTGCCGCGGTCGCAGGCTTTATCATTTTGTTGGGCTATGAGTTTTCCGGCGCCCGCTATGCCGGGGTGAAACTGCCGGCCAAGACCCTGGCCTACGGCGGCTTCACCGCATTCGCCATCGGCAACGCCATTGGCCTGTCGATGCTCTCGGGCGGCTCGGTGCGCTACCGTTTATATGCACGGTATGGCGTCGGCGCCTCGGAAGTGGCCCGCATGACCGTGTTTGCCAGCCTCGCCCTGGGTTGCGCCCTGCCACCACTGGCAGCCCTGGCCACCCTGAGCAACCTGCCCGCCGCCTCCAACGCACTGCATTTGCCGGCGAGCCTGCTCGGCGGTATCGCAGGCGCTGTACTGTTGTTGACCGCAGCACTGTGCATCGGCATCTACCGTCGTCGCCTGCCGGAACAACCGTATCCGGACAACCTGCTGGTCAAGGCCGGGCGCCGCACCCTGCGCCTGCCAGGCCGTCGCCTGACCTTCCTGCAACTGATCATCACCGCCCTCGACGTCGCCGCTGCCGCCACCGTGCTTTATCTGCTGCTGCCGGAAGCGCCGCCCTTCGGCCCGTTCCTGCTGGTGTACCTGCTGGCCCTGGCCGCGGGTGTGCTCAGCCATGTGCCGGGCGGTGTCGGGGTATTCGAAGCGATCCTGCTGGCGGCCTTTGCCGACAAGCTTGGCGCTGCGCCACTGGCGGCCGCCTTGCTGCTGTACCGGATGATCTACGTGGTGCTGCCGCTGTTGATCGCCTGTGTGTTCCTGCTGATCAATGAAGCCCAGCGCCTGTTCCAGACGCAGCAAAGCCTGCGGGCGGCCTCGGGCCTGGCCGCACCGATCCTGGCCGTACTGGTTTTTTTGTCCGGCGTGGTCCTGCTGTTTTCCGGCGCAACCCCGGAAATCGACTCACGCCTGGAAAACATCGGCTTCCTGATTCCTCATCGCCTGATTGACGCTTCGCACTTTGGTGCCAGCCTGATCGGCGTGCTCTGCCTGTTGCTGGCACAAGGACTGCGTCGCCGGTTGTCCGCCGCGTGGATGCTGACCATGGTGCTGCTGCTGACCGGCGCCCTGCTCTCGCTGCTCAAGGGTTTCGACTGGGAAGAAGCCAGCCTGATGACCATGACGGCGGTGCTGCTGGCGATCTTCCGGCGCTCGTTCTACCGCGCCAGCCGCCTGACTGAACTGCCATTCTCGCCGCTGTACCTGGTGGCCAGCGTGTGCGTGCTCGGTGCGTCGATCTGGCTGCTGTTGTTCGCCTACCAGGACGTGCCCTACAGCCATCAGCTGTGGTGGCAGTTCACCCTCGACGCCAACGCCCCACGTGGCCTGCGCTCGCTGCTGGGCGCTGCCGTGGTATTGGTGGTGGTCTCGCTGACCTGGCTGCTGCGCACCGCGCGCCCGATCATCCACCTGCCAACACCCGACGAACTGGAACGCGCCACCAAGATCCTGATGAACTCGGCGCAACCCGACGGCGGCCTGGCCCTGACCGGCGACAAGGCCCTGCTGTTTCACCCCAACGACGAAGCGTTCCTGATGTACGCGCGTCGCGGTCGCAGCCTGGTGGCCTTGTATGACCCGATCGGCCCGACCCTGCAACGGGCCGAGATGATCTGGCAGTTCCGTGACCTGTGCGACATTCACCATGCGCGCCCGGTGTTCTACCAGGTGCGGGCAGAGAACCTGCCGTACTACATGGACATCGGCCTGACCGCGATCAAGCTGGGCGAAGAAGCCCGGGTCGACCTGAAACGCTTTGACCTGGAAGCCAAGGGCAAAGAGATGAAGGACCTGCGCTACACCTGGAACCGCGGGACCCGTGACGGCTTGTCCCTGGAGATCCACGAAGCCGGCCAGGCCCCGATGGAGGAGCTGAAAGTCATCTCCGACGCGTGGCTGACCGGCAAGAACGTGCGGGAAAAGGGCTTTTCCCTCGGACGATTCAGCGACGACTATCTCAAGCACTTTCGTATTGCGATCATTCGCTTCGAAGGGCGCCCGGTAGCGTTTGCGAACCTGCTTGAGACCTACAGCCATGACCTGGCCAGTCTCGACCTGATGCGTGCGCACCCGGACGCGCCGAAGTTGACCATGGAATTCATGATGGTCGGCCTGATTCAACATTATAAGAACCATGGCTACGCCCGCTTCAGCCTCGGCATGGTGCCGTTGTCGGGCCTGCAACCACGACGTGGCGCCCCGCTGACCCAACGCCTGGGCTCGATGGTGTTCCGCCGTGGCGAGCAACTGTATAACTTCCAAGGCTTGCGCCGCTTCAAAGACAAGTTCCAGCCTGACTGGGAACCCCGTTACATGGCCGTGCCCGCAGGACTTGATCCGCTGGTGGCACTGGCCGATACCGCCGCCCTGATTGCGGGCGGCTTGACTGGATTGGTGAAACGCTGATGATTCGACGCTCCTGGCGGTATGTATTGGCCTTTGTAGTGCTGCTCGCCCTGGTCCTGGGTGGCGGCTATTGGTACTGGAACCGCCCTGCCCCGCAGCCCGCCCTGGAGCAATTGCCCCAGGCCGATGGCTCGGTCATGACGCGGGTAACCCCCGGCACTACCCCGAAGGCCCGCGTGGCCGTGGCCGTACTGGCCGACGAAACCCTGACCGACAGCCAACTGATCGCCCTCAGCCAAGGCGGCGCGGCGCAGATCGTCCAGGTGATCCTGCCCAAGGACGACTGCAAGCTGCAGGAACAAGCCCTGCAAACCGCCCTGGGCCAGCTTGCCGGCCCGGCGACCCTGGTCAGCGGCATCGGCCCTGGCGCATCCCTGGCCTGGCGCTGGCTGGCCGCACAGAACGACGACAAGGCCAACGCCATCTCCGTCGGCTTCGCAATCGCACAGCCAGGCTGCAATGACCCGCTGCCGAAAACCTCGGCCCACGGCAGCTGGCTGGTCGCCTGGAACGACAACCCTGACGACGATGCCGCCAGTTTCGTACGCGATACACCGCGCGCCACTACCAGCATCAGCGACTACGACGTTCACTACCCGCAAGTGCTGAACAACGAACTGCGCAAACAGCTGGTAGGTTCGGACAACGGCGGCCTGGCGATCCCGGTGGTCGAAGTGCCGGCTGGCCAGGCCAAGGACACGGTCACCCTGTTCCTCTCCGGTGACGGCGGCTGGCGTGACCTGGACCGCGACGTGGCCGGGGAAATGGCCAAGATCGGCTACCCGGTGGTCGGCATCGACACCCTGCGCTACTACTGGCAGCACAAGACCCCGGAACAAAGCGCCAAGGACCTCACCGAGCTGATGCAACACTACCGGCAGAAGTGGGGCACCAAGCGCTTCGTGCTGACCGGTTACTCGTTCGGCGCCGACGTGTTGCCGGCCATCTACAACCGCCTGCCGGAAAACGAGCAGCAGCGTGTAGACGCAATCATCCTGCTGGCCTTTGCCCGCACCGGCAGCTTCGAGATCGAAGTGGAAGGCTGGCTGGGCAACGCCGGCAAAGAAGCCGCCACCGGCCCGGAAATGGCCAAGCTGCCACCGGCCAAAGTGGTATGTATCTACGGTGCCGAAGAAGTCGATGAAAGCGGCTGCACCGACAAGACCGCTGTCGGCGAAGCCGTGAAGCTGCCTGGCGGCCATCACTTCGACGAGAATTACCCGGCGCTGGCCCAGCGCCTGGTGGACATCATCAATAAGCGTCAAGGCACCCCCAAGGCCGAATAAGCGCCCACAAAAAAGCCCCCGCTGCCGCAAGGCACCGGGGGCTTTTTGTTGATTGCCCGTAGCAGCTGTCGAGCCCCGGCGAGGCTGCGTCGGCAGCACCACCGCTTCACGGTCAGACCTCTGGACCGGGTCGCGCCCCTCGCAGCCTCGCCAAGGCTCGACAGCGGCTACGGGGGGACGCTGCCAGGGCTTACATTTCTACCTGGGTACCCAGCTCGATTACCCGGTTAACCGGCAGCTTGAAGAAGCGCAGGTTGCCGTTGGCATTCTTGAGCATGAAGGCGAACAAGCCCTCGCGCCAGCGCGCCATGCCTTTGATGCGGGAAGCGATCACGGTTTCACGGCTGAGGAAGTAGGTGGTGCGCATCGGGCTGAAGTCCAGGTCATCCAGATGGCACAGCTTCAGCGCCTCGGGCACGTCCGGCTCGTCGGTAAAGCCGAAATGCAGGATCACCCGGAAGAAGCCTTCGCCGTAGGCATCCACCTCGAAGCGGCGGGCGACAGGCACCCGCGGAATGTCCTCGTAGACCACGGTCAACAGCACCACTTGCTCGTGCAGTACCTGGTTATGCAGCAGGTTGTGCAGCAGTGCATGGGGCACGGCGTCGGGCCGCGCGGTGAGGAACACTGCGGTGCCCTGCACGCGATGGGGCGGCTGCACGCGGATACTGCTGATAAAGATCGGCAACGGCAGGCCGCCCTCGTCGAGGCGGTCCACCAACAGTTGCTTGCCACGCTTCCATGTCGTCATCAGGACAAACAGCACAATGCCCGCAAGTACCGGGAAGGCGCCGCCCTGGACGATCTTCGGCACGTTGGCCGCGAAGTACAGCCCGTCCACCAACAGGCAGCAGACCAGGACCGGTACTGCAAAGATCGGTGGCCATTTCCACAGCAGCAGCATCACTGCCGACACCAGGATAGTGGTCATCAACATGGTGCCGGTCACCGCTACGCCATAGGCCGATGCCAGTGCGTTGGAGGACTCGAAACCCAGCACCAGCAGGATCACGCCGACCATCAGCGACCAGTTCACCGCGCCGATGTAGATCTGGCCCTGTTCGGCACTGGAGGTGTGCTGGATATGCATGCGCGGGATGTAACCCAGCTGGATAGCCTGGCGGGTCAGGGAAAACGCGCCGGAGATGACCGCCTGGGACGCGATCACCGTGGCCAGCGTGGACAACACCACCAGCGGGATCAGCGCCCAACTCGGCGCCAGCAGGTAGAACGGGTTGCGCGCGGCTTCAGGATCGCCAAGCAGCAGGGCACCCTGGCCGAAATAATTGAGCACCAGCGCCGGCAACACCAGAATGAACCAGGCGCGGGCGATGGGTTTGCGGCCGAAGTGGCCCATGTCGGCGTACAGCGCCTCGGCACCGGTCAACGCCAGCACCACCGCGCCAAGGATGGCCACGCCAATGCCCGGGTGAGCCTCGAAGAAACGCACGCCCCACATCGGGTTCATGGCGTTGAGTACTTCCGGATGCTGGGTGATGCCGTAGGCGCCGAGGCCACCCAGCACCAGGAACCAGGTCACCATCACCGGCCCGAATAACTTGCCGATGCGATCGGTGCCGTGTTTCTGGATCAGGAACAGGGCCACCAGCACGACCAGAGCAATCGGCACGACCCACTTTTCCAGGCCATCGAACGCCAGTTCCAGGCCTTCCACCGCCGATAACACGGAAATCGCCGGGGTGATCATGCTGTCGCCGTAGAACAGCGCCGCGCCGCACAGGCCACAGACCACCAGGAAACTGCGCAATCGCTTGCGCTCGCCCGCCGCTCGTCGCGCCAACGCGGTCAAGGCCATGATGCCGCCTTCGCCCTGGTTATCGGCGCGCAGCACGAACAGCATGTATTTGATCGATACCACCCAGATCAGCGACCAGAAGATCAGCGCCAGGATCCCCAGCACGCCGTCATGGTTGACCTGAACCCCATAGCCGCCGGTAAACACCTCTTTAAGGGTGTAGAGCGGGCTGGTGCCGATATCGCCGTAAACCACCCCCACTGCCGCCACCAGCATGCCGATCGGCTTTGCGTTGGACTGCTCGGCACCTGCCGCCTGACTACTTGCCTGACCCATCAACCACTCCTGCCCTTTGACCTGCGGTCTTTTATAAACAGCGCGCCTGCTGCGGGCGCCTATGCTGTGCACAGCATGCGCTGCTTTACTTCTCGTTACAGACGATTTATTGACCGAGGAAATTCACTCAGGTGCAACGGCGCGAAGCATAGCGCAGCACTCGTCGTATTTCCCTGCATAAAGCTGGTCAAGAGCGATTCCCGTCGCTAGAATTGCGCACTTTTTGATCAGAGGCACACCAAGTGCCCATCCGCAGCCTTTCGTGCACGACTGGCGGCGTCATTCAATACCGAGGTTAGACATGTCCACCACCATCGCAAAAGCCAACCCCAAGGTCGGCTTTGTATCCCTGGGTTGCCCAAAGGCTCTGGTCGACTCCGAACGCATCCTTACGCAACTGCGCATGGAAGGTTATGACGTCGTGTCCACCTACCAGGACGCGGACGTGGTGGTGGTCAACACCTGCGGCTTCATCGACTCGGCCAAGGTCGAGTCCCTGGAAGTGATCGGCGAAGCCATCAAGGAAAACGGCAAGGTGATCGTCACCGGCTGCATGGGCGTGGAAGAAGGCGCTATCCGCAACGTGCACCCGAGCGTGCTGGCCGTGACCGGCCCGCAGCAGTACGAGCAAGTGGTCAACGCCGTGCACGATGTGGTGCCGCCGCGCCAGGACCACAACCCGCTGATCGACCTGGTGCCGCCACAAGGCATCAAGCTGACGCCGCGCCACTACGCCTACCTGAAGATTTCAGAAGGCTGCAACCACAGCTGCAGCTTCTGCATCATCCCCTCGATGCGCGGCAAGCTGGTGAGCCGCCCGGTGGGCGACGTCCTTGACGAGGCCCAGCGCCTGGTCAAATCCGGCGTGAAAGAGCTGCTGGTGATCTCCCAGGACACCAGCGCCTACGGCGTCGACGTGAAATACCGCACCGGTTTCTGGAACGGCGCGCCGGTGAAAACCCGCATGACCGAACTCTGCGAAGCCCTGAGCAGCCTCGGCGTCTGGGTGCGCCTGCACTACGTCTACCCGTACCCGCACGTTGACGAGTTGATCCCGCTGATGGCCGCCGGCAAGATCCTGCCGTACCTGGACATCCCGTTCCAGCACGCCAGCCCGAAAATCCTCAAGGCCATGAAACGCCCGGCTTTCGAAGACAAAACCCTGGCGCGCATCAAGAACTGGCGCGAGATCTGCCCGGACCTGATCATCCGTTCCACCTTCATCGTCGGCTTCCCCGGCGAAACCGAAGAAGATTTCCAGTACCTGCTGGACTGGCTGACCGAGGCCCAACTGGACCGCGTCGGCTGCTTCCAGTACTCGCCGGTGGAAGGTGCTCCGGCCAACCTGCTGGACGCGGCCATCGTTGCGGACGACGTCAAGCAGGACCGTTGGGAGCGCTTCATGGCCCACCAACAGGCCATCAGCTCGGCGCGCCTGCAACTGCGCGTCGGCCGCGAGATCGAAGTACTGATCGACGAAGTCGACGAGCAAGGCGCTGTTGGCCGTTGCTTCTTCGATGCGCCGGAAATCGACGGTAACGTGTTCATCGACGATGCCAGCGGCTTGAAGCCGGGCGACAAGGTCTGGTGCACCGTGACCGACGCCGACGAGTACGACCTGTGGGCTGAAAAGCGTGCATAAGATGTAAAGAATTGAAAAAGCCCTGCCTCTGGACAAGATGCGGGGCTTTTTTAGGTCTATCGTTTTGCCCATCGGCGCCAATTATCGGCAAGGGGCAGCGGGCATGCGTCAGCATTCGGTTATCCACACACCCAAATCCTGCGACTATCAGGAACTGACCCGGATCTGGGAGGCATCGGTGCGGGCCACCCATGACTTCCTGCCGGACAGTTACATCGAGTTGCTGAAAACCCTGGTGCTGACCCGCTACCTCGACGCGGTGATGCTGATCTGCACCAAGGACTCACGCCAGCGCATCACCGGGTTTGCCGGAGTGGCGGCGGGCAAGGTCGAGATGCTGTTCATCGACCCCGCACACCGTGGCCAGGGCCTGGGCCGGCAGTTGCTGCGCTATGCCATCGAGTGCATGAACGCCGACCAGTTGGACGTCAATGAGCAGAACCCGCAGGCCTTGGGCTTCTACTTCAAGCAGGGCTTCGAGGTGATCGGACGCACGGAGCACGACGGCATGGGCCAGCCTTATCCGTTGCTGCACATGCGCCTTAAACAGGTACAACAAGCTCGCAGCGGCTGACACAACAAGGATCAAATGTGGGAGCTGGCTTGCCTGCGATGCGGCTCCCCCGGTATGCCAGATACACCGAGGCGATGCCATCGCAGGCAAGCCAGCTCCCACAAAAAGCCACAGCGCCAAAATGGAGCCGGGATTAACCGGCGCCACACAGGTACAATAGCCGCCCCCTTTTGTTTCGGCCCTTGTCATGACTGAACCCCTACGCCTCTCCAAACGCCTCATCGAACTGGTCGGTTGCTCCCGTCGGGAGGCTGAGCTGTTCATCGAAGGCGGCTGGGTCACGGTGGACGGCGAAGTGATCGACGAGCCGCAGTTCAAGGTCACCACCCAGAAGGTCGAGCTCGACCCTGAAGCCAAGGCCACCGCGCCGGAGCCAGTGACCATCCTGTTCCACGCCCCCGCCGGCGTGGACGCCGAGACGGCCATGGCGTCGATCAACGCCGAGACCCTGTCGGAAGAACACCGCTTCAGCAAGCGCCCGCTCAAAGGCCACTTCCTGCGCCTGACCGCCAGCAGCGACCTGCAAGCCAAGGCCAGCGGCCTGCTGGTGTTCACCCAGGACTGGAAGATCTTGCGCAAGCTGACCGCTGACGCGAACAAGATCGAACAGGAATACGTGGTGGAGGTGTCCGGCGACATGGTCGCCCACGGCCTGAACCGCCTCAACCACGGCCTGACCTACAAAGGCAAGGAATTGCCGGCGGTGAAAGCCAGTTGGCAGAACGAGAACCGCCTGCGCTTTGCGCTGAAAAACCCGCAACCGGGTGTGATTGCCTTGTTCTGCGAAGCCGTCGGCCTGAAAGTCGTCGCCATTCGACGCATCCGCATCGGCGGAGTGTCCATCGGCAAAGTGCCGGTGGGCCAATGGCGCTATCTGTCCGGCAAAGAAAAGTTCTAAGACTTTTTTCGCCGCCGAATCTCTCGATACCGCCTGCCTGGGCGGTGTCCACAGTTGAATGACCAGGATTGCCCACATGATTCACAACGACGTACTGCGCAGCGTGCGCTACATGCTCGACATCAGCGACAACAAGATGGTCGAGATCACCAAGCTCGGCGGCATGGAAGTCACCAAGGACGACCTGCTGACCTACCTCAAGAAAGACGAGGAAGAAGGCTTCGTGTTCTGCCCGGACGAAGTCATGGCGCATTTCCTCGACGGCCTGGTGATCTTCAAGCGCGGCAAGGACGAAAGCCGTCCGCCGCAGCCGATCGAACTGCCGGTGACCAACAACATCGTCCTGAAGAAACTGCGGGTGGCCTTCGAACTGAAGGAAGACGACATGCACGCGATCCTCAAGGCCTCCGAGTTCCCGGTGTCCAAGCCTGAGCTGAGCGCGCTGTTCCGCAAGTTCGGCCACACCAACTACCGCACCTGCGGTGACCAGCTGCTGCGCAACTTCCTCAAGGGCCTGACCCTGCGCGTTCGCGCCTAAGCCCGTGAACTACAGCGTCTCGCCCATCGGCTTTGTCCGCTCCTGTTTCAAGGAGAAATTCGCCATCCCGCGCCAGCCCCAACTGGCGCCTGCCGCCCGGGGCGTGCTGGAGCTGGTGGCGCCGTTCGACCAGGGTGAGGCGGTGCAGGGTTTGGAACAGGTCAGCCATGTGTGGTTGCTGTTCCTGTTCCACCAGGCGCTTGAAGACAAGCCAAGGCTGAAAGTGCGCCCGCCGCGGTTGGGCGGCAACAAGTCCATGGGCGTGTTTGCCACCCGCGCGACACACCGGCCCAACGGTATCGGGCAGTCGGTGGTCAAGCTGGACAAGGTGGAGGACGGCCGCTTGTGGATATCCGGCATCGACCTGCTGGACGGCACGCCGATTCTCGACATCAAGCCCTATGTGCCGTACGCAGACATCGTTGACACCGCGAGCAACAGCATCGCCAGCGCCGCGCCGCAGCTGATTCCCGTGCAGTGGCTGAAGACTGCTCTGCAACAGGCGCAAGGACACGCTGAGCGCCTTGGCGAGCCATTGGTGGCATTGATCGAGCAGTGCCTGGCGCAGGACCCACGGCCGGCATACCAGACGCCGGGGCCGGAGCGGGAATACGGGGCGCAGTTCTGGGATGTGGATGTGCGGTGGCACTATCCCGAGGCGGGGATGATTTGTGTGCTGGAAGTGATTGCCGCCAAGTAAACCCCGGAAATGAAAAAGCCCGCATTGCCTGTGAAGGCAACGCGGGCTTTTTATTCACACCACAAAAGCAAATCGGTTCGCTTATTTCTCGACGAACGCACGCTCGATCAAGTAGTCACCCGGCTCACGCATCCGCGGGGAAACCTTCAGGCCGAAGCTGTTCAGCACTTCGCTGGTCTCGTCCAGCATGCTTGGGCTGCCGCACAGCATGGCGCGGTCGTCTTCAGGATTGATCGGCGGCAGGCCGATGTCGCTGAACAGCTTGCCGCTGCGCATCAGGTCGGTCAGGCGGCCTTCGTTTTCGAACGGCTCGCGGGTGACGGTTGGGTAGTAGATCAACTTGTCACGCAGGGCCTCGCCGAAGAACTCGTTCTGCGGCAGGTGCTCGGTGATGAATTCGCGGTAAGCGACTTCGTTGACGTAACGCACGCCGTGGCACAGGATCACTTTTTCGAAACGCTCGTAGGTTTCAGGGTCCTGGATCACGCTCATGAAGGGCGCGAGGCCGGTGCCGGTGCTGAGCAGGTACAAATGCTTGCCAGGCTTCAAATCGTCAAGCACCAGGGTGCCCGTCGGCTTTTTGCTGATGATGATCTCGTCGCCTTCCTTCAAGTGCTGCAACTGGGAAGTCAGCGGGCCATCCGGCACCTTGATGCTGAAGAACTCCAGATGCTCTTCCCAGTTCGGGCTGGCAATGGAGTAAGCGCGCATGAGCGGGCGGCCGTTGGGCTGTTGCAGGCCGATCATCACGAACTGACCGTTCTCGAAGCGCAGGCCCGGATCGCGGGTGCACTTGAAGCTGAACAGAGTGTCGTTCCAGTGATGAACACTGAGGACACGCTCGTGGTTCATGTTGCTCATGTACGGGGGACTCCTGGAAATGGGTCTGCGCCAACTGTTGGATGCGCAATTGCACAGCATTCTAATGGCGGCGACAATATCTGTTAACTGGATTATTAAGATAAGGGTTATCGGTTATATCGATATGCGATTTACTCTACGTCAACTGCAAGTCTTCGTCGCCGTCGCCCAGCAGGAAAGCGTCTCGCGCGCTGCTGGCCTTCTGGCCTTATCTCAATCCGCCGCCAGCACCTCGATCACCGAGCTGGAGCGTCAATCCAGCTGCCAATTATTCGACCGCGCCGGTAAACGCCTGAGCCTCAACGCCCTCGGTCATCAGCTATTGCCCCAGGCCGTGGCGCTGCTGGACCAGGCCAAGGAGATCGAGGACCTGCTCAACGGCAAGTCGGGCTTCGGCTCCCTGGCGGTGGGCGCCACGCTGACCATCGGCAACTACCTGGCCACGCTGCTGATCGGCAGCTTCATGCAGCAGCATCCCGAGAGCCAGGTGAAGCTGCATGTGCAGAACACTGCGCATATCGTGCATCAGGTGGCGCACTACGAAATTGATCTGGGTCTAATCGAAGGCGACTGCAGCCACCCGGACATCGAGGTACAAACCTGGGTGGAGGATGAACTGGTGGTGTTCTGCGCGCCCCAGCATCACCTGGCCAAGCGCGGCCAGGCCACCATGGAAGAGCTGACCCATGAGGCGTGGATCCTGCGGGAACAAGGCTCCGGTACGCGCCTGACCTTTGACCAGGCCATGCGGCATCACCGCAGCGCGCTGAATATCCGCCTGGAGCTGGAACACACCGAGGCGATCAAGCGGGCTGTGGAATCCGGATTGGGGATTGGCTGCATTTCCCGGCTGGCGCTGCGCGACGCCTTCCGGCGCGGCAGCCTGGTGCCGGTGGAAACCCCGGACCTGGACCTGGCCCGGCAGTTCTACTTCATCTGGCACAAGCAGAAGTACCAGACCTCGGCCATGCGCGAATTTCTGGAACTGTGCCGTTCCTTTACCGCCGGTGTGCAACGCAGCGACGAGATCGTGCTGCCGACAATCGCCTAGATCAGGATGACGGCCCACACCAGGGTAATGATGGTCAGCGCGACAAACTGGGCCGCGCTGCCCATGTCCTTGGCGTTTTTCGACAAGGGGTGCAGGTCCAGGGAAATCCGGTCGATCGCCGCTTCGACGGCCGAGTTGAGCAACTCGACGATCAACGCCAGCAGGCACACGGCAATCAGCAACGCGCGTTCCACCCGGCTGACGTTGAGGAAGAAACTCAGCGGGATCAGGATGACGTTGAGCAACACCAACTGACGAAACGCCGCCTCGCCGGTGAAAGCCGCACGCAGGCCATCCAGGGAATATCCCCCCGCGTTGAAGATACGTTTGATACCGGTTTGACCTTTGAAAGGCGACATAGAGTAGGCAACTGAGCAAAAAGATGTGGGGAAACTAGAGCAAGCAAAGTCAAAAAAACGTGAATGAACAGCGTCTTAATGCTGCGAAATTGACTCAAGTTGTTGCAAGAGCAGCGCTGCCTGGGTTCGCGTTCGTACACCCAGCTTGCGGAAGATCGCCGTGACATGGGCCTTGATGGTCGCTTCCGACACGCTCAGCTCATAGGCAATCTGCTTGTTCAGCAGCCCTTCGCAGACCATGGTCAACACCCGGAACTGCTGGGGCGTCAGGCTGGCCAGGCCATCACGGGCGGCCTTGGCTTCGTCGGAGACATTGATCTCTTCAAAGGCTTGCGGCGGCCAGGAGACGTCGCCGTCCAGCACCGTACGCACGGCTTTCTGGATATCTTCCATGGAGCTGGACTTGGGAATGAAACCGCTGGCACCGAACTCCTTGGAGCGCACCACCACCGACGCTTCTTCCTGGGCCGAGACCATCACCACCGGAATCTGCGGGTATTGCCCGCGCAGCAGCACCAGCCCGGAAAAACCGTAGGCACCGGGCATGTTCAGGTCCAGCAGGACCAGATCCCAGTCGGATTTTTCGGTGAGGCGGGTTTCCAGCTCGGCAATGCTGGCGACTTCGACGAGGCGTACATCCGGCCCCAGGCCCAGCGTGACCGCCTGGTGCAGCGCGCTGCGAAACAGCGGGTGGTCATCGGCAATCAGGATTTCGTATGTGGCCATTTATTAAATGATCCTGTTTTTTAGGGGGCACTGATGGGTTCAGTGCTCGCCAACGCGCAAGGTGGCTGCCAGGCCAGCAGTCACCAAAGGGCGCGCTCAACGTCAAAACACGACGTATCCAATCTGTGACAGCGCCCCAATCGGCGCCAAGCATGCCCAGCGTAGCCTGGGTGGTCAAGCGCTACGCCCGCGGCCATTTTAGCGGGCTGCAGGTTTGCGCGGCCATCATGCAAAGGTCGGCTGGCCATGACCCCTATAGATAAGGTGCAAGGCGAGTATGGACGATGTCGGCCGGGTCCAGCGCCAACTGAAATTTAGCGGCCAGGTAATGGGTGCTGAACACGTCCAGATAGGCGTCGAGCACTTCGCTGGCCGCCTGATCGTCAGCGAGCTCCAGGCACAGGGCCGCGACTTCGGCGGTGCAGAAGTGATCATCACGCTTGGAGCGGCGCAGCTTGTAGCGCGACAGCTGCTCGGGGGCCAGGCTCAGCACCGGCAAATGCTCCAGGTACGGGCTTTTGCGGAACATCTTGCGTGCTTCACTCCAGGTACCGTCCAGCAGAATGAACAGCGGGCGCTTGCCCTCCTCCAGCCGGACCTGATTGACCACCCGCTCCGGCGCGACGAATTCGCCGGGAAACACGATGTAAGGCTGCCATTGCGGGTCGGCCAGCAAGGTCAGCAACTCCGGTTCAACCTCAGTTCGTGACCAGGGGAACGCGGTGGTGTCGTTGATCACATCGGCAATCAGCCAGCCGGTGTTGCTGGGCTTCATCGGTTCTACGTCATGCATCAGCAGGCACATGGCGGATTTGGCCTGGACCTTGGGCCGCCAGGCGCACAGGCAATACTCGGGAATTACCCGACAACCTGGGCAGCGCTCGGCGCGTGAACCCCGTGCCACAAAAGGCTTTACGGCGCGGGCCAGGCGCTGGGTGCGCAAACGGGAGACGGCATGGCTCATCGGGTGCGCCGCAGGAAAGTGGAAATCGACACGAATAGAACTCGGCAAGGCAAAAGTTGCCGCAGTTTACCAGAGGCGCCTGCGCCCACCTGCACTTCCCGGTAATACGCTGGCCGTAGTGGCAAGCGCTCACCTATAATCCCGCGCCACTGAACGCTCAGCGCAGTGGCTGGTCTATGCACCAGTAACCGAATCAGGAGAGTTTCATGCTGCGTCTTATGTCGCGTGTTGTAGTTCCGTCCGTCGCCCTGGCGCTGGTCTTGCCTCTGGGCGCCCAAGCGGCCTCGCTGCTGGAGGCTCAACTGAACAGGAAGCTGCAAAGCGTCGCAGAGGAAAGCAACAAGGACCTGCCCCGGGAAATCGACGACAAGACCCTGGAAGTGGCCTACACCGTCGAAGGTTTGCAACTGATCGATCATCTCAGCGTACAGCCTGATCGCGCCGAGCAAATGCGCGCCAATCCCAAGGCTGTGTATTTCCAGCTGGGGCAAAGCGTGTGCCTGAACAAGGGCTATCGCGAGCTGATGGCCAAGGGCGCGATCATGCGTTACGAGATTACCGAGAACAAAACCAACCGCCCGGTGGCCTCAGTGAAATTCCAGGAAGCGGATTGCCCGGCTCCGGCTGCGGCGAAGAAGAAAAAGTAAGCGATGCCTCCTTTCGCGCGCCGCTGACCAGCGGCGCGCAAAATGCCCCTCTGAACCATCCGCCCTTGCCCGCTCGCGGCAGCGTCTAAACTCCCTCACAAGTGATCAATAAGCGGTTGCCAGCCAAGACTTTATAGGCTCATGATCAATTCATCCCGAAAGCCTGAAACAGCGGGTTTTCACACCGTTTTGTAACATTTTCAGGGCAAAAGAGGGTTGCTCTCCTGTGCGTGCAGTGCAAAGGTTTTTAAACATAAGGAACATACAGAACCGGTTTCGCCCACCTCGTTAATCAGAGGCAACGACACATGCAGTGTCGTGGTCCCGACGAATTTCTCGCCGGCACCCAGGGTTCTGTGAAGAAGGAGAAGTTGAATGCCTTACGAACCGAATGAACTCCTGATCCGCCAATTTCAAGAAAACGGCACCGACCTCACGCAGCAGGTCGACGCGCAACTCCACCTGATTGCGCCCAACAGCCCGAATATTCCCCTTTATCGCGACATGATCTTCACCGTATTGCGCATGGCCCAGGACGACCGCAGCCGCTGGAACGCCAAGATCACCCTGCAAGCAATCCGCGAACTGGACCACGCCTTCCGCGTGCTCGAACAGTTCAAGGGGCGACGCAAAGTCACGGTGTTCGGCTCGGCGCGCACGCCGGTGGAAAGCCCGCTGTACGCATTGGCTAGGGAAGTGGGCGCGGTGCTGGCCCGCTCGGACCTGATGGTGATCACCGGCGGTGGCGGCGGCATCATGGCGGCGGCCCACGAAGGTGCCGGCCTGCAACACAGCCTGGGGTTCAACATCACCCTGCCCTTTGAACAGCATGCCAACCCGACCATCGATGGCACCGAGAACCTGCTGTCCTTCCACTTCTTCTTTACCCGCAAGCTGTTCTTCGTCAAGGAAGCCGACGCCTTGATCTTGTGTCCGGGCGGTTTTGGCACCCTGGATGAAGCGCTGGAAGTGTTGACCCTGATCCAGACCGGCAAAAGCCCGCTGGTTCCGGTGGTGCTGCTGGATGCACCCGGCGGCAGCTTCTGGCAAGGCGCCCTGGACTTTATCCGCAGCCAGCTAGAGGCCAATCGCTACATCCTGCCCACCGACCTCAAGCTGGTACGCCTGGTGTACAGCGCTGAAGAGGCGGTGGAAGAGATCAATCAGTTCTATGCCAACTTCCACTCCACTCGCTGGCTCAAGCGCCAGTTTGTGATTCGCATGCATCATCCGTTGAGTGACCGTGCACTGGCTCACCTGCAAGAAGCGTTTGCCAGCCTGCGACTGAGTGGCGACTTCCAACAAATCGCCTACACCGGTGAAGAGCATGATGAACCAAGCTTCAGCCATCTGACGCGGCTGGTGTTCAACTTCAACGGGCGCGATCAGGGACGGTTGCGTGAGTTGGTGGATTACATCAACTTGCCGGAGAACTGGGCCCAGGCCCAGGGAAAAACGCAGCAGCGGGTGACGGAGACGGCGTGATCTGCCCCTGAAACGCAAAAAGGCCCGCTATTTTCTTAGCGGGCCTTTTTGTTTTAACTGTGCCTGAACAAGCCACACACATTTAGTGTGGGAGCTGTCGAGCCTTGGCGAGGCTGCGATGCAGGCGCTGCGGGCTCTCAGGTACACCGAGGCGATCCCATCGCAGCCTCGCCAAGGCTCGACAGCTCCCACATATGATCTCTATATGCCTGGACCAAGCGCTCAGTTGGCTTAGTCATCCAGATCCTTACCGCTCAACAAGCGGCTGATCATCTCCATCGAAAAACCGCGATAACTCAGGAAGCGACCTTGCTTCGCCCGCTCCCGCGCATCAATCGGCAGATGACCGGCAAACTTGCGCCGCCAGGTATCTTCCAATTGCGCCTGCCAGTTGATGCCCGACTCACGCAAAGCGAGTTCGATATCAGCACGTTGCAGGCCGCGCTGGCTCAGCTCTTCACGAATTCGCGCAGGGCCATAGCCGGATCGGGCTCGGTAGGAGACAAAACTTTCGAGGTAACGGGATTCCGACAGCAGTCCTTCTTCCGTCAAACGGTCAAGGGCTGCGTCGATCATCTCGGGATCTGCGCCGCGCTGACGCAGCTTACGCGTCAGCTCGACTCGACCGTGCTCGCGCCGTGCGAGCAGGTCCATTGCAGTGCGCCTTACGGCGACGGGTGTATCGAGGACAACACTCATCGTTTGCTTCAGATGTCAGTGTCGACTTCTTCCACTTCTTCAACCGGCTCGCGGTTTGCGGCAGCCTTGACGTCAGGTGCCGGGGTCAGCAGCTTGTCGCGGATCTGCTTCTCGAGCGTAGCGGCAACATCCGGGTTATCCGCAAGGAACTTGGCCGAGTTGGCCTTGCCCTGGCCGATCTTGCTGCCGTTGTAGGCATACCAGGCACCGGACTTCTCAACGAAACCGTGCAGCACGCCCAGGTCGATCATCTCGCCGTTCAGGTAGATACCCTTGCCGTAGAGAATCTGGAACTCGGCCTGACGGAACGGAGGAGCCACCTTGTTCTTCACGACTTTAACGCGGGTTTCGCTACCCACAACCTCGTCACCTTCCTTCACCGCGCCGGTACGGCGGATGTCCAGACGGACCGAAGCGTAGAACTTCAGCGCGTTACCACCGGTGGTGGTTTCCGGGCTGCCGAACATCACGCCGATCTTCATCCGGATCTGGTTGATGAAGATCACCAGGCAGTTGGCGTTCTTGATGTTACCGGTGATTTTACGCAGGGCCTGGGACATCAGGCGGGCTTGCAGGCCCACGTGCATGTCGCCCATTTCGCCTTCGATTTCAGCCTTGGGTACCAGGGCTGCCACGGAGTCGACCACGATCACGTCGATGGCATTGGAGCGCACCAGCATGTCAGTGATTTCCAGCGCTTGCTCACCGGTGTCCGGTTGCGAAACCAGCAGGTCGTCAACGTTGACGCCCAGCTTGCCGGCGTATTCAGGATCCAGGGCGTGCTCGGCATCGACGAACGCACAGGTGGCGCCCATTTTTTGTGCCTGGGCAATCACCGACAGGGTCAGGGTGGTTTTACCGGAAGATTCAGGACCGTAGATTTCAACGATACGGCCTTTTGGCAGGCCACCAATGCCGAGCGCGATGTCCAGACCCAGAGAGCCAGTGGAAATAGCCGGGATCGCCTGACGGTCGTGATCGCCCATACGCATTACGGCACCCTTGCCGAATTGACGTTCGATCTGACCCAGGGCCGCAGCCAAGGCTTTCTTCTTGTTGTCGTCCATTAAAGTCCTCACGTAATCAATAAGGCCTGGCGGCCAACACCTGTATAAGTAGACAGTATTGTTCCACAAAGATCCGTGATCGCCTACCCCTGATTTTCTATTTCTGCTGCAGCTCGTCGCAACAAGCCCTCTAGCGCGGCCTTTACCGTTTGTCGGCGGACCTCGTCGCGGTTGCCGGGGAAGTGTTCGAGCTCGGCGGTCACCTCATCGCCAACCCCAAAGGCCAGCCATACGGTGCCCACCGGTTTGTCCGGCGAACCGCCATCGGGTCCGGCCACGCCGCTGACCGCCACTGCAAAACGCGCCAGGCTTTTCTCCTGGGCGCCGCGAACCATGGCTTCCACCACTTCGCGGCTGACGGCCCCGACTTTCGGGAACAAGGCTTCCGGCACATTCAACTGCCGGGTCTTCTGGCGATTGGAATACGTGACGTACCCGGCCTCGAACCAGGCCGAACTCCCGGGAATCCGCGTGATCGCCTCGGCGATACCGCCGCCGGTACAGGACTCGGCTGTAGTGACGTGGGCATTCAGAACCTGCAAGCGTCGGCCAAGTTCAGCGGCGAGTTGAGTAATTTCCTTCACGGTCGTCTCCTGGAGTGCGCGGGCGTTTGCCTACCCTACAGGAGCCCATGGACCATGCAAGTTACAAGAGACTAACGCGCGACGGCCCGGACATATGCCTGGCAGGCGCGCAAGGCGATCAGTGCGTTATCGCCGTCGTCGGTGATGGCGATAATTCGTTGAGCATGCGCCGGGTCAAGTCGGGCTCGCGGGGCTGCATGAACCACGCCGCCGGGGGCGGCGGTGGCTGGCATTGCGCAGCCGTTGGCGGGGTCGCTGGTGTCGAGAAGGACTGACAACCGCACATCAGCAGTGGCCAGGCGATCCCGCAGGTGAGCCTGATCACGTTGTGCATCGGAAAGCTCCCGGGCGTGTTGTTGGTCGCTGGCACTGAGTTGTTGCTCCAGTGCCAGCCGTTTGTCCTGTTCGGCCTGTTGTTGCTGGCTTTGCGCTTCGGCGTGCATAGCCTCCAGTCGCTCCAGTTGCGTGCCGTACCGCCAAGCCTGTACCTGCCATGCAATTGCCGCCGAAACCGCCAACAACAGGAAAAAGCCAAGCAGGCGGTACGACGTCAGGAAGCCCATAGCACCGCCTTTGCCCGCGCCCACAACTGCAGACGGTTATCCAGCCCATTAAGGCCGCCATTGATGCGCCGGGTGATGGTGGTGAACTGGTCGTTGTCGGCCAGCTCGTTCAAGCCATTGCTCTGCCAAAACCACGCAGCGGATTCGCACGCCCATTGCGGCTGCTCCAGCAACTCCGGTTGCTGGAGCAGCCGCTCATCACCGAACAATGCCTGGCTGCACGCCAGGTAGTTGCGCCGTCCGGTGATCTGGATCAGGCCGCGGCCACGATACTTCTGGCCGTCGCCGTCGACTTCGGGGGAGTTGCCCAGGCGGGCGGCCAGGGTGCCGGTGTCGTATTTGCTCAGGTATTGATCGCTGCCCAGTTCACGTACGTAACGCAGTTCGCCGGATTCGTGGCCGATTTGGGCGAGGAAGGCGGCGATCCGTTTTGGGGTGATGATCTGGAAAAGCGTAATAGCCTCATTTAAAGAAGCTAAAAAAATGCCCGCTCTAAGGCGGGCTCCAGGCATTACTCGGATAAGTTGAGGGAGTGTTATCAGCATCGTTTTTTACTCTCACACGCCCAGACATTTACTGAGCAACAGCGACCAACCAAGGCAATCCAGCGGGCCGTTTGGCTATCGAGGGGAAGCTCTCAGCCTGGGGCCAGTCACGCAATGCTTGAGTGTATTTGAGCAACTCTTTGAACTGCTCAGCAGAAAGCGTCGTTTTCAATCCCATGTCCAACTGATCACGATGACGATCGCGCACCCAACTGATGCGCTGAATTTCCGAATCACGCCACATGCGCTCATTCGCCTGGACTTCAGCATCGGAAATGACGGGGGCAACGTGCTCCTGGCACCGCTCACCCGAATCAATCAATAAACGCACTGCGCGATAAACTTCCGGTGTTTCTGCTTCAGTCACATGGTAGGGATAGCCATCCAAGGTGACTAAGTAACTACCGTCTTTTTTAAGATAGATGTCCTCTATGTTGTACTGCTCGGGACGTTGTTCGTTATCCATTACTGAATCCTCCATGCAAAACCGACGCTATTTCCGTTACCCACTGCGGTGCCTCCAGCGACCACGCCGCTGCTGCCCCCAAGTGCCTGACCATTGCCGTTGTAATTGGCACAGAAATAGGCCCAAGTTCCGCCGGCCGGGATCGCACCGCCCAACGAAATCCATTGCCCAGCTACTGGTTTTAAAAAGCTGGAAGCTGACAGCGCATCGGTAATCCCGTAACCCGCCAGCGTAGTAGCCACGTTCGCTTTACGCGTAGGGTCAAAATTCCCGGAAGTCCAAGCTGTCTGTGATCCCCACATGAGTTCGCCCCCAGAGTTCATAGCTAAAGACCTGGCAATCAGCCCCGCCCAGTGGAATAGGATTCGCGGTGCATAGTCAAAACCGGTCTGGCTATTACTGACTTCCTGCGCCTCACGAATTTCCAACGCACCACCAACACCATTGCCAAGTTCTCCCAAGACTTGCGCGGATAAGATAGGTCGTTGACGGCTGGTGCCCCCAACCACTAATGCATCAGTAATTCCATATCCCGCCAGCGATGTTGCTTTATCTGCTTTGGCTGCCGGATTGAAATTCCCGTCATGCCACAGCATACGCCATGCTCCACTGCCATCTTCAGCAAGCCTGCGCATACCAAACCACTCCCCCGTAACGCCTGAAAGAAGGTCAAAGCCATATTTTCTATCGGGGTACTTTATATGCAGCCCAGTGCCATAACTCACAGCAGCAGGTTTATCGGTAGTCGCCTCCGTTAAACTCACAAACTGAGAGACGGGGATCTCAGACACTTTACCCTTAACAATTGGCGCAGCCGCAAGAAGTCCTCCCGCCCCAGCAGGCATACCATCCGTAATCCCATACCCCGCCAACGTCGTCGGCTTATTCTTCAACTTCAACCAATCACTCAAAACGCTAAGCGCCTGCGCCAACTGATCGGTCTTCGCCTCATCCGGAACAATCCCCGCCGCCGCCAGCACATTCAAAATCTCCTGCGTAACCCCATTCCCCCACGCCGCCGGAATCAAACTCCCCGGCGTCCCCGTCACCGGGTTTTCATCCACAAACTTGCCATTCACCAGCCCAACGCTGGGCACACTCTTTGGATAATCCACGCTTCTACCCTCTAGTCATAATTGATGTGCACCTGCGTATGAGCAGGTGCGCTGCGATGAATCAGGCACTCCAGGGCATTCCCCGGGTTGACGCCAAACCGCTCCCCCCAATAACTCGCCCCAAACCGTCGGCCCAGGAGCTGGCGGCCGCCGGTGTTGAGGGTCCACATGAAGTGCGCCTGCCAGGTGCCGAAATGCGCGACACCAAACCGCGAGCGGCCCATGCGCGGGGCGCGATGCTCAGTGACACTGGCGTCCGGATAGCCCTGGCTGCGGGCGATTTCGATGTAGTACGCGGCGCGCTGGCTGCCCACCGCCAACAGGCGTCGACGCACCGCCAGGCGACGGTCGTCGTACAGCGGACTCAAGCCCAGGCAAGGGTCGGGCAGTTGCATCACCCTTTCCCACTCGGGCACCAGTTCGCTGACCGTCACCGGGTCCATTTCGTTTTGCAGGTCGCAGGCCCGGGCGTCGATGCGCGTGAGTTCTTCGGCGATGCCTTTGAGCACCGTCTCCAACTGCGGCACCGTCTCCAGATCCCAGGCCGGACCGCTGGGCAACAAGGCGATCAGTTGTTCTTGATACTGGCCAGCGGTCCTTACTCCAGCCATGTGATACCTCCGAACACCAGCAACTGATTCGTCGCTGCCGTAACGTCCGCCAGCGGGCTTGTCAGTGTGTGATCGGTCTCACCGGTCGCAGTGCTGATGGCTTCGGCGATATGGGTCAGCAACAAGGTCTCACCCAGCCCCGCCTCACGGTTGTGCAAGTCCCGCAGTTGCGCCTCGACCGCCGCACGCACGGCGCTGGTGTCGGGTGTCAGCCGCAGCTGATAAGCCACCGGCTTCATCACGGGCGCCAACACATACACATCAGCCGTCACCGGCCGCAGCGGTTCGATATGGGCTTGCACCTGCGCCAACTGCGCTGCATTCGGGATCGGTTGCGGGTCGTCATCACGCATCACGAACACCCCCACCGTCCCCGGCCCGAGGTAATTGCCGCGACACCACGCTCGGGTAATCCCGGGCACTTCGAGTGACCATGTCTCGTAATCCTGCGCCGAACCGCCCTGGGGAATAACCCGGTAGGAACGAATCACCCGCGCCCGCAGCGACTCCAATGTTTCTCGCGCCACACCGCCGGTCAGCCCCGGCGCCAGCACGGTAAAGGTCGAGCCAATGCCTTGCAGCGGCTGCACCGCGATCAGGCTCAACCCAGCATCAGCGTTGCCCAGAGTGCCGGCATCAATCGCCTGCACCGTGGTGGTGTTGAGGCCGGCGTGGGTCGTGCCGGCAGCAGTGACTTTGAAGCTGCGCCCATCACTGGCTTGCAGCACCGTGTCCACATCCAGCACCGCGCCCGCCGCGGCGGTAAAACTCACGCTGCCAGTGGCCGCCACCGCAGCCTTGCGCGCCTGGTTCAAGCGCAACGCGGCAATGCGCTCCAGGGTGGATTCATCAGCGGTATCCGGCAGGATCTGCTCAGCGATCCAATCGAGATAACCGTACAGGCCGAACGCCGCACCACTCAGGGTACGCGCCAGAACCTGGGCATCGGACTGGCGCAGCGAATCGCTGGCCAGGTCGCTTTGGGTGCGTTTGATCAGCACCGGCAGCGAAGGGGTTTCAAACGGCATAGATCACCTGCCAACTGTTATCAGGGTTGATGTCCAGGCGCTCGCCGTCGGCCAGGGTCAGCTGCATGCGCAGGTTGAGGCGCTGGGCGTCGAGGCGTTCACTGAGGACTTCGATGGCGCTGCAATGCCCATCGTCGATCAGCCATTGCAGGGCTTCGCGGGCATAGAATTCGGCGTCCAGTTGCGTCTGGCGGGTCAGCTTGACCCGGCGCAGCAGCCACAGCCTTGAGCCGATACGGTCGTCGGCCACGCTGGGAAAACTGTCGCCCCACCAGCCGAAGCGCTCGTCATCGTCAACGGCATCGTCCGGCGCGGCACGGCGCCAGGTGAACAGGCTGATCAGCACCGAACGGGTCAGGGCATTTTTCAGGTTGTCGGAGACAAACATCACTGGCCTCCCGCCGGCGCGCCGGTCTGGCCATTGCCCGGCTGTACGCCCACATGCACGTGCTGGATCTGGCTGATACCGCCGGCAATCTGGTCGCCCTGGGAGATGATCTTGCCGCTCTGGGTCAGGGTCGGCGTATCAATGTTCACGGCACTGCTGGCGCGGATGTTCAGGGTGGCGGTTTCAATGTCGATCACCCGCCCGCGCTTGAAGTGAACCTTGTCGCCTTCGTCGGTGTAGATCGCCACTTCACCCGGTGCCAGGGACTGCAACCGATAGCGCCGGTCAGCCACCACCAACACGATGGCATGGGAACGGTCGCCGCCCAGAAATGTGGCGATGCCTTCAGCACCGGCCAACGGGTTGCTGGTGAAACCGTAGGGTTCGAAGTGCTCCATGTCGTCGTTCACTTCGCCTGCGGTCAGGCGCATTTGCAGCGATTGCAGCTTGGTGGCCGAGTGGGCGAGCACGACAGTGCCGCGCGCCAGCAGGCGAGTCAGTAGGCTCATGGAAATTCCTTGGGGGTTAAGCAGAGGGCAACGGATTGGCATCAAAGGTGGACGGCGGCGCCACCTGCAGGGTGGTGATCGAACCTTGCTCGGAAAGCGAATAAGTAATCCTGGAAATCAGCAGGTCCCGGTCAAAACCCAGCACCGGATCGATCACTCGCACCAACAGGTTGTGGCGCCACAGATCGCCGTTGGACTGCCGCCAGCCTTGCACGGTGTAGGTGGTGGTCAGGGCTTTGCCAGTGCGGGTGGAGCGCTCCCAGTCGGCGCGTTGCTGGGCCAACTCAGGCGTCAACTGCGTCGGTTCGCTGATCACCGTGACGCGTTTTCGCGTGGCTTTTTCATCCCGGGAAATGCCTGAAACCTCACTCACCGCCGTCGCGCTTTTCTGATCATCGCCCTTGTGCTGGCCGATGACCCGGTACTCGGAAAACACCGAACCAAAGTCCCTCGAAGCATTCGCCGAAAGGATGTTCTTGCCCAGCTCCAGGCTGTCATTCGCTCGCCCTGCACTGCCGGGCAACGCCAACACCAGGCGTCCGTCCGCGTCGTCGGTGGAGAACACCCGATACAACGTCAGCAAGCGGTCGATGGATTGAAATACCGTCTCGCCGGGCACGATGCTGTGGGTATGCAAACGCGTGGTCTCGGCAATCTCGCTGAGCACCTCGACGCCATAGGTAGCCGTCAGTGCACGCACGATGCTCAGCACACTTTGCCCACGCCACTGACCGGGCTGGTTGATCGCGGCGCAGTCCACCAGGTCCTGGGTCAGCGAACCGCCCTCGATACTCAGGCTGATCTGTTTGCCGTCATAGCTGACCGGCACCTTGAACACAAAGCCGGTGAGCACCAGGTCGCAACCGATCCGTACCTGGCAGCGGGCACCCGGTTTGATGGGAACCGCCAGGGTTTGCCCGGGCCATTGCCAGGTGATGTTGAGGGTGAAGGTGCGAAACTGGCGTTCCAGGTCGGCGCTGATTTCGACGCTTTTCCAGCCGCCATAGTCCAGGCCGTCAACGGTCAGGGTGACGGCATTGTCCAGATCGTTCATGGGTTACTCCCTGACCACTTGCAGGTCGGCAGGCGGCAGGAAGCCCGGATGCGCCACCCGATTGCGCTGCACCACCTCGCCCACTCGCGTCGCATCACCAAAGCGCTGATAAGCCAACACCAGGGCCGGCATGCTGCGCATCGGCGTCAGGTTGACCAGTCGTACACCAGACGAAGCCACCGCCGTCAGATGCGTAAACATCTGTTGGCGCAAGTCGTTCAGTGCAACGTAGTGCCCGGCGTCGGCCTTCAATGCGGACTGCCACATGGCTTCGTTCAGAAGGTCACGCAGCACCAGCACATCGTCAGCCACCGGCACTTCACGGCGCTGCACCGGCTGTGCCGCCTGCTGCGCCAGGGACGGCGTGGTGCTGAGGGTCACCGCTTTGGTCGCCACCGGTACATCCGCCAGCCAATGGGCGATCTTCACCCACAACGCATCCTGTACCAGATTGGCGGTGGCCTGCACGGCGGCCACGCTGTCCTTGCCAGTGGTCAGCTTTGGCACGTCGATATTCCGAGCCGCTTCCACCTGCTGCGAGAGGTTGGCCAACATGCCGCGATAACCCGTGCGGGCAAACGCCTTCAGCTCCTTCACATCGCCGAGCAGGCCCTTGAACTCGGCGCTCAATTCCTTGGGCACGTCCTTGATGGCTTTGACCAAGGCATTCAGGTCGCCATACACCTGAATCAGTGGGGCAAACTGCTGCTCAATCACCTGGTAAACCTCTGCCAGGCCATTGCGCAACGCCTGGATGCCCACCCGCGCCTGCTTCACCAGCGCGACGGCCTGCTCAAAACGCAGTACTGCCGAACCCAGCAGACTGTCAGCCGACACCAGCAACAACTGGCGGGTATTGACCGCCGCAGTAGGAAACTTCAAGGGTTCGTCGGGATAGAACTTCAGGGCAAATGTCACCAGCCCGCCATCCTGACGGGTCTGGGTCATTTCGCACTCGCCGACCTTGACCTGCAACCTTCCCAGCCAAGGGTGCACCAGTTCGCCGGCGCCCTCCTCCAGGGCCTTGAGCAGCTTGTCGCGCTGCTCCAGGCAATCCTCGCCCACCACAAACGCCGTCAGCTCATGCACCCTGGATTGCTGGCCGAGCCCTTCAAAGAACGGCAGGTCGCGCTGAGGGTATTCGTGCAACTGGCCCTTCTTGCCGACCGGGACTTTTGCCTGGTCGACCCAAAACCTGACGCCACGAAACGACGCCGGCAACAAACGATCACGCCAGCTCATTGGAGCCTCCAAGGGACAGGGAACGGTAGCCGACACGCGGGGTGACACTCAGGCCGGGTTGGTTGGTGCGGGGTTGGTCGACCCGCAGGCCGGCCGGAGCATTGTCGAAACTCACCCGCAGGTCGCCATTGAGCTGGGTGCGGTTGTTGGCGGCGGTTTGTTGCAGCAGCGAACTGGAGCTGGACGCCAGCGGCGAAATCAACTCAGGCCCCTTGCGAAACCAGGATGGATTACGCGCGCTTTCGGCATTGCGCGCCTGCTGCTCAGTGGTCAACTCCACCACACTGCCGGTAGCCCGGTTGATCGCTTCACCCAGCCCACCATCAAACAGCTTGCGAATCGGCGCGGTGATCACCGCAAGCTTCTCCGACAACTCGGTGAACCAACTCAGTACCGGTGCCCACATGGCTTCGAGCTGCTCCATCGGATGCCAATCGTCGAACAGGCCACTCAACACCACAAAGGCATCCTGGGCCTGCCACTTGATATCGCTCCAGATCGAGGCAAATGCACCGGTGACGGTGCCCCAGACGGCAGAGATCTTGTCCAGGGGTGACCAGTCGAAGTAACTGCTGACGACGGTGAAGGCCGCCAGCGCGGTGAGCTTGAAGTCACTCCAGATCGCCGCAAACACCCCGCTGATCACGCCCCAGTTGGCAATGATTTGCCCCAAGGGTGACCAACTGAACAGGCTCTTCATGAACTCGACCACCGGCACGCTGAGCGCCTTGAGCAAGTCCCAAAGCGCGGCAAAAAAACCAGTGATCGGCCACCACAGGCGCATCAGTTGTTCCAGCGGACGAAACGCAAAGACCGTCTGAAAAAACTCGCCCAGGGTTCCAATCGCCGACATCACGCGCTCGCCAAGCCCGACAAAAAACGCCGATATCGGCTTCCAGTTGGCGACGATCAATCCCGCGGCCACCGCAATGCCGACGGCAACCAGCACAATCGGATTGGCGCTGAGCACCAGTTGCATCAAGCCGAGTGCCTGAGACACGCCGGTGACGGCCGCCTGTATCGCGGTAAACGCCACCGCGCCGGCAGCCAGGCCCTGCACCAGTTGCGGATTTTCAGTGAGCACCTGGGCCACCGACGCCAGCAACGGCTCCAGCCCGACCACCACCGCCGTGACGGCCGGCAACAGTGCGGTACCGAAAGCCACCGAGACCTTGTCCAGCGACGCGTTGAAATCCTTCATCCCCTGCGCCGCCGCTTCGGTAACGCCCTGCCCCACGGCGGCACTCACCCCGCCGACCTCAGCCTTGAACGCCAATGCCGATTTGATACCGCTGACAAACGGCGCCGCCAGCCCGCCGCCCTTCACCAAACCAGCGATGTCCAGCTTGCCGAGGCCGGTCTGTTCCAGGTTCTGCCGGAAGCGCCCGACGGTGGCCTGCAACGCAGCAAGCTTGGGCGACAGCTGGTCGATGCCGGTCAGGCGCACGGCGGTACTTTCTACTTTCTGAGCTTCTGCCATCACTGCACCTGCTGCATCGCATTGATCCGTTGCGCATGCTCCAGGGATTCCCGGAGCGTATCCAAAGGCCTGGCCAGCATCTGTTCGGGGTCAACCTTCCAGAACCAGGCCAGGTCATAGGCCACCGCAATCAGCTCGGCGACGGAGCCTGCGCCGCACTCATGAAAAAACCGGCGACGGCCCAGCTCAGCGCGTTGAAGTCCACCAGGTCGAGCTGGTTGACCGACGACGGCGGAATACCCGCGCACACCGCGATGTACTTGGCGGCCACATCGAGATCCAGACTCACGTCTTCGCCCTTGTCGATCTTGTACGGCAGCGCCTTGATCGCCCGCACTTCCTGCACCGTCGGGCGGCGCAGAGTGAGTTCGGTCAGCGGCTCGCCATGGGCCTCGATGGCCACTTGCAGCTTCACCGTGTCGGTCATTGCCAGGTCCCCTTGATGCCTTCGAATTTCAGCTCGATCACGGCGTCGTCGCCCTTGGCCACCGGTTCTTCCACCAGGTAGGCACCGGCCAGCACGTAGACTTTGCCGTTGTTGAATTCGCAGGTGACGGTCATGTCGGTGCCGGCGATCAGTTGCTTGAGCGGGAAGTCCGGGGTATGCAGCGCCGAGACTTTGAACGACGGAGTGATGTCAGTTTCCTTGTAGAAACCCGGTACCACGGTTTCCCGCTTGACGGCCATCAACGGTGCCTCGCAGCCGCCGTTGATGGTCAGTTGAGCGCCGTCCACTTTGACGTAGCAGGTGCCCGCAATCAGTTGACCCATGATGTTTCTCCCAAAAATATGCCCGCACGCGGCGGGCTGGAATCAGTTGCGAAAAGCGCGGGGGTTACACCGCCGCGTCGTACTGCAAACGGAACTGGTTGAGCAGCGCAAACACCCGCAGCCCATTGACGTAATCGGGCGGGAACAGCACGTTGACCCGGCTTGGGTCCTGGCTGTCACGCTCGACAATCAGGTGCTCGGCGAACAGCTCGGCGTTCTCCACATGGCCTTCCAGTTCCAGCTTGGCGTACTGGGCGATCAGCTCACCGCGAATAGTGCTCGGGGTCACGATCGGCTGGCCGGCGCCAAAGCGCGTGCCGTCAGCCGCGAGTTTGTGGCGCCCGTACTTGCTGGTGATCACGCTTTGCAGGCGGCGCACGATAAAGGCCGACTGGTGCAGGGTTTCGCTGTCCAGGTAGGAGTTGTCCGCCTGGCCGAAGGCGTTCTTCTGGTAGGTGGTGATCGCCCGCTGAATGCGCACGTAGCCGCCTTCGTAGTAAGCCGTGGCGATGCCGTAGTTGAGCAGCGATTGGCGCTCGGTCAGAGTGAAGCGCTCGCTGGCGTCGGCCGGGTCGAGGCCTGGCAGGCTGCCGCTTTGGGTCGGACGGCTGGCATCGGCGGAGATAAACACCGCGGTGCGCGCCGCCAATGCAGCGGCCTGAACCCAGAACGGTTGCGGCACGCCCGGCTCCATGGCCTGGATGGTCACGTGCTGGTCGTTACGCCCTTGCCCGGCCGCCACCAGGGTGCCGATGGTGCCGCGCTTTGCGGTATAGACGTGGCCGAACAGTTGCTTGGCCCACGACCAGCGACCGCTGTTGTCATCCATCACTGCCTGCCAGGCATTGAGGCTGGTGGTGTCGGCCCAGGGCATGCAGATGAATTCAAACGGCTCGTCGCCCAGTGCCGCCAGCGCTGCGAGTTGGTCTGGTACACCGGCGCCCGCCGCCATTTTGCCGATCACGGCGGTGAGGCCGTCGGGAATTTGTTCGCCGTTACTCTGACCCAAACGGTTGAGTTGCAGGCTGATGTCGTTGCCGCTGTCACCGGTCCATTTGGCGGTCAGGGTGACAGTGCCATCGGCGGCTACCGCACTCACCGGCAGGTCGGCACTGGCGTTGATTTTCAGCGCCAGGGCGGTGGCGGCAACGGCTGCCGTGGCGCCATTGATCACAGTCGTTTGAACCCGGGTGCCGCCGACGTACAGGCTGAGAATGCCGCCCTGGTTCGCGGTGCCGGTCAGCTTGAGATCCGCCTTGGCGGCACTGCCTTCGGTGCTGTGCAGCGGCAGGCACCAGATCTCGCCCACCGGGTCACTCTTGCGGAACGTCTCGTACATCGACGCCAGCATCGAACCCTGGCCACCGATGCGCTTGGCCATGGCCGCGCTCGACACCAGCACCAGGCTGCCGATTTCCGGGCTGGTGACGTTGTCGTTGACCTGGGCCACGATCAGCCGGCGCAAGGCCGACGACGCGCTATTGGCCGCCGAATTGTCCATCTCGGCGTAGAACAGCGGCACACGAATGTCCGCCGGAATATGACTGAATCCAATCGCCATTATTTGGCTCCCTGTAGTTTTGCCGCCTTGACGGCTTTGGTGGTGATGTCGCCATCGGCCAGACGTCGACGCCACCAGGCGTTGTCCGGGACTTCGCGACCTTCGGCCGGCAGCAGATCGCCCGCCTCCGGGTCAGGTACGGCACGGCCGGAAACCGGCAGTACGGTGATGCGTTTGCTCATGGTTTTACCTCGGCAGAAAAGGTCATTTCCAGGCGCCCGTCGGGGCCTGGGCGTTGCAGATTGGCGTCGGCCGGGTCGATGGCATCGACCCGCACCGTCACCCCGGTGAAGGACGGCAAAGCGTCCAGCTCAAGCTCGGGCCAGGTTTCGGCTGGCTGTGTGCTGAGGTTGCGTCCCAGTTGGAACTCGGCGAAAAAGCGCAGCCGGTACAGCCCGCGGGTTTTCGTCAACAGCAGCCAGTCGCCGCCTTCGTACTGGATGGGTTCGTAGAAACGCTCGGGCCTGAAACCCACCAGGGCACGCCAGACTTCGGCGCGCAGGGCGTGGAGTTGGTCCATCGCCATGGCTTGTTGGCCGTCCGCCAGATCGAGTACCAGCACCACGCCGAAATGCTCGCGCAGGGTTTGTCGGGTGGTGTTTTGTGAGCTGTTGGCAGCGGCTTCGTCGGCGATCGGCGTGATGACCGCAGCAGGTGCGTCAGGCAGGGTTTGCAGGGCATCGAGATCAAGGCCGGCATGGATCTGTTGGTTGAAGCCTTGGCAGTGATCACGCAGGTGATTCAGTAACGGGGTGATCTTCATGGGTTCACCGGGCAATAAAAAACCCGCTCGGGAGCGGGTTTGGTTGAGGGGGCGCGGCTAGACAGACAACCCGCCAGCAACAATCGAACTTCGATACCCCGTCGCCGGGTCGCCAACATGCGTCACCTTGCTGATCGACCAACGTCCCTGCATGTACGACGGCCAGGTTTCATCCAGCAGCAGCAAGCCTTCGGCGGATAGCAACGGGTTGCCGGGGCAATCGATCAGCAACTGCAAATCTTCACGGCCAACACGGCGCAGCTCACCTTCGGCCACGGCACGCGCTTCCGCTTCGTTCTGGCAGCGTTGGCGCAAGGTTTTGAACGGGGCATTGCCGACCTGAACCACGCGCTGCTTGCCCGCCGCCGCATCCCACCAGGCGACGCGGCTACCCTCGTATTTCGCCCGGGATTTCTCATCGAGCCTGGCGGTGATAAAGGCCTGGTCACCGGGGCGATTGTCAGCCGTGATGGATAATTTCACTTCCGGCAGTTGCTGGAGGGACAGCGATTTGACCTGACCACTTTCAGCCAGCACATACAGCTCGTTGATCGGCTTGCTGACCGCGCAGTAACGCTTGGCGAGGCGTGTGATAAAGGCCATGTCGCTTTCGTTGGACTGGTCGATATGGGGAATCACAATCCCTTCCAAAGACGGCGCCACACGGGGTGAATAACCGTGACGACCCACCAGTTGGCGAAACAACGCCCCCAAGGTCGTCGGCCCATAACTGGCAGATCGGCGCTGACGGTAGCCTGTTTTGTCGACCACGCTGAAGGGCGCCGCCGTGGCGACGATCATCAGGCGCATGGGGAACAGCACCGGGGTTCGCTGAGTGACGACGAACTCGCCTTTTTCCACCAGCCCCGACTCCTGGTACCCGACTCGCAAGCCGATTTTTCCACTGAGACTCGGCAGGCCTTCCAGGCCCTCGAGATTGAGGGTCAGTTCAAGTCGGTCGGACTCAATGCCCGCCGCGTCGGTGTGGCTCCAGTGCATCAGGCGTTGATTGAGCAGCGCCGCATTGGCGCCGTAAAACTCCACGATCGGGGTAAATCCCTGGGCCATGCTGCCTCCTTAATCCCAAGCCGAAACGGGGCGCACGGCCGTTGGCCGCGACTCCAGTTCGGGCACACTTACCCACACACCGGCTGGCAACACCGGGCCGTACTCTGCGAGGCCGGGGTTCTGGCGCCAAAGGGTTTCTTCAGCTGCGTCATCGCATCGTCCTAGCTCGCGATAGAGCAACAGGTTGACCGAATCACCGGCAATACTTCGGGCTCTACGCATTGACGAATTCCTCCAGTTCCAGGGTCCAGGTCATGACCATGGCGGTGCCGTCATCGATCACATTGCCCTGGGTTTCCACGACAGTATTAATCCGCCACAGGCCCCAGTTGCGCCCGACACCATCGACCAGGGGCAACGGCACCCGCGCATTTTGCAGCGCGCGCAGTTCGTCGAGGCGCTGCATGCCGACGGCGTACATGGCCGTGCCGCTGAACGTGAGTTTTTCCAGTTTCTGACCGTTTTGTCGCGACTGGGGCTTGCTGGCAATAATCGTCAGGTCACTCCAGCCGCCGTCGCTGTTACGCACCAGCGAGGAATAGGTAAAGCCCCGGGACAGGCCAAAGATGAAATCGCCGAGTACCATTTGTTGTCGCATCAATCACCTCCTGGATCGGCCAGTGCTGCGTTGCGCCGGATACCCAGCGTGTCAGTGACCATCGGCATGCATTGGAATTGCAGGGCCTGAATCACCTGGTTGACGACTTGCTGAGCGTCAGCGGGGTTGACGCCGGTGATCTGGATACTCGGGGCAATCGTGACCTGGACATTGTCCGTGCGGGCACTGTTGAGTTCCTTGCTCACCGCATTGGGTGCGGGCAAGCGATCACTTGGACCGAACAGTTTGTCACCGAGCCAGGTGCCCGCCTCACTGCCCAGCAAACCACCGATTGCGCCGCCGACAGCAGTACCGACACCGGGGAAAATCAGGGTGCCGATAGCGGCGCCGGCGGAAGCTCCTGCCCAGGCACCGCCCGCGGTGCTGAGGCCGGAGGCAACAGCTTTTGCGTCGCCATTGCGTACGCCCTGGACCACATCCATCGCGGTGTCGACGTACTTCAACGGGCCGAGGCGGCGGGTGCCTGCCGATTCCAATTTGGCAAACGCCCCCGACAAACTCGCGGCCAGGCCTTTGCTCGAACTGCCCGGCATACGCCGATTTGCCGGCGGCGCCGCGTAGGAGGCAAACGAATTGCCAGGGAGATGGGTCGACGCCTGAGCCGCCTGCTTGGCCGAGAAAGGAACAAGCGGCTGGCCCATTGCATTGAGCTGGGGTGTGGCATTGGCCAAGCGAGGAAGACGTTGCGGCTTGAGATCCGCCAACTTGCCCTCGACGGCCGCCGTAGGTCCACGTGGAACCGTTTGTCCTGGCTTGGGAAGCTTGACGCGCCGCTTCTTCATATTCCCGGGGGTGCGAGCTTTATCTTTCTTCCGGACCGTCTCTCCAACGCTTTCGGGTAGCTGTGCAGCCGCCGTTTCAAGTAGGCCGGCGGTACCAGGGCAACATTGCTTGTCGCCGCCCTTGTCCTTGTCCTTGTCTTTATCGAGCCCCCCGTCCTTGAACAGTTTCCCGACTCCCGGAATCTTGCCAAGCGTCACATCGACCATATTGCCGGCCACTCGGGTCTTGACCGTATCCCACAGGCTCGAACCCAAATCCTTCCCGAGATCTGCCCCTGCCTTGAGGCCCTTGTCCACCCAGGAATCAGAGGCCGTTGCCGGGTCCTTCTGCTCGCTCTTCGGCGCGCCAACGGCGGCATCAGCCGTCTTGGTCGCCAGCGAACCCCCGTTAATGAACAACGTGCTGTTGAGGGTTTCCAGGGTCTCGCGCAGCCGCACCTGCTCCAGGGTCAAGCCGTTGATTTCCAGGCTGGCATTGGCCAGCGCCAGGCCAAGATCCGTCTGCCCGGTAGGCACCGCATCTAGGGAGGAGGGTCCAGTCAAATCCTGGGCCGCCGGTGACAGGTCCGCTGAAAGCTCTCGGTCATACGTCTGCCCGGCAAACGCCAGTCTGTAGTTCATTTGCATCCCGCTCTACTCCTGTTTGACGCCAAGGCGAGTGATCGCGATGTCGTAGCGGCGTAATGCTTTTCCGACTTCCCAGTCCAGGATTTCCGCTTCGTTTACCGAGTAAACCAGCGGCACGACGTCGAGGATTACGTCGATGTCGCGCTCCGAAAGAAGGCCGCCGGTTGATTTAAAAAATCGTCGATGCGCTCCTGCAGTTCGGTCCAGTCGGGCACGGTGAGGTCCGCCAGGTCGGGGATCATCAGACCGGAGCAATGGGCGGTGATGAACTCGGCGCGCTCTTTGGCCGTGGTGAGTTTTTTCATCACTTTGGTGGCGCGCAGGGCCGGCATTTCCAGGGTCACTGCAGTCAGGGTGCGGCCGGCGGCGTTGAGCGGCAGCAGCAGTTTCACCTGCTCGGTGGTGGCCGAATCGCTGGGCTCGCGGGCTGCGTCCAGGAAGAACGAGGCCGGACGGGTCGACATGTCATGCACGTACTGGGCGATGGTCACGTAGTCCGGGCGCTTGAGTTGGTCGAGCTCTTTTTCCGACAGGCCGGTGGCGAGTTTCGCCAGTTCAAAAAACTGGTCATCCTCGTCATCACCGGCCCGGACCAGCGCGTCTTTTTGCGCGGCGTAGTACAGCGGCTTGAGTTGCACCTGCTCGATTGTCGCGCCGGTGTCGGCGGTGATCGGGGACAGCAGGATGTGCAGCGGAGGCATCCAGGCCATGAGTCAATTCCTTGGTCAAACGTTGTTGAAAAGCACCGCACCTCTCGGGGCCAGCGCGATCACTGTGGGAGCCGGGCTTGCCCGCGATGGCATCGCCTCGGTGCAATGGATACACCGAGTCGCCTGCATCGCAGGCAAGCCAGCTCCTACAGAAATCGCAAGGGGCTTACGGCATCAGCACCGCGCGGCGGGCATCACCGAGGATGTCGACGCCGTTGAGCACGAATTTCTGGGTGCGCACGTCGATGTCGATCACCGGGATGCCGTTTTCCAGGCGGTTGTAGGTGCGGCAGGACAGCTCCAGCGTGGTAGTCGCCTTCTCGCCCATCTTCAGCTTCGCTTCCTCCAGGGATTTGAGCTTGCCGCCCACGGTGTGATAAGTGAAATAGGTCCGGCCATCCTGGTCCTGGCCCGCTTCACGCACGTTCAGCAGGATGTCGTCACCCAGGCGCACGCCCAAGGCCAGCATGATTTCCGGGCCGGCACCTTGCAGGATCAACTTGGCATTCAACACCTTGCCGCTCTTGGCCATTTCCTCGGCGATGAACCGCCCACCGGACATGGGTTCCATGTCGAATTCAATCTTCGGCGGGGTGAACTCTTCCACAGTGGCCGACAACGGCAAGCCCTGAAGGGTGGCCGCAATGGCCTGTCTGACTCGGTTGGTAAACATTAGAGAACGTCCTCCAGGAACTGCTCGATGATTTCATCGCGGGCGTTGAGTTGATAAATCATGTGTTCGTTCGGCGCGTAGCGGCCGTAGTCGATGACGATGAACCAGGTGCCGTTCTTGTACTTCTCGACACTGTTCAATTCCGGGTGCAGGTACACGCTGCCGCCGGGGATGGTTTCGTCGGCTACCAGGGTTTGCAGCCAGTCGTTGATGCGCTTCACCTCCTGGTCCATGAACGACTTGGTGAGGTTCTTGGCCATGGCTTTCTGGCCGGCCTTGACCAGCTTGCGGCTGATCGCATCTTCCAGGCCCACGTAGCTGATGAACTTGCCGGTGATGGAGCGGTTACCCAGCAGCGAGAAACCGCCGAGGATGGTGCGGGCGTAGTAGCTCACGCCGTAGCGGTTGAGCAGGTCGCCTTCGGTGGAGGTGTCGAGGATGTTGTACTCAACCACGCGGGAAACGTCTTCGGCGAAGGTCACCTGATTGCCCGGGCTTTCCCACTGCTTGACCTTGGCCAGTGCCGCGATGGCCAGGGACGACGGCGCCAGGAACACGTTTTTCTTCGCGGCCTTGGAGTACACCGACGGCATGTTGTGCACCAGCAGGCAACGGTCGAAACCGAGATCGGCGCCGCCCAGTTCGCCGCTGTAGGTCACCTGGTCGGCGACGGTTGCGTCCTTGCCATCCAGCACCACACGGGCCTTGATGCGCTTGCCAAAGGAAGCGAATTCGCCGGCCACGGCCTTGGTGCCGGTGAAGCCAGGGGCGCCGATGATGGTCAGGTCTTCGGGGACGCTGGCCAGGGCGGCGAGGCCCAGTTTGCGCCCGGTTACCGGCTCTTCACCGCCGATTACGTTATTGAGGGTATCGGCCGGGGTGGTGCCCTCGTCGACGATCACCACGTAGACCGGCACCTTGACCACTTTGAGGATCTGGTACACGGCGTGGAACAGCGTGCCGGTCTCGGCGCCGGTGGGATCCAGCAGCGCCTGGGTGGTGAAGCTGTTGATGCGGAACGGGGCGTTTTTCGGGATCGACGCATGGGCGTTGGGGGCAGTGCCCACCAGGCCGATGACGTTATCGCCCAGGCCACCCATGGCCTCGGGGGATTCGGTGGCGTTCACGGTGATGCCGTTGTGCTCGAAGTTCAAAACCTCAGCCATGGTTATTCAGCCTTCTTCGGGGTGGAATTGAGGACGCTGGTGAGTTCCAGGCGGCCAGCGGTGCGCAGGGCGGATGCTTCGACGTCCAGCAGTTCCAGTTCCTCGCCGGCGGTAGACCAGTGGCCGTTGCCGGTGGGGAATGGAATGAGGACGGTGTAGGTTTGGCGATTGGCCATAGGTGGATCTCCAGGCGAAAAAAAAACCGCCAAGGCGGTTTTGTGTGACTGTCACGAGAATGGAACATGGGGCCGTTAGGCGATCTGCTAACGCTCTTTTTACGGAAGTGCTAGTTGTGGTAATTCAGAAACGAGATCTTGCGGACTGAACACCTCGCGCGTCTCCTGCTCGACGGCATCAAACTGCTCATAGCAGTAAGCCCAGCACAGCGACCGCCAGGAACGGAAGGCCTGGCCCTGAGCCTGAAAGCGCGGTACTGCCGGCTCATCGGCATAGCTAATCGCATTCTTGATATCGTCATATCCTGCGGACTTGGCCGTCTGATCCAGAAACGCCCGAACTACCGCAACACACTCAAGCTTGCGCTGTTCCCACGTCAATTCGGGCGGTTCCAAAATAATGGGGCGATTACCATCGGCCCCGATCACTTTGCCAGAGGCTTGAGCTGCGAAAAGTGCTTGGTACTCTTCAAGACTGACTTCCCGCAGCTCTCCTGCGAGCGGCAGGCAGCAGTCCGGATTTGCCACTTCAATCAAGGGTGGTTCTGCCGTGACATCTGCAATGCCAACGGTAGGCCGTTGCGCTTCAGGGGCGTTGGGATCAACTTCCCAAGCGGGATCCGGAATGTTGACCATAGGCCTTTCCCACGTCGGATCGGGGATCCGAAGTGTCCGCTCGCCATGGGCTCGGGTATCGTAAAAACCTAATGTTTGGGCATGAAAGAAAATCGTCATAGTCAGTAGCCTGTGGCTTCCCAGTAAATATCATCAGGTGAGTTGAACGGCCCGGAAATAACCGAAAACTGCGTATTGCTGACGATCAAGGTATTAGTGCCCGTTGCGGCATCGGAGTAAAAGAGACTCGTCCGGCTTGCTACAAGCGATGCACACCGATTGGGGAACGCGATAGGAAAACTGCGATGGGTGACGGTATCCGAAGCGCCCAAGGTAATTCCCCACTGCTTGATCATTCCCGTCTGGGCACACTTCCACCAACCATTGGGCCCAAGTGAGGCCGTATTTTTAAGCACGGCTCCCGGCACGTCGGCTGTGGCCGGCGGCAGGTTTGTCAGGCCGGCGGCGTTGCCGCTATAGATGCCTGAGATCGACAAATGCCCCCCTTCGGTAAGGGTCATGGCGTTATTCGTGCCGCCCACATGAGTGACGACCTGTGGCGGCGAGGTGCTGGTTCCGCCGGAATAAGCCTCCATTGCCGCTAGGTGTCGCTCATTCCAGCACGTTGCCCGCCACACCAGGTATGCCAAGTAGTTTGCCGGCGCATTGATCTGCACAGCCGGAGAGCGGCCTCGCCATGCGACAAATCCCCCGCCCATGTCAGGTAGCTCAAAGCTGGCGGTGCCTGACATCAAGCCACCCGTGGTGGGTAACTTGGAGTTGTCGGAAATCGCGATGTTGGCCGTGCCATCGAATGACACACCATTGATTTGGCGTGGAGTCGCCAGCCGGGAGGTTGTTCCGGAGTTTCCGGACACATCAATATTGTAGGAACCTTGCAGTCGTGCAGCAGGTACGGTCCCCTGAGTCAGGGCGTTCGCGTTAAGGTTTAGGAGTTGGCTACCCTCGCCGAGGTAGGCGCCCTTGATGGTCAAGTTACCTTGGCCTTCAAATAGGAAAGCGCTCGGCACAGCCCCCATATGAAGTGCTACTACCGGGAGCGAGGTCGAAGTACCACCAGAGTAAACATCCATGGACGCCAGATGACGTTCCCCCCACATCGTCCCCTTCCAAATAGAGTAACTATACGAGTTGATCGGACAGTTAATCTGGAGGGCGGGGATACGTTTTTGCCAATCGACAAAAGCCCCTCCCATGCCAGAAAACTCTGCGCTGATTGCGCCAGTCATAGTTCCGCCTTTTAGGGGCAACTTCGACTCATCGGTCAGTTTCCCGAACATCGACGCAATTTCATCTTTCGTATAGGCATCCCTGATGCCCATCTCAGCCAACGTTCCAGGGTTCGTGCCGCCTATGGTTCGACCATATTTGTCGACAGTCAGGACTTTGTAGGTGCCCGCCTGAACACCACTCCTTCCCGCCAGCATCTCGAATGCCAGCGGGGTGGAGCCCAACGCGATAACCCCTTTGCTGACCGACTGCCACAAAGAGCCTCCATAGGCAGCGCCCTCTTCAACAATGACGCTAAGTCCAGGAGAGACTCTTTGACTGGAGCTGGCATCCATCGAGCGCGACCAGGCACTATTGGCAACAATATAAATACCGTTGTCCTTCGCCAACGTCTGACCTGCGACCAGTACGCGTTGGCCAGCAATCACTGCAACCCCATCGATTTGCTGCGCGCCACTCAAGACGATATTTGCCGTAGCCGCCACACGAACCGACTGCTTGCTATCAAGCTTGGCCAGCTCGTCGCCGAGATAATCAACGACCCACGCCCGAGTTGCCTTGACGACGGTGTCATCAATCAACAATGTCACCAGGGACGCATTACTCGTTTCGAAAATCGAACGGATGTAAAACTCTTTGCCCGACCCAGATGTCGCCAGTACGGGTTTGAACGACTCCGGGTACTTGACGATGGCGTACAACACGCCGTTATCGGTCCAGATACCCGCCTCGCGCACATACCACCCACCGACATCAGACGGAATCGTCACCTCTGCCAGGAGCCAGCTGGGATTTTTCTCGTCTTGGAAAAGGGCATTCAATGGCCCCCTCCATACCTCGCGCTTCAATGCTTTGGCGGTCGCATCCGGGTTATAGACAGCGCCGTTGCCATCACCAACCGAAATTTGTGCAAGCTTGATCGGAAGCCCAGCGGCCTTGCAGGCAGTTTCGTAGGCAATTCCATCATTGGTAAGAAGAGTATAAAAGTCGGCCATTTAGAACCTCTGAGGATAAATAGTGAGCGTCTCGACGCTATAAAGGCCGGCGGCAGAGAATGCGTTGCCGGCGGCTTTCAGTCCGTCGATAACAATCGGATGGACAATGGTAAGTTCGCCACATACCGTCGCGGCAGCGATGGAATGGGTACCAAATGCGCTCAATCCCACAGAGACCGACAGGATGTCGCGTTCGCTTTTTGCAGCGGCTAATCGCTGGTCCAGTCGAGCGTCCATTTCTTCGCTGTAAGCCAGGCTTGTGAACGCTCTCACTGAGAAGCTGTAAGGCGCACCGATTGGCGTTTGCTCGTACCACGAGCGAACCTGCGGGACCAACTGCAGGCCTGTAGCGGCGTTTTCCAGCGCTTTCCGTGTACCGGACTGGCGAGCGATCGGCCAAGCGAGCTTCACCGTGCCCCTCTTTTCAGCCTCAGGAGCACTGGAACTCCATTCAGTAACACCACGATCTGCCGCCAGGTACGGTAAGAAGTCCACTGGTGTTAGCAGCGGGTTCATTAAGGCGGGAAAGGGTGGCGTCACCCGGTCGAGCAACTGCCCGAAACCCAAGTCCAGCGCCTTCTCCAACGGCGAACTGTTGGCGGGCAGCAAGCTGCCTTTTGGTTCGTTCATAACGTGCGCACCTCCACCTCGACACCCGTGCAATACGGCGCCTGAAACGCCGTGGTGACGATCGGTTCCAGCGGTTCAAGGATTTGCAGTTGCGCAGCGCCCGCCGAGTGGATGGCGTAGTCGATCCAGCTCGGGTCCACCCGCCCTTCCAGGCGATGACAAGACTCGGCGTAGGTTTGCAGCAGCTGCTGCGCGGCCACTTGGGTCAGCCCGGAGTCCGGGCCGGCGTTGATCTTGGCCACCACGCGAATTTTGTAACGTAGGATCTGTGCACCCTGCACCGTGACAAGATCCGTTTCCGGCCGCACATCAGGCCGGGCGAAATGCCGGCGCACACCGTCAAGCAGATCAGCAGGTGGCGTGCCATCCCCGTCTCGGGCCAAGACCGTCACCATCACTTCACCCGGTGCAGTTCGGCGGCCGTTGCCATCCTTGACCCGAGCCGCGTAGCCGTCCGGGTCGAAGGTATAAGTGACCGTCACCACCCCGGGCGTGGCGCTTTGTACTTTCACTGACGGACGCTCACCAAGGGTGAAAACCTCCCGGCGATACTGCATCCGCGAGCCCGCCGCCGGAGCGTGAGGCGCGAGGTAATAACGCAGGCGGGCGTCATCGTCGCTTTCCAGCGTCGGCGGCACTGGCGGGAAAGCCGCCGGATCGCCGGGATCAAGCACCTGGCGCTCCAGGCCCATGTCGGCAAGCCGCGCATCGAGGTTGCTGTCGGTGGCCCACCACGCCAGCATCTGCTTGATTCGGGCGTTGTATTTGCGCTCGTGGGTTTGCAAGCGAACGCAAAAGGCCTCCAGTGCCAACGTCAACAGCTCGCTTTCATTCTCAAGACTGACCTTGAGCTTGGCCGCATTTTCCGGCGCACGCGTAGCGACGTAATCCACGACAAACGCCTTGAACTCCGCCAGCAACGGTTCGAACTCATCGACGGCAATGATCGCCGGCTCGGCCAACTGGTTCTGGCCGGGTATCAGCATGCTCATGTCACCACCTCGAAAGATTGTTTGCGGTTTTTCCAGGTGCCGGCGAAGCGCAACAACAGGCCGGCGCCCTGGCGGTTGGCGACGATGACTTGCGGCTCGAAGTCGGCGATGCCGTTCTGTGGGTTGTAGAACGCTTGGGCGGCATGGCTCTGGGCGAGAATCAGCAGGTCGTCGCCGAGGTTCTGCCCGAGCAGTTGCGGGATCATCGAGCCGTACAGCGGGCGCTTCTGGCGGGTGCCCAAGGGTGTGGTCAACGCTCGGGTGGCGCGCTGTACGAATTGCAGCCAGTCATCGACGGCCGCCCCGGTGTTCCGATCGATTCCAATCATGGGATGTCCTTGTCAGGGGCTGATGACCCGGCCCTGGTGGTCCACCACCGGGCCGCTGAAGTGCGCGCCGCCGGCATCCAGCAACAGGTTGGTGCCGCCGACTTGCAGGGAGATGCTCTGGGCGCTCATCGTCAGGCTGGCGGGGCCGACCTTGAGATTGACCTGTTCGCGGGAGCCGACAAGCGTGGTAGGGCCATTGACCCAGTTGAAGGTATGACTGGCGTCGTCATAGTCGGTTTGCGTGCCGTCCTGATGGCGGCGCCGGGTCAGCGTCGGGACGCTGGAGACCGGCGGAAAACGGTCGCTGTTCAAGCCGAACAACGCCACCGATTGCGCCCCGCCCTCCCCGCCGCCGTAGTTGAGCAACAAGCACTGCTCGCCCACGGAAGGGAGGCGGGTTTCGGTTTGCTCTCCGGCACTGGGGTTGAAAAAACGAATCGCCGGGGTGAGCAAGTCGCCGTGGCTGACCTTGCAGGTATTACTGGCGGCGTCGACCTCCTGGCACACGCCGATGCGGCAGAAACTTTCGGCGCGGCGATAGAGGTCTTCGAGTTGGGATTCCATTTCTGCCAGGCGCTCGATGATCGGGCCCAGTTGCATGCGTAACAGCGCGTCGAACATGGGCTACTCCGCCAGGGGTTTGTATTGGTCGGGGTCGTCGATGTCCGTGACTTCCCAGGTGCAGGCAAACAGAGGCTTGCCGGTGGGATCGTTGAGCAACGGCGGTCCGATATAGAGGGTTTGGGTGAAGGTGACAGCCCAGGTGTCGTAGTCCGTTTCTGCGGTGGCCCGTATTGAGGGTGCAGCGACGATATTGATGGGCAAATCGCATTGCGCCTGCGGCAGGTTCCAGCGGTTATCCAGCACCAGGTCCATCAGTTGGCTGGCCAGGTCGCAGGCATCAAACGGCAATGCACCCGGAGCGACCATGGCCTTGAGTGAAATCCCCAGGGCATGGGCCTTGCGCCCTTCACGGGAGCGGATACCCGGGCCATTGCCTTCGACGGTGATCAACACACCGGTGTTATCCCCGGGGCCCTGAAAATCCTGGTGATTGCCGACCTTCAGGTCCGGAAAGGCAATATGCAGCGCCTCGCTGATGGCCTGGGGGAGTTGGGAAGGTTTTTCGATGAGGGTCATTTAAGTAGCGTCCTTGCAACGGTTACTGCGGGTCCTGACGGGTGCCTTCGTTGACGCCGATGCGCTTGGCCGCCCAACGCTCATACAGGCCGATGGCCACGTCGGCGCCGGCCATGGCGGTCAGGCAACCAATGGCGCCGGCCGTCCAGATCGACATGCCGGCGGCGTAGCACAGCATCAGGGCTGATACCCCGCACACCATGCAGGCCCCGGAACGCAGGGCCAGGCGCCGCACCAGCGACCAACCGCGGGCGCCTTCCTTGTCGGCGCGCCACATTTCGCCGGAAACACCGCCGATCAGGGCCAGTACGATCACCAGCCAGATAGGCATTTCCGCTAACGCTTGCTGCTCGTTTGTCATGTCACGCCTCCTGGCTGAGCATTGCCGGCGCAGTGCCGGGTCTTGGGTAATTCCATTTATAGGTAGGCATTCCAAAAAGCCCGGTTGCCCGGGCTTTTCAGTAATGATTTCCTCGGTCTTTCGGCGCTACTGGCGCGGTACGGACCTTTCCTCAATGTTTTTCCGACCACGATCCCTGTCTGCCGGATAACTGCTTCTGGTGCTTTACGCTGCACACCCGGGCCAGTTGCCAACCCTCTGAACCGTTAAGGCCGGTTCATCGCTGCCTGTTCTTGAAACGGTTTGAAACTAAAGAGCGTCGGCATCCTTGCCGGTGTTGCCTGGCATCCCTGCCATCGCTTCGATGGCGTCCTTGCCGGTGTTGCGTAACGTCCTTGTCTTCCTTGGCAGCATCCTTGCCGCCTCCACCAGGCCTTCTTGGCTGGCTTGAGATGGAGAATATGCATGTATGCATATACAGTCAATGCGCAAATGCATTTATTTTTGCTCGATATATGCATTGGTGCATTCGCGGCCTTATAGGTACGGGGTTTGGTGGTTTTGCGCAGGCGAAAAAAAGCCCGCTCATTGGCGGGCTTTGTCTTACGCAGAAGGATCAGCGGGCGTACATGCCCCACCAGAAGACGTGACCGAGGATGCTGATCTGCTCTTCCTGGATGTCCTGGAAACTGTAGTCCTCATCCGGGTGTTCATCACGGTTGAAGCTGCGCAGGCGAATCCCGGAAGGCAGGCGGTAGAGCTGTTTCACCCGCAGCTGGCCGTTGTGGTTGATGGCATACAAATCGCCGTCGACGATGTCACCAATCCCACACTTGCCGGCGTTGACGCCTACGGTCGCGCCGTCACGCAGCACCGGCAACATACTGTTGCCGCGCACCGTCACGCACTTGGCCTGGTCGAACTGCACACCGTTATGCCGCAGGCTGCGCTTGCCGAATCGCAGGCTGGCCTTCTCGCTTTCCTCGATGACGAATCTTCCTGATCCAGCAGCCAATTCAACCTCGCGCAGAAAGGGGATCGACACCTCGTCATCATTAACGGGTGTGTCGTCGTCCCACAGGCTTATGTCCTTGAGTTCCGAATGCATCGGGTCGCGCTCCTCCAACCGCGCCGGCACCAGCGCCGCGCGCCCGCGCAACTGATCCGTGCTGACCTGGAAGTAATCGGCGATGCGCGAGATGTGCTTGTCCGACGGATCAACGATCTTGCCGCTGAGGATCCGGGACAGCGTGGATTGAGGCACGCCGGTACGCCGGTGAAGCTCCGTGGGGGAGATCCGGTCGCGGTCCAGCAGCTCTCTTAAGACGATAGAAACGTTGCGTTTTTGCATAACGCGGATAGTGCAGGCAGTTTTGATGCTTGGCAAATGCTAATTTGCATATTTTATGCGTTATCGGTGAGTTTTAATGTCTCTCATGCATAACCTCCCTATACAGCCGCGGAACTTCTGCGCAAAACGATGTCAATTTGATATCTAGGCGAAATACTCGTCGAGATTGAATCATTCAGCGCCAGGCTGCGTCCGGGTAAACCAAGGAAGAAAGTAATGAGATTCGTGCTTGCGATGTTGTTGATGTTCAGCGGTTACACCTTCGCCAACTGCTCCAACATCACTGACTCTGATCAGCGTAACTACTGCAATGCCAAGCAAAGCGGCAGCAGTTGCTCCTACATCAGCAACTCCGATCTGCGTGCCGCCTGTAATGCAGAGGTGGGTGGAAGTTCTTGCAGCTATATCAGCGACAGTAATTTGCGCACGCAGTGTGACTCCATGAAGCGCTGATGCGTTGAAAGGGAGCTTGCCCGCGCGGGGGCGCAGAGGGGTCCCCAAAAAAGGGACTGCTGCGCAGCCCAACGGGAGCAAGCTCCCTCGCCACAGTTACAATGTTCATCCTGAACCAGCTGGCAATAGGCACCTCCCTCCGTTTAGTTTTTACCTATCCGTTTGTGAACTGCGAAGCCCCGACCTCGCGTGTTAACCTTGCGCCCATTGCAAAAAATGCTGGGCCAAGCGCCCCCTTTGCCCCATCACTTTCAACGAATTTGCCAACTATCCAATGAGTAAAAACACCTCCGATCTGTCCTCCCACACCCCGATGATGCAGCAGTACTGGCGCCTGAAAAACCAGCACCCTGATCAGTTGATGTTCTACCGCATGGGCGACTTCTACGAGATCTTCTATGAAGACGCGAAGAAGGCCGCCAAGTTGCTGGACATCACCCTGACCGCGCGCGGGCAGTCGGCCGGGCAGGCAATTCCGATGTGTGGGATTCCTTACCATTCGTTGGAAGGCTATCTGGTCAAGCTGGTTAAGCTGGGCGAGTCGGTGGTGATCTGTGAGCAGATCGGCGACCCGGCCACCAGCAAGGGCCCGGTGGAACGCCAGGTGGTGCGCATCATTACCCCGGGCACGGTGAGTGATGAAGCACTGCTGGATGAGCGTCGCGATAACCTGATCGCTGCAGTATTGGGGGACGAACGCCTGTTCGGCCTGGCGGTGCTGGATATCACCAGTGGCAACTTCACGGTGCTGGAGATCAAGGGCTGGGAAAACCTGCTGGCGGAACTGGAGCGCGTCAACCCGGTGGAACTGATGATTCCGGATGACTGGCCAAAGGACCTGCCGGCGGAACGTCGTCGTGGGACCAAGCGCCGCGCGCCGTGGGATTTTGAGCGTGATTCGGCACTGAAAAGCCTGTGCCAGCAATTCTCCGTGCAAGACCTCAAGGGCTTCGGTTGCGAAACCCTGACCCTGGCCATCGGCGCCGCCGGTTGCCTGCTCAGCTACGCCAAGGAAACCCAGCGTACCGCCCTGCCACACCTGCGCAGCCTGCGGCATGAACGTCTGGACGACACCGTGGTGCTGGATGGCGCAAGCCGTCGCAACCTGGAACTGGATACCAACCTGGCCGGCGGGCGCGATAATACCCTGCAATCGGTGGTCGACCGCTGCCAGACCGCCATGGGCAGCCGCCTGCTGACCCGCTGGCTGAACCGTCCGCTGCGGGATTTGACGGTGCTGCAAGCCCGCCAAACCTCTATTACTTGCCTGCTGGACCGCTACCGCTTTGAAAAGCTGCAACCGCAGCTCAAGGAAATCGGCGACATCGAGCGGATCCTTGCGCGGATCGGCCTGCGTAACGCACGGCCCCGTGACCTGGCGCGCCTGCGGGACGCGCTGGGCGCCCTGCCGCAACTGCAAGCGGCGATGACCGAACTGGAAGCGCCACACCTGCAACAACTGGCAGTCACCACCAGCACCTACCCGGACCTGGCGGCCTTGCTGGAAAAAGCCATCATCGACAACCCGCCCGCGATCATCCGTGACGGTGGCGTGTTGAAGACCGGTTACGACACCGAACTGGACGAACTGCAATCCCTGAGCGAGAACGCCGGGCAGTTCCTGATCGACCTGGAAGCCCGTGAAAAAGCCCGTACGGGCCTCGCCAACCTGAAAGTCGGCTACAACCGTGTGCATGGCTACTTTATCGAGTTGCCAAGCAAGCAGGCCGAGCAGGCGCCGATCGACTACCAGCGCCGCCAGACCCTCAAGGGCGCCGAGCGCTTTATCACCCCGGAACTGAAAACCTTCGAAGACAAGGCGCTGTCAGCGAAAAGCCGCGCCCTGGCTCGGGAGAAGATGCTCTACGAAGCGTTGCTGGAAAGCTTGATCGACAAGCTGGCGCCGTTGCAGGACACCGCCGCCGCCCTGGCCGAACTGGATGTGTTGAGCAACCTGGCCGAGCGCGCCCTGAACCTTGACCTGAACTGCCCGCGGTTTGTCAGCGAGCCGTGCATGCGCATCGTGCAAGGCCGCCACCCGGTGGTGGAGCAGGTTCTGACCACGCCGTTCGTCGCCAACGACCTGTCGCTGGACGACGACACCCGCATGCTGGTGATCACCGGTCCGAACATGGGCGGTAAATCCACCTACATGCGCCAGACCGCGTTGATCGTGTTGCTGGCCCATATCGGCAGCTTCGTGCCGGCGGCCAGTTGCGAGTTGTCCCTGGTGGACCGCATCTTCACCCGGATCGGTTCCAGTGATGACCTGGCTGGTGGCCGTTCGACCTTTATGGTGGAGATGAGCGAAACCGCCAACATCCTGCACAACGCCACCGAGCGCAGCCTGGTGCTGATGGACGAAGTGGGACGCGGCACGAGCACCTTCGACGGGCTGTCCCTGGCGTGGGCCGCAGCCGAGCGGTTGGCGCACCTGCGAGCGTATACGCTGTTCGCGACGCACTATTTCGAGCTGACCGTGCTGCCGGAAAACGAGCCGTTGGTGGCCAACGTTCACCTCAATGCCACCGAGCACAACGAGCGCATCGTATTCCTGCACCATGTGCTGCCCGGCCCGGCGAGCCAGAGTTACGGCCTGGCCGTAGCGCAGTTGGCGGGTGTGCCGGCGGAGGTGATCACCCGCGCCCGCGAGCACCTGAGCCGCCTGGAAGAAACCGCCCTGCCCCACGAACTTCCCGTGGCCAGCCCGGCCAAAGCCAGCAACAAACCGAGCACGCCGCACCAGAGCGACATGTTCGCCAGCCTGCCTCATCCAGTACTGGATGAGTTGGCTAAACTTGACCTGGACGACTTGACGCCGCGAAAAGCGCTCGAAATGTTATATGCACTTAAGACTCGGATATAACGCAGACGCTTGCAAGCTGGTAGACTCTCGCGCGGTTTGGGATGCTGCGGGCTTTTAGCCTGGCCTGCAGACTATCGCTCCCGAACCTCGCGAGCCCTGCCACAAAGGGTTTCGCTGCCGCCGCCTGAGGAGAAAATTAGAAATGACCTTCGTCGTCACCGACAACTGCATCAAGTGCAAGTACACCGACTGCGTAGAAGTGTGTCCGGTGGACTGCTTCTACGAAGGCCCGAACTTCCTGGTCATCCACCCGGACGAGTGCATTGACTGCGCCCTGTGTGAGCCAGAATGTCCGGCCGTCGCGATTTTCTCCGAGGACGAAGTCCCGGCAGAGATGCAGGAATTTATTCAGTTGAACGTTGAGCTGGCGGAAATCTGGCCGAATATCACTGAGCGCAAAGACCCGATGCCGGATGCGGCAGAGTGGGATGGCAAAAAAGGCAAGATTGCAGACCTCGAGCGCTGATAGCGTCGATGCCCTCCAAAAGGCCCCTTGCGGGCCTTTTTGCATTTCTGCGGGGCGGGTTTCACTTTTCTACAGGCAAAAAAAAGGGGCGGTATGACCCGCCCACATTTTTTCCCTAGTCCCTGTGTTCCTTTTCATCGTCCTGATGAATCGCATCCTGCGAGGTTCCCTGAATCATCGTTCCGTGATGACTGTGTCAATCCGTGGACACAGGGCTGATCTTAGAGAGTTCCCGGGGAAGTTCAACGGGATCCAAATCGCTGGACTACAGGTTTCGATGTTCAGACACGAATAAATAATTGTTATATTTCAATTAGATAGAATTATAGACGGCCGATTCGAGACGTCCGCACCAGCGAAAAAACCCAAACGCTTACGAAAAAGTAAGTGAATGCTTACACCAGCAATTACGCAAAAGGGTAACAAGCGCATCCTGCGTGTTCGCCAGACAAGAAAAAGCCCCGACGCAGTCGAGGCTTTTTTCCCATCGGGTGGGTCAGTCGTCGCTGACAGTGATGGTCGGCATGGCCTGGGCCGCGGCTTCCTGCAGGACGATTCGTGCGCCTACGTGACGGGCCAGTTCCTGGTAGACCATGGCAATCTGGCCGTCGGGCTCGGCGACGACCGTCGGCTTGCCGCCGTCAGCCTGCTCACGAATCCCCATGGACAGGGGCAACGACGCCAGCAGTTCAACCCCGTACTGGGTAGCCAGCTTCTCGCCGCCACCTTCACCGAACAGATGCTCGGCGTGGCCGCAGTTGGAGCAGATGTGCACCGCCATGTTTTCCACGACGCCCAGCACCGGGATGTTGACCTTGCGAAACATCTCCACGCCCTTGCGGGCATCCAGCAGCGCCAGGTCCTGCGGCGTGGTGACGATCACCGCGCCAGCCACCGGCACTTTCTGCGCCAGGGTCAGCTGGATATCGCCGGTGCCTGGGGGCATATCGATCACCAGGTAGTCCAGGTTGCCCCAGTCGGTCTGGGTGACCAGTTGCAGCAAGGCGCCGGAAACCATCGGGCCGCGCCAGACCATCGGCGTGTTGTCGTCGGTCAGGAAGGCCATGGACATCACTTCAACACCATGGGACTCGATCGGCACGAACCATTTCTGGTCCTTGATCTTCGGCCGGGTGCCTTCGGCGATGCCGAACATCACGCCTTGGCTGGGGCCATAAATGTCGGCGTCGAGAATGCCGACGCGTGCGCCTTCGCGGGCCAGAGCCAGCGCCAGGTTGGCCGCGGTGGTGGATTTGCCCACGCCACCCTTGCCGGAGGCCACGGCCACCACGTTCTTGACGTTGGCCAGGCCCGGGATCTGCGCCTGGGCCTTGTGCGGGGCGATCACGCACTGGATGTCGACCTTGGCCGAACTGACGCCGTCCAGGCCTTCAATAGCCATTTGCAGCATCTGCGCCCAGCCGCTCTTGAACAGGCCTGCGGCGTAGCCCAGCTCAAGCTGGACCGAAACCTTGTCGCCCTGCACGTCGATGGCGCGTACGCACCCGGCGCTGACCGGGTCCTGGTCCAGGTAAGGGTCGGTGTATTGGCGAAGAACGGCTTCCACCGCTGCGCGATTGACGGCGCTCATGGGCTACTCCCGAAAAAAGACTGACTAAAACAGGCGGCTATCCTAACCGTTCCAGCGCCCCAGCGGCACGCTTTCGGCCGACGGGAAAATCCTGAAACAGCCGCACGGGGTGAAATAAATTTCCCGGCGCTTTATAGTGGCCGACCTCCGTTTCATCAAGTAGCCGAGCCCCATGTCCGAGCCACGCAAGATCCTCGTCACCAGCGCCCTGCCCTATGCCAATGGTTCCATCCACCTTGGCCATATGCTTGAGTACATCCAGACCGATATGTGGGTGCGCTTCCAGAAGCATCGCGGCAATCAATGCATTTATGTCTGCGCGGACGACGCCCACGGTTCGGCCATCATGTTGCGCGCCGAGAAGGAAGGCATCACCCCGGAACAACTGATCGCCAACGTCCAGGCTGAACACAGCGCCGACTTTGCCGAGTTCCTGGTGGATTTCGACAACTTCCACTCGACCCACTCCGACGAAAACCGCGAGCTGTCGAGCCAGATCTACCTGCGCCTCAAAGACGCCGGGCACATTGCCACGCGTTCGATCACCCAGTATTTCGACCCGGAAAAGAAAATGTTCCTGGCCGACCGCTTCATCAAGGGCACCTGCCCGAAATGCGGCACTGAGGACCAGTACGGCGACAACTGCGAGAAATGCGGCGCCACCTACGCGCCTACCGACCTGAAAGATCCGAAGTCGGCCATCTCTGGCGCCACCCCGGTGCTCAAGGATTCCCAGCACTTCTTCTTCAAGCTCCCGGATTTCCAGCAGATGCTGCAAACCTGGACCCGCAGCGGCACCCTGCAGGACGCCGTGGCCAACAAGATCGCCGAATGGCTGGACGCCGGCCTGCAACAGTGGGACATCTCCCGCGATGCGCCGTACTTCGGCTTTGAGATTCCGGGCGAACCTGGCAAGTACTTCTATGTGTGGCTGGACGCGCCGATCGGGTACATGGCCAGTTTCAAGAACCTGTGCGACCGCACGCCGGAGCTGGACTTCGACGCGTTCTGGGCCAAGGACTCCACCGCCGAGCTGTACCACTTCATCGGCAAGGACATCGTCAACTTCCACGCGCTGTTCTGGCCGGCGATGCTCGAAGGCTCGGGCTACCGCAAGCCCACCGGCATCGCGGTTCACGGCTACCTGACGGTCAACGGCCAGAAAATGTCCAAGTCCCGTGGCACCTTCATCAAGGCGCGCACCTACCTGGACCACCTGTCGCCGGAATACCTGCGCTACTACTACGCCTCCAAGCTGGGCCGTGGCGTCGACGACCTCGACCTGAACCTGGAAGACTTCGTACAGAAGGTCAACTCGGACCTGGTGGGCAAGGTCGTCAACATCGCCAGCCGTTGCGCCGGTTTTATCCACAAGGGCAACTCCGGTGTGCTGGTGGCGGAAAATGCCGCGCCCGAGCTGACCGAAGCGTTCCTGGCCGCTGCGCCAAGCATCGCGGACGCGTATGAAGCCCGCGACTTTGCCCGCGCCATGCGCGAGATCATGGGCCTGGCCGACCGTGCCAACGCCTGGATCGCCGACAAGGCGCCGTGGTCGCTGAACAAACAGGAAGGCAAGCAGGCTGAAGTCCAGGCTATCTGTGCCACGGGCGTCAACCTGTTCCGCCAGTTGGTGATTTTCCTCAAGCCGGTACTGCCACTGCTGGCGGCCGACGCCGAGGCGTTCCTCAACGTGCCGCCGCTGACCTGGAACGACCACGCGACCTTGCTTAGCAAGCATCAGTTGAACGAGTTCAAGCCGCTGATGACCCGTATCGACCCGGTAAAAGTCCAGGCCATGACCGACGCTTCGAAAGAAGACCTCGAAGCCAGCAAGACCGACACCGGCGATGCAGCCCCTGCGGGCAATGGCGAATTGGCGAAAGATCCGTTGTCGCCGGAAATCGACTTCGACGCCTTTGCCGCGGTAGACCTGCGTGTTGCGCTGATCATCAAGGCCGAAGCCGTGGAAGGCGCCGACAAGCTGCTGCGCCTGACGCTGGACATCGGTGACGAGCAACGCAACGTGTTCTCCGGGATCAAGAGCGCTTATCCGGACCCGTCCAAGCTCGATGGTCGCCTGACCATGATGATCGCCAACCTCAAGCCACGAAAAATGAAGTTCGGCATCTCCGAAGGCATGGTGATGGCGGCCGGCCCTGGCGGCGAAGAGATCTACCTGTTGAGCCCGGACAGCGGTGCCAAGCCAGGTCAGCGCATCAAGTAAACTGCCTGTAGTGAGCGGGCTCCCAAACGAAGCCAGTTGAATGTGGGAGCTGTCGAGCCCCAGCGAGGCTGCGATGCTGGCGCTGAGGTTCGGCAGGTGCCGTGCGGTGATCCCATCGCAGCCTCGCCGGGGCTCGACAGCTCCCACATTTTGATCTTCGATGGAGCCCGCTCGCCACAACAGGCCCTGTTTGCTTAACCCGGCACGACCATGACCGATATGCTTCTCACCCTTGTCAGCACAGCCTTGATCAGCAACCTCGTGTTGCAGATGCCGCTGGCTGTCGACCCGGTGCTGGCATCCACGGTTGACTCACGCCGGCGCGTACATGCGCTGGGCATCGCCACCACGGTGTTGATGCTGCTGAGCAGCCTCCTCGGCTATCTGCTCGATCACTATCTTTTGCAGCCCTTGGCGCTGACGTCTTTGCGGCTGTTTGTGTTTTTGCCGGTGACAGTGCTGCTGATCCATCCGCTGCTGAGGGTGCTGTGCCGCCAGTTACCCAAGCTGCCGTTCGATGGCCTGTGGCCTTTGTTGCTGGGGAATGCCGGGGTGTTGGGGGTGGTGGTGCTGGGTACGCAAGACGATAAAGGGCTGGTACACATGGCTGCACTGAGCCTGGGCGCCGGGCTGGGTTTCTGGCTGGTGCTGAGCCTGTTCAGTGACCTGCGCCAACGTATTGCCGACAACGACATACCACTGCCCTTCCGGGGGCTACCGGTGGCGCTGATCAGCGCCGGGCTGATGGCCGTGGCTTTCCTGGGTTTCAACGCAATGATCAAACCATGAGCCTGATTCAACGTATCGATGCCCTGCTGCCGCAGACCCAATGTGGCAAGTGCGGGCATCCTGGCTGCAAACCGTACGCCGAAGGCATTGCCCAGGGCGAGGCGATCAACAAGTGCCCGCCCGGCGGGCAGGAAACCATCGCGAGCCTGGCGCAATTGCTGAAGCTCCCGGTGCTGGAACTGGACACCTCCCGGGGTGAGGCGCCCGCGCAGATCGCGTTTATCCGTGAGGCAGAGTGCATCGGTTGTACCAAATGCATCCAGGCCTGCCCGGTGGACGCCATCGTCGGTGCCGCCAAATTGATGCACACGGTGATTATCGACGAGTGCACCGGCTGCGACCTGTGTGTAGCACCATGCCCGGTGGATTGCATCGAAATGCGCCCGTTGACCATGGTGTTGCCGATTGTCGGCGGGCTGGCCTCCAACGATGCCGAGCGCCAGGCACGCAGCCTCAAGCGCGACCGCGCCCGGCGGCGGTTTGAACAGCGCAACGCCCGACTGCAACGAGAGGAAGAACAGAAGCTCGCCGAGCGTCTGGCCCGTGCCAAGCGTGCGGCGCCGGTGGCCGAGGTCACGACCAACCCGGTCCAGGCCGCCATTGAGCGGGTGCGTGCGCAAAAGGCCGCTGCCATGGACGCCGCCCTGAAAAAGGCCAAGATCAACCTGGCCATGAGCCGTGCCCAGCTGCATAAATCCCTGAAAGCCTTTGGTCACCCACCGACCTTTGAACAGCAGTCCCAGTTGATCATCCTGCAACAGCACTTCGAAACAGCAGAGCAGGCGCTGGCGGCGCTGGTGGGCGACGATGCCCGTGCTTGAAGCCGTTGATCGTCAGCAGCACGCGATGAAGCGTGTGCTGCTGGCGACGGTGCCGGGCTTGCTGGCGATGTTCTGGCTGTATGGCTGGGGCGTGTTGATCAATTTATTGCTGGCAGCCAGCTGTGCACTCGTCGTGGAAGCTGGCATTCGGCGGCTGCGCGGGCATTCGGCCCGCGATCTCGGCGGCCTGGTCACGGCCACACTGCTGGCGCTGGCGCTGCCACCTTATTGTCCATGGTGGTTATGCGTGGCCGCCGTCACCAGTGCGTTGCTGCTGGGCAAGCACCTGTACGGCGGCAACCAGAACCCGTTCAACCCTGCCATGGTCGGTTACGCACTGATGCTGGTGGCCTTTCCCCAACCCATGACCCACTGGCCTGCCTCCCACGGCATGGACCTGCTGGCCGGCCTGCAACAGGTGTTCGGCGTGCAAGGTAATGCGCCGGACGCCTGGGCCCAGGCGACAGCCCTGGATGCCCTGCGGATCAACAAGAGCCTGACCATGGATGAGCTGTTTGCCAGCCACCCGGCTTTTGGGCATGTCGCCGGCAAAGGCAGTGAATGGGTGAACCTGGCCTTTCTGGCGGGCGGGCTGTGGCTGTTGCAGCAACGGGTGTTCAGTTGGCACGCGCCGGTGGGCATGCTCGGTAGCCTGTTCGTGATCAGCCTGCTGTGCTGGAACGGCTCGGGCTCTGATTCCCACGGTTCACCGCTGTTCCATCTGCTGACCGGCGCCACGATGCTCGGGGCGTTTTTTATCGTGACCGAACCGGTGTCCGGCGCCAAAAGCCCGCATGCGCGCCTGATGTTCGGTGCCGGCGTGGGCGTGCTGGTTTACCTGATTCGTACCTGGGGCGGTTACCCCGATGGCGTGGCCTTTGCGGTGCTGCTGATGAACCTGGCGGTGCCGATGCTTGAACGCCTGACGCCCACCAGACAGCCTGCGGTGAGTTCATGAGAACCACCCGGGGCTTGATAGTGCTGGTGTTGATCGCCGCCGCAGGGATCGTGCTGACGCTTGGGGTGCAACAGTTGACCGCCAGCCGTATCACCGAGGCCCAACAAAACATCCAGCGCCGGGCCTTGCTGGATATCCTGCCCGCCGGCATTTACGACAACCAGCCCCTGCAACATCCACTCGCTCTAAACCCGCAGGCATTGGCAAACAGCCAATTGCTCGGCGGCTACCTCGCCACCTTGAACGGCCAGCCCGGCGCAGTACTGCTGCGTTCGCAAACCAATGGCTATGGCGGCCCCATCGAGCTGCTGATCGCCATCGCCCACAACGGCAAGCTGCTGGCGGTGAAAACCCTGAGCCATTCGGAAACCCCAAGCCTGGGCGGGCATATCGCCGAACCGGGCAACACATGGATGGCGGCATTCAAGGGGCTAACCCGTGACGATCCAAAAGATTCGGACTGGGCCTTGAAGAAAGACCATGGCCAATTCGATCAAATGGCGGGCGCGACCATCACGTCCCGCGCGGTGGTCAGTGCCGTTCACGATGCCCTGCGGTACTTTGATGATCACCGGCAACTGATGTTGGAGTCGCCTGCTCATGACTAAAACCCTGGCCCGCTCGCTGATGCTTGCGCCGTTGATTGGGGTGAGCGATACGTTGCCCAAGGCGTTGAGCTTCTGGGTACTCTCGGTGCTGATCGGGGCGCTGTATGGCCTGGGCATGCACGGCCTGCGCAACCGCCTTGGCGAACACATGCGACTGATGGCCAGCCTGCTGATCGCGGCGACACTGGTCAGCTGCATGCAACTGCTCTTGCAAGCGTTCGCGTTGCCCTTATATCAACAGTTGGGTATTTACCTGGCGCTGACCAGTGTTCAATGCGTGCTGCTGGAGTATTCAGGCTTTTTCGAGCCTGGCCAGGGCAAGGCACGCGTGAAACTGTTCGGGCTGTTTGGCGTACTGCTGATTACCCTGGGCGTTATCCGAGGGCTGGTCGGCGACGGTTCTGTCACCACACTGGCGCCCACCGGGTTTATCCTGCTCGGGTTATTACTGGCCGGCCGGCAAGCCTGGGTCCACTTTTCAAAACCACACTGACTGTCTGCAAGGAACCGCTCGCCCCATGAACGCCGCAAAACGCCTGGAAATTTTCCGCCGGCTTCACGAAGACAATCCGGAACCGAAAACCGAACTGGCCTATTCCTCGCCGTTCGAGTTGCTGATCGCCGTGATTCTCTCGGCCCAGTCCACAGACGTCGGCGTCAACAAGGCCACCGCCAAGCTGTATCCGGTGGCCAACACCCCGGAAGCGATCTACGCACTGGGGGTGGAGGGGTTGTCCGAATACATCAAGACCATCGGCCTCTACAACAGCAAGGCGAAGAATGTCATCGAGACCTGCCGGCTGCTGGTAGAGCTGCACGGCAGCGAAGTGCCCCAAACGCGGGAAGCCCTGGAAGCGCTCCCGGGTGTCGGTCGCAAAACGGCCAACGTGGTGCTCAATACCGCATTTCGCCAATTGACCATGGCTGTAGACACGCACATCTTTCGGGTCAGCAACCGAACCGGCATTGCCCGCGGAAAGAATGTGGTCGAGGTAGAAAAACAACTGATGAAGTTTGTGCCCAAGCCCTATCTGCTGGACTCTCATCACTGGTTGATCCTTCACGGACGCTATGTGTGCCAGGCTCGCAAGCCGCGCTGTGGCAGTTGCCGCATCGAAGACCTGTGCGAATACAAGGAAAAGACTTCCGACGATTGAGCCATCATTGCTTTTATCGATGAGTCGATTGAAAAAATCTTTTTTACCAGGCCCGAGATTATCGTTATAAGGAGCGCCAACGGCAGTCTTAGCCTGGAGTTAACCTTATGAGCACTGGCAAAGAACAACTGGATGTAGAAGACGACGTTGTTGGCGCTGAATCCGACGATGATGCAGCAGAAGCACCGGTTGAGGTGGCCAAGACCAATTTGAGCAAACGCCGCACCATCGACAACCTTCTGGAAGAACGGCGCTTGCAAAAACAGTTGGCCGATTACGACTTCGATCTCTAATCGACCCAACGACAAACAGAAGCCTCCCTTGCGGAGGCTTTTTTCTGACGGCATCTAAACGTTCGGCCGACCTACACCAACCCGTTGCGCTGGGCCAGCTCGATCAAGTCCACCAGGGAACGCGCGTTGAGCTTGAGCAGCAAGCGAGTCTTGTAGGTACTCACGGTTTTATTGCTCAGGAACATGCCATCGGCGATCTCCTTGTTGGTTTTGCCACGGGCCAGTTGTTGCAACACCATCATCTCCCGGCCGGACAGCCGCTCGACCATGTCCGATTCGCTGGCGTTACCCATTGTGGAACGTACCGAATTCAACGCCTGGTTGGGGAAGTAGCTGTACCCGCACAGCACTGCCTTGACCGCGCTCAACAGCTCGGTGAGATCCTGCTGCTTGCACACGTAGCCAGCAGCACCCGCCTGCATGCACCGCATGGAAAAATGCCCGGGCGCCTGGGACGTCAGCACCAGCACCTTGAAAGGATGGGCCTGTTTGGTAGATGACAGCCGGCATATAACTTCCAGGCCGTCGAGTTTGGGAATTCCAATATCCAGTATGACAATGTCCGGCATATGCTCCCGTGCAAGTTGCAAGGCATCGACACCGTTATCTGTCTCGGCAACGACCTCATAACTATGACGTTCCATTAGCATACGCACAGCAAGACGAATGACGGGATGATCATCCACGATCAGCACTTTATTCATGGGCAAGTCCAATTTCGCTGTTCGAATTATTAAGAGCAAACACAATAGCCTAGTCGTTTCCCACTTGGCATAGCGCTCCCCCCCAAGCAACAGCAAGCAGAGACCCAACCCACAACGTCATCGGATTTAACCTACAAAAAAACGCCAATCCGGAGGTATCCAGTTTTGTTATGGCTTTCAGAACTTTCCGAGCGCAAACATATTTTGAGTGAAAAATCCCAGGATTACCGGGGGAAGGGTAAACGTGCCGCACACAAGTTTCAGGAAATGCCCCTTGCGCCTTATCAGAAAGCCAGTGACTCCGGGCCGAAACCCGTTTTTTAAAAGTTCCATCCAACATAGCCAGTCACACTCCATAGATCCTACAGACATGTCAGCGCTTGACATGTTTTCCATACACTTATGTGTGAAATTTCTGTAGTACATAGTTCCCGCATACAAGAAAAAATTCGCCTTCAACAATGGATCATTTATTTAGCTAAATTAATAAACATTGCACCCGTAAAGACATAAACATGCTCACGCCACACCTTCGCCCAAACGGGCTTTTCAGCTGAATAATAAACACGGCATCGCCTCTAATGATTCCGGATGCCTTTTTTCAGGCAAAAAAATGGCCCCTTAACGGGGCCATTTTTTATTACCACTTAAAACACTCAGAACAACTTGCGACCTTTGTTGGCTGCAATGCGCATGCGCAACGCGTTCAGCTTGATGAAGCCCGCCGCGTCGGCCTGGTTGTAGGCGCCGCCATCTTCTTCGAACGTAGCGATATTGGCATCGAACAGCGACTCGTCGGACTTGCGACCGGTGACGATCACGTTGCCCTTGTACAGCTTCAGGCGCACAACGCCGTTCACGTGGACCTGGGAAGCGTCGATCATCTGTTGCAGCATCAGGCGCTCAGGGCTCCACCAGTAGCCGGTGTAGATCAGGCTGGCGTACTTGGGCATCAGCTCGTCTTTGAGGTGAGCCACTTCACGGTCCAGGGTGATGGACTCGATGGCGCGGTGAGCGCGCAGCATGATGGTGCCGCCCGGAGTCTCGTAGCAACCACGGGACTTCATGCCCACGTAACGGTTCTCGACGATGTCGAGGCGGCCGATACCGTGTTCGCCACCGATACGGTTCAGGGTCGCCAATACGGTGGCCGGAGTCATTTCGACGCCGTCCAGCGCGACGATGTCGCCGTTGCGGTAGGTCAGTTCCAGGTACTGGGCCTTGTCGGGAGCGTTCTCCGGGGAGACGGTCCATTTCCACATGTCTTCTTCGTGCTCGGTCCAGGTGTCTTCCAGCACGCCGCCTTCATAGGAGATGTGCAGCAAGTTGGCGTCCATCGAGTACGGGGACTTCTTCTTGCCGTGACGCTCGATCGGGATAGCGTGCTTTTCAGCGTAATCCATCAGCTTTTCACGGGACAGCAGGTCCCACTCACGCCAAGGAGCAATCACTTTTACGCCTGGCTTCAAGGCGTAGGCGCCCAGTTCGAAACGTACCTGGTCGTTGCCCTTGCCGGTGGCACCATGGGAAATGGCGTCGGCGCCGGTTTCGTTGGCGATTTCGATCAGGCGCTTGGCGATCAGCGGACGTGCGATGGAAGTACCCAGCAGGTACTCGCCTTCGTAGACGGTGTTGGCGCGAAACATCGGGAAAACGAAATCGCGGACGAACTCTTCGCGCAGGTCGTCAATGTAGATCTCTTTCACGCCCATGGCTTGCGCCTTGGCACGTGCAGGTTCGACCTCTTCGCCCTGACCCAGGTCAGCGGTGAAGGTCACCACTTCACAGTTATAAGTATCCTGCAGCCACTTGAGGATCACCGAAGTGTCCAGGCCGCCGGAATACGCGAGAACGACCTTGTTTACGTCGGCCATGCCATCACTCCACGGGGTTGTACGGAAAGGCGTCGATTCTACCGACCAAAACCGTGAAATTACAGAGGCGCGACAGCAAATGAAGATAAAGCGACAGATTATGTCGAGCGGGCGACGAAACGCCGCACCTTATGAGGTGGCGGCGGCGTTGCCTGGCGCTTTGGCCTGGGGCGCCGGTTTCTCGGGGGCTGCCACCCTTTCGAGTTGAATATTCACCCGACGGTTTTTCGCCCGGTTGGCCGGGTTGGTGTTCGGCGCCAACGGGTAGCTTTCGCCATGAAAGCGCAAGGTAATCTGCGATTCCTGGATGCCATTGGCCTTGAAGTAGTCCATCACCGCCAGGGCGCGACGCCGTGAGACATCACGGTTGGTCAGGCGATTGCCGCTGTTGTCGGAGTGACCGTTCAACTCGATGTGATTGACGGTAGGGTCGGCTTTCATGAACTCGAGAATCACCGACAGCTTTTTCTTGGCCGCCGCGTCCAATTCGATGCCACCGCCCGGGAAGCCCACCTCGGTCTGTTTGACCTGCTCGAAATTCATCGGCAGCAGCTTGGTGGTACATAACTGATAGTCGTTGTAGGCCTTGTTGAATTTGACCGGCAACAGACGGATCTCGGAGTAGCCACCTTCGCGCCCATAGTGCCGCACAGTCGGGCTGCGACCTTCGAGTAAACCGGTAAACAAGCGCCCGGCCTGGGCCTGGGAGCTGTTAAACAGCACGTCACCACTGCCGACGCGCACCGCGCCCAGGTTGATGTCACCGCGCCCCGGCTGCCACGGCGCAGCGGCCGCCAGCAGGGTCGCGGAACCGGCACCCAACGAGCCGTTGAAGGCTTTCAGACGAAACGTCGCCTGCTCGCCGGCCCGGCGCACGAACTCGCCCGAGCCGAAATCGGTGATCGGCTGGCTCAAGCGGCACTCGAATTTATCGCCCTCCACTTTCCACTCAATATTCTCCAGACGTGTCTGGAACGTGAGGGCCATCGCGGGCAGGCTGGCGAACACACTGAGCAGGGCTAGATAATGCTGGCGCACGGGAGGCTCCACTGGTTTCTACAACACATCAAGGCGTCATACATCGTTAAGGCATACCCAGGGATATCGGTCGCATCCTGCAAAACTTGATAGCGAGTGCCTGCAAGAGTCTTTTCCGGTAGCATTCCCACCAGATTGACCCGCCTGGAATCCCCAATGTCCGACCGCCTGACCCTGCTGCGTCCCGACGACTGGCATATTCATCTTCGCGATGGTGCTGCGTTGCCCCAAACCGTGGCCGATGTAGCGCGCACGTTTGGCCGCGCCATCATCATGCCTAATCTGGTACCTCCGGTGCGTAACGCCGCGGAAGCCGACGCCTATCGCCAGCGCATCCTCGCTGCACGACCGGCCGGCAGCCGTTTCGAACCGTTGATGGTGCTGTACCTGACCGACCGTACGCAGCCCGAAGAAATCCGCCAGGCCAAGGCCAGCGGTTTCGTCCACGCTGCCAAGCTGTACCCGGCCGGGGCGACCACCAACTCCGATTCAGGCGTCACCAGTATCGACAAGATCCTGCCGGCCATCGAAGCCATGGCAGAAGTCGGCATGCCGCTGCTGATCCACGGTGAAGTCACCCGTGGCGATGTCGATGTGTTCGATCGTGAAAAGATCTTCATCGACGAGCACATGCGCCGCGTGGTCGAGCTGTTCCCGACCCTGAAGGTCGTGTTCGAGCACATCACCACCGCCGATGCAGTGCAGTTCGTCACCGAGGCTTCGGCCAACGTCGGCGCGACCATCACCGCGCATCACCTGCTGTACAACCGCAACCACATGCTGGTGGGCGGGATTCGGCCGCACTTCTACTGCCTGCCGATTCTCAAGCGCAACACTCACCAGGTGGCGCTGCTCGATGCCGCCACCAGTGGCAACCAGAAATTTTTCCTCGGCACCGACTCTGCACCCCACGCCCAACACGCCAAGGAAGCCGCGTGTGGTTGTGCCGGTTGCTACACCGCCTATGCGGCGATCGAGTTGTATGCCGAAGCGTTCGAACAACGCAACGCCCTGGACAAGCTTGAAGGGTTCGCCAGCCTCAACGGCCCGCGTTTCTACGGCCTGCCGGCGAATACCGACCGCATTACCCTGGTCCGTGAAGACTGGACCGCCCCCACCAGCCTGCCGTTTGGCGAGCTGACCGTTATCCCGCTGCGCGCCGGTGAAACACTGCGCTGGCGCCTGCTGGAGGAACACCCGTGAGTGAAGACCATTACGACGACGACCAGGAACACGGCGGCGGTGGTGGCGGTTCCCGTCACCCCATGGCCGAGCGTTTCCGTGGCTACCTGCCGGTTGTCATCGATGTAGAAACCGGTGGTTTCAATTGCGCCACTGACGCATTGCTGGAAATCGCCGCCACGACCATCGGCATGGATGAACAGGGTTTCGTGTTCCCGGAACACACCCACTTCTTCCGCGTCGAGCCGTTCGAAGGCGCGAACATCGAAGCCGCCGCCCTGGAGTTCACCGGGATCAAGCTCGACCACCCGCTGCGCATGGCAGTCAGTGAAGAAGCGGCGCTGACCGACATCTTCCGTGGCGTGCGCAAGGCGCTGAAGGCCAATGGCTGCAAACGCGCGATCCTGGTGGGCCACAACAGCAGCTTCGACCTGGGCTTCCTCAACGCCGCCGTGGCGCGCCTCGACATGAAGCGCAACCCGTTTCACCCGTTCTCCAGCTTCGACACCGCGACCCTCGCTGGCCTGGCCTATGGCCAGACCGTGCTGGCGAAAGCCTGCCAGGCCGCCGGTATCGACTTCGACGGTCGTGAGGCCCACTCGGCCCGCTACGACACCGAGAAGACGGCCGAGCTGTTCTGCGGCATCGTCAACCGCTGGAAACAGATGGGCGGCTGGGAAGACTTCGGCGACTGAGGCTGAGCCAAACAAGACCTCTGCAGCGAGCGGGCTTCTGTGGCGAGGGAGCTTGCTCCCGCTGGGCTGCGCAGCGGCCCCGTAAACCCGCCTCGGTTAACCTGTTAAACCGCGGTGTCAGGTTCTGGGGCCGCTTCGCAGCCCAGCGCGAGCAAGCTCGCTCGCCACAAAACCAAATGCAGCGCATAAAAAAACCGGCCTTCTCAGGCCGGTTTTTTTTGCTTCAAACGTGGCTTACAGCTTGCCAGCGTTCTCGGTCAGGTAAGCCGCAACGCCTTCTGGCGAAGCGTTCATGCCTTTGTCGCCTTTTTTCCAGTTGGCAGGGCAGACTTCGCCGTGCTCTTCGTGGAATTGCAGCGCGTCGACCAGACGGATCAGCTCTTCCATGTTACGGCCCAGCGGCAGGTCGTTGATGATCTGCGAGCGCACAACGCCCTTGTCGTCGATCAGGAACGCGCCACGGAAAGCCACGCCGCCTTCGGATTCAACGTCGTAGGCCTTGGCGATGTCGTGCTTCATGTCGGCAGCCATGGTGTATTTGACTTTGCCGATGCCGCCATCATTGATGGCAGTGTTGCGCCAGGCGTTGTGAGTGAAATGGGAGTCGATGGAAACAGCGACCACTTCAACATTACGCGCCTTGAAATCTTCCATGCGGTGATCCAGAGCGATCAGCTCCGATGGGCAGACGAAGGTGAAGTCCAGTGGGTAGAAGAACACCAGGCCGTATTTGCCTTTGATGGCTTCAGACAGTTTGAAGCTGTCTACGATTTCGCCATTGCCGAGGACGGCGGGTACGTCGAAATCCGGGGCTTGTTTGCCGACGAGTACGCTCATTGGGTATCTCCTGATGGTGGTGACTGAAGTAAAAGGATCCGTCCCAGTGTGCCGCAGCTAAACGACAGGCCTGTGACGTGATCACGCTTCGTGAAGACCGACCATCATACCGGAAAAAAACCGTTCGTCAGTGAGCCCGCGCACAAACCACCAGGCCGGTGAAACTACTTTGACAATCATTCTCGTTAACATTAAGATCCGTCGCACTTAAGCCTTAAACCCGCGATGGTTCTCCCTTATGTATGTCTGCCTCTGCACTGGCGTCACCGACGGACAAATCCGCGAAGCAATCTATGAAGGTTGCTGCAGCTACAAGGAAGTACGTGAAACCACCGGCGTTGCCAGCCAATGCGGCAAATGTGCCTGCCTCGCCAAGCAAGTGGTACGGGAAACCCTGACGCAGCTGCAAACTGCCCAGGCTGCGATCCCCTACTCAGCAGAATTTACACACGCTTAATCGGCGTGTTTTAAAGAACCGGACTTAGTGTCCGGTTTTTTTATGCCCGTAATTCAAACAGTTAGCGCCAAGACGCGGAACACAAACATTCTTATTCCGATTAATTTTCATTTATTATTCAATAACTTAGGTTTGACAGTAGTGAATACGCCGCTCAAACTCCGCCTTATATACAGCTAATACAGGGCAGGACCCCAATCATGAAAGGCGACATTACAGTCATCCAGCAACTCAACAAAATCCTTGCCAATGAACTGGTCGCGATCAATCAGTACTTCCTGCATGCGCGCATGTATGACGATTGGGGCCTGGAAAAGCTGGGCAAGCGTGAATACAAAGAATCCATCAAGGCCATGAAGGACGCAGACGCGCTGATCAAGCGCATCCTGTTCCTGGAAGGCCTGCCGAACGTGCAGGACCTGGGCAAGCTGAACATCGGCGAGCACACCCAGGAAATGATCAACTGCGACCTGAACTTCGAGCGCAAGAGCCACACCGACCTCAAGGCCGCGATTGCCCATTGCGAAACCAAGAGCGACTTCGGCAGCCGCGAGTTGCTGGAAGAGATCCTTGAAGACCAGGAAGAGCACATCGACTGGCTGGAAACTCAAATCGGCCTGATCGACAAAGTGACTATCGAGAATTACCTGCAATCGCAGATGGGTGAATAACCCACAATTGCCGGCCACTAAAAAGCCCCGCTCTCTCTCGAGAAGCGGGGCTTTTTATTGCCGCGGCCTGAAACGAATCAGGCTTCGGTCTTCGCCGCGGCTTTTTCTGCTGCGTCTTTGATCAGGGCCTGCAACGAACCATCAGCCGCCATTTCGGTGATGATGTCGCTACCGCCGACCAGCTCACCGGCCACCCACAACTGCGGGAAGGTTGGCCAGTTGGCGTACTTCGGCAGGTTGGCGCGGATTTCCGGGTTCTGCAGGATATCCACGTAGGCGAACTTCTCGCCACATTGCATGATTGCCTGGGAAGCCTTTGCGGAGAAGCCACACTGAGGCGCGTTAGGAGCGCCCTTCATGTAAAGCAGAATAGTGTTGTTGGCAATCTGCTCTTTGATCGTTTCGATGATATCCATGGAACACCTCGGCTGGAACTTTCCGACTCATGGGTCGGCACGGTGGCGCATTGTAACGCAAACCCCAGCGTGACGCTCGGACTCCCCGACAGACAATCCTTACGCCGCCGCCACCTGCACCGGCACGCCGTTCAACGCCGCGTTACCCGACAGCTCATCCAGTTGCCGCTCATCCGTCAGGTCATTCGCACTCGCCCCCGGCTGGCCGCTGGCGATGCTCATCTGCACGCCCGGGCGGCCGTGACCCCAACCATGAGGCAGGCTGACCACGCCAGGCATCATGTCGAGGCTGGACAGCACTTCCACTTCGATCATGCCGATCCGCGAGCTGACTCGCACGCGCTGCCCGTCGCTCAACTGACGATGAGCAAGGTCGTCCGGGTGCATCAACAACTGGTGGCGGGGCTTGCCCTTCACCAGCCGATGGTAGTTGTGCATCCAGGAGTTGTTGCTGCGCACATGGCGGCGGCCGATCAGCAGCAACTCACCCACTTCGGGCAACGGTTGCGCGGCGAAGCGCGCCAGGTCGGCGAGGATCACCGGCGGTGCGGCCTGCAGGCGGCCATTGGGAGTTTTCATGCGGCCCGCCAGGTTTGGCTTCAACGGCCCAAGGTCCAGGCCATGAGGATGATCCGCCAGCGCGGCAATCGACAACGTATCGCCATAAGGCCCGGCCCGCAGCCCGAAATCGATCATTTGTGCAGGCGGCATGGTGGGTTTGAGTGCATTGCCAGTTTTCGCGGCAAATGCCTGGGCCAGGCCGACGAAGATTTCCCAGTCATGCAGCGCGCCCTCGGGTTTGGGCAGGATCGCGCGGTTGAAGCGCGTGACGTTGCGCACCGCGAACATATTGAAGGTAGTGTCGTAGTGATCGTTTTCCAGCGCCGAAGTGGACGGCAGGATCAGGTCGGCATAGCGCGTGGTTTCGTTGATATACAGGTCGACACTGACCATGAACTCCAACCCATCCAGCGCCTGCTCCAGTTGCCGGCCGTTGGGCGTGGACAACACCGGATTACCCGCCACCGTCACCAGCGCGCGGATTTGTCCTTCGCCCTCGGTGAGCATTTCTTCAGCCAGCGCCGACACCGGCAACTCGCCACCGTACTCCGGCCGCCCGGAAACCCGGCTCTGCCAGCGGTTGAAATGCCCGCCTGAAGTGGACGCCACCAGGTCGACTGCCGGCGTGGTGCACAACGCGCCGCCCACTCGGTCCAGGTTGCCGGTGACCAGGTTGATCAACTGCACCAGCCAGTGGCACAGCGTGCCGAACGCCTGCGTCGATACGCCCATGCGGCCATAGCACACCGCCGCCTCGGCCGCGGCGAAGTCCCGCGCCAACTGGCGGATCTGCTCGGCTGGCACCGCGCATTGGCGGCTCATGGCCTCGGCGGTGAATCCGGCTACGGCGTGGCGCACTTCATCCAGGCCGTCCACGGGCAGGTGGCTGTCACAGGTCAGGTTCTCGGCGAACAGCGTATTGAGCAACCCGAACAACAACGCCGCATCACCGCCGGGGCGCACAAACAGATGCTGATCGGCAATCGCCGCCGTCTCGCTGCGCCGTGGATCAACGACCACCACTTTGCCGCCCCGGGCCTGGATGGCCTTCAGGCGTTTCTCCACATCCGGCACGGTCATGATGCTGCCGTTGGACGCCAGCGGGTTGCCGCCAAGGATCAACATGAAATCGGTATGGTCGATGTCCGGGATCGGCAGCAACAGGCCGTGGCCATACATCAGGTGGCTGGTGAGGTGGTGGGGCAACTGATCCACCGAGGTGGCGGAAAAACGGTTGCGGGTCTTGAGTTGGCCGAGGAAATAGTTGCTGTGGGTCATCAGGCCGTAGTTGTGCACGCTCGGATTGCCCTGGTACACCGCCACGGCATTCTGCCCATGGCGCGCCTGGATACCTGACAGGCGTTCGGCTACCAGCGCAAAGGCGTCGTCCCACGGAATTGGCTGCCATTCGCTGCCCACGCGCAACATGGGCTGGTGCAGGCGATCGGGGTCGTTCTGGATGTCCTGCAGGGCCACGGCCTTGGGGCAGATATGGCCACGGCTGAAGGTGTCCAGGGGGTCGCCCTTGATCGAGGTGATCGCCAGGCTCCCGTCTTCGCCTTGGGTGGTTTCCAGTGTCAGGCCGCAGATGGCTTCGCACAGATGGCAGGCACGGTGATGGAGAGTCTTGGTCATGGCCAGTCTCTTTATTGTGGGCTGAGCGCTTCGGACCAAAACTATGGCCCGCCCCAGGCGACAGCGCCAGCAACGTTCGTCGTGTGAATCCAGCGGCATCAGGCCTGGGCATGAGGAAACATCAGGAAATGTTTCAGCCCCCTCCGACAGCCCGCTGAAACCGACGCGCCATGGTCTGCGCCCGCCCTCGCGCATTGCAATATGACGCAGCGCCAGTGTACAAATGACCCGCTGCTGTCAGGAAACAGGCTTCAAAAGCGCCCTCCCCGCGTCCTTGAACTCCCCTAAAAACTGTAGCCCTATTGGTAAGACGCGACATTTAATTATAAGATCGCGCCTTCCCCTATTTCGTCGCCCCGTGCGGCTTTCGCCGCAGGTCTCGCCCGTTTTCAAAATAAACAAGGCTTTGAGTATCTGCGGTCTGTTGCAAAAAGGTAGTTAATGATGAGCGCAAGGCACTTTCTCTCCCTGATGGATTGCACGCCCGAAGAGCTGGTCAGCGTGCTCCGTCGAGGCATTGAGCTTAAAGACCTGCGTAACCGCGGCGTACTGTTCGAGCCTTTGAAAAACCGCGTGCTCGGAATGATCTTCGAGAAGTCGTCGACCCGCACCCGCGTGTCCTTCGAAGCCGGCATGATCCAGCTCGGCGGGCAAGCCATCTTCCTGTCGCCTCGCGATACCCAACTGGGCCGCGGCGAGCCGATCAGCGACTGTGCGATCGTAATGTCGAGCATGCTGGATGCGGTGATGATCCGTACCTTCGCCCACAGCACCCTCACCGAATTTGCCGCCAACTCTCAAGTGCCCGTAATCAACGGCCTGTCCGATGACCTGCACCCCTGCCAGTTGCTGGCCGACATGCAAACCTTCCTTGAACAGCGCGGCTCGATCCAGGGCAAGACCGTGGCCTGGATCGGCGACGGCAACAACATGTGCAACAGCTATATAGAAGCGGCGATCCAGTTCGACTTCCAATTGCGCGTTGCCTGCCCTGAAGGCTATGAGCCGGACGCCAAATTCCTGGCCCAGGCCGGCGACCGCGTGACCATCGTGCGCGACCCGCGTGACGCGGTCATCGGCGCGCACCTGGTGAGCACCGACGTCTGGACCTCCATGGGCCAGGAAGAAGAAACCGCCAAGCGCCTCAAGCTGTTCGCTCCGTTCCAGGTGACCCGCGCCCTGCTCGACCTGGCCGCGCCGGACGTGCTGTTCATGCACTGCCTGCCCGCCCACCGCGGCGAAGAAATCAGCCTCGACCTGCTGGACGACCAACGCTCAGTGGCCTGGGCCCAGGCAGAAAACCGCCTGCACGCACAAAAGGCCCTGCTGGAATTTCTGGTTGCGCCGGCGTACCGCCCTGCATGAGCCAGCCATTACTGCTGAACCTACGCAATCTGGCATGCGGCTATCAGGACCAACGGGTGGTGCAGAACCTCAATCTGCACCTCAACGCTGGCGACATCGGTTGCCTGCTGGGCTCCTCGGGCTGCGGCAAGACCACCACCCTGCGGGCGATTGCCGGGTTTGAGCCGGTGCATGAAGGCGAGATCAGCCTAGCGGGTGAAGTCATCTCCAGCGCTGGTTTCACACTGGCACCGGAGAAACGTCGCATCGGCATGGTGTTCCAGGACTACGCACTGTTTCCACACCTCAGTGTGGCCGACAACATTGCCTTCGGCATTCGCAAGCACCCGCAAAAAGAGCGGGTAGTGGCCGAACTGCTGGAACTGGTGAACCTGAAGAACCTGGGCAAACGATTCCCCCACGAACTCTCCGGCGGCCAGCAACAGCGCGTCGCCCTGGCCCGTGCCCTGGCGCCGGAGCCACAACTGTTGCTGCTGGATGAACCCTTCTCCAACCTCGACGGCGAACTGCGGCGCAAGCTCAGCCATGAAGTGCGCGACATCCTCAAGGCGCGGGGCACCAGTGCGATTCTGGTGACCCATGACCAGGAAGAGGCCTTCGCAGTGAGTGACCATGTGGGTGTGTTCAAGGAAGGCCGCCTGGAGCAGTGGGATACGCCCTACAACCTCTACCACGAACCGCTGACGCCCTTCGTCGCCAGCTTTATTGGCCAGGGTTACTTCATTCGCGGGCAGTTGAACACGCCGGAATCGGTCACCACTGAACTGGGCGAGTTGCGCGGCAACCGTGCCTACACCTGGCCTACCGGCGGTGCTGTGGATGTTTTGCTGCGCCCGGACGACATTGTTTATTCGCCGGACAGCGCCTTGAAAGCCCGGATTGTCGGCAAGACGTTCCTCGGTGCGTCGACCCTGTATCGCTTGCAGCTGCCGACAGGCGCGCAGCTGGAATCGATCTTTCCCAGCCACGCCGATCATCTGGTCGGTGCCGATGTGGGCATACGCGTGGCAGCCGAGCACCTGGTGTTGTTCCAGGCCATGTAGGAGCGCATCACGCCCGGCCAATTTCCGCGAACTTGGCCTGGGTGTGTTCGGCCAGCACCGCCGCTGCCAACTCCACTTCCAGCCCCCTTCTCCCCGCACTGATAAAAATCGTCGGAAACGACTGAGCGCTCACATCGACAAAGGTGCGCAGGCGCTTCTTCTGCCCCAACGGGCTGATGCCACCCAGCAAATAGCCGGTCGCCCGTTGCGCCGCTGCAGGGTCCGCCATCTCGACCTTTTTCACCCCCGCCGCCTGCGCCAACGCTTTTAAATCCAAACTTCCGACGACCGGCACAACGGCCACCAGCAACTCGGCTTTTTCGCTGCTGGCCAGCAGGGTCTTGAACACCTGTGCGGGATCAAGCCCCAATTTTTCCGCGGCCTCCAGACCATAGGACGCTGCCTTGGGATCATGTTCGTAACTGTGGATTCGATGTTCGGCGCGAACTTTTTTCAACAGGTCCAATGCGGGCGTCATACGTGCTCCAGGCTTGGCAAAAAGGTGAAAAAACAGACGGCCAATTCTAGGCCAACACGCCGCAAAAGGCTCTAGTCCGAAGCCCTCTGCCACGCCCCCGCGCGGCCCCCGCCAGCGACTCCCATCGCCCACGGCACGATCATTCACCACACCAATAATTACAAAATGACCGATCGTTCACTTTCGACCTTTGACAGCCGTCATTCTTGTCTATATTTTTTCGTTTACGAATACTGTAGGAATAGACCTACGGATTCACAGCAGTAAGCCGCGAACAGGATGGGGATCCTTGCCACGGTGAAAATCGCCGATTGCCCGTTGAGGCAAAACGCCAGACAACAACAAAAACAGAGGTTTTCCATGACAACTGCTCTTCAACAGCCTTCACTTTCAAGTCAATGCATGGCCGAATTCCTCGGCACTGCGTTGCTGATCTTCTTCGGTACCGGATGTGTTGCTGCGCTCAAGGTCGCGGGCGCCAGCTTTGGCTTGTGGGAAATCAGTATCATCTGGGGGATCGGCGTCAGCATGGCGATCTACCTGAGCGCCGGTATTTCCGGGGCTCACCTCAATCCGGCCGTCAGTATCGCCCTGTGCATCTTTGCCGATTTCGACAAGCGCAAATTGCCGTTCTACATCATCGCCCAGGTCGCCGGCGCCTTCTGCTCGGCCGCGTTGGTTTACACGCTCTACAGCAACCTGTTTTTCGATTACGAACAAACCCACCACATGATTCGTGGCACCCAGGCCAGCCTGGAACTGGCGTCGGTGTTCTCCACCTATCCGCATCCGCTGCTGGGCACCGCCCAGGCGTTCCTGGTGGAAATGGTCATCACCGCGATCCTGATGGGCGTGATCATGGCCCTGACCGACGACAACAACGGCCTGCCCCGTGGCCCGTTGGCGCCGCTGCTGATTGGTTTGCTGATCGCCGTGATCGGCAGCGCCATGGGCCCGTTGACCGGCTTTGCGATGAACCCGGCCCGTGACTTCGGCCCCAAGCTGATGACCTTTTTCGCCGGTTGGGGTGAAATGGCCTTCACGGGCGGGCGCGACATTCCTTATTTCCTGATTCCGATCTTCGCGCCGATTGTAGGTGCCTGCCTCGGTGCTGCAGCGTATCGCGGGCTGATTGCCCGTCACCTGCCGAGCGCCGCACCTGCTACAACTGCTGAAACCGAAGCTGCCGCCACCGGCAAAACCCGTACTTCATGATGCGATAGCCTGGGCCGTACTGCCCTTTTGCGCCCCAGGCTATTTATTGACTCCCCCTATTCTCCGTCCAAGGCAATCGACATGACCGACATTCAGAATAAGAACTACATCATTGCCCTCGATCAGGGCACCACCAGTTCCCGGGCGATCATCTTTGATCGTGACGCCAACGTGGTCTGCACCGCCCAGCGTGAATTCACCCAGCATTACCCGCAAGCCGGCTGGGTCGAACATGACCCGATGGAAATTTTCGCCACCCAGAGCGCGGTGATGGTCGAGGCCCTGGCACAAGCCGGCCTGCACCATGACCAAGTCGCGGCCATCGGTATCACCAACCAGCGTGAAACCACGGTGGTCTGGGACAAAATCACCGGCCGCCCGATCTACAACGCGATCGTCTGGCAATGCCGCCGCAGCACCGAGATCTGCCAGCAGCTCAAGCGCGACGGCCACGAGCAATACATCAACGACACCACTGGCCTGGTCACCGACCCGTACTTCTCCGGCACCAAGCTCAAGTGGATCCTCGACAACGTCGAAGGTAGCCGCGAGCGTGCGCGTAACGGCGAGCTGCTGTTCGGCACCATCGACAGCTGGCTGATCTGGAAATTTACCGGCGGCAAAACCCACGTCACCGACTACACCAACGCCTCGCGCACCATGCTCTTCAACATCCACACCCTGGAGTGGGATGCGAAGATGCTGGAGATTCTCGACGTGCCGCGCGAAATGCTGCCGGAAGTGAAGTCCTCCTCGGAAATCTACGGCCGCACCAAAAGCGGCATCGCCATCGGCGGTATCGCCGGTGACCAGCAGGCGGCGCTGTTCGGCCAAATGTGCGTAGAACCGGGCCAGGCGAAAAACACCTACGGCACCGGCTGCTTCCTGCTGATGAACACCGGCGACAAGGCCGTGAAATCCAAGCACGGCATGCTCACCACCATCGCTTGCGGCCCCCGCGGCGAAGTGGCCTACGCCCTGGAAGGCGCCGTGTTCAACGGCGGTTCCACCGTGCAGTGGCTGCGTGACGAGCTGAAGATCATCGCCGACGCCACCGACACCGAATACTTCGCGGGCAAGGTCAAGGACAGCAACGGCGTGTACCTGGTGCCGGCCTTCACCGGCCTAGGCGCTCCGTACTGGGACCCGTATGCCCGTGGCGCGCTGTTCGGCCTGACCCGTGGCGTACGCGTGGATCACATCATTCGTGCCGCCCTGGAGTCGATTGCCTACCAGACCCGCGACGTGCTTGACGCCATGCAGCAGGATTCCGGCGAACGCCTCAAATCCCTGCGGGTAGACGGTGGTGCCGTCGCCAACAACTTCCTGATGCAGTTCCAGGCCGACATCCTCGGCACCCAGGTTGAGCGCCCGCAAATGCGCGAAACCACCGCGTTGGGCGCCGCCTACCTGGCTGGCCTGGCGTGCGGCTTCTGGGGCAGCCTGGACGAACTGCGCGGCAAGGCGGTGATCGAGCGTCAATTCGAACCGCAACTGGAAGAGGCGGCGAAGGAAAAACTCTACGCCGGCTGGCAAAAAGCGGTCAGCCGCACCCGCGACTGGGAACCCCACGAAGGCGCTGAATAAGCCAAGCGCCGGACCCACATAGGGTTGCAACTGGCAGGGAGCAGATTCCTGCGTCATCATGGGCCACTTTTTACGGCAGCCCAAAGGACGCACCATGAATCTGCCTCCCCGCCAGCAACAAATCCTCGAACTGGTCCGCGAACGCGGCTATGTGAGTATCGAGGAAATGGCGCAGCTCTTTGTTGTCACCCCGCAAACCATCCGCCGCGATATCAATCAACTGGCGGAAGCCAATCTGTTGCGCCGCTACCATGGCGGCGCAGCCTATGATTCCAGCGTTGAAAACACCGCGTACGCCATGCGTGCCGACCAGATGCGCGACGAGAAACAGCGCATCGGCGAAGCCATCGCCGCGCAAATCCCCGATCATGCCTCGTTGTTTATCAACATCGGTACCACCACCGAGTCGATTGCGCGCGCGCTGCTTAACCACAGCCACCTGAAAATCATCACCAATAACCTCAACGTCGCCATGATGCTGAGTGCCAAAGACGACTTCGACGTACTCCTGACCGGCGGCAACGTGCGCCGTGACGGCGGCGTGGTGGGCCAGGCCAGCGTCGATTTTATCAACCAGTTCAAGGTCGATTTTGCCCTGGTGGGCATCAGCGGTATCGATGAAGACGGCAGCCTTCTGGACTTCGATTACCAGGAAGTGCGGGTTTCCCAGGCGATCATTGCCAATGCGCGCAAGGTGATCCTGGCCGCGGACTCCAGCAAATTCGGGCGCAACGCCATGATTCGCCTGGGGCCGATCAGTTTGATTGATTGTTTAGTCACCGATCAGCAGCCGGTTCCGGCGCTGGTGCAACTGTTGAATCAGCACAAGATTCGGCTGGAAGTGGTGTAAGCCCAAACAGGGGGTGTCCTGCCCCCTGATGTTCACAAATTTTCCTTTCCTCGCCCTTCGATCAGTATTTTCAATCGAAGCGGACTGGCTGTGCCCGCGTTTATGAGCTACCATTTTCGCAAATGAACATTTATGTTCGAATTCCAATACGAAAAAGATTGCGAGGCCAGCCGATGAACCCTTCTACCTTGCCTGCCCCACCGCTTGCCGAAGTCTATGACGTCGCCGTTATCGGTGGCGGGATCAATGGCGTCGGCATTGCAGCAGACGCAGCCGGGCGCGGTTTGTCGGTATTCCTTTGCGAAAAGGACGACCTGGCCAGCCACACCTCTTCCGCCAGCAGCAAACTGATCCACGGCGGCCTGCGCTACCTGGAACATTACGAATTTCGCCTGGTGCGCGAAGCCCTGGCTGAACGTGAAGTGCTGTTGGCCAAGGCCCCGCACATCGTCAAGCAAATGCGTTTTGTATTGCCACACCGCCCGCACCTGCGTCCGGCGTGGATGATCCGCGCCGGCCTGTTCCTCTATGACCACTTGGGCAAGCGCGAAAAACTCGAAGGCTCCAAGAGCCTCAAGTTCGGCCCCGACAGCCCGCTGAAAAGCGAAATCACCAAAGGCTTCGAATACTCCGACTGCTGGGTCGACGACGCCCGCCTTGTAGTCCTCAACGCCATGGCCGCGCGTGAAAAGGGTGCGCATATCCACACCCAGACCCGTTGCGTCAGTGCGCACCGCAGCAAAGGCCTGTGGGAAATGAACATGGAACGTGCCGACGGCAGCCTGTTCTCGATCCGCGCCCGCGCGCTGGTAAACGCCGCCGGCCCATGGGTGGCCAAGTTCATCAAGGATGACCTGAAGCTGGACTCGCCCTACGGCATCCGCCTGATCCAGGGCAGCCACCTGATCGTGCCGAAGCTGTATGACGGCGCCCACGCGCACATCCTGCAGAACGAAGACCAGCGCATCGTCTTCACTATTCCGTACCTGAATCACCTGACCATCATCGGCACCACCGACCGCGAATACACCGGCGACCCGGCGAAAGTGGCGATTACCGAAGGTGAAACCGACTACATGCTCAACGTGGTCAACGCGCACTTCAAGAAACAGCTGAGCCGCGATGACATCGTGCACACCTATTCCGGCGTGCGCCCGCTGTGCAACGACGAATCCGACAACCCGTCGGCCGTGACCCGCGACTACACCCTGGCGCTGTCCGGCACCTCGGGCGAGGCGCCGTTGCTGTCGGTGTTCGGCGGCAAGTTGACCACCTACCGCAAGCTGGCCGAATCGGCGATGGCACAACTGGCGCCGTACTTTACCCAGATGCGTCCAAGCTGGACGGCCACGGCCACCCTGCCCGGCGGTGAAAACATGAGCACGCCAGAAGCCCTGGCCGATGCAATCCGCAGCAAATACGACTGGGTGCCAAGCGAGATTGCCCGTCGCTGGTCCACCACCTACGGCAGCCGCACCTGGCGCCTGCTGGAAGGCGTGCAATCGCTGGCCGACATGGGCGACCACCTCGGTGGCGGCCTGTACACCCGCGAAATCGATTACCTGTGCGCCGAAGAATGGGCCACGCAGCCCCAGGACATCCTGTGGCGCCGCAGCAAGCTGGGCCTGTTCACCACACCGGAAGAACAGGAAAACGTACAGCGCTACCTGTCCAAGGTTGAGCACAATCGCGGCAAGATCGAAGCGGCCTGATCTACCAGCAGCAAAAAAGCCCCTGCACCGAAAGGTCCAGGGGCTTTTTCATGCCTGCAAATGGCGCTGATAACGCTGGCCCATTTCACGGATCCCGTTGAGCGCAGAACCCAGCAAGACGGGATAAGCCGCCTGCAAAAAGCCCGGAGTAGCCGTCGCAAGCGCCCGCTCCAGCCATAGGCAGGCCTGCACCTCGTCGCCGTCTTCAGCCAGCTCCGAGGCGTGGTTGTACTGCCCTCGGAAATCCCCGGCCTCGGCGGAACGCTGATACCACTGCCGCGCCAGTTGAACATCCTTGGGCACCACGACGCCTTCGTGATGGAACCGCCCCAACAGGTTCATCGACTTGGCATGCCCCTTGGCCGCAGCCCGGACGAACAGCTCATACGCCGCAGCAAGATCGCGCCCCACGCCACGACCACGGGTCAGCAGTTGTCCGTAGTTATACAAACCCCAATCCAATCCCAGATCGGCCGCCTTGCGGTAATGCTGCGCGGCATCGTCCAGGTCGATTTCGCAGCCCCATCCATTCTCCAGGCAGCGCCCGATCATGTTGATCGCCATGGGATGACGCTGCCGCGCGGCGATGCGAAACCAGCTCAATGCCAGCGCCTCATCCTTCTGCACGCCGCGACCGTCAAGCAGCAGTTGGGCCAGGGTCGCCTGTGCGTCGGCATCACCCAGTTGTGCCGCATGCATCACCCACCGCACATAAGCACGCGGGTTATCACCGATATCAGACGGCTCGCTGCCTGGCTGCGCACTCTGCATTACTGCCCCGTGTGGCGATCAAGGATCGCAAAAGTTTCATGAATTATTTGGTTACAAAGTATTACATTTGAGATCGCTTATCAATTACGATCGCATCTCACTAACACCAACAAGAGACTACTCAATGGCTACCGGGATCAGTTCTGCCCCCCTTTCATCGCGGCATATGCTCGCGTCGGCAGTGGGCTTGGCAGTGGCTGCGCAGGGAGGATTCAGTTATGCAGCGGAGACTGCACCAGATGACAACACAGGCGTGATTCAGCTCGGTGCGACCAGCATCGAAGGCCAGGCCCCGAGCCAGAGCGTCTACAACCCTGTGGCTCCCTCATCCCCCAAGTACACCGAGGCACTGCGCGACACGCCGCAGACCATTACGGTGGTGCCCAAGGAAGTCATTCATGACCAAAACCTGCTGACCCTGCGCGACGTACTCAGCACCGTGCCAGGCATTACCTTCGGTGCGGGCGAAGGTGGCAGCGGGTATGGCGACAGCATCAACCTGCGCGGGTTTTCCGCCAGCGGCGACATCTACGTCGACGGCGTGCGCGACAGCGCGCAATACAGCCGCACCGACCCGTTCAACCTGGAGCAGGTGGAAGTCGTCAGCGGCGCGAGTTCGGTGTATTCAGGCTCCGGCGCAGTCGGCGGCACCATCAACCTGGTGAGCAAGCAACCGGAACTGCGGGACAAAACCACCATCAGCGCAGGCATCGGCACCGACAACTACAAGCGCACCACGCTTGATACCAACCAGATGCTCAACGACACCACCGCGTTCCGCCTGAACCTGATGGCCCATGGTAACGATGTGCCTGGCCGCGATTATGAAGATTACTCGCGCTGGGGCATTGCGCCTTCCATCGCCTTTGGCCTGGGCACGCCGACCCGCGTCACCGTCAGTTTCGAACATCAGAAAGATGACAACACGCCGCAGTACGGCATCCCCATCTACAACGGCAAGCCCATGCCGGGCGTGGGTTGGAGCGATTTCTACGGCTACCACAACATCAATGACCAGAAAACCACCGCGGACTCGTTCAGCCTGAAGCTTGAGCACGACTTCAACGAAGCCGTCTCCGTGCGCAACTTCACCCGTGTCGAGCGGGTTCGCCAGGACCTGCGCGCCTCGGGCCCCGAAGGTGCCCAGGCCGGCTGCCTGGCCAGCGGCACCCAGATCACCGGCGCCCCTTGCGCCGCAGGCCTGCAACCGGGCTTTTTCCAGCCAAGCGGCGGCTCTCTGGGTAACGAACGCAACACCCAGAACAAGATGTTCACCAACCAGACCGACGTGACCAGCCACTTCAGCACCGGGTTTATCGACCACACGCTGGTGACCGGCATCGCCATCAGCCGCGAGGAATATGAGGCGGATACCGGAAAGTGGCTGACCAACGCCAACGGCAGCACGATCGTCCCGCCACCGGTGAGCTTCAGCGATCCGAACTCCGAGTGGAACGGGCCGGTCAACTTCACCCGCGCCGCCCACGTCGATGGCGCGCTGAACAACCGTGCTGCCTACGCCTTCGACACGCTCAAGCTCAGCCCGCAATGGGAAATCAACGGTGGTTTGCGCTACGAGCATAACGCCGGCAGTTCGGTGAGCAACGCCTACTCCAGTACCGGTGTGGAAACCCCAGGCACTCGTTTCGGCCAAGCCGATGACCTGACGTCCTACCGCCTGGCCCTGGTCTACAAACCGGCGGAAAACGGCAGCTTCTATGTGGCTTACGGCAACAGCAAGACGCCGTCCCAAGCCAGCGTCAACGGTGGCTGCTACACCCCGGCCAAAAGCTCAAGCGTGGCCACCAACAACTGCAACGTCGCCCCGGAAACCGCCGTCAGCTATGAAATCGGCACCAAGTGGGACTTCTTCGATAATGCCCTGTCACTCACCGGCGCGATCTTCCGCAATGACCGCACCAACTACAAAGTTGCCGATAACGACCCGACCAACCTGAGCGGCACTCAATCCCTCGACGGTAAAGCCCGTGCAGATGGTGTGGCACTCGGCCTGAGCGGTGCGATCACGGATCGCTGGAAAGTCTTCGCCAACTACACCTACCTGGACACCCGCGTGCTGCGCAGCGCCAGCGACTTCACCCTGGCAACCACCGGTTTCGACGCGCAGAAAGGCGAGCCGCTGCCGTTCACGCCCAAACATGCGGCCAGTCTCTGGACGGTGTATGACCTGCCCTACGACTTCCAGGTGGGCTACGGCATAACCGCGCAAAGCAAGCAGTACCTGGTCAGCGCCGCCGGGGCCCCGACTGCGCCCGGCTACGCGGTGCAACGGGCGATGCTCGGCTACAAGGTCAACAAACAGTTGAACCTGCAGTTGAACATCAACAACCTGTTCGACAAGGAATACCTGACCCGCATCCGCAACAATGGCTGGGCAGTGCCTGGCGATGGTCGTGCAGCGGTGGTGTCGGCCGACTACACGTTCTGACAGCGCTACACAAAAAAGCCCCGGGAGCCCTGTTCCCGGGGCTTTTTCATGGGCGATACAGGCCTATCCCGCCATTCGGTTTTCCGAACGCCATTCCCCGACCTATTCGGTTTGCCGGACCCCGCCGCGGCAAAAAGGCCGTCATACAAAGTTAATCTCTATATAAATCATACTGTTAACCTTTTATTTCAGGTCTGGCACGACTCATGCTCTACACTCGTAGGCGATTGCCTGAGGCGCCTCAGGAGCCGTCACAGGCTTTCGCAGTACTGTTTATATAAAAACGTGGCCGTCCCAACCGGTCTCATAAAAAAAACAAATGTCGAGGAAGTATTGATGCGTATCGTTCCCCATATTTTGGGCGCAGCTATCGCTGCTGCTCTGATCAGCACTCCAGTTTTCGCCGCCGAACTTACCGGCACGCTGAAGAAAATCAACGACTCCGGCACCATCACTCTCGCTCACCGCGACAGCTCCATTCCGTTTTCCTATATTGCGGATGGTTCGGGCAAACCCGTGGGCTACTCCCACGACATTCAGCTGGCTATCGTTGAAGCCCTGAAAAAAGACCTGAACAAACCCGACCTGAAGACCAAGTACAACCTGGTCACCTCGCAGACCCGTATCCCGTTGATCCAGAACGGCACCGCGGACATCGAGTGCGGCTCCACCACCAACAACGCCGAACGTGCCCAGCAAGTCGACTTCACCGTCAACATCTTCGAAATCGGCACCCGCCTGCTGGTCAAGAAAGACAAGGATGGCAAGCCGTCCTACAGCGATTTCGCTGACCTGAAAGGCAAGAACGTCGTGACCACCGCCGGCACCACGTCCGAGCGCATCATCAAGGCGATGAACGCCGACAAGCAGATGGGCATGAACGTCATCTCCGCCAAGGACCACGGCGAATCCTTCAACATGCTGGAAAGCGGCCGCGCCGTTGCCTTCATGATGGACGACGCCCTGCTGGCCGGTGAAGAAGCCAAGGCCAAGAAGCCGGATGACTGGGTCATCACCGGTACTCCGCAGTCCTTCGAAGCCTACGCCTGCATGGTTCGCAAAGACGACCCAGCCTTCAAGAAAGCCGTGGATGACGCGATCGTTGGCCTGTACAAATCCGGTGAGATCAACAAGATCTACACCAAGTGGTTTGAAAGCCCGATCCCGCCTAAAGGCCTGAACCTGAACTTCCCGATGAGCGAGAAGGTCAAGGATCTGATCGCCAACCCAAGCGACAAGCCAGCGCCTGACGTAAAAATCTGATACCTGACTAAGCTTATGTCCTGAGGGAGCCAATGCTCCTTCAGGCGTCTGTTACTACCTGCTGGCTTTAATTTTGGAACACTCGACTTGGCAGTTTTCGAGCCGATCGCGTGTGCCTGGCGTTCGCCGCCGGGCGGGAAAGGATCTTCCCCAAGCGGGTGCTTGTACATCGATCGATCTCGAGGGGAGACCCTAATGAATTACAACTGGGACTGGGGCGTGTTCTTCAAGTCCACCGGCGTTGGCAGCGAGACTTATCTCGACTGGTACATCACCGGCCTGGGCTGGACCATTGCCATCGCCATCGTGGCGTGGATTATCGCCTTGCTGCTGGGCTCGATACTGGGCGTCATGCGCACCGTGCCAAACCGCCTCGTATCCGGCATCGCGACCTGCTACGTGGAACTGTTTCGTAACGTGCCGCTGCTGGTTCAGCTGTTCATCTGGTACTTCCTGATACCCGACCTGCTGCCGCAGAACCTGCAAGACTGGTACAAACAAGACCTCAACCCGACCACCTCGGCCTACCTGAGCGTTGTCGTGTGCCTGGGCCTGTTCACCGCCGCCCGCGTGTGCGAACAAGTGCGCACCGGCATCCAGGCGTTGCCACGGGGCCAGGAAGCTGCCGCGCGCGCCATGGGCTTCAAGCTGCCACAGATCTACTGGAACGTGCTGCTGCCCCAGGCCTACCGGATCATCATTCCGCCGCTTACCTCGGAATTCCTCAACGTCTTCAAGAACTCCTCCGTGGCGTCCCTGATCGGCTTGATGGAACTGCTGGCGCAAACCAAACAGACCGCCGAGTTCTCGGCCAACCTGTTTGAGGCCTTCACCCTGGCCACGCTGATCTACTTCACCCTGAACATGAGCCTGATGCTGCTGATGCGCGTGGTCGAGAAGAAAGTCGCCGTGCCCGGCCTGATCTCCGTGGGGGGTAAATAATGGACTTCGATTTCAGCGGCATCATCCCCGCCATCCCGGGCCTGTGGAACGGCATGGTCATGACCTTGCAGTTGATGGTCATGGGCGTGGTCGGCGGCATCGTCCTGGGTACGATCCTCGCGCTGATGCGCCTGTCGTCCAGCAAACTGCTGTCGCGCCTGGCCGGCGCCTATGTGAACTACTTCCGCTCGATCCCGTTGCTGTTGGTGATCACCTGGTTCTACCTGGCGGTGCCGTTCGTGCTGCGCTGGATCACCGGCGAAGACACCCCGATCGGTGCATTCACCTCCTGCGTCGTGGCCTTCATGATGTTCGAGGCGGCGTACTTCTGTGAAATCGTGCGGGCCGGCGTGCAGTCAATTCCCAAGGGCCAGATGGCCGCGGCACAAGCCATGGGCATGACCTACAGCCAGACCATGCGCCTGATCATCCTGCCCCAGGCGTTCCGCAAGATGACCCCGTTGCTGCTGCAACAGTCGATCATCCTGTTCCAGGACACCTCGCTGGTCTACACCGTGGGCCTGGTGGACTTCCTCAACTCCGCCCGCTCCAACGGCGACATCATCGGCCGCTCCAATGAGTTCCTGATCTTCGCCGGTGTCGTCTACTTCATCATCAGCTTTTCCGCCTCGCTGCTGGTCAAGCGTCTGCAAAAAAGGTTTGCCGTATGATCTCTATCAAGAATATCAACAAGTGGTATGGCGACTTCCAGGTGCTGACCGATTGCAGCACCGAGGTTAAAAAAGGCGAAGTGATCGTGGTGTGCGGGCCGTCCGGCTCGGGCAAATCCACCCTGATCAAATGCGTCAACGCCCTGGAACCGTTCCAGAAAGGCGACGTGGTGGTCGATGGCACCTCCATCGCCGACCCGAAGACCAACCTGCCGAAACTGCGCTCGCGCGTTGGCATGGTGTTCCAGCACTTCGAGCTGTTTCCGCACCTGACCATCACCGAAAACCTGACCATCGCGCAGATCAAGGTATTGGGCCGCAGCAAGGAAGAAGCCACCAAGAAAGGCCTACAACTGCTGGAGCGTGTCGGTCTGTCGGCCCACGCCCACAAGCACCCGGGCCAGCTTTCCGGCGGCCAGCAACAGCGTGTGGCGATTGCCCGTGCGCTGGCGATGGACCCGATCGTCATGCTGTTCGACGAACCGACCTCGGCCCTCGACCCGGAAATGGTCAACGAAGTGCTCGACGTGATGGTGCAACTGGCCCACGAAGGCATGACCATGATGTGCGTGACCCACGAAATGGGTTTCGCCCGCAAGGTCGCCGACCGGGTGATCTTCATGGACGCCGGCAAGATCATCGAAGACTGCCCGAAAGAGGAATTCTTCGGCGACATCAGCGCCCGCTCCGAGCGTGCGCAGCACTTCCTTGAGAAAATCCTGCAGCACTAAAAAGCACCACTGCTGCCCTGTGAAAACCGGGCTTGTGTAGGAGCAGGCTTGTGTGGGAGCTGGCTTGCCTGCGATTGCATCACCTCGGTGTAACTGACACACCGAGGCGCCTGCATCGCGGGCAAGCCCGGCTCCCACACAAGCCTGCTCCCACACGGGACCGCGCAGGCTGACAGCTCTGGTTGACCCAAGGCATCTGTGATGAAATGCGACCCCAACCTCTTTCGCGCCGCGCCGCCATCACTTGCCGTGAAGCCTCGTCTGATTCGCCAATTGTTCCTGCCGCCGCTGATCATCGCCCTGGTGATCGGACTGGGTTATGTCGGCTTCTGGATCAGTGAGTTCTATGGGATCCGCACCCTCAGCGATACCGGCGAACGCCAGCTGGAATTACACGCCCGCACCGTCGAGAGCGAACTCAGCAAATACACCTACCTGCCCAGCCTCCTGGAGCTGGAGTCCAGCGTCTCCAGGCTCTTGGCCGACCCGAATCAGGAAACCCGCAAAACCGTCAACGACTACCTCGAAGGCCTGAACCGGCGCAGCCGCAGCCGGGCGATCTACGTGATGGACACCACCGGCCGCGTGCTGGCCACCAGTAACTGGCGCGATGCCGACAGTTACCAGGGTGAAGACCTGTCCTTCCGTGCCTATTTCCAGAATGCCGTGCGCGGCCAGCCGGGCCGGTTCTACGGCATCGGCAGCACCAACGGCGAACCCGGCTATTACCTGGCCCATGGCCTGGAAGAACACGGCAAGATCATCGGCGTCGCCGTGGTCAAGGTCCGCCTGGAAGCGCTGGAAGAGCGCTGGCAGCGGGCGCGCCTGGAGGCCTTCGTCAGTGACGAGAATGGCATCATCATTCTCTCCAGCGACCCGGCCCGCCGCCTCAAGTCCGTGCGACCTCTGAGCGATGACACCAAGGACCGCCTCGCCCACAGCCTGCAATATTACTGGGCGACCCTCAGCGAGCTGGAACCCCTGGCCCGCGAGCGCCTCAACGAAGGCACCGAGAAGCTGACCTTCCCGGCCAACAGCGAAGTGGTGGCAGACGAGCACGAGGTCAGCTACCTGGCGCAAACCCGCCCGCTGAATGACACCCCGTGGAACTTCACCCTGCTGACCCCGCTGAATGACCTGCGCCAGGCCGCTATCAACCAGGGCATCCTGGTGGCCGTGGCCTTCGCGTTGGTGGCGTTCCTGCTGATCGCCTGGAACGAGCGGCGCAAGGTGATCGCCACCCGCCTTGCCGCCCGGGAAGCCTTGCAGGAAGCCAACAACCAGCTGGAACGACGGATTGCCGAACGCACCACCGACCTGCGGGCCAGCAACGAACGGCTCAAGAGCCAGATTCGCGAGCGGCGCCAGGCCGAGGAAACCCTGCGCCGTGCCCAGGACGAACTGGTACAGGCCGGCAAACTGGCAGCGATCGGCCAGATGTCCACCAGCATCGCCCACGAATTGAACCAGCCGCTGGCGGCCCTGCGCACCCTGTCGGGCAACACCGTGCGCTTCCTCGAGCGCGGGGCGCTGGACACCGCCAGCGCCAACCTCAAGACCATCAACGAACTGATCGACCGCATGGGCCGCATCACCGCCAGCCTGCGCTCCTTTGCCCGGCGCGGTGATGACCAGGGCGAGGCCAATCTGGGCAAGGCGGTGGACGCCACGTTCCAGATCCTGGGCAGTCGCCTGGAGAGCTTGCCGCTGACGGTGCACCGTCACTTCACCCACGCACAGTTGCAGATCGACCAGACCCGCCTGGAGCAGATTCTGGTCAACCTCATCGGCAACGCCCTGGACGCGATGCAGGCGCAACCCGCCCCCGAGTTGTGGCTGGACGGCGACATCGTCGAGGGCAAATACCGCCTGCAGGTGCGCGACAACGGCCACGGCATTGATCCCGAGGCCCGCAAGCATTTGTTCGAACCGTTCTTTACCACCAAACCCGGCGAGCAAGGCCTGGGCCTGGGCCTGACGCTGTCGGCCAGCCTCGCGGCGGCCACCGGCGGCAACCTTGCCGTCGAGCACCCGGCCAGCGGTGGTACTGCCTTTGTCCTGAGTTTGCCGCTGGCGAGCCCTCAACCAGTCGAGTCGAAATGAACACAGAAAAAACCACCGACCTGACCGTGCTGATCGTCGAAGACGACCCCCATGTATTGCTCGGCTGCCAGCAAGCCCTGGCCCTGGAAGACATTCCCAGCGTGGGCGTGGCCAGCGCCGAAGAAGCCCTGACCCGGGTTGGTGAAAACTTCGCCGGCATCGTCATCAGTGATATCCGTTTGCCGGGCATCGACGGCCTGGAGCTGCTGACCCGGCTCAAGGCTTTGGATAAAAGCCTGCCGGTAGTGCTGATCACCGGCCACGGCGATATCTCCATGGCCGTGGGCGCGATGCGCAACGGCGCTTATGACTTCATGGAAAAACCCTTCTCCCCCGAGCGCCTGGTAGACGTTGCCCGTCGCGCCCTCGAGCAACGCGGTTTGGCCCGGGAAGTCTGGTCGCTGCGCCGGCAGTTGGCCGAGCGCGACTCCCTGGAAGGCCGGATCATCGGCCGCTCCCCCGCCATGCAGAACCTGCGGGAGCTGATCGCCAACGTCGCCGACACCTCGGCCAACGTGCTGATCGAAGGCGAGACCGGCACGGGCAAGGAACTGGTTGCCCGCTGCCTGCATGATTTCAGCCGGCGCCATTCCCATCAGTTCGTCGCCTTGAACTGCGGCGGCCTGCCGGAAAACCTGTTTGAAAGCGAGATATTCGGCCACGAGGCCAACGCGTTTACCGGCGCCGGCAAACGCCGCATCGGCAAGATCGAACACGCCCACGAAGGCACGCTGTTCCTCGACGAAGTGGAAAGCATGCCGATGAACCTGCAGATCAAACTGCTGCGGGTGTTGCAGGAACGCACCCTGGAACGCCTGGGTTCGAACCAGAGCGTGGCGGTGGATTGCCGGGTGATCGCCGCCACCAAGTCCGACCTGGACGACCTGAGCCGCGCCAACCAGTTTCGCAGCGACCTGTACTACCGCCTCAACGTGGTGACCCTGGAACTGCCGCCGTTGCGGGAACGTCGCGAAGACATCCTGCAGTTGTTCGAACACTTCCTGCAGCAGTCGTCCCTGCGTTTCGACCGCACCGCGCCCGACCTCGACAACCAGACCCTGTCCAACCTGATGAGCCACGACTGGCCGGGTAACGTGCGTGAATTGCGCAACGTGGCCGAGCGGTTTGCGCTTGGCTTGCCGGCGTTCAAGAAGAGCGGCGCCAGCAGCGGCAATCACGGTCTGGCCTTTACCGAAGCGGTGGAAGCCTTCGAACGCAACCTGCTCAACGACGCCTTGCAGCGCAGCGGCGGCAACCTGACCCAGGCCAGCCAGGAACTGGGGATGGCCAAGACCACGCTGTTCGACAAGGTCAAGAAGTACGGGCTTAGCCACTAGGAGCACAGTGTGGATTTATTGCTGAAGGCGGCGCTGGGTGCCGGGGTTGTGTTGATCCTGGCGGCGCTGGCCAAGACCAAAAACTATTACATCGCGGGCCTGGTGCCGCTGTTTCCGACGTTCGCGCTGATCGCGCATTACATCGTCGGCAAGGGGCGCTCGGTGGAAGATTTGAAGACCACGATAGTGTTCGGGATGTGGTCGATCATTCCGTACTTTGTGTACCTGGCGACGCTATACGTGATGGTCGACCGGATGCGGCTGGAGGCTTCGCTGGCGGTGGCGGCCGTGGCGTGGTTGATGGCGGCGACGGTGTTGGTCAGCGTGTGGGTTCGCATGCACGCCTGACACACCTCAATCAGTGTGGGCGCCAGCTTCTGTGGGAGCCGGGCTTGCCCGCGATGCAGGCACCTCGGTGTGTCAGTTACACCGAGGTGATGCTATCGCAGGCAAGCCAGCTCCTACAGTTGATCGGCGTTGCTTCAGCAATTTCAACGAACGATCTTGTCCACCTGAATTCCCAGCTTCTTCAACCGATACCAGAAACTGCGCTCGGAAATCCCGATCTTCTGGGCCGCCGCAGCCTGCACGCCATTGCTCTCCTGCAACGCGGCCATGATGTAGGCCTTCTCCACCTCGGCCAGCGCCGCATCCAGGTCGTGCGGCACGCCCGGCCCGTTGCTGAGTATCGCGCCCACGCCGTCTTCAGCCGGTTTGGAGGCGAACAGGTACGCCGGCAGATCAATGTCCTCGATCACCGGCGTCGCCGCGACAATGGTCGCCCGCTCCACGCAGTTTTGCAGTTCGCGAATATTGCCCGGCCAGGAATACGCCGCCATCGCCTGCAACGCCTCGGGGCTGAAGCCGGTGATGCGTTTACCGGCCGTAGCGCTCAAGGTCTGGGCGAAGTGCCGGGCCAGCGGCGCAATGTCTTCCACGCGCTCGCGCAGGGCTGGCAGTGGAATCGGGAATACATTGAGACGGTAGTAAAGGTCTTCACGAAACTCTTTGTTGGCCACCGCATCCAGCAAGTTCTTGTTGGTGGCGGCAATCACCCGCACGTCCACCTTGCGCTCGCGCGGGTCGCCCACCGGCTCGATCACACGTTCCTGCAAGGCCCGCAGGATTTTTGCCTGCAACGCCAACGGCATGTCGCCCACTTCATCGAGGAACAACGTGCCTTTGTCGGCCTGCATGAAACGCCCGACCCGGTCCGCCACGGCGCCGGTGAAGGCGCCCTTGCGGTGGCCGAACATCTCGCTTTCCAGCAAGCCTTCGGGAATCGCCGCGCAGTTGACCGCCACAAACGGCTTGTCGGCGCGGTTGCCGTGTTTGTGGATGGCCCGGGCGACCATCTCTTTGCCGGTACCGCTTTCGCCGGTCAGCAGCACCGTAGCGTTGCTGTCGCGCACCGAGTCTACGGCGTGCAGCACCCGGCGAAACGCCGGGCTGTCGCCCACCAGGCTGTCGAACTGCGAATGCTCATCCAGCTCCGCCCGCATGCGCGCGTTGTCGCGCATGATGTCGCGAAACTGCAGGGCCTTGGCCACCGTGATGTCCAGCTCGTCGATGTCGAACGGCTTGGCGATGTAGTCGTAGGCGCCGTTGCGCATCGACTGCACGGCGTTTTTCACGGTGCTGTAGGCGGTCATCACGATCACCGGCAACTGCGGGTAGCGCACCTTGATTTCCGCCAGCAACGCCGGGCCGTCCATGCCGGGCATGCGCCAGTCGCTGATCACCAGGTCGATGTCTTCCTGTTCCAGCACCTTGAGCGCCTGCAAGCCGTCACCGGCGGTAAACACCTGGATCCCGCTCTGGCTCAAGGCCGACGAGAGCAAGTCACAGAGCTTGGGTTCGTCGTCGACTACCAATACGTTATGCGTCATCACCATCCTCATCATCGCCGTCGTCACCCTGGGCCGGAATGTACAGGCTGAAGGTGGCGCCGGCATCTTTCTCGCTGACACATTCGATGCTGCCGTCATGACTTTCCATGATCGAGAAGACTTTGGCCAGCCCCAGGCCCGTGCCCGAGGCCTTGGTGGTGACGAATGGCGTAAAGATCCGCTCGATCATGTCCGGCGGAATGCCTTCGCCGGTATCGGCGATGCTGATCACCGTGTTGCCGCCCACGCTGCGGATGCCCAGGGTCAAGCGGCCGCCTCCGGGCATCGCGTCGATGGCGTTGAGAATCAGGTTGAGGCACGCCTGCTTGAGCTGTTTGGCATCGGCGTAGATCGTCGCGCCGGGAGCCTCGTCATCGATTTGCGCGTCGATGTTATGGGTCGACAACTCGGGCCCGCAGAAGCCGAGAATCTCCTCCACGACCGGCCGTGCCGCCTGCACGGTACGCAACGGTGCGCTGGGTTTGGCGAAGTCGAGGAATTCGGTGATCAGGTCGTTGATCCGGCTGACCTCGCTGATCACGTACTCGAGGTGACGCTTGTCGGTTTCCGGCAGGTCGGCGCGGCGGTGCAGCAACTGGGTAGCAGTTTTGATAATGCCCAGCGGGTTGCGAATTTCGTGGGCCAGGCCCATGGCGACTTCGCCCAGCGCGTGCAGGCGGTCGCGGCGACGCAATTGCGCTTCCAGGAGATGCAACTCACCGAGGCGCTCGGTCATGTGGTTGAAGGTGCTGCTCAGTTGCGCCAGTTCGTCGCCGCCACTGACCGCCACGCGATGCTGATAGTTGCCCGAGATCACCGCGCTGACGCCTTCGGACAAATCCCGCAACGGCCGGGTCAGGCGCTGGGACACCAACATGCCAGCGGCCAGGGACAACGCCGAGCTGAGCAGGAAGATCAGCACGAACAGGTTGCTCTGGTTCACCAGACCCACCAGGCTGGTGTGCCGCAGCAAACCACTGAAGATCACCCCTTGCAGTTCGCCGGCATCGTTGAAGATCGGCCAGTACAAGCCGCTGTAGTTATTGGTGAACTGCTCGCTGGGTTGCTTGGTGCTGCGCAGCGCGGCTTCGATACTCGACGGAATCCGGCTGGGGTGATCGACGAAGCGCTGGGTGGAGAAAATCTCCGAGAAACCGCTGGGGTTGGCCAGGTACAAGCGCAGGTCTAGGGAATGCACATCGGCCACGCTGGTCAGGAAACTGCTGTCCAGGTAGGTGGCCACCAGCAGTTGATAGTCAACGCCGTCTTCGCTGGTCTCGAAGGTGGACACCACCACGCCGGTGGTGACGCCCGCCACCTGGACCGTCTGCAACACCGCATTACTGGCCAGGTTGATTTGCTTGACGATGTCATCGGCGGCCGTGCTGAAGACAATCTTGTGGTCACTGCTGCGGATCAGCGCGACCACATCGATGTCGGTGGCGGCGGCAATGTCGGCGGTCAGTTTGTCGTGTTTCTCGGCCTGGCGCGACGACGGCGGCTTGGTGTAGCGCAGGAAGAGTTGGGCGACCCGGGCGTTGTCGTGGAGGATGTCGCCGATCTCGTCCTTGACGATCTTGGTCGACTCCTGCAGCCAGATTCGCACGTTGCTGTCGAAGATCTGCGACAGCGTTGTGGCGGCCAGTTCTGCCGCGATCATCGTCGGGATCACCGTCACCAGCCAGAACGCCAACACCAGCTTGCGCTGGACGCTCCAACGCGAAATGGCAAAGGGGCGGGCTTTTTGACGGGTCTTGTTGATCATCAGGTTTCGCTTATCGCAGCAGCCATGGCAGGGTCGGATCGATCCGGTCGGAGAAACACTTTTGCAACGAACAGCGCACGGTTGACCAGCCAGTTACGGTGGCGGAAAAACATGCTGTTGCCCTGGAACTCGCAGCCCAGCAGCAACTTGCTGGCATAGCCGGCCTGACCACATTCATATAACGCAATATCGTTGCGAATACAGTAGTCGATGTTGGTTAACCAACTGCGCACCGCCAGGCTGTATTCGCGACTGTAGTCACTGTCTTCGCCGAAAAACTTGTCAATCAGGCGATCCCGGTTAAGCAGGATCAGGTTGAACGCCACCAGTTGCTCGTCCACCCAATAAAGCACACAGACCGCACGTTCCTGCAGCTGTTCAAGGATACCGGTGAAATAGCCTGCCGGCAGTCGCTCGAACTGCAGATCGGAGCGTTCCAGGGTGGCCTCATACAGCGCCATGATGCGCGGCAGTACGTCGTCGATGTTGCGTCGCCACTCGACACGCGGCCCCGGCGCACGCAGTTTGCGGCGCAGGTCCTTGCGGGTGGCTTTGTCCAGGGAACCGAGGTAGGCGTCCACTGAACCAAAAGGGATCGGCAACAAGGCCGTTGGCAGGCTGGGCATGCTCTGGAAACCCGCGCCTAGGCAGCTGTTTGACCAGCCTTCGTCCCTGGTCGGTGCATCCTTGACCGCCACCAGCCCGACGCCGAACGCATCGGCATCCCGGCGTGCGGCGGCGAGTAACTGCGCAAGCAACGCCTCGCGCCCGGATTCGGCAACATGACTGGCGACACCCGCATTGCACTGTTCCGCCACCGGCGAGCCGATGGCATACAGGCCCAGCTTCAAAACACCCGGCCACAGTCGCTCCAGGCGCTCGGTAAAGCGCTTGCCTACGCCTGACACGGTGGTGTCGAGGCGATAACGCGTAATGAACGCCGGCGCGACCGCCACCAGCGTTGCCTCGTCAAACACCGCGAGGTAGCGCCACTGAAAGTCATCAATAGCGGCGTTTTCCACGGCCACGTAATAGTCCCAATCCTCCAGGGCATCGGGAAAACAGTCGTTCCAGGCACTGCGTTCGATGGCCCGAATGGTCGAAAAGGCTTGGGCGGTGATCACGTCAAATCCTTAGGGTTCAAGCCAGCTGTCGATAATCTTCAGGTGCCTCTGTGGCGTGTGCGTGCTGCCCGACAAACTCGGCACTCAACTCGATCACCCGACGGTATTGCAGGTCGACGGTGATCATGTGGTAGCAGTTGTCCAGCAGGATCTTGGTCACGGGGCCGCCGAGATGGCGTTCCACGTAATCGGCGTTCCAGCGGCTGGTGATGTCATCCTCGATGGAATGCAGCACCAGGGCCGGGGTCTTGATCGATGGCATGAGCTTCTTCACCACGGCGTTCATCCAGTGCAACTCGCGCACCGTGACGCCCTCCATGGTCAAGAGACCCGCCTCGCTGCTCTCCCCTTCCTTCATCTGCCGCTCGACGATCGCCCGCAGGCGCTCGTTCTTGATGCCGTAGGGCGGCTTTTCAGTAAAGCGGAACAGGCGCACACCGAAGGGAATACGGATCAGCAAGGGCGTGATGAACGCCATCTTGCTGATGCTCCAGCCGTCGTACTTCAAGGTAGTGGAGTACATCAACAAGCCGGCGACCTGGCCAGGGAACTGCGACGCCACGTACATCGACATCACCGCGCCCATCGACAAACCGCCGACAAACACCTGCTCGTGGCGTTGTTTCACCGCGACGAACGTCTTGCGCACGCCTTCGTACCAGTCCTGCCAGCCGGTGGCTTGCAAGTCGCTGTTGTCCCCGCAGTGCCCGGCCAGGGTCGGCACGTACACCGTGCAGTTACCGACCTTGGCCAAACCCTGGGCCACCCGACGGAGTTCCGTCGGGGTGCCCGTCAGGCCGTGGATCAACAGGATCCCGACCGGACCGCTACCGAGAACGAAGCCGGCATCACCTTCACCGAGGTCGATCTCGTGGCCAATCACCGTTTGGTCGCTCGCACAAGCAGTTGCTCAAGCAGCTTCAGGCCCAGGTCGATTTCCGGGTAGCTGATTTCCAGGGACGGTGCCAGGGTGATCACGTTTTTGTAGTAACCGCCCACGTCGAGGATCAGGCCGAGTTTCTGACCGTCAACCACCATGTCGCCTTTCATGCCTTCGTCGACCATGAAGTCCAGGGTCGCCTTGTCCGGAGTGAAGCCATCCGGGCCGCAGATTTCGCAGCGCAGCGCCAGGCCCAGGCCATCGACATCGCCGATGATCGGGAAGCGTTTTTGCAGCTCTTGCAGGCCGGCCAGGAAGTATTTGCCCTTGGCCATGACCATCGCGCCGTAGTCGACTTCGCTGGTCATCTTGAACATTTCCAGACCTACCGCGGTGCCCAACGGGTTGGACGCGAAGGTGGAGTGAGTGGAGCCTGGCGGGAAGATTTTCGGGTTGATCAACTCTTCCTTGGCCCAGATGCCGCCCAGCGGGTTCAGGCCGTTGGTCAGTGCCTTGCCGAAGACGATCACGTCAGGTTTGACGTCGAAGTGTTCGATCGACCACAGCTTGCCGGTACGCCAGAAGCCCATCTGGATTTCGTCGACGACCATCAGGATGCCGTGCTGGTCGAGGACCTGCTTGAGCTCGCTGTAGAAGTTCATCGGCGGGATCACGTAGCCGCCGGTGCCCTGGATCGGCTCGACGTAAAAGGCAGCGTATTCGCTCTGGCCGACTTTCGGGTCCCACACACCGTTGTATTCAGTTTCGAACAGGCGCGCGAACTGCTGCACGCAGTGGCTGCCGTATTCTTCCTTGGTCATGCCTTTCGGGCCGCGGAAGTGGTACGGGAACGGAATGAAGTTGGCGCGCTCGCCGAAGTGGCCGTAGCGGCGACGGTAGCGGTAGCTCGAAGTGATCGACGACGCGCCGAGGGTACGGCCGTGGTAGCCGCCTTCGAAGGCGAACATCAGGCTCTTGCCGTTGGTGGCGTTACGCACCACTTTCAGGGAGTCTTCGATGGACTGCGAACCGCCCACGTTGAAGTGCACGCGACCGTCGAGGCCGAATTTCTTCTTGGCGTCGACGGCGATCATTTCCGACAGCTCGATCTTGCCTTTGTGCAGGTACTGGCTGGCGATTTGCGGCAGGGTGTCGATCTGCTGTTTCAGCGCGTTGTTCAGGCGCGGGTTGGCGTAACCGAAGTTAACGGCCGAGTACCACATTTGCAGGTCGAGGTAAGCCTGGTCTTCGGTGTCCCACACGTAGGAGCCTTCGCAACGGCTGAAAATGCGTGGTGGGTCGATGTAGTGAACGGTGTCGCCGTAGGAGCAGTACTTGGCTTCTTTATCCAGAAGAACCTGGTCTTCTGCGGTGGCAATACGAATATCAGACATGGTGGAAGAGTTCCTGATTGTCGGAAGAGGTGCTGTAAGAGTTGGCGTTGGCGGCGATGCCTTGAGGCAACTTGGCCAGCAATGCCGGCAGTTCGGCGAAGGTGTCGAACCGCACGTAGGGGATGTTGTTGGTTTCGCAGTAGTCGGCCAGGCTGGCCTTGGCGAAGACGAAGTCGGCGGTGGAAGCCACGCACATGTCGGACTTGCCGTCACCGATCACCAGCACGCGCTTGTTGCGCGGCGTGGACTTGCATTTGCAGTTGCCGGACGCAGCGCGGCACGCGTCGCTGGAATACGGGAAGTCGATGCGCCAGCTGTTCTGGTCGACCTGGCGCAGGCGGTTGGCGAGGATCGGCAGCAAGGTCACATAGTTGCGCGAAAGAATCCGCGCGATGCCTTGTTCGATGCCGTCGCTGACCACTTCAATGGAAGCGCCGAGGCCCATGACATGGTCGACGAAATCCGGGAAGTCCGGGTCGATCTCGACACTGTCGAAGTAGGCCAGCAGTTCGGCCGGGGTCGCCTTGATCAGCGCCAGTTGACGGCTCAGGCATTCGCGCGAACCGATGTGCCCATCCAGCCATTCCTGTTCGATGGTTTCCCACTCGGGGCCGGCGAAGCGTTGGAGGACGTTGTCGATGACGTCGGTGGGGGTGATGGTCCCGTCGAAGTCACACACGATATGCCAGTGGATCATCTGCATTTACCTATGAAGTAGGAACGCGCTGTTGCGCTTGCAGAGTGCTAGAGCACGGAGTGTGCCAAGTGCCTCCAGCCCCTGTTTTCAGGGGGTTTGGCGGGTGTCAGTGGGTGGTTGTGTCGGAACCGGCTACAATTTTTGTAGCTTGCTACAACCTAGATGAGTGCTTGCCTAACGTCGGGTGTTTGCGCGTTCATGCGCGCATGTTCACAAAAGGAAATGGCTCCATGTTCAGGGTTACTTTTGCTGTATTCGCCGGTTTGCTGGGGCTGTGGGGCGTTTCGAGCGCTGCGCTGGCGGACGGGATTACCGGTGAGGTCGGCGCGGGTGTCAGCTATCAGCCCCATGATCCGACGGGCAGCCGCTACGAAACGCGGCCCATTCCTTACTTCGATCTGGATTGGGGGAATGTCAGCCTGGGTACCGATGATGGGCTGACCTGGAGTGCCCTGAATACCAATGGTTTTACAGCCGGGCCTTATATCAATTACTTGCCGGGGCGGACTGCGAACGGGTCGTTGCGGGGGTTGCGTGATGTTTCGGACATGGCTGAGGTGGGTGGCTTTATTCAGTACGCGCCGGCTGAGTTCTGGCGGGTATACGCCCAGATGGGTCAGACCGTGGGTGGTGCGCGGGATCAAAGCGGTGTGGTGGGCAAGCTTGGGGGTGAGCTGGGTTATCCGTTGGGCAGCGGCATCATCGGCAGCACCGGCCTGATGGCGCATTTTGCCGATGCGCGCCAGGCGCAGACGTTTTTCGGGGTGGATGCCAATGAGGCTGCGGCTTCGGGGTTTCGTCCTTATAACGCCAGTGCCGGGTTTCAGAACCTGACGTTGACGCAGAGTTTTGAGTTTCCTTTGGACGCGAAGTGGTCGCTGTTGACCAGTGCCAGCTGGATTCACCTTGTTGGTTCGGCGGCCAATAGCAGCATCGTCAAGGAAACCGGGGATGTGAATCAGGGGCAGGTGCAGACTGCTATCAGCTATAAGTTTGATTGAGAGGGGGGGGCATATCCGTTATTTGGGTGATGTCTGATATTGGTTCCGCTCTTACAGCGGCTCACTTTTGAAAAGCGCAAAAGTAAGCAAAACGCTCTTGCCCCACCACTCGGCACCTCGCCTAGGCTCGGTGTGCCCGCACTCCGGTAGCACGAAGCGGGCCGCCGCGACGGGGCGTCCCTGCCCCGTCG